>DPXI01000071.1 GCA_003527485.1 Treponema sp. | reverse complement strand
ATGATGACCGGCCTCCCGGAAACAGCCGCCCGCCTCCAGACCACCCTGAACAAGGAAAACGGAGCGGCCAGCCCCGCCGGCCGCAAGGCGGCGATCGCCTTGGGCCGATTCTACCTGACCGAGACCGCCCAGCGCGAAGCCGGCCTTCCCCTGCTTGAGGAAGTGATCGCGCTCCGCGCCCAGGATCCGGCTTCCGCCGCCGAGGCCCTGCTCCTGAAGGGCGACTACTACGCGGCGGTGGGCGTCTGGGACAAGGCGGCGGTCGTCTTCCTGGATGCCGCGAACGCGGCCGCCGACGGCAAGAGCGACCTTGTACCCGAAAGCCTGTTCAAGACGGCCCAGGCCCGCCTGCGCTCGGGGAACGCTTCGGCGGCCGCCGAGGCCGCCGCGCTGCTCGCCAAGAATTATCCCCAATCGACCTGGACTTCCCAGGCGAAGAGACTTCTGGAGGGCAACCGATGAGCCGCGCTAGCCGATTATCATCGTCAGTTTTTCTCGCCTTAGCGCTGATGGCTTCCGCCCTTCCCGCGGTCGCCCAGACTTCCGATCCCGGTACGGTCGAGACGGACGGCGCCGATGTCGTCCTTCCCGACATGGACAGCGAAGTCCGCGGCGTCCAGCCGCGCGACGTCGATGCGCCTTTGCCTCCCGCCCCCGTTTTGCCGCTTCCCGCTTCCGGTCCCCCGCTGCCGCCTGAAGCCCAGCTTTCCATTCCCGAGTCCGCATACCGCACCGAAGCGACGCTGGACACCTCCGCGCGCGCCGCCCTCGGCGAAACCTTCACCGAGGCGAGCGTGGGCGCAGGCCTCTGGGACGGCGTGTCGGCGGCTTTGTCCATTTATCGGCCCGGCGCCGATCCGTCCTTCAGTATGACCTTCGCCCATGACTCGACGGACGGCTTCGCCTTCAGGGAGAGGGGAGAGGGTTTCTACGAGCGGAGGACAGCGCTGAGCGGCCGCGTGCGCGGCACCCTCGCCGGGAGTTCGGCTTGGTCCTTGTCGGCCTCCTTCGCCGACGAGGCGGACGGGTTGCAGGGCCAAAGCGTCGACTTCTACGGAGTTTCCCACCGTTACCTTGATGTCCTCGGCTCGTATACCCGGCCATTGGGCCCCCTGGACCTTCGCGTCGAGATGGACGCGGCAAGCGCCTCCCGCGACCTCGAATTGGCCGTCGAAAATCCGGCGGGCAGCCTAGGGACCAACGAACTCATCCTCTCACCGCGCGTCGCGCTGGAGTTCGAGCGGGACATCTTCTATTTTTCCCTGGAAAGCGATTACCGATTCCTCGGCCTGTTGGGCCTGGGCCCGGACGATGAGCCGGAGGACCGCGCAACCCACCGTATCTCTGCGGACCTCGTTTCCCGCGCGGACGTTTCCAGCCTGCTCTCGCTCGGGGCCATGCTCGGCGTCGTGTCGTCGTCCTCCTCTCCCTTGCTCGTTCCATTCGCGCTTTCCCTGGAGGCGGGACTCGGTCCGTACGTTTCCCTGGCCCTCGACGGCGGGCTCGCCTTCGATGACGGGTCCCTCGGCGAAGAGTGGAGGGACGACCCCTGGCTGGACGTCGGAGGAATACCGGCGGACGACGGCCGCTGGAACGCGAACGCGCGGATCGACCTCTTCCCCTTCCCGGACCTGACCGCCCGGGTCGGCGCGGCCTGGGCGTTGAGCCTTCCGGGCTCGGGCCGGCTCGTTCCCGAGTTGCCCGCGGGGGCGACGCAGATCGCCCGCGGACTCAACACCTACCGGGTCGAGGAATATTCGACCCTCGAATCGGAGTTCGCCTTGCGCTGGCTTATCGGAGGTTCCGCCTCCATCGGCATCGGCTGGAAGGCCGACTGGTTCGACCCGCCCGTCTCGGGCGACGCGCAGCGCCTTTCCCTGGAAGCGGAGTATCGCGGACGGGACGAGGCCTTCGGGGCCGCGCTTGCGGCCTCCGCCGGCCTTTCCTCCGAAACCTTCTCGGCCGAAAGCCTGCTCGGCGGAAGCGATACCCCGAAGGTGGACTTCAACGGTTTCGTGCGCCTGTCGCCGGAGATCCGCCTCATCGCGGACTTCCGCGACATCCTGATCGCATTCGCCGGCCCTGACGGCAGGCCCGGTTTCGGTCTCCTATTGGAAAACGGCTTCCAGGCCAGCGTGAAATTGCAGATTTCTTTGTAGAATCGCTTATTGATCGAAAGGAGACAATCGATGCTTGATTTGCTTGTAAAGGGCGGTCCCGTCATGATCCCCATCGGCCTGTGCGCCCTCGCCGCCACGGTCATCGTCATCGAACGACTGCTTTTCTACCGCTCCATCGCCAAATCCGACTCTTCGCTCATGCTGAAACTCCGCCCCGCGGTGGTGGCCGGCGATTACGAGGATGCGGCGAAGATCTGCGATGCCAGCGAATCGCCCCTCGCGCGCCTGGCCCGCGCGGGCATCGATTACCGCGAGCTGGAAGAGGCCGATATCAAGGAAGCGGTGATGAACGCGGCGAACCGCGAGGTTCCGCGTGTGGAACGCTACCTCAGCGCGCTCGGCACGATAGCCAATATTTCAACCCTGCTCGGCCTCCTCGGAACCGTGACCGGAAACATACGGGCGTTCGGAGTCCTCGCGGCCACCGGCGCCATGGGCAATCCCGGGCTCCTTGCGGGCGCGATAGCGGAAGCCCTCATCACGACGGCCGCGGGCCTGATCATCTCCATCCCCGCCACGGTCTTCTACAATTATTTCGTCTCACGGTCGAACAAGACCATCGTCGAAATGGAGAGTTCCGTCGGAGACCTCGTGCTCCTCATCGTCGCCCGTCTCGGGTCCGAGAAAAAGTCCCGAGCGGGGGGCTCGCATGCGCTTTAAAAGGCGCCTGACAGCGCGCGCGATCGTCGATCTGGTTCCCATGATCGACGTGGTGTTCCAGCTCATCCTTTTCTTCCTCGTTTCCACGACCTTCGCCATCCTTCCGGGGATCACGCTCAAGCTTCCCGAGTCGTCGACCGCCGAAGCCACCGCCATGACGCGCCTCGCCGTCGCGGTCGTTTCCAAGGATGAAGTCTACCTCAACGCGGACCGGATGGATCTTGCGGAACTGGATGAACGGCTCAGCCGGCTCTCCCTCCTGGAGCGGGCCGAGATCAAGAGCGTGACGCTGGAAGCCGACAGGCAGATTCCTTATGGCCTCACCATCGAGGTGCTCGACCTGCTGAGGAAGAACGGCTTCCGCGGCATCAACCTCCACACGCTGGAGCGCTGAGGCCGTGACGCGCGAATCCGACCGCCGGCGTCTGCGGCGAAGCGCCCTGCTTTCGCTTGCCCTCTGGGCGACTTTCCTGACCGCGTTGTCGTTCGTGCGGTACAAGGGGCCGGTCGCTCCCGAGGATTCGATGAACCCGATGTACGTGGAGCTCGAGCCGCTTCCGGTCCAGGAGGAACCGAGGGAAACGCCTGAGCGGCCCGCCGTCGCGCCGCCCCCCGCGCTCGCGGATCTCCCCGCCGAGACGCCGCGCGAGACCGCGTCCTCCATCGCGGAGATCGCCGAGGCGGACCGCGCTCCCGCCCCCGCCGCGACGGTTCCCGCTCTTTCGGTCCCCGTTGCTGTCGCCGAGCGGCCCGCCGCGGCCGAGCCGCCCGCTCCTTCCAGGAGCGCCGCGCCCCCCGCTACCGTGGAGCGCGCGGTAGCCGAAACCGCTCCGGCGCGGACTGAAACTCCCGCGGTCAGCACCGTCAGGGTCGATCCCTCCGCGGCGCCCATTCCCGCGCCGGCCCGCCGCTCCCCATCCGCCGCGTTCCAGGGCGGCTCCCAGCCCTTCGCCCCGCTGTCCGAGGAAGGACTCCGTTCGGCCGCCGCGGCTCCCGCTACGCCGGAGCCTTCCAGCGCCCCGCGATCGCCCGCGGGCGCCTCGACTCCGGCAGCGAAGAAACCGGCGGCTTCCGACGCCAAACTGACCGAGCTGGGCACGAAGCTGGCGACCGCGGCACCTGGTGCGACCGCGGCACCTGGTGCGACCGCGGCACCCGGCGCGCCCGGCGCGACCGCGGCCGGATCAAGTCAGGGCACGACCGTGCCCGGCGCCAAGCCATCTTCCGCCGCCGGGACGGGCGCGGACATGGACGGTTCGATCGATTTCGGTCCCGGCGCCCAACGGACCCTGTATAGCTCCAAACGCATCCGCGTGCCGGACCGCCTGCTCGCGGGCAAGCCCAACGAACTCTCTTCGCTTATAACCTTCACGATCGAACCGGGCGGGACGGTGATCCCCGGAACGATCCGCTTCGACCCTCCCCTGGGCGAGGATCTTGAGAAATTCCTGAGGGGCGTGTTTTCCGCGTGGCTTTTTTCGCCGGCCGATTCGGATGGACAGGCTGTTTTCCGGTATAGTATAAAGGTCAAGTGAAACCGGAATACGACGCGATCGCCTTCGACCTGGACGGGACCCTGTATCCCAACTACCGGCTGTACGTCCGGCTCATCCCCTTCATCATCAAGGAGCATCGTCTTCTCCGCGCCATGGGCAAGGCTCGCGATACGCTCCGCGCCGCAGCCCAAGAGGGCCGTTTTTACGATATCCAGGCGCGGATCATGGCGGACATACTCCGCGGCGATCCGACTTCGGTGCAGGAACGCACCGAGGCACTGATATACCGGGGTTGGGAGCCGCTGTTCAGGGGCGTCCGCCTTTTCGACGGCGTCCGGGAAACCCTTGATGCCTTCAAGTCCGCCGGCCTGAAGCTCGGCATGCTTTCCGATTTTCCTCCCGAAAAGAAGCTCGAATACCTGGGTCTTTCCGATTGCTGGGACGCGATGCTCTGTTCGGAGCGTACGGGCAGGCTGAAGCCCGATCCCGCTCCCTTCCTGGAACTCTCCCGCGTCCTCGGCGCCCGGCCGGAGCGCATCCTGTACGTCGGCAACAGCGTTTCCTACGACGTGGCCGGAGCCAAGGGCGTCGGCATGGACGCCGCCCTCATTTCCTCCCGGCCGCGCCGGAAAAGCGGCGCCGACCTGATATTTTCCGACTATCGCCAATTACGACGTTTCGTGTTACCCTGAAACAACATCCCAGCGCGTTCCGGGGAGAAAAAAACGCATGATCTTCACGACGGGCAACCTCCTGACCCTCGGCGTCGTACTCGTCGCCTTGATTCTGTACCGGCAGCTCGACCGCGCCAATCGGTCGCTGGACAAGGTGCGCAAATACGGCGATCGCCTGAAGGACGACCTCTCGGCCTTCGTGGCCCAGAAGGAATCCGCGGTAAAGGATTACGCGATAGAGTTGGACGTCCAGCAGCAGGCCGCGAAGGAACTGCTCAAGCGGCTGACGGCGACCGAGGAAAGCCTCGCGTCCCGCAACGAAGCCGTCGCGAAAATCGACGAGCGCATCCATGCCTACGATTCGTCCCTCGAGGAATTGATGCGCATGACCGCGCGCGCGCAGGAGAACCTGGACCGGCTGCGCGACGAGTCCGCTTTCACGGACGGACTCGTCAAGCGCGTGAAGGACGCGAAGGATCAGCTTTCCCATACGGAGAAATCCTTGGGGGATCTGGAGGTCCGGTTCGAACGGGAAAACGCCGAGGCCCTGGAACGGGTCGCCGAGGCGATGACCGTCGCCACCCGTTCGACCGTATCCGACCTTCAGGCGACCGCCGAAACAATCGAACGCCGCGTGGAGGACCACCGGGAGGCGGTGGTGAAAATCGAACGCGCGCGGGAAGCCTCCCTGGCCAAGGATTCCGCGACCCTGCGCTCGGTGTTCGACGACGCGTTTTCCCATGCGCGCGCGGAAGCCGACCGGATGGAGGACGTCGCGTTCTCCAAGCTCAAGGAGCAGGCCCTCGATCGTTCCCATCGGTTCCATATCGCCGTGGAGGAGAAGCTCGCCCAATTCCAGGAAGCGTCCAAAGCCCGCCTGGCTGAAGTCCAGGGTCTCGTCAAGAGCATGAAGGATGACTGGAAAAAGGATTCCTCGGAGATGGAGGAGCGGAAGCGCTCTTTCAGGGACGAATGGAAGAAGGACGCGTCGGAACTGGCCGCGACGGCGAAGGCCGAACGCGATGAATGGAAGAAGGATTCCGCCGAGGTCCGCGCGGCGCTCAAGGAAGTCCGCGCCGCCTTGAGTTCGGAAGGGAAAGCGCTCGTGGCGGAGGCCGCCGAGAACGCGGCCGTCGTCGCGCGCGCGGCCAACGCGGAAACCGCCGCCGCCATCGCCGGCTTACGCGCGCAGTTCGAGCGGGAAGCCGCCGCGGCGCTCGCCGAGGCCGAGGCCGCAAGAAAGGCCTCCCGCGCCGAATTCGCCGCGGTATCCGAGTCGGTGAAGGGCGAACTCGTTTCGGTCAGGGAGGAGTCCGCGCGCCTGGAGCAGGCTTCCGCCGCGCGTTCGGCTTCCCTGGAAGCGAACCTTTCGCGGCTGGAAGGGGACTTCAAGCGCCGCGCGGCTGCCCTCGAGGAGGCCGTAGTCCGGGCCGAAGCGGAGGCCCTGGCTTCGGCCGGGGAGGACGCCTCGCGCCGCCAGGGTGAAATACGCGCGGCCGTGGATATTTCCATCATGGCGGTCTCCGACCGTCTCATCGCCGAAAGCGCCCGGCTGGATTCGGAGGCGCGGGCCATGGAGACCAAGTCCGCCGATATTTCCTCGCGGCTGGAGTCCTTCCTTTCGGAGACGGGAACGCGCCTTGCCGAGTCCGCGGAGGAGGCCGAACGGCGCGCCCTGGAAAAGACCGAGCTCAGGCTGGAATCCTACCGGAACGCCGCCGCAGCCCGATTCGAGCGGCTGGAAGCGCTGGCGAACGATGTCGGCCGCATGGACGCGGAACTCCGCAGGTCCATGGCGGACACGGAAAGCCGGGTTCGCGACGATTTTTCCCTCTTCGAGAAGGAAGCGGAGGTTTCCCGCGCCGCGGCCGCCGCGAACTTCGATGCCTCGGCCAAGGCCCTCAAGGCCGACATGGGGGGCGTGGAAAAGGAACTTGCCGCGCTCAAATCCAGGGCCTACGAAAACGTGTCCGAAAAGCTCAAACTCTTCGAGGACGAATTTTTCGCCGACCTTACCAAGCGCAGCGACGAGATCGATCGGCGCCTGGCCGAATGGAAGGGCGGCCTGGACGATTCGCTGGAGGCGCTCGCCCGCGAGTCGGCGGATGGCCGCTCCCGCGTGGAGTCCGCATATGCGGAAGAGCTGCGCGGCAAGCTGTCGGAACAATCCGAGCGCGCCGCCGCCGACCTGGAGCGCCTGAAGGCCCAGACCGGGGCCTTCGAGGAGGGCATCCGCGACCAGATGAGCCAGGCGGACCAGTCGCTCGTTTCGTTCAAGGAACAGCTCGCCCGGGATCTGGAAGAGGCGAGGACAGCGGCGGCGGCCGCCACCAAGGCCGAAATCGCCAAACACGCGCTGGAGACCGCCGAGACGCTGAAGAAGGACCAGCGCGAGATAGAAGGATCGCTGAAGGCCCTGGCGGATTCCGTGGAAAGCCGGCGTTCGGACATCTCCGAGCGCCTGGATTCCTCGCGCCGCGAGATGGAGGCCTGGCAGGCGAAGGTCGCGCAGCAGCTGCGGGAAGCCGACGCCACCGTGGAAGAGGCGCGCAGGCGCTCGCGGGAGCTGGCGACGGAAAGCGACGAAAGGCTCGCGTCCGTGCGTTCCGCCATCCAGGAAGCGCGCGACGAAGCCGATGTCCGCCGCGCGGAACTATTCGGCCGGGCCGAGGAGCAGGCGCGCGCCATCGACGCGTCCGTCAAGGACGTCGACCGGCGCATCAAGGAATTCGTCGCCCAGACCAAGCTATTCGAGCGTGCCGACGAACTGAAAGCCGAGCTCGGGCGCCGTATCGAGGACCTCGGTTCCGACCTGGACCGTCTGGACCAGCGCCGTTCCGAGGCCGCCGAGCTGGAAGCCCAGTTCGTCAAGATCAAGCGCCTGGAGGACGAAGTCAACGCGAAGATGACGCGCTTCCTGTCCGAGAAGCGGCGCGTGGAGCTCATGGAAGCGGACTTCAAACGCCTGCTGCAGACCGCCCAGTCGGTCGACGAGAAGCTCGCGCAGTTCACCGCCTCCGACGACGCCCTGCAGGTCCTGCAGGCCCAGTTGCGGCGTCTTGAGGACGCGGTGGCCGACGCCGAGGAGAAGTACAAGCGGGTCGAAGCGAAGAGCGAGATCCTGGACGCGACCGCCGACGGCATAGACCGCAACTTCCAGGCCCTTCGCGAGGCCGAAGCCCAGGCGAAACGCTTCGACGAGGAACTGAAGCGCCATGCCGACGGATTGGCTTCCGTCCGCGTTTCGATCGAAAGGCTTTCCGCGGACAAGGAGAAGGCCGACGAGGTCGCCTCCAAGCTCGGAAACCTGGATTCGGCACTCGCCGCCATCGAAGAGCGGGCCGAGAACCTCCTGAAGGCGCGCGAATGGCTCGCCCGCACCGAGACGCGGCTGGAGGAAGTGTCCAAGCAGGCCCAGGATCAGGTAAAGATCATGGGCACCCTGCTCAAGGCTGAAGGCCAGAAAGGCCAGTCCAAGGACCGCGGAGCTCCCCCCGTCGGCGTGCGGGAGACCGTGGTCAAGCTGGCCCACCAGGGCTGGTCGATCGATGAAATCGCCCGAGCGGTCAAGCTGTCAAAAGGCGAGGTCGAATTGATCCTGGAAATTTCCCCGAAAGGCTGACCGCTCTCCGCTGAGTGCGCTGAGTTCGCTCAGCGCACTCAACGCGTCCAGCGCGCTCAGCGGCTGCGCGTAACTCCGACCCGCGCGCAGTGGCCGGCAAGGGGGCAGGAGGAACAACGGGGGCTGGCGGGTGTGCAGACCTTCTGGCCGAAGAGCACGAGCAGGGCGTTGATCTTCTTCCAATATGGCCGGGGCAAGGCGGCGCGGAGCGCGGCTTCGCTTCCGTCCGGCGTGGACTCGGCGATCCAGCCGGCGCGGTTGCAGATGCGGTGCACGTGGATGTCGACGCAGATGGCGTCCAGGCCGAACGCTTCCGAGAGCACCAGGTTCGCGGTCTTCAGTCCTACGCCCGGAAGGGCGAGCAGGGATTCCAGGTCGGCGGGCACTTCTCCGCCCCATTTTTCAAGCAGGATGGCCGCTATCGCGCGTAGCGACCGCGCCTTGGTCCGGTAGAATCCGGCCGGATAGGCAAGTTCCGCGACTCTTTCCTCGGTTAGTTCCAGCAGCGATCCGGGATCGCCCGCTTGGGCGAGCAGGGCGCGCGAGGCGGCCAGCGTGACGGCGTCCTTGGTCCGCAAGCTCAGGATGGTGGAAACGAGGACGGACCAGGGATCGCGTCTACGTTCGAGGGCAAGTTCGGTGACGGAGGGGTCGGCGGACCCGCCCTCCCGCTCCTGCAGGGCAGCGCGCCAGGATTCAAGGATTCCGAAGATTCCGTCCCAGTCGGGGAGCGTCCTCGGAACGGGGCCGGTTTCCATGCGATCAGGGCTTTGCGCGCTCAAGCAGGCAGACGGCGGTCGCGTCCACGGCGAGTCCCTCGCCGATCGCGTCGACCTTTTCGTTGGTCTTGCCCTTCACGAACACGTCGGCGGCTTCGACGTCCAGAGCGGCGGCGAGCGAGGCGCGTATCGCGTCGCGCCAGGGCAGCAGCTTGGGTTTCTCGCAGACGACCACGCAGTCCAGGTTGGACAGGCGCCAGCCCGCTTCACGGACGAGGCCGAAGGCGCGGCGGAGCAGGACCATGGAATCGGCGTCTTTCCACTGGGCGTCGGATGGCGGAAAGAGTTGTCCGATGTCGGCGAGGCCGGCCGCCCCGAGCACGGCGTCCGTGACCGCATGGGCCAGCACGTCCCCGTCCGAATGGCCGAGTTCCCCCGATTCCGAAGGTATCTCCACGCCGGCCAGCAGAAAACGCCGACCGGGAACGAGGCGGTGCAGATCCCGGCCGAGTCCGATCCTGAAGGACGGTCCGCTCACGACAGGTCCTCCGGAAAGGTGATCTTGCGGTTGCGGGGAGAACCGGCGACGGTCGCGACGGTCCCTCCGAAATCAGCCCAAACCTCGGCGTCATCGGTGTATTCGATCCCTTCCTCGCGTTCCCGGACCGCCGCGCTCTCGTGCGCGTCGAGTATCTCCGGGAAGGCGAAGCCCTGCGGGGTCTGCGCGGAGACTATTTCCGACCTGCGCAGGTGACGGGTGACGGTGCCGGCGCCGTCGATTTCCTTGGGGGTTTCCACAAGAGGGAGCACCGGAATGGCGGCTCCCGTCGCGCGGGCGGCCTCGGCCACGCGGTCGATGAGCGCGGAGTCGAGCCAAGGACGGGCGCCGTCGTGGATGAGGACCAGGTCGGGGGAAAAGGGAGCGAGGGCGCGTAGGGCCGCATGCACGGACGCGCGGCGGCTCGCTCCGCCTTCGACGAACACCAGAGGGACCGGCTGCCCTTCGCGCAAGAAGGAGCGGGGGAGGGCTTCGCGCGCCCGTTCCTCGCCGCCGCGCGGGACGGAGAGCACCACGACGCCCATTCCCCGGTGACGGAGGAAGGGTTCGACGGCGGAGGCGAGGACGGAAAAAGGCCTGCCCTCATCGTCGAGCAGGCCTTCTTCCAAGGGGCGGTATTCTTTCTTGAGGCCGCCCATGCGGACGGAAGAACCGGCGGCCGTGACGACCGCCGCGATCATTCGAACCTCCCCCGAAAGCCGGTTGCTTTCGGGGAGGTTCGTGCAGTATTTCTGCAAATTATCTCAGAACCGATACGCTTCATGGGCTCAGCAGAAATACTGCTTTTCTAACAGGGTTGACAATTCAAAAGTCACTGACTTTTGAATTGTCTTCATTTGGCTTCCAACCTGGCGAAGATCAGGGCTTCCACCTCGTCCTTGGTCTTGTCGAGGGAAAAGGAAACTTCATCCTCGAGCAGCTTCAGGGCGGAGTCGTAGAGCTTGCGCTCCAGGATCGGGAGTTCCTTCACCTTGCTGCGGTGGTACAGCGAGCGCACGATGGTGGCGATATCGATGACGCTCCCCTTTTTCAGAAGATCGAGGTTCATCTGGTAGCGCAGTTTCCAATCGGAGGGGATGGGCTCGTAGTCTTCGGAGATGAGTTCCAGAGCCCGGAGCGCCTCCGCTTTCGGGACTATAGCCCGGATCCCGAGCTCCTCAGCCTTGCCGACAGGGACCATGACGGTCATGTCGGATACTTCAAGATAAATCACGTAGTAGGGTACCGCGCGATCTTTGAATTTCTTTTCGACCATGGAGAGTATCTTCCCCACGCCTTGGCTGGGATAAACCACTTCCTGGTCGACGCGGAAAGTTGTGGACTGCTCGCTCATTACGGTAAGCATAGCATGAAAAAGGGTCGAATGGGAATAGCGCGCAACAAGTAGCGGCCGGGAGACGACCGCCGTCCGCGCCATCTTGCGCGTTTTTTGCCTGCGCGCTAGATTCGACCGATGATCGCGGATGCCGTGGGCTCCTTTTTCACCGCGTTCGGTTCTTCCGAACGTCTCGTCCAGGCCGTCGCCTCCACGGGACCCTGGGGGCCCTTCGTGTTCGTCCTTTTCCAGGCGCTCCAGGTCGTCGTCTTCTTCCTGCCCGGCGAAATCGCGCAGATCGCCGGCGGCTACCTCTTCGGCGTCGCGCGCGGGACCGCCCTGAGCCTGCTCGGTATCGGCATCGGTTCGGCGCTGGATTTTCTCGTCGCACGGTCGCTCGGAAGGCGCTTCGTCGCGGTCCTGTTCGGCCGGCCGCGCCTGGAGCGTTTCGAGAGCATCCTCTCCTCTCCGCGTGCGGCTGCCGCCTTTTTCCTTCTGTTCGTGATTCCCGGCATACCCAAAGACCTGCTTTGCTTCGTCGCGGGGCTCTCGGCTATTCGAGTTTTCCCTTTTCTCGCGATCTCGCTGATAGGCCGGCTGCCGGGCATCGCGGGCAGCTCCCTGATGGGAGCCGCTGTCTCGGACGGGAAAGGCGGCCTGTTCATCGCGGTGGCCCTGGTCGCCGCCTTCCTGTTCGCCGCGGGCGTCCTGATGCGCGAGCGCGTACATGCCCTCGCGATCCGTTACGCTAGCGCGAAGGCGCCAGCGCGACCCCGGGAAGAGGCCTGAACGCGGCGTAGGAAAAGTACTTGAAGGGATGGATGTCCAGGGGATTCGGAAACCAGCCTTCGATCTCGGCGGTATCGATTACGTTCAGCGCGGGGGTATACGAGATCGGCAGTACGGTACCGCCTTCCAGCAAGAGCTTTTCCGCTTCCGACAGGGTCTTCCACCGTTCCGCTCCTTCCTGCGCCATCGACCGCGCGACGATTTCCTCATACTCGGGATCGTTGTAGCGCGCGTCGTTCAGATTGGAATCGGCCAGCCACATCTGCAGGAACGTATAGGGATCCGCGAAGTCGCCGATCCAGGTGGAGGAGCCGACGACGTAGTCGTCCTTCTTGAGCGAGGCGTAGTAAGCATCGAAGGGGACGATATCCACGCGAACCGAAATGTCGAGTTCCTTCTCCCAGACGCGCTTCATGATCGCGGCGATCCGATCCGAGTCTTCCGACGGCGTAATGCGGAGCGTCAGCGCTTCGAGGCCCTTCCCGCCTTCGTAGCCCGCCTCGGCCAGGAGTCCGCGGGCTTCTTCGGCGAATTCGCCTTGCTTGATCCCCTCCAGCGCCGGATAGCCGGGGATGGGGAATATCAGCGTGGGGGCGGGTAACATGTGCCCTTCCCGGATCTCGTCCCAGGGGAGGACGATGGTCAAGGCGCGCCTGATGCGGCGGTCGTTCCAGGGCGCATGGGAACTGCGGATGTAGTAATAATGGGTCGCGAACATCGCGTTCACCGAGACGCCGCTGCGGTCGCTCAATGCGTCCAGGTCGATGTTCCCGGCCAGCCACTGGGCGTTACCCGAGTTCCAGAGATGGGAGGCTTCAGCGCCGTCGCCGACGAAGCGGATGGTCAGGCGTTCCACGGATATCCGGTCGGCGTCCCAGTAGAAGGCGTTCTTCACGAGCCGCAGGTGTTCGTCGGTCCTCTCGGCCAGATAATAAGGACCGTTGGAAATAGGCGGCTGCGCCGACCAATCAAGTACGGCCAACATGGAAGGATGGACGGGAGCGAAGGAATGATGGCAGAGGACCGAGGGGAAGAAGGAGGCCGGTTCGGCGAGGGTCACTTCCAGCGTGCGTTCGTCGATCGCCTTCACGCCTACGGACCCGGCGTCGGCGTTCTTTCCGAGACGGTAGTCCTTGGCTCCCGCGATGAGATCGAAGAGGGATGAATAGGGAGCCTGTTTCGCCGGATCCATGAGGGAAATCCAGGCATCGCGGAAATCCTTCGCGCCCACCCGGTCGCCGTTCCACCATCGGGCGGAAGCCCTGAGCGCGAAGGTCCAGGTCCGCTTGTCATCGGAGAGTTTCCACGATTCGGCGACGGCCGGAAGGGGTTCAAGGGTTAGGGGATTGTAGGAGAACAGGCCTTCGTACAGCGCCGTGTAGATCTGCGCTTCGTCGGCGGTGAAAGATTTGCGGGGATCCAACTCGAGGGCGGAATCGGAGAAAATCACGGTGATGTCGTTCCGGTCCGTGATCTCGGGTCTGGTCCGCATCTGCGGCTCGATGAGCTGCGGGGCGGTTCCCTCCGTCGCATTTCCCTCCGGCGCGGGGGCGTCGTTCTCCGCGGGGAGACCGGCGCAGGAGACTATCAGGCAGGCGGCGAGCGCGGCCGGGGCGAGAGCGGAGAGCGATCTGATTCCGCGTAGCGGATTGGAGGCTGCAAGGATCATGTGTTGTCTCCTCTGGATCGGTGAGAAGGCCGAAGCCCTTCAAACGTCCTCGCTTCTGATGCCGAGCCTTTTCATCTGCTCGAGCTCTTCTTTCTGGGCTATGTATTCATGGCGTTTCTGGTTGGCTTTCACGATTCCGTTCTTGATCGCGGTGAGCTCCGGCTTGATCCCGCGCATCCTGTCGCGTTCTTCGCGCGGAGCCTCCGACTTGAAGAAGAGGTCCAGGGCGGACATCGACTTGTGGATGGTCTGCAATTCCTCGATATTCTTGGACAGGGTTTCCTGCAGTTGTTCTTCGGTCGCGGATTCGAGCCGTTTGTAACCGCTCGATGTACGGTTGTTGATCGCCGCGAGGGTTTTCGCCTTGCGCTCGACGCCCTGGATGAAGGCGGTGAACTTGAGTTCGCCCGGCTTTTCGACCCCGGTCGCCGAGTCCATGAAATCGACCTCGTAGATGATCTCCTCGGGGGGCCTGTTCATCATCTGCCTGACAAGCCTGCCGAGTTTGTCCCAGAACCCGTTCTTGGCGCTTTCCAGGGTATCGCTGTTCTCCTGGAGTTTCCGCTGCGCGTCGTCCAGCGTGAAATTGAGGGCGGCGAGGATGCGGAGCGCTTCCATCAGGATGGCCTTGAATGAAATTTCGCGCTTCTGCTGTTTCGGTTTGTCTTCGACCACCGCCAGCTTTTTGAGCACCTCGTCCCTGAGTTTTTCGCCCTCTCCCGAATAGTCTTCCCGCAGCGTTTCCTCGATGAGCTCGGGGTAAAAGGGGCGATCCGCCATGGCTTCCACGAATTTCCGCTTCACCTGCCTGAGGGTTTCGTCTTTCCGGGCGATTACCGTGGACGGATCAAATTTCAGGGAACCCATGACCCGGTATCGGAGTTCGCTCTTGTAGTTCTCGCGATGGAAATCGGCGATTTCCTTGAGCAGAAGGAGGGTGTCCTTGGTGGATTTCTCAAGATGCTGCAACGCATCGGCGACGAGGCCGATGGATAGGGGATCGTTTCCCCCCTTCACGAGGCCGATCAGGTCGGAAAGGGCTCTCGTATTGGTGTTCTGGGAAGAGGAATTCAGCTGGGTCCACGCGAAATATTTGGTGAGGCCCACGATCCGCTTGATGCGCTCCATGGACAGGAAATCGACGCTGAATTGGTAATAATTGACCAGGAAGTCCAGCTGGCTTTCGAATTTGGAAAGCCGGATGCTCATCTGCTCGATCTTCTCGCTTTCCACGAAGGGACTCTCGGGCGGAGTCTGGATCTCCCCGATCTTTTCTTCGTGCTTGTACGGGTCTTCGTGGAGGATTCCCTTCTTGAGCAGGACCTTGTACAGCCCCGTGAATGAAGACTGGAAGACGCGGAATTCGTCCTTCAACTGGGACATCCGTTCCCGGTCGATCCACTCGCGCCTCTTTTCCAGGGCTTCTCCGAGCTTGCTTTGGAAGGTGAGCGTGTCGTCCATGATTGGCTAAGTATGAAACAAATCGCGTCCGCCGACAAGCGCGGCGCGCCGCGGTGGCGTATCAAGGTCATGAATCATGCCAAGTATATTCCTTCGGCCGCCTGGGCGCTGCTCTCGGCCGCCTGTTCTTTCCCGCCCGCCGCGCCGCGCGCGGAACTGATCATCGCGCCCGCTAGCGAGGCCTGGTCGGCTTCCCTGGGGGAACCGGTTTGGAGCGTCCACTGGTTCGATCCGGAGGGCGCGGCGCAGCGCAGGGACGGCGTACGGGGAAGGTTGATGATCGAGGCGGAGCAGGAGGGCGCCAGACCTGTCCTCGCCTGGCCATATTGGCCCGATTACGGCATCGGTATCGGCCACGCGCGGCCGTACGGCGCGGTCTGCCCGTACGGATTGGACAACGGCCGTCTCCGCCTGGACGCTCCGGGCGGGGTCTGCGCATCCTTCTTCGTCGAGCTCGCCGCCGCCGGGGGGCAAGGGCGAACAGCGCCTGAATATTTCGACTGGCCCCGTTTCGCCGAGCTCATCCGGTCGGATGCGGTCCCGGACGACTTCCGCGCCGATCCTTGGAGCGCGGACTGGACGGGCATCGCATCGAAGACGCGCGCTTCCGGTTTCGATTCCCGGCGCCTCGTTCCCCGATCCGAGGACCTGCCTCCGGCGCCCGCGGAATTCACGGTACCGGGGCCGGGCCCCTGGGCGACATCGTCTCCGTTCCGTTCAGCTCCGTCGTGGAAAGAGGGCGAAACGATCGTCCTTGAATGGACCGGCGCGGATGACGCGTACCTGAGCGCCGGAGGAATCCTGCGCTCAGGTCGCGGTTTCGTAGCCTGGTTCCCCTTGCCGCCGGCGGGACCTTCCGGTAGACTCCGGTCGGTTACATTCCCGAGGTGATCCGCATGTCCGAACGCTCGCGAGCCGCACGCAACCTTGCCGCGGCTCTGGTCCTTTCAACCGCCGCTCTTTTCCCCGCCTGCGCGCGCAGGACGGTCACGCGCGCGGATTCCGCGACCGAACGAGCGCAGGCCGGGAGCGCCGCGACTGAATCGATCCATCCCGTCGCGGTCGTCCAGGCGCGGGATGGCGCCCGCTGGTTTTCCTTGGACGATTCGGGCATAACCCCTGTCGGCGGACCCGCGCTTTCGTCACTCACGCCCTTCGAACCTTGGCCTCTTGCCCGACGCCTGGTCGGCTTCGTCGTGAGGGACGGGTTGATAGTAGGCGGCGCCAACCGCGACGGATTCCTCGCGATCGTCGCGCGGAAGGACGGGACGGCGGCGGTGTACGGCGTATTCGACCGGGAGCGTTTCGATCCGTATTCCATCGGCTCGATTTTTCTGGACGGCACGACGCCCGTAGTGTTGCTGCATCGCGACAGATTTTTCGAGGAGCCGCAGGTCCCCGCGCCCGACCCCCGCCTGTTCCGTCTGGAGGACGGCGCGGCGCGGCCCGTCGGCGCCGCCCTCGAAGCCCTCGGCGGCTTCGACGCGGCCGCCGGTTGGGACGTGGAGGCTCTGGAGCGGGGAAGCGACGGACGGTGGTACGCGCGGGCAGCGCGCGCGGGCGGAAGCGGCCGCGGAAGCGGCCGCGGAAACGGGGACGTCGCCTACGCGAGCGCTCCGATCCTGCATGCCGCGGCCGAGGTCTCCGGTTCGGCCGCCTTCCAGTCTTCCCTGACGCCGCGCGCCGCGGCCTCGGCGGATTACGTGCTAGCCCGGGCGTTGCGCGCGGCCGCATCCCTCATGCTGTCCGGCCTTTCCGGCGTTGTCCTCGCCATCGCTCCGGGACAAGCGGGCGCCATTCCTTACCTGCTTTCGGCAGGAGGCGGCGCCGATCCAGTGACGCGGGCCTGGGCCTGTTCCGACGGCGCGCGCGCCTTCCTCTGCCTGGGCGACGGCACCCTGGTCGCCGCCATCGGCAGCGACGGTCCCCTGCTCAGGTCCCGGCTCCCGGAACTGCCCGCAGGATTCGCGTATTCAGGCCTGGCGTATACGCGCGGAATCCTGGCGGCGGCCTGGGAGGAGCAGAGCGGCTGGGCGGTCGGCGCGGCGGGTTTTACCCTCGTTGATGCCCAGTTCTTCGTGGATGCGGCGATGGCAGCCGAGGAAGCCGAGTGATGCGTGCTATACTTGGAGCTATGGCCAGACTCCGAAGGATCGAAATTGCCATGGTTGCGTTCATCGCGGCCGCCGCCTTGCTGCCGGCGGGTAATGCGGCCGCCGCCCCGCCGACCTGGGCGTTCAGGGGCGGCCTGATCGCGATACTCGAGGACAACGGCCTGGAGGGCGATCCCGCTCCCATCCTGCCCCTTCCCGGCGCCGCCCTCGCCATCCCGCTCGTATGGCGCCTGGACGCCGAGCCTTCGATCGACCTCTATTCCGCGGTTTACGGGTTTTCCGACTTGTTGGGCCGCCCCGTTCCCTACGCGCTTGAGTATCGTTCCACGCGCGTCGTCTCGGCGCTCGTCGGCCTTCCCTTGGCGATTACGGTTCCGCTTCCCGGAGGAGTCCGCTGGCGCTTCCTGGCCGGGCCCGCGTTCGACCTTCGGCTCTGCCTCGTCGCGGAAGGGCTGGAGGGAGCGGATCTGGAGGACGCTTCCGCGGAAACGGCCGATACGGCCGCGTACTTCTGGGGTTCGGGCCGCTGGGTGTCGCCCCAGATAGGCACCGGGGTGGAAATTCCCGCTTCCGACAAGTTCTGGCTGGGGATCGAAGCCAGGGCTTGGATCCCCGCCTACAGGCTCTGGACCGGAGAGGAACTGCCCGCCGCGGAAGGCTGGCGCTTGGCCCTCAGCCTGCGTGCGGGCCAGCGCTAGCCGCGATCGCGGCCCGCGCGGCCTTGGCTCACGCCAAGGCGGCCTTGGCTCACGCCAAGGCTTTGTCTATTTCCGCTTTGTTGAAGCCGATGATGATCCTGCCGTTGATCTCCACCACGGGGACGCCCATCTGGCCGGATTTCCTGACCATCTCGTCCGCGCGCCGCTGGTCCCTGCCGACGTCGAAGTCCTGGAAGGGTACTTTTTTTTCCTTGAGGTAATTCTTCACCAGTGTGCAATAGGGGCAGCTTGTCGTGGAATATACGCTCGCGCTCATTTAATCCTCCTTGATACTTGTTTATATATATAACAAATCATATATAAAAAGTCAAGTGCGGCGGGCCAAGTGATGCACGACGTAGGTGATGAGGATGAAGGCGGAGAAGGCTGCGGACAGGAGGATGGCGTTCGCGTCGACCAACCAGGGCAGGATGCGTGCAGCCGTTTCGATCGGGCTGACGATCAGGTCCCAACTGTTGAAGCGCGCGAAACGTCCGACATAGATGCCGAATCCGGCGATCGCGATGGCGATGGCGACGAGGGAACGGGCGATCGCCGGCGCGACCACGCCCTTCAGCGACCGGAGCACGAGATCTATGGATATGAGCCCCACGGTATGTCCGAGGTAGGCGAAGGCGGAGCAGAGCGCCAGGTCGAACCAGAGAAGGATTTCCTTGCCCAGAAGGTCGTTCCCGCTGCGCACGAAGGTCCGGTTGACGACGTGTATCAGGTCCGTGAAGATGTACGGCGCGTTCGGGTAGAAGAGGAGCCAGAGCAGGCTCAAGCCCGAGAGCAGGACGATTCGCCGCCTTCCGGGCGCGCCGCGGGATACTGCGAAGATAGCGACGGAGATGCCGTAGGGAACCAGTGCGAGCACGAGGTTCCAGATGAGGAAAAAGTAGAAGAATCGGTCGGTGAGCGCGAAGCGGACAGCGACGAGGGCGCAACCGCCGAGCAGGGAAAGGAAGGAAATGAGCATGAATGCCGTCCGTTCGCTGCGAACGGCGTCGTCGCGCGTCCTCATGATCGCCTGCGTCCCTTCACCATCAGCACGGCTATGTCCCCCTGCCTGACGCCGCTGACCCGCGCCGCCTGGCCCAGGGTCCTGGGGCGCACCGCCGCCAGTTTCTCCACGGATTCCGAGGAGAGTCCCATGATGGAACGGTAGTCCAGGTTTTCGTCCAGTACGATCAAATCCATCCTGCCCGCCTTTGCGGCGATCCGTTCTTCCTTGGCGATGTAGCCGGAGTACTTGATGTCGAGCGCGACGCGCTCCATCCATTCGGCGGGGCGGCCCGCGAGCTCAGGGGCGAAGGGGAGGACATCCTCCAGGCGAACCAGAGGATCTGCGAGGGCTTTGTCCAGGCTTTCGCCGCGATGAGGCGCGAGAACCGCGCCCGCGCCCGCATCGGCCGCATCGGCAGTCTCGCCTGCCGCGCCCACCTTGCGCTCGCGCAGGAGCTGGACTATTTCTTCGATCGCTTCCGCCTTCCGCAGGAAACGCTCCCAGCGGCCGTCGTCAACCAAGCCGAGCGCGCGGCCCTTCGGGGTCAGCCGCTGGTCGGCGGTGTCGTGCCTGAGCATGAGGCGATGCTCGGCGCGGCTCGTGAACATCCGGTAGGGTTCGGTCGCGCCGAGGGTGGTCAGGTCGTCCACGAGCACGCCGATATAGGCTTCCGAGCGCGAGAGGACCAGCGGGTCGCGGCCCAGCAACTTCATCGCGGCATTGATCCCCGCTACAAGGCCCTGGGCGGCGGCTTCTTCGTAGCCGGAGCTCCCGTTGGTCTGGCCGGCGACGAAAAGCCCGCCCAGGCGCTTGGATTCCAGGCTCGGGAACAAGTCCAGGGGATCCAGGTAATCGTATTCCACCGCATACGCCGGCCTGACGGCGCGGGCGTGCTCCATGCCCGGTAGTGTCCTCAGAAACGCCTCCTGTACGTCCTCCGGAAGGGAGGAAGAGAAGCCGTTCAGGTACAGCTCGTTGGTTCCAAGCCCCTCTGGCTCCACGAAAATCTGGTGCCGTTCCCGTTCGGGGAAACGGACGACTTTGTCTTCGATGGACGGGCAGTAGCGCGGCCCCTTGCCGATTATCTTTCCGCCGTACAGGGGGGAGCGGTGGATGTTCTCGCGGATGATACGGTGGGTCTCGTCCGTCGTGAAGGTTATCCAGCAGGGTGAGCGCGGCCGTGAGAGGACGCGATCGGGATCGGTATCGAAGGAGAAGGGACGGGGATCTTCGCCATCCTGGCGCTCCATGCGGGAAAAATCCACCGAATCCGCGGCGATCCTTGCGGGGGTGCCCGTTTTCATGCGGCCGACGGGAAAACCGCGGCGCCTGAGGCTGGAACCCAAGCCGACGGCGGCTCCTTCGCCGAGGCGGCCTGAGGAGGCTTCATATTCCCCGATGAATATTTTCCCCTCCATGAAAGTGCCCGTCGCGAGGATTACAGCGCGAGCGCCGACGGTCCTGCCGCGTTCGGTCACGACGCCTTCGACTCTCCTGCCGTCGGCGGAGTCGACGAGGTCCACGACGGTGTCCATGAGGATTTCGAGCCCCGCGCGATTCTCGACGGCGGAGCGGGCGGCCGCCTGGTATTCGTGCTTGTCGGCCTGGGCGCGGGGCGCCTGGACGGCGGGACCTCGCGAGCGGTTCAGGATGCGGTATTGGATCATGGTCGAATCGATGAGTTTGCCCATCTGGCCGCCGAGCGCGTCGACCTCGCGCACGAGGTTTCCCTTGGAAAGCCCGCCGACGGCAGGATTGCACGAAAGGGCGCCGATGCGGTCCGGGTTTTGCGTAACGAGCAGGACGCGGAAACCGAGCCGGGCGAGGGCGAGCGCCGCTTCGATGCCGGCGTGCCCTCCGCCGACGACGATGCCGTCGTAGTCGGATCGATTCATCGTATCCCTCACTTGCCGACGCAGAATCGGCCGAACATGGTTTCGAGCATATCCTCGGTGGATACCTCGCCGGTGATCTCCCCGAGGGCATCCACCGCCGCCCTCAGTTCGGGCGCGATCAAGTCCAAGGGGTAATGGGCCGCGTCCAGCCTCAGTGCTTCGGCGACGGCGGCGGCCGCGGCGTCGACGAGCAGCTTCTGCCGTTCGGACGCGATGCCGGCTCGCGCTTTGTCGCCGGCGTTGCCGCCTTCCTCAAGGAGAGCGACCATGGCGGAAGCGAGTTCGGCAATTCCAAGTCCGCTCCGCGCGCTCGTCGCGATCCAGCCCTCCGGAGGGCGGCCCGCGCCCGCGTCGGCCTTGGTCCAGACGCGGATCACGCGCGCGCGCCGCGGTTCGGCCAGGAAGGCTTCGTCCTCCGCGTCGGACCCCGCCGTTCCGTCCACGAGATACAGGACAAGGTCCGCTTCCCCGAGTACGGCCAGGCTGCGTTCGACCCCCATACGCTCGATAGGATGATCGGCTTCACGGAGTCCCGCGGTATCCACCAGGCGCAAGGGTACGCCTTCCACGGCGATCCAGGCTTCGATCCAGTCGCGGGTGGTGCCCGGCGTCGCGTCCACGATGGAACGTTCCTCGCGCACGAGCCGGTTGAAGAGGCTGGACTTGCCGGCGTTCGGCTTTCCCGCGACCGCAACCGTCGCCCCGTCCCGGAACAGCCTCTCCATGCGGTAGCTGGACGCCAATGCGTCCAGCCGGGCGGCGGCTTCCTGGACGGAAGCGCGGTCGGGGAGCCTGCCGGCGGCTTCTTCGGCCTCGGCGCCGACCCCGTCGTCCTCGGAATAGTCCAGATACAGCTCGGCCGCGGCGAGCGACAGAAGGAGGAGGTCTTTGACGGAGGATATTTCGCTCTGCAGATCGCCGGAAAGCCGGCCGATTGCGCGGCGGCGGGCTTCGTCAGTCTTGGCTCCCACAAGCTCCATCACCGATTCGGCCCTGGTCAGATCCAGTTTTCCGTTCAGGAAGGCGCGGAAGGTGAACTCCCCCGGGAGGGCTTCCCGGAAACCCGCGGCGACCAGGGCCGCCAGCACCGCGCGCGCGGCGGCGACGCCGCCGTGGCAGGAAAAGTCCACGGAATCCTCGCCGGTGTAGCTGCGCGGCGCGCGGAAAACGGAGGCCAGGACCTCGTCGACGCGCGCGCCGTCGCTTCCGAGCACCCAGCCGTGCACGATGGAGTTGCCCGCGGCTGCGCGGACGCGTTCCGGGCGCGAGAAAGCGCGCGCGGCGAGCTCCACGGAACCGGAGGTCCTTACGACGGAGAGTGCGCTTTCGCTCAAAGCCGTGGCGATTGCGGCGACCGGGGCTCCGTCGCCGTAGGATGGACGATCCATATTCGATCAGGAGCATATACGGAAGCCGCCTCGGACGCTAGGGGGCGCGCTCCTTCCCCATGCTTGACGGAGTCATGCTGAGCGGTATACTTCTACGGAGTTAAATCCGCCAGGAGGTCCCCCATGTCGAATCGCCGGATCGTCGCCGCAGTCGCGATGTTCTGTTTCATCCTCTCCAGCGCCGCGGCGCAGAATGCGACCGTCAGCAAGAAGCAGGATATCGCAGTCTTCGCACTCGGCTATTATGGCTACGACATTCCCCTCGAGACCCTCGCGACGGTCGACGCCGAAATCCAGGGCGTCTTCGTCAATCTGGGCCGTTTCAACGTGCTCGGCCAGACGGAACGCCTGTCCTCCAAGGACGTACAGGTCTTCATCGATACGCTGAAAACAGCCAAGCAGAACAACACGCCGCTTCCCGACGAGATCAAGTTCGGAGACGTGCAGCTGACGGAAGGAGTGCTGAACAAGCTATACGGCGCCTTCGTGGTGGTGATCCCGACCATAGTCGACTACAACTCCGCGTACAACGACGCGCAGAAGCAGTACGAGACCACCATCAAGACCTCGGTCGCCTTCGTCAACGTCGCCGAAGGCACTACCTTCGGCTTCGCGAACATCGAGACGAACGGCAGCTCCAAGGAAACACAGTACAAGTCGATCAAGTCCGCGATGGACGGCATCGCCTTCCAGCTCACCTACGAGATCCGTAAAATCCCGGCCTTCATCATCAACACCCAAGTCCTCCAGGTCAAAGGCGGCGAGGTGAAGATGCAGCTCGGCCGCGACATGGGCGTCCAGGTCGGCGACGAGTACGTCGTGATCGAGAAGAGCGAGCTGGCGGGCCTCTCCGACGAGCGCGAGGACGGCCTCCTCCTGATCAAGAACGTCGGTCCCCAGATCTCAACCGGTACCATCCTGTACGCCGGCAAGACCCTCGCCGAAGGCGCCCAGCTGCGCGAAGTTCCCCGCATGGGCATCGACTTCGAACCGTACCTGATGTACCTGAAGTACTTCAGTCCCGTGGACGGTTGGGAATTGGGTGACCGCAATGCGTCGAGCGAGACGGACGGCGCGCTGGCGATCGGGGCCATGGCGCTTGCAAGCCGCGGCTTCTACGATCTGAAACCTTTGGCGGGCGTGCAGATCAACTTGGACACCAGCCTCTGGTTCCCGATCATCGCGTACGCGGGGCTCGAATACGATATCTACATCCGGCGCCTCACCTTGTCGGGGTTTGCCGCGGTGGCGGGCGGCACGAACGTGGTCGTAAAGATGATCGAAGAAGAAGTCTCCGAAACCGACGAGCCATGGTTCACCCATTACGGCATCAAGGCCGGCGCGGGCGCGAGCGTCCTCGTATCCCGGGACATGCGCGTATTCGCGAAGGTGGGTCTGGAATACATGCTCGGTCTCGCAGATAGCGCCGGCGGCCCCTTCCAGAGCTTCGGCGGCTACGGAATCTCTGCCGGCGTGGCGTTCAAACTGTAGAAAGGAATACATGAAAGGCATCATCGTCGCCGCCGGTTACGGGACCCGTTTCCTTCCGGTCACCAAGACCATTCCCAAGGAAATGCTTCCCATCATCAACGTGCCCTCCATTTCCTTCATCGTCGACGAGTTCGTGAAGTCCGGGATCAAGGACATCATCATCATCAGTTCGCGCCGGAAGAAGGCGCTGGAAGACTACTTCGACCGGGAAATCGAACTGGAAAGCCTGTTCGAAAAGGAAGGGAAGGGGGACCGGCTTGACCGGATAACACCCCCGGCGAACGTCCGTTTCGCCTTCGTGCGCCAGCAGCGCATGCTCGGCACCGGCCACGCGCTGCTGCAGGTGCGCGGCCTGGTAGGCGACGAGCCCTGCATCGTCGCCTACCCCGACGATCTCCACATCGGCGACGTGCCGCTCGCGGCCCAGCTCATCGAGACCTGGCGGGAGACCGGCTGTTCGGTGATGGCCACGGTGCACGTGACAGGGGACGTCAGCCGTTACGGGGTCCTCGACATCGCCGCCGACGGCAAGCACGTCAAGGCGATCGTGGAGAAGCCCGCGCGCGGGACCGAGCCGAGCAGGGAAGTCTCGATAGGCCGGTACCTGTACACCAAGGAATTTTTCGATTATCTGGAGGAAGGCTGGGCCAAGCACGAAGGCGGCGAATATTTCCATATTTACGCCCTGAACAAGCTGATGGTGGCGGGAAAGGTCGTCTTCAAGAGGCTCTCCGGCGAGCGGCTGGATACCGGAGAGCCCGAAGGCTACCTGGACGCGATCCTGCGCTACGCGGACACCGTCCCGTCCCTCCGCGCCGTCGTGGACGAGTTCATCGACCGCCGCAAAGCCTGAGGCGCAGGAATATCCAGGGAGCGCCCGCGGTTGTCCATGCACCGAGCAGGCTGTAGCGGACGAAGCGGAAGAGGGAATACCATTCGGATTCCTCGCCGGGGAAGGCGGCCTTCAGGCCGATATAGATGATGCCGGTGCCTGCGAGGCCGATCAGGTAGCGCGAGGCAAGAACCGGCAGGCGGGGTCGCCCGCCGTCCGCCGCGGTGGCTGCCGAGAAGGGGAAGCGCTCCGACATCAGGATGTAGCCGGTTCCCATGCCGAAAAACACCCCTCCGAGGCTCGCGTCCTGCGGATATAGGGCGTTCATCAGGAAGGCGACCGCCGCCACCGCGAGGACGCGGATGCGGATGTTCGCCCCGGCAAGCAGGGCCTCCATCGATGAACCGAAGCCGTAGTAAAGGCCCAGGACGCCTGCCCCGAGCAACCATCCCGCGACCACGTCGGTAGGAAAGTGGACCCCCAGGTAGATGCGCGAGAAACCGACGACCAGGGGCATAGCGATCGCGAACACGATGCCGTACGGGGACCGCATCCAGCCGGCGATGATTCCCCAGAAAGTCGCCGACCCCTGGGCGTGGCCTGACGGCAGTCCGAAGCTGTTTTCGACGGCCATGCCGACCGAAGGATCCAGCTCGTAGGGACGGGGTTGCCGCCAGACTTCCTTAAGTGAGCAGTTCACCCAGGCCGAGAGGAGGAAGGCGGTCGCGAGCCGCAGGCCCTTCCGTTCGTCGTAGCACCAGAAAATGAAGGGAATCGCCGCCAGATAGGCGATTTCCGAGCCGGTGAAGGTTATGGCCTTCATGACCGTCGTCAGGACGGGATTGCCGATAGTCTGCACCGAACGGATGAAGTCGAGACCCCAGGCGAGCACGTTGTCCATTTGTAGCCTCCCTTAATCCAATCGCCGATCGTGCTCGGCGCGCTCGAGCTCTTCCGCCGTCTTGGGCAAGTCCGGCAGCGGGATATCGTCGTAGCGTCCGCCGTTGTTCCAGTAGGTCAGGCCCGGAAATCCCGCGTCCCGCACCCCGTCCTTCTGTAATCTCACGTAATCCAAATTGTAGTACTTGCGGTCGTAGGCGACGTTCAGGTAGAAGGCCTGGACGTAAGGCCGCACTATCACCCGGCCGCGCGCGATCTGGTCCGTACGCAGCGTTCCCCTATAGTATATGCGGTAAGGCCTGAGTTCGCTCGGCGCTCCCGCGAGAAAGCCCTGCTCGAAATGGCTCGGGTAGTACATGGGGCAGATCACGTCCACGTAACGCGACAGCAGCTCCACTTCCTGCCCGGTGCGGGCGCCGGTCCGGTACCAGCCGTTCGCGCCGTAGATGTCGATGGAGATGGGCGCGGCGACCCGCGAGCGCACATGGCTGAGGAAGGAAAGGATGGCGCTCTCCATGTCCATGCCGGCGTCCTTCCAACGATAGCGGGCATCGCCGAGGTTCTGGCCGTCGGTGGGGAATCGGATGTAGTCGAACTGGATCTCGTCAAAGCCGCGGGCGATAAGTTCGTTCGAAAGGGACGCTATGTAGTCCCACACCTCCTCCGAGTACGGATCAACCCAACGTTCGTCGTAATTCGTGGGGACGAGTTCGAATTCATTCAAGTCCCCCGCGGGCGCCCCCGCACCGGCTAACGCATCGGCCGCTGCCGGTTCCTTTTTTTTCTGCGCGTTGTACCAGCCGACCCAGGGGCGGTTCGTCGTCGCGTCCCAAACGGCAAATTTGCCGCCCTTCAATTTGGCGAGTTCGGGATCCTTGAAGACCACTACCCGCGCGACGAGCCAAACCCCCTTCGCTTTCATGGTGGAAACCAGGGCTTCGATGTCGATCGGGTTGAATGATCTGCCTTTTGCGGCTACCGAAGGGTCCCTCGGCGTGAAGCGGAGACGGCCGTAATCGTCCTTCATGTCCACGACCACCATGTCCAAGGCCCGCGATTCGATGGTTTTCAGGTAAGGGGCCAGCAAAGCGGAGGTGGCCGCATGGTTGACGGGAAGGTAGAGCCCTTGCCGGCCCGCGGCGGGATTGCCGAAAGCGGAAGGCATACTCCGGCCGAGCATCCAAAGTTCCGAAAGTTCGATTCCCTCTTTTTCCGAGACGAGGCAGAGGGCCGGGGAAACGATGGCTTTCCCGGCCCGGGCGGCGGAGGCTGCGAGGTCGGCGCGCGGTTTCGTCGGAAGGGGATTCAGGTCCGAAGCCGGGTAGGCGAGTTCGGTGATTCCTTCCCTGCCGACGAAACGCAACAGGTTTCCGTCGGGATTGAGGGATTCGATCGTGCCGAATTCACCCGCGGCTGACCAGAGACGCCGGAATGTCTTATTGGCCCAGTCCAGCCGGTAGACGATGGGTTTGAAAGATTGGGAAGCCCAGATCCTGGGCGGTTCTCCCGCGATCGGGGAGGCGGCGACCGCAATATCCGCAACCTCATCGGGATTGTCGGTGGTCTCCAGCTTTTCGAGACCCGCGTTCAATTCGACCCACTTGGCCCCCGCCTTGTCGGCTTCAAGATAGTGTACCCCGTAGATGGCATGGGAGACGAAGACGGTCAGGCGGGGCAGGGAGGCGACGGCGACCGATTTGATGCCGTTCGTCCGGACGGGCGTGCCAAGATCCTTCCAAATCCTTCCCCCATCGCGCGAAAGGAACACCGTGTCCTTGGTCGCGGTCACCAGGACGCGAGGATCCTGCGGATCGGCTTCGAGGTCCTTGAGCTCCTGGACGATGCGGTCGAAGGATTCGCGTCCGTCATCGAAGCGCTTGATCACCTTCACCGGCAGGCCCGCGTTCCTGGATTCCCAGGCGACCAGATCGGCCGAGGCGGTGATGCCTTTGTCGCCGAGCGCGAGCCATTGGTTCCCCGCGTGAAGCAATGTCCGAACCTCTCCGTCCGTCCAGAGCGGAACCGCGTTCCCTTCCGCATCGATGCCGTGGACGCCTCTCGCCGATCCGACGACGGTCGTCCAGCTTTCGGCGAAGGCGGGAACGCCGCTGGACGCGGCAAGTAAAAGCAGGAAGCAGAAGAAGGAATTGTGCATGCGCATACTTGACCGTAACCCATCGGACGGCTTTTGAAAAGGCGAACCGCCGGTCTATACTGGCGGAGGAGGATATCCATGACGACCAAGACATTCGGCATACTGACTTCCGGCGGCGACTGCCCCGGCCTGAACGCGGCGATCCGCGGCGTCTGCCGCGCGGCCCACGACCGCTACAACATGACGGTGATCGGAATCGCGAACGGCTACCGGGGCCTTATCGACGGAGACGCGCGCCTGCTCAAGCCCAGCGACTTTTCGGGCATCCTCACCCGCGGCGGAACCATACTCGGCACGAGCCGCGAGAAGCCTTTCAAGGAGCGTGATAAGGCGACCGACGCCGAAATCGGCGAGGACAAGGTAGAAGTGATAAAGGATACCTACCGTAAACTCAACCTTGATTGCCTGGTGGTCCTCGGCGGAAACGGGACGAATACCACCGGTCATCTTCTCTCGGAGGAGGGGTTGAACGTAGTCGGCCTGCCCAAGACCATCGACAACGATATATACGGCACGGATATGACCTTCGGTTTCCACTCCGCGGTTACCATCGCCACCGAAGCCATCGATCGCTTGCATTCCACCGCCCACAGCCATAACCGGGTCATGATCATCGAGCTCATGGGCCATAAAGCAGGCTGGCTTTCGCTTTACGCGGGGGTCGCGGGCGGCGGCGACATCATCCTGCTTCCCGAGATACCGTACGAGATAAGCTCCATCAGCCGCCATCTGCTCGAGCGCGCGCGGGACGGAAAATCGTTCTCCATCGTGGTCGTTGCCGAAGGGGCCGTTTCCCGGAGCGAGGCGGAGATGGACAAGAAGGCCCGAAGGAAGCACCGAACGAAGACGGCCGCACCTTCCATCGGCTATCGGGTGGCCAAGGAAATTGAGGAGGCGACCGGTATGGAAACCCGCGTTACGGTGCTCGGCTACCTGCAGCGCGGCGGTATCCCGAGTCCCTGGGACAGGGTGCTCGCGACCGGCTTCGGAACCGCGGCTGCCGCGCTTTTGGCCGCGGGAGATTACGGAAAGATGGTTGCGCTCAAGGGCACCGAGATCGGCGCCGTCGAATTGTCCGAGGTCGCGGGGAGGACCAAGACGGTGCCTGCGGATCACTATATGGTCGATACGGCCCGGTCTGTCGGCACCTGTTTCGGGGACTCCTGAGTTAGTGTCACGAAGAATAGGGAATTCTGATAAACAATGAAGCAGGACCGTGGCTAAGGCCGTACTGAGGATATCGCATCCGCAGAGGAGGATATTCATGTTTAGGCCGCCATTCTGTCCTTATAGAGCCTGTGTGAACCATCTCGATCCCCCTGGAGGAAAGTGGTGGTACGCCAATGGTACTCATGATTCCCATGCTTTCGGAAAGGTTCCTCGTTTCAAATGTAAGCATTGCCGCCGGACTTTCTCCGTACAGACATTCAGGGTCACCTATTATTCTAAGCGCGTGCTGCCCATGAAGAAACTCGAGCGCTTGTCGTCCTCCTCGATGAGCACGCGAGCCCTGTCACGGGAGTTCCGCTGCTCTTGCAATACCATTACCAATTGGATTGACCGTATTGCGAGGCAAGGAATTATGCTGCATGCCGCCCTTCGGAAGCTGATTGACCCGCACGATTCGGTCTGTTTCGATGGACTGGTATCCTTCGAAAGTTCGCAGTATTTTCCGAATGACATCGGCATCTCCATTACCTGCAAAGCCCGCATGATCCTGGGACTCAGTCATGCTATCACCAGGCGGGCGGGTGTCATGCGGGAAGGCCAGAAGGAACGCCGCGATGAACTGTATGAAGGTATGAAGTTCGAAGAGAAAGCGGTCGAACGATCTTTCGGCGAGCATCTGGATATGCTCAGGAAGGAGCGGTCGATTACGCTGGAAGATCCGCTTGTGGTCATTACCGATGAAAAGGTAGAGTATAAGCGGGCGTTTCGAAAGCACGAACTATACAAGGAACAGGATGAAGCGA
Source organism: Treponema sp. (assembly GCA_003527485.1). Lineage (GTDB taxonomy): Bacteria > Spirochaetota > Spirochaetia > Treponematales > Breznakiellaceae > UBA12037. The sequence continues at coordinate 29,818 of DPXI01000071.1, read as the reverse complement.
CACGATGCGTCCATCTGACCGTAAGCTCCAAGTTTCCCCGGACTTACTCCAATCCCTTATTCCCTTCAAATTACATCGATCGTGAAGCAAGGAAGGACCAAGCTAATTTTCGCCGGGAGACGACATGCTACTCCCGAAACGGGGCCAATTGCATGTCCCGCCTGTCGGTGTATGCGATCTGGCATAATTATGCGAAGAAGTATCTTGTTAAAAAACCAATAATTAGTGTTGAGACTCATGCAGAGGTCGCTGGTGTCGAGCGTAGGTTGATTCGTTCGATGCGGCGGCGGATGTTTTCCAATAGGGCCTTCTTGTCTCGCCTGAACTTGCCTCCGCTCGACAGCAAAATCTGGACGAAGACGGTCTACTCGCCATGGGCAGGAAAGGAAATCAGCGCTTCACTGCCCCATTTCGCGTTCGGCTGAGTCGGGAGTCGGTGATTGGGATAACGGCGGGAGTGAATCGTCCCCAATCTTCGTGACACTTGTGACGGGAAACCGGGCAATGAAGAGGTGGGGAGACAAACCCTCGTCCATCCTCCGCCCGCCCGCCCTCAAAAGAAGTTCCCTCACTATCTTCAGACCCATTCCTGTTCCCTCATGTTTGACGTAGCAGGCGGGAGCCGGTTCCGCAGCCTCGTCCCGACCGGCGGCCGCGTCCCCGTCTTCCGCTTCGTCATAGTAGCGCATTTCCAGATCGTCGCCTTGCCGTCCGGCCGACAGAATCATATTCACCCGCCTTCCCCGTGCGTGCTTGATCGAGTTCATGACCAGTTCGTGGACGATGAGTCCGATCGTGGTCGCTCGTGTCGTGGTGAAGTGGAGGGGTTCAGAGGCTTCCCAGCGGGCGGCGAACGATCCGGAGCAATCCATGAGAAGGGTCCGCAACGTTTCGGCGAGCCTAAAAATATACGCTTCCGCGGAGACGCCGCTCCCCCCGGCGACGCCGTCAAGCAGGTCATGGATTGAGATGAACGCTGAAATCCGCTGCTCGAGCATATCCCGATCGAACGGAGGGAGGACGCTGTCGGACGGCATGAAAAGGGAAATGGTATTAAAGAAGTACTGGAATGAATTCTTGATGCGGTGCCGCGCCTCCCTGGTCATGAGTTCGCTGTTCCGAAGGGCTTCTGCGAGCAGCCGCGTCCGTTCTATCCTTCGGAGGGTCGCCTCCAGGGCGCAGCCCATCCGTTCCAGGCAACGTACGGCGTTGACGTCGGGGCGCTCACCGACGCATGCGATCGTCGTCATGTCAAGGCTGAAACCGTTCTCTGGATCGCGCCGAGCGAACAGCAGCGCCCGATCCGCCTCGCCGGGGCATTCTGTTCCTTCCGATATCCTCCTCGCGGACTCGGCGAGGTTTCCCGCGCATTCGCCGTAAGTTGCGTTTCCCGTCCGCGCGAGGATGCAGATGCCCCAGTCGGGGAAGAGGGATCCGAAGGCGGCTACGCTTGCCTCGATCGCACCGTGCGCGTCCTCAGCGACGCAAAGGTTCAAGGCGAGATCATGTTGCGTGCACAGGAGATTGATTTTTTCATTCATTTTGCTACCCGATATTTCAGAATGATAGAAATATTAGGAACGCGGAACACACCCCGCAAGAGATTTTCTCAAATTAGACGAATGACTACAGGATTTCGAGGCTCAAGGGAGGGGTTTTGGCTCGGCGAGCGCATATCCCTGCGCATAATCCACCCCGATGCGTCTCAGCCTGTCGACGATCGCCATATTCTTGGCGTATTCGCCGACGGTTTTAAGGCCCAGGACATGACCCATGGAGTTGATGGAATCGACCATCGTATAGTTGACGAGGCTTTCGTCTATGTTCTGCACGATCGAGCCGTCGATTTTGAGGTAATCGACCGGCAGGTTCTTGAGGTAATTGAAGGAGGAGAAGCCCGAGCCGAAATCGTCCAGGGAGAAGGTGAAGCCCTTGTCCTTGAGACGGCCCATGAAGTTCGACGCGTACGAGAGATTCTGGATCGCGGCGGTTTCGGTTATTTCGAAGCAGAATGAAGCCGGTGAGCCTTCGTATCGCTTGAACACGAGGTCAACGTACTCCACGAAGGTCTCGTCCAAGAGGGTCGGACCCGAGAGGTTCACCGTGAACAGCCGGTCGATGATGGGGTGCCCTTCGTCCTTCAGCCGTCGCCAAGTCTTCACCGAATTGTCCAGGACCCAGCGATCGATCATGGGCATGAGGCCGTAGCGCTCAGCCGAAGGTATGAAGGAGCCGGGACTGATGATCGAACCGTCGTCGCCCTGCATGCGGATCAGTATTTCCGCCTTGGCATGATGGCCGGCCTCGGGATTGAGGGGCTCGATGGGTTGGAACCAGAGGCGGAACATGTTCCGTTCAAGGGCTTCGTTGATCCTGCCTATCCATTCCATTTGCCCGCGCCGCTGAACATACTTCTCCTCGCTGCGCTGGAACACGCTGATCCGGTTTCCGCCCTCTTCCTTGGCGATATAGCATGCGTCGTCGGCCGCGGCGAGCACCGCGTGGATGTCCTGGTCCCCTTCGCTGAGCGGGACTACGCCGATGCTGAGCGTTATAGGGAAAAGGCTCTTTTGCCAGATGAATTTATGGTTCTGGACGGCATCCTGAAGCCGTTTCGCGACGTGGAGGGAATCCTCCAGGGTACAGTCACGAAGTATGACCGCGAATTCGTCCCCGCCCAGGCGCGCCGAGAAATCCCGTCGCTGGGTAAGTGACTGGATGACGTTCGCGACCTGGCGGAGGAGTTCGTCGCCCGCCATGGCTCCGCAGGTGTCGTTGACGACCTTGAAACGGTCGATGTCCAACTCGATCAGGGTGTGCCGCCCGCCGTTGCGCTTCAGTTCGTCGATCAGCTCCGAGAGCTTGAGCGCGAATTCTTCGCGGTTGGACAGGCCGGTCAAGCCGTCGTGGCTCGCTTGGTAATCGATCGTCTCGGACATCCTCTTCAGTTCGCTGATGTCGCGGAACGCAAAGACGTAACCCTCGGTCTCGTTCTCTATCTGGTGGATCTTCGTGATGGATCCGTCCACGATGAACGTCTGGCCGTGGCGGCTCTTCATCATCACGTCGCGGAAGAACATCGGATGTCCGCCGCCGGGGAGGGTGTCCGGAACAACGGGGACGAGAGATCTGGAATCGACGAGGGAAAGCACCGACTGGGCGGATCTTCCGCGGGCGTCGTCCTCCGTCCAGCCGCACATCTTGGCGGCGATGGGGTTGAGGAAGAGGATTTCCATATCGATGCCCGTAGCGACTATGCCGTCATTGACGCTGTGCAGGATGGCCGAAAAGAGGCGCTCCTGCTTTTTGAGGCTTTTGTCCACCTTGTGCTTGTACAGGGCTATGTCGATGGTCGTATAGAGCTCGCGCTCCTTGAAAGGCTTGAGTATATAACCGAACGGTTCGGCTTCCTTCGCGCGTTCGAGCGTCCGTTCGTCGGCGTAGGCGGTGAGGAAGATAACGGGTATCTGCAGTTCCCGCTTGATGGTTTTCGCCGCTTCTATCCCGTCGACCGCCCCTGCGAGCATGATGTCCATGAGGATTATGTCGGGCCGATGATCCCGGGCCTTGCGCACCGCTTCCTCGCCCTCGGCGGCCGAATCGCATACGGTGTAGCCGAAGCGTTCCAGTCTCCTCTGGAGGTCCAGCGCAATTATCTTTTCATCTTCGACGATGAGGACACGTTCGCTTTCCATATCGTTATTTCAGTATATCCAATAGCCGAATAGGGTCAAGCTCGATCCGGTGGAAGAATTCAGCACGGCGAACGGAGTTCCCTCAGCTTTTTCAGCACGAGGGCCGCTATTTCGGCCGGACTTGACCCTGCCGCGTCCACGGTCAGGTCGGCCGCCCTGCGGTATTCTGCCGCCCTCCGTTCGTGCAGCGCCCGGTGGATGCCCTCCGGATCGTCGCCGCGGAGAAAGGGGGGGAGAGTGCCGGAGCGCTCGGCCGCGGCGCGGATGCGCTCCCAGGTCCTTTTCGGGTCCAGCTCCAGATATACCAGGATACTTTTGCCGCTGAACGCCCTCATCGCGGGCGGGTTGTCGATGAGCCCGCCGCCCGCCGCCAGCACGATGGGTGCGTCCTGCCGGAGCTCTCCGACGATCCAGACGGCGGCTTCCGCCTCGGCCGTCCTGAAAGTCTCCGGACTCCGTTCGAAGAGCGCCCGCGGACTCAATCCCGTCCGTTCTTCGATTATCGAATCGAGATCGAAGAAATTCGCCCCTGAAAGGCGAGCGAGCGCTTTCCCGACGCTTGTTTTACCCACATGCTTCGGCCCCACGAGGGTAATCAACTGCAGCGGCTCGATTCGCGCCATAGACTCGGCTCCCAAGTTCGGATTATGGTGAATATGGCATGAAACGCGTTCTTTGTCTTTCGCTTCACCTATCAGGCGGTTCGGCATGAGCGGCCTCCTGTTCGTCGCGCGCATCCTCGCCGTTTCCGCCCTGCCATTGGCCGCATGCTGGCTTTGGTTCGCGTCCCGCATCCCCGCCTTCGTTCCCGTACGCTTGCTCAAATCCGCCTTCCTCGGTGCCGCCATGGTCGTCCCGGTGGCTGCGCTGCAGTACCTGCTTCCCCGCGCGTCTTCCGGTTTCGGTTCCGTCCTGTTCCGGTCCTTCGTCGTCGCCGCCCTCGTCGAGGAGGGCGTGAAACTGGCGAGCCTCCGGATGGCCCGCCGATTCATCGCTTCCGGGAGCGGGGAGGCCGCGGCTGTCGGCATCGCGGCCAGCCTCGGCCTGGCCATCTTCGAAACCGCCCTGTATTCTTTCGCGGACCCCTCGGTCGCCATCGTCCGTGCCGTGACCGCCGCCCCCCTGCACGCCTCCTGCGGCGCCCGGATCGGTCTCGCGGCCGATGCTCCCTCGCTCCTCTCTCCCCGCGCCGTGTTTTCCGCAATCCTCGCGATAGCCGTGCACGGCGCCTACGATCTTTCCCTCTTCGTTCCGGGGTTCCCCTCCTTCTTTCCCATCGCGATCGCCGTCGTCGCCTTCATTTCCGCGATCGGATTAGTCGGTCCGAAAAACGATGGAGATATTTGAGAAAGGCGTATTGCGACGACACATCCGCGTTCTATTGACACGTTTTGATCAAAGTTATATATTCACCTCACAAACGACGCAGGGTAGAGCAGTTGGCAGCTCGTCGGGCTCATAACCCGGAGGTCGTAGGTTCGAGTCCTACCCCTGCTATAGAAAACGTTAAAACCGTCCCGAAAGGGACGGTTTTTTTATTCCAGGGGTAGGACTCGAACCGGAGCCGCGTCGCGACCGGAAGGGAGCGCGAAACGACAGGATGTCGTTTCAGCGGCGAGGCGGGCTGGAGGGTGAGGACACGATGTCCGAACCCGGAAGCCGAGTCCTACCCCTGCTATAGAAAACGTAGGAACCGTCCCGAAAGGGACGGTTTTTTTGTCCAGGGGTAGGACTCGAACCGGAGCCGCGGCGCGATTCTGCCGTGCCGTGCCGTGCCGTGCCGCGGGCGCGCGGCACAGGTAGAGTTCATCCGACGATTCGCACCTGCAGACTGCTATGAATACCCGGAGCTGAACGCCGATCCCTTCAAACCCGGCTGGCCTCTTACATGGATCATGGGGCCAGGTCCCCAGGTCGGCAAGCTTTATGCCCCCGTTCCATCCGCCGGCCGGAGTTTGGGATGCCGATCCGGAGATGGCGCGTTCCTCCGTTCGATCCGGACGCCTTCGAAGAGCATGAGCTTCCAGCCCTGGGATAGGATGCGCATTTTGTTCTTCGGCGGTATGATCGTGCCGATTTCCAGGAATTCGAGCAATTTCTTCAATTCGTGGATGCGGTTGTAGGTCCTTCGGTAAGCGGCGCAAAGCGTGGCCTTCGTGTCCATAGGATCGCAGCCTGTGCAGATGACCGACGCGGTGCCCTGATTTCGCGACCTCTTGAGGAAGGTTTGGGACTGTATCGCCGCGCAGGAAAGCTGGTGGTCTTCCGCTTCCAGGAAATCCAGAAGTAGAGCCTTGCTGCCCTTTCCGAGGAAGTAGTCCGCGGCTTTTCCATCCACGGCTACGCCTTCGGATCCTACCGTGAGCGTCTTTCGGGAACGCAGGAGTAAGCCGCGGGAGATGACGATGATGAAGACATCCAGGAAGCCGTTGTACGAATTGTAGATCAGGGCCTCGATGGGTCGCGGTTCCGAACGGGTGACTATCGCGTAGCCCATCATTATGATCCACTGCGAAAAAAGGATGAAGATGCCGTATCCCGCATGACTGAGGAAGCGCAATTGCGGGCGATTCACGGGATGCGAATAGAACCAGAAGAGGAACAGGCCGAGATAGGCGACCAGGTTCTGGAATATCGCCGAGAAAAAGTCCCTGTGGACAAGCACTCCGAGGGCAACTACCGTACCTTGCGCGAGCAGGGAAACGAAGATGCTCGCGATGGCGAAGACGATGGGGTTCGCGATCCGGAGGGTCGCGTCGTACGCAAAACCGAAACCAAGAAAAACCATCGCCGCCACCCAAGGCAGCGAGGAGGCGGGCAACGGCGTCCCGGCCGTTTCGGGGAAACCCCGCAGGAAAAGGGTCAAAGAAATAATCGGAACAGGCAATGCCGACAGGAAACTGAGCAAAAAAGAGAGTTGTCGGTCTCCGGCATCGATGCTCGTCATCCCGCCAGATTACGCGCCACGGATCGGGACTGTCAACGACCATCAATCCGGCGGAGTCGGCTCGCCGATATTACCGTCTCCGGGAATGGCTTGTACTTGAGCGGACGCGAAGAATAGATATTCGCCTGTCATCTCTACGCTGTCGCCCTGGAATACGCAGGCTGTAATGGTACCCGTACAGCCCCGGGCTCGTCAGCGTAGCTCATCCCAGGCTCCGGGGAAAACGCCATCTGAACCTTGGGCGTGAAGGAATAGTTCCATCCGGTCCCTGGACACGCCGATATTAGATTTTAGTACGTATAGGGGACTGGGTGTGAAGTTCGGGTCACGACGAGACTTTTTCCCGAGAGGCTGAATAAATGCTGAACGAAGCCACGAAGCAAGAAGTGATGGGTTTTTTAAGAGAAGCGGCGAGGTGCCCCATATCCCTCAGGTTCTGCGAGCGCTTCGATGAGAAAAGCAGGATTTGGAATTTGAAGGAGCACTCGCACCCCTACCTCGAGATTATTTACTTCATCGAGGGCAAGGCGAGCGTGGCGGCCGGGGAGAACACTTTTGATGTCGCGCTTTTCGATCTATTGGTCTATCCTCCGGGCGTCAAGCACCGGGAGATGCTCGACTCAACGAGTCGCCAGGAAATCGTATGTTTCTGGCTCGAACTCGGATGTCGGGCAACGCTTCCGTATTCGTTCAAACTGAGCGACGACGGAGGGGAGCTCGGATGGCTTTGCCAGAGCGTCCACAAAAACCACGTAGGGCGCGGGGAGCGCTTCCTCGAGCTGGAGGAGCATCTCCTCAGATCGCTTCTCCTTTATATCGAACAGAAACTCCCGCGGACCGGTCCGTCGAGGATCGCGGCACTCGACCGATGCCGTGCCTACATGGATGAACACTGGGCCGAGGATTTCGATGTGGAAATGCTCGCGAAGGTAGCCTGCGTCACTCCGTCCTATCTATCCCGTCTTTTCAGGAGGCACCTCGGCACCACGCCGATGCGCTACCGCAACTCCGTGCGCATAGAGAAAGCGAAGCACCTGCTTCTCATCAAATCGGCCTCGGTGGAAGAAATCGCCGATGTTCTCGGATTCGAGGACGCGAAATATTTCAGCCATCTCTTCAAGAGCATTACCGGGCTTCCTCCAAGCCAATTCCGGAAGAAATACCAGGCTCCCTGATCTTGTTATCGGTTCTCCGGATCGGCTCGAACGGATTCGGTCATTCCCCATCCGTGAATTAAAGGGTATACCCTCATCAAGGTATCTTATGGCGTCCCAATCCGATGTCGCCAAATTGGCGAACGTTTCATTCATGACCGTATCCCGGGTGGTCAACGGAGACCCGCGGGTCAAGAGCGAGACGCGGGAACGCGTCCAGCGCGCGATTGAGGAACTCGGCTATTATCCCAACTCGATCGCGCGCGCCTTGAACCGGCAGAGGACGATGACGATCGGATTGATCCTGCAGAAACTGGATTTCGTGCTTTCGGAACCGTACATCTCCCATCTCATTTACCATATCGAAAAGGCGCTCATTCCCCACGATTACGATATGCTGATCGTTTCGGGCGAACGCCGGAACGGCGGCGATTTGACCCTCCTGTTCAAGCAGAAGAAAGTGGACGGCGTTATCATCCTGGGCTCCCAAATAGGCGATCCGAGGCTCCAAGCCCTCTCGGAAAATCGCTATCCTTCGGTGTTGTTGCACGCCCACAGCGATCTTCCCTGCATAAGTTGCGTTGACGTCAACAATTATTCGATCATCGAGTATTTTATCGATTATCTGGCCGCGCGCGGCCATCGGCGAATCGGGTTCATCAGCGGCGACTTGTCGGTGCTGAACGCGTATCAACGCCTGGACGCGTATGAAGCGTACATGATGAAGCGGGGCTTGCCGTTCGGGAAGGAATTGGTGTTCCGCGGCAACTGGTCGTCCGGTTCCGGATTCGAGGCCTTCCTGCATTTCAATGAACTCCGGCCCAGGCCGAGTGCCGTCATCGCGTCCAACGACCACATGGCTATCGGCTTCCTCAAGGCGGCCTACGAACATCAGGTACGCATCCCCGAAGAAATGTCGCTTGTCGGCATAGACGATATAGAAATGTCCGCGTTCACCACTCCGAAACTCACCACCATGCGGCAACCCATGCAAACCATCGCGTCGGCTGCGGTCGAGACCCTCATCGGGGCGATGGGCGGCAAGGATAAGCCGGCGGCGCGCATCGTTCTTGAGGCGGAACCCGTCATACGGGATTCCTGCGGATTCTTTTCAGGCGCCTGAACGCACCGACGCGACCGAAACCGTCCGCCCGCGGCATTGAACACGGCATTGAACTTCAAATTAGCTTGACAGACGCCAGTTTGATGGTACAATTGAAAAATGTTTGCGCAAACATTTGAATGGTCACGCAAACAATCCCAATATCCGGAGGATGCAATATGGCACGCAAAACGAAAATACTTTTGGTAGGCGAGACTTGGTTTGTCCTGAAGCTGCATGTCAAAGGCTTCGACATGGTTCCTTTGGGCGGATACGAGAATTTCGCCGTTTGGTTTCTGAACGCCATGAAGGCGTTCGATGATATCGAAGTGACCCATATGCCCAACCATGTGGCTCTGACCGAGTTCCCCAGAACCGTGGACGCGATGAACGCATACGACGTGATCATCTTCAGCGATACGGGGAAAAACACCATTCAGCTGTACCCCGACATGTTCACGGTTCCGATGGGGCCCGACAGATTGGACACGCTGCGTGATTATGTCGCCCAGGGGCGGGGCTTCTGCATGGGCGGCGGCTGGAACTGTTTCGAAGGAATCAGGGGGATTCCCGGGTATCATGACACGCAGGTCGAAAAAATGTTGCCCGTGAACATGCTGCCCCATGACGACAGGGTGGAAAAACCCCAGGGCATTCAACCCGTCGTAACCGATCGGAATCACCCCCTTCTGAAAGGAATCGACGGCGAATGGCCGCTCTTCCTCGGGTATAACAAGGTCTCGGCGAAACCGGAAGGTCATGTTCTTGCGACCATCGACAAGGATCCGTTCATCGTGGTAGGCGATTTCGGGAAAGGCCGGACCATGGCGTTCACTTCCGACCTGTCCAAACATTGGGGGACGGCATTCATAGGATGGAACCACTACGGCGCATTCTGGCGGAACGCCGCGAAATGGCTGGCCGGCCATGAGATGTAAATCATCCTGCCGGATCGGGGGCGAAAACTATCTTGGCTTATATCGGGGGTAGTTCAGTTTAGTCTCCCTATTTGTGCAGTTTTCACCCTTTCCGAATTTCCAAAGTGCAATATTATAATTCTATGAGTAATGCATTTGGCGGGCTCAATGGTAGCAAAATGCAATATTTTAAGTTTCATATGAAATTAAATTGACAAATAATGAAACCGGCGCATTATAATAGCTGCTTACACGTGAGTCCAAAAACTCACTGTATGATATTTCTGGTCAATCTAGGAGGTTCAGAATGGCAAGAAAGAATCGGTTGTTGCTCATCGCTCTCGTGCTTCTTGTCGGGACTGTATTCGGAGTGAACGCCCAAGCCAAGAAAATCAAGGCGGCGTTCATCGTTTCGAACATGGCCAACGAGTCGCAGGCTTTCTCCCAGAAGATGTTCCTGAAGTACGGCGCGGACTACGGTTTCGACATGTATACCTACGACGCGAAGGGCGATACCCAGGCCGAGTCCCAGATCGTCAACAATTGCATCGCGCAGAGGTTCAAGGTCATCTTCCTCAATCCCAACGACATCAACGCGATCGTGCCCAGCCTGATGCAGGCCAAGAAGGCCGGCATCATCGTGGGCATGTTCTCGTCGGACCTGGCTGAGGCGAACCAGAAGTACCGCGACTTCTACGCGGGCGTGAACGACACCATGGCAGGCCAGCAGGCCGCCGCCGCCTTCAAGAAGCAGTTCCCGAAAGGCGCGAAGATCGTGGAAATCGGAGGCCAGGCGGGCCATGACGCCCAGATCAAGCGCCATGACGGTTTCAACGGCGCTATCAAGGGCTCAAACATCCAGGTCATCGACTACAAGGCCTGCAGTCAATGGTCGACCTCCGACGCCATGACCATCATGGAAAACATGATCGTCAAGTACGGCAAGGAAATCCAGGGCGTGTTCTGCCATTGGGACAACGGCGCCACGGGGGTTCTCCAGGCCGCAAAGGCCGCCGGCATCAAGAATCTGTTCATCGTCGGCGTCGACGGCAACCGCGCCGGATATGTCCAGGTGCAGAGCGGCGAGCAGTCCGTGAGCATCGCCCAGGATTTCACCGTCATGGCGAAGAAGGATCTTGAGCTGGCCAAGGCGGTCCTCGACAAGAAGAAGGTCGAAGCAATCAACTTCGTCCCGCTGACCGTCGTCGACAAGGCCCTGATCGAAAGCGGCGGCTTCGACATGCCCGAGTGGTAGAATAGGTTCGTGACGAGGGCTCGTCTCGCATATCGCGGAACGAGCCCGTTTTCATAAAATCCAATCGAGGATGAAGCCATGGATACCGTCGGATCAGAAGTCATACTAACCATTAAGGGTGTCTCAAAATCCTTCCCGGGCGTCAGGGCGCTGGACGGGGTGTCGGTCGACGTCAGGCGGGGAACGGTGCACGGCATCGTCGGCGAGAACGGAGCAGGCAAGTCGACCTTGATGAAGATACTGTCCGGCGTCTATCAGAAGGACAGCGGGAAGGTCGTTTTCGACGGCCAGACCATCGAACATACGACGCCCCAGGAATCCATGCACCGGGGGCTCGCGATAATCTACCAGGAGCTCAACCTGGTCAACACGATGAGCGTGGGCGAGAATATCTTCCTTGGCCGCTTCAAGGAAATGAAGGGCATGCGCGGCACCCATGCCAAAGCCGGAGAGCTTCTGGAAAGCATCGGCTGCAAAATAAGCACCTCCAAATTGGTCTCCGAGCTTAGCGTGTCGGAAAAGCAGATGGTCGAAATCGCCAAGGCGCTTTCTTTCAAGTCCAAACTCATCATCATGGATGAGCCGAGCAGCAGCCTCACAGGCGAAGAGATGTGCGAGTTGATCAAGATAATCCATCAACTCAAGGCGCAGGGAATATCCATAATCTATATCAGCCACAAGCTGGACGAGATCTTCGATTTTTGCGACATCGTCACCGTCATGCGCGACGGCCATGTCATCGACACGAAGCCCAAGGTCGATTTTACGCGGGACGATTTGATCACGAAAATGGTCGGACGGACTATCGAGAACGAGTACCCGGAGCGCCCGCGATGCGCCGGAGACACGTTGATGGAGGTCCAGTCCATCAATACGCATAAACTTCACGACATCTCCTTCACCCTCAGGAAAGGCGAGATACTGGGCCTCGTGGGGCTGGTCGGAGCCGGAAGGACCGAGATAGTCCGCGCGCTGTACGGCGCGGACAAGGTCAGGGGACATCGGGTGCTGATCAAAGGCAAGCCCGTCACGATCCGGAATCCGAAAGAGGCCAAGGACGCAGGCTTCGGTTTCATTCCTGAAGACCGGAAGCTCCAGGGGCTCGTCCTGCCGTTTTCCGTGGAATCCAACATATCCATGGCCAGCATTTCGAACTTCTCGAAATTCGGCTTCATCCGGAAATCACTGGAGAAGGGCATCGGAACCCGTCAGGTCAAGGCGCTTAACGTCAAGACGCCGTCGACCAGGGTTCCGGTCAGGAACCTTTCGGGCGGCAATCAGCAAAAATGCATCGTCGGACGCTGGATGGAAATCTCCCCCAGCATTTTCATCATGGACGAGCCTACGAAAGGAATAGACGTCGGCGCCAAGTACGAGATCTATTCCTTGATGAAGGAAATCGCCGAACGGGGCGGTGCGATCATCCTGATCTCCTCGGAACTTCCCGAAGTGCTCAACATGAGCAACCGGGTATTGACCATTTTCGAAGGCCGGATCACGGGAGAATTCGATCCCGAATCGACATCGGTCGACAAGATTATGAAAGCCGCATTGGGAATAGTCGGAGGGTGTGCCTAATCATGCATAGGGAAAGCGTATCCATCAATGCCGTTATTTCCGTGGTCAGGGATTACCTCGTACTGGTGATGATCGCGGCCCTGGTCGCGATCACGGCGGTGATCGAGCCCAAGTTCATGTCAGGGGCGAATCTGGTCAACATCATGCGCCAGTTCGGACCCCTGATCATGGTTTCGCTCGGCATGACCTTCGTGATCATCGGCGGCTTCATCGACCTGTCCGTAGCAGGAACGATCAACCTGGTGGCCGTGGTGACCATTTCGCTCATTCAGCCTCTCGGCCAGGTGCCCGCATTGCTGATTGGATTGACGATCGGAGCTGTCTGCGGCGGACTCAACAGCGCCCTGATACTCAGTTCCGGCGCCTTGACCCAGGCCGAAGCCCTTTTCATTACCTTCGGTATGAGCACCGTCTATTCGGCGATAGCGCTGCTCTACTCGGGCGGCTCCACCATGCATTTCTGGGACATTTCGGCGAGCAAGTCGGTCTTCGAGGCTATCGGCGGGGGAAACGTGGGATTCCTGTCCGTTTCCTTCGTGATCTTCCTGGTCTGCCTCGCCCTGCTTTGGGTTTTCCAGACCAAGACTTCCGAAGGCCGGGCCATATGCCTAACGGGCGGCAACAAGACGGCGGCCCGCCTCGCCGGCGTGCAGGTATCGCGCGCCATCGTCGTGATCTACATGATTTGCGGCTTGATGGCGGGCGTGGGCGCCATCGTGCTTTTTTCCCGCATCACTACGGCCGCGCCCGTCATAGGCGCGGGTTACGAGACCAATGCCATCCTCTCCGTCGTCGTGGGCGGCACGACCCTGAAAGGCGGGAAGGGCAGCGTCCTGCGCACGGTGATGGGCGTTCTGCTGGTCATCCTCATGTCCAACTGTCTGGATCTCCTGGGCGTCTCATCATACCTGCAATACGCGGTAAAAGGCGCGATCCTGGTCTTCGCCATCTGGCTCGACAACCGCAAGCAAGCGTAGGAGAAGCTGCCATGAACAGATCCGGAATCGGAGAATCGCTATACAAACTCGCGACGAAACAGAAGGCCTTCATCGCCATCCTCGTGATGATGGGAGGCATGCTTTTTTCCGGGACGAACTTCTATACGGTCTACAATCTCCTTGACATGCTCAATTCGACCTCCATTTTGCTCATCCTGTCATTCGGGGTTACCCTGACCATCGTAAGCGGAGGCTGCGACCTTTCGATAGGCGGCATCCTGGTCGTTTCCGGAATCACCGCCATCAAGCTGCTGGATTTCATGCCCATATGGCTCGCGATTCTGTGCGCCGTACTGTTCGGCGCCGTAGTCGGATTCATCAACGGCTTCCTCGTCGTGAAACAGAAGACGGAACCCTTCATCATCACGCTCGGCATGGGCCTGTTGCTGACCGGCATCGCCCAGCAGCTGACCGATGCCCATCCTATCCCCGCCAAGAACCCCGATTTCATGATGATCGGAAACGGCGATATCTTCGGAGTGCCGAATCTGGTGCTGATCATGCTGGTCTGTTTCGGCATCAGCTTTTGGCTCATGCGGTATACCCAATTCGGCCGCAACCTCTACGCAATCGGCGGCGATTACGATGTCGCCAGATATTCGGGCATCGACGTCATCCGCACCAAATGGATAGGGTTCGTGATCAGCGGAGCCGCCGCCGGTTTGGCCGGGGTGTTGCTGTCGTCCAAGCTGAATACCGGTTCCTCGGTATACGGCGAGCTGACCGCCTTGGTCGTCAATTGCGGCGTCGTCGTCGGCGGCACCTCCTTCGCGGGCGGGATCGGCGGCATACCCCAGTCCGCTCTGGGACTGCTTGTCTTCGGCATGCTGGACAACGTGATGAACATGCTGAATATCTCTTCTTATTACCAGGTTATGCTCAAAGGCACGGTCATCGTCGGAATCATCTGGCTGGATTGCTTCGCCAACAAGCGCAGACGGGAGTTCGTTTGAGGGCAGGCGTTTAGGCAGCCCCCGCAACAAATCCAGCATATTTTCCCTTCGCGCATGCCGCGTCCGTAGTCCGCCCGGGGCAATCCGTCAAAAGGAGGAAACACATGGAAAACGCGACAATACAGCGCATCAGGAAGCTGGGGAGCAGCCAGCGGATCATGACGCTGAAGCAGCGCATGCTCGACGAGCCGCGCTATCTTTCGGTGGAGCAGGCGCATATCGTCACTGATTATTACCGCCGCAATCCCGATAAACCGCGCAACATCCAGAGGGCGGAAGTCCTGGCCGAAACCATGCGCTCCATCGGCATCCGGATAGATCCGCTGGAATTGGTGATCGGCAACCGCACCGCCGGCGTCAGGGCCGGAGTGGTAACGCCGGAATCGGGCATTTCCTGGGTCGATGCCGAGATCGAGGACCTGCCCAACCGTCCGCAGGACAAATTCAACGTCCGGGCGGAGGACATCGGGACCTTCCGCCGCGATATCCTTCCCTTCTGGAAGGGGAAATCCCTCGAGGACAGGGTGAAGGAACTGCTCGGCGAAGAGATCGGCGCTATCGGCAAGGTCGCCAAGATCAACCAGACCGATCATGCCCAAGGCCATATCTGCCCGGATACGCGCCGCTGGCTGGCCCTCGGTCCGAGCGGCATCCGGGACGACATACTCTCGCGGCTTCCGGGCGCGACGCCGGCCGCCGCCGACTTCTACGAGGGCGTGGTCATCGTGCTCGAGGGCGCCATGGATTTCATGCGCCGGTACGCCGCCATGGCCGGGGAGATGTCCGACCGGAGCGAATCGGAGGAGGAACGCGAAAATCTGCGTGATATCGCCGAGCGCTGCTCAAGGCTCGCGGCCGGCCCGGCCGCCGGCCTCCATGACGCGGTCCAGTCCCTGTGGTTCCTCTTCGTCCTCCTTCATCTGGAATCGAACGCCTCTTCGTTCTCGCCGGGCAGGATGGATCAGTACCTGTTGCCGTATTACCTGAATGACCTTTCATCCGGCAGGCTCGACGAGGGCAGCGCCCTGGAAATCATCGAAGCCCTCTGGCTGAAGTTCAACCAGATTGTCTACCTCCGCAATTCCGGCAGCGCCAAATATTTCGCCGGTTTCCCCATCGGCTTCAACGTCGCCTGCGGCGGTTTGACGAAGGATGGCGGGGACGCTTCCAACGAGCTCTCCTACCTTTTCCTCAGGGCCCAGGCGGAGCTCGGACTTCCCCAACCGAACCTCTCGGCGCGCCTCTCCGAAAAATCCTCGGAGGAATTCGTCAGGGAATGCAGCCGGGTCATAGGACTAGGCAGCGGCATGCCCCAGATATTCAACGACGAGAGCATCATCCCCGCGCTCGAGGCGAAGGGCATCTCCCATGAAGACGCCCGGGACTATGCCATCGTCGGCTGCGTGGAACTGACTACCCAGGGCAACAACCTCGGCTGGAGCGACGCCGCCATGTTCAACATGGTCAAAGCCCTGGAACTGACGCTCAACAACGGCGTTTGCCTTCTGAGCGGCAAGCGCATGGGGCTCGATCTCGGCAACTTCGCCGATTACCGGAGCTACGGGGAACTGGAGGACGCCTTCCGCCGCCAGATGGACTATTTCATCGACCGGATGATCAAGGCCTGCGACGTCGTGGACCGCTTGCATGCCGAGCTCCTGCCTTCCCCTTTCCTGTCCTCGGTGATCGACGGCTGCGCGGAGAAAGGGCTGGATGTCACCGCCGGAGGAGCCCGCTACAACCTGTCGGGAATCCAGGCCATACAGGCTGCAAACGTGGCGGACTGCCTCGCCGTCGCGAAGAAGTGCGTCTATGAGGACCGGAGCTTGCGGGCCGAAGATCTGCTCGCCGCCCTGAAGGGCAACTTCGAGGGCGCCGAGAGCCTGCGCCAGCAGCTCATCAACAAGGTCCCGAAATACGGCAACGACATCGAATGGGTAGACGCCATAGCGGCGAAATGGGTGGACTACTTCGCGGGGAAGATGACCGCCTACACGAACGCCCGCGGCGGCATCTACCATGCGGGTTTGTACACGGTTTCGGCCCACATCCCCATGGGACAGAACGTGGGCGCTTCCCTGGACGGACGCAAGGCCAGGGATCCCCTGGCCGACGGCGGCATGTCGGCGATGTACGGGCGGGACCGCAACGGCCCGACCGCGCTGCTCCGCTCCGTTTCCCGGATCGACGCCGCTCACGGCAGCAACGGCACCCTGCTGAACATGAAATTCCTGCCGGAGTTCTTCCATAGCGAAGAGGGCATCGCCAAATTCGCCAGTTTCCTTCGGACCTTCGTCGCTCTCCGCATCAACCATGTCCAGTTCAATGTGCTTCGAAAGGAGGACCTCCTAGCCGCCAAGGCCAATCCGGAGGCCTGGCGCGGCCTCACGGTGAGGGTCGCGGGCTACACGGCCTACTTCCTGGAGCTGGCCGACGACCTCCAGGACGAAATCATCGCCCGGACAAGTTACGGGGACGTTTGATGGACGGGAACATTATAGACGTCAAGCGCTTCACCATCCACGACGGCCAGGGCATCCGGTCGACGGTCTTCCTGAAGGGTTGCGGCCTGCGCTGCGCCTGGTGCCACAATCCGGAGGGCATCGAGAACAGCATAGGCCTGTGGTACCTGTCCCGGCCCTGCATCCGTTGCCGGGCTTGCATCGCCGTCTGCCCGGAAGATGCCCTGTCGGCCCACGACGATGCCGATCACTTCATCTGGATCAACCGCCGGCGCTGCACCAAGTGCGGGCGCTGCGTGGAAGCGTGCCCGACAACCGCTCTCTCCTTCGACGGCCGGCGCCTGTCCAGCGAGGCTGTGGTCGAAATCCTGCTGCGCGACCGGGAGTTCTACCTGCGGTCGGGCGGGGGCATCACCATCTCGGGGGGAGACCCCCTGATCCAGCACGGCTTCGCCCTGGAGATCCTGAAGGGTTGCAAGGCGGAGGGACTGCACACCGCGATAGAGACTTGCTTGTTCGGATCCTGGGACGTCATCGGGGCCTTCATCCCCCTGACCGATCTGTTCATCGTCGACCTGAAGCTGGACGACGACCGGCTGCATCAGGAATATACCGGTCACGGCAATACCCTCATCAAGGATAATTACCGCCGCCTGGCCGGTCCTGGACGGAACCTGCTGACAAGGATTCCCCTGATTCCGCGGGTGACGGCCATACCCGACAACATACGGGCCATCGCCCGTTTCGTCCGCGAATGCAATCCCGGCGGAAAGGTGGAACTCATCAATTTCAATCCTCTGGCGGAAAACAAGTATCGGCTCATGGACCGCGATCGGGAATTCTTCCAGCGCATGGCGCCGCTGG
This sequence comes from Treponema sp., assembly GCA_003527485.1. Taxonomy (GTDB): domain Bacteria; phylum Spirochaetota; class Spirochaetia; order Treponematales; family Breznakiellaceae; genus UBA12037. The sequence continues at coordinate 11,893 of DPXI01000071.1, read as the reverse complement.
GCCCCGAGGAGTTGGCCGGGCTGTATGCCGTGCTCGAAGCCGAAGGCCTCGCGGCGGTTCGCGAACACCGGACCTGAGCGTTAGGTTCGGCGGACAAGGAGGAAAGCATGCTACATCAAATGATCGCGGACGCAGCGGCGGGAAAAACGGTCTACATCACCCGCGTCCACGAATGTTTCGCCGCATTGCGGCCTGAAGAGAGCGATCGGCTCGTCCTGGTCATCGACCTGCTCGATTCCGACGGCAAGAAGGCCTGGGATCTCAGGATCCCCCGGCTCGACGGATGCGCGCCGCAGGAATTGGCCTTCGTCCGGGAATACGTTTTTGCCGAGACCTACAATATCCTGTCGAGCATCGGCGCGAAGGCGATGACCGTCTTCGTCGATGGGGATTCCGGGGAAGCCCGGGACCTGGCCGGGAGCCTGAACGAGGCTTTCTGCGTGGACAAGCCCCGCGATCAGCGGAAGGGATACGGCCGGGCGATCAACGTGCTCGACCGAATGATGGCCGCGGTCCGCCCCGGCGAGCCGCTTTTCCGTTTTACCGTCTCCGGGCTGTCCCCGGCGGCCGCCATCTCGTCTCCGCCGAAAGCGGGGCGAGACGGTTTATCCGCTTTCAGGCGCTGTACCGTCGGTTTGGAAGGCAAGGCCTACTGCGGGATAGACGTCGGGGGAACGGACATCAAGGCCGTCCTGGTCGACGATGGCCGCGTCATCGATTACAAGGAATACGACTGGTTTCCGGCCGGCTTCATCCGGTCCCGCCAGTTGGTCGACCCGATCCTCCTGATCGCGCGCTTGCTCCGGGCCCGGCTGTGGCTGAACCGCGCGCCCATCGCGGGAAAGCGGCGGACGGACTTGCTCGCCCGGATCGCGATCGCCATGGACAAGGAGGCGGGCGACGGCACGATTGCGCGGGCGCTGGACGATCTCATGGCCGCGGGGCTCGACGAGGAGCTCCTTTTCGACGGGATCGGGCTCTGCTTTCCCGATGTCGTGGTCAGCAACAAGATCGTCGGAGGCGAGGTCTATAAAACCCGGGGCATACGCAACAACGCCGCCATCGACTACGAGTCAGATTTTTCCGAGCTTACCGGTCTCGATGAGCGATTGCGGGCATGGGTGCGGCCTGAAGGCAGGGTGCGGATCATCAATGACGGGCCGATGGCCTCGTTCACCGCCGCGGTCGAAATCGCCGCCTCGGGAGAGGCGGATAAGGTAGCCATGGGCGTCTTCGCCCATACCCTCGGCACCGAGCTCGGCACCGGCTGGGTGACCAGGACGGGGGGTATCCCGGACATCCCCCTGGAGGTCTACAATTTCATAGTGGACCTCGGCAGCTGGCCGGAACGGGCATACGAGAGCGACGATTTGCGGAGCGTCAACAATTTCAACACGGGTCTGCCCGGCACCCTGCAGAAGTACTGCAGCCAGTCGGGCGTTTTCCGCCTTGCCCTGAAATATTTTCCCTCCGAGCGCCCCGACCTGTTCCGCGAGCTGCTGGACAAGGGCTTCGTCGTTGAACGCGCGGTCGGCGGGTCGAAAGGCTGGTACGTCCCCACGGAACCGGTCGACCAGCGGAAGCCCTTCCTGGAACACATGATGAGCCTGCCCGATAGGGAGAAGGACGAAACGAACCGCCGGATCTGGCGCGAGATCGGCGAGGCCCTGGCCGTCACCCTGCTGGAGACCAAGCGGATCCTTGAGCCGGGCACGGACGAGCGCTTCCTGTTCGGCCGGCTGGTCAAGAACCGGACCTGCTTCGATCTGCTGGTGGAGGGCGCCCGGAACATCAAGAGCGACATTTGCCTGATAGTGGCGGGAGCCGGCATGGCTAACACGCCGCTCATGAAGCAACTGGATAACCATCCCGATTTCACCGTCGCGCAGTTCGCCCAAGCCATCGGCGCCGTTTATTTCGCCAACAGCCAATGAAAGGAGGAGATGAACATGAAAGAACAGAATTACCTGGACAATCTCGTCGGCGTTTTCGGACATCCGGCGGCGGAGAATCCCGGCGTGGTAATCCAGGAAGCGGCGTTCCGCGATCTGGGGCTTGAGCGCTGGCATTTCCTGACGATCGACGTCGATCCGGGCAAACTCGGAGACGCCATCCTCGGCCTGAAGGCCATGAAGTTCAGGGGCATCAACTGCACCATTCCCCACAAGATCGAAGCGTTGAAATATATCGACAAGGTGGCGGCCAGCGCCAAGCTGATCGGCGCGGTGAATACCATCATCAATGACGACGGCGTGCTGACCGGAGAAAATACCGACGGCCAGGGATTCATGATCGCCCTTGAAAACGCCGGAGTCGCCGCAAAGGACAAGAATGTGGTGGTGCTCGGCGCGGGCGGCGCCGCCCGGGCCATCTGCGTGGAACTGGCCCTGGCCAGAGCGCGCCGCCTGACCATCGTCAACATTCCGAAAGACATGGCGCTGGGGGAAAGCCTCGTGAAGATACTCAAGGACAATACCGCGGTTGCGGTCGACTATGTTCCCTGGGTGGGCAAATACAATATTCCCGCCGGCACCGACATCCTGGTCAACGCCACCTCCATCGGCCTGTACCCGAACGTCGATGACAAGCCGGATATCGACTACGACAGCATCGCCGAGGGAACCTACGTCCAGGACGTCATCCCGAATCCGGCCTTCACTCCTTTCCTTCGGGAGGCCGACAAGCGCGGCCTTCGCTGGCAGAGCGGCATGCAGATGCTGGTCAACCAGGCGGCTCTCAACATCACCATGTGGACAGGGCTGAAGCCGGACAAGGACGTCATGATAAAGGCTTTTGAAGAAGCCATGTCGTGACCGATCGGGACGCTCCGATCATCCGGCTCAAGACCGCGGGCATTCCTGCGCGATACCCGGGGCAGCGGACTTCCTGACGTCTTCCTCAAGGGCAGTTCCCTCCAGCGTCCCGACCCTCTCAAGCTCCACGCTGAGCGCCCCCTGGTCGTCCGCCACCTTCCCGAAGAGGAGGAGCGGACGCTGGTCGAAGAGCAGAGTGCGGTAGCGGTCGTAGACCTCGGGGAAGAGCACGGTTTCGAACAGGGCGGTCTCGTCCTCGAAGCTGACGAAGTTCATGGCCAGGCCGTCCTTGGTCCAGACCTCCTTCTGCGTCACGGGCCAGCCGACGAGGCCGATGCGGGAGCCGACATGGAGGGACAGGTCCCGGGCGAGGACGCGGCGGACGCGCGCGAGAGAGGCGCTCCAGAGGGACAGTGGATGGCGGTCCCGCAGGAAGCCGAGGGCGGCGTATTCTTCGTGCAGCTCGTTCTCGGAGCGGCGCGCGTTGCGGATGGCGAAGTCGGCGGGCGCGGGGGCGATGGCGGCTAGCGCGGGTGCGGGCGGGGCGGGCGTAGGCGGGTTTGGCCCACCCGAGGCTGGTGGGGCGGGCGCGGGGGCGAGGAAGGGCGCAGGCGGGGCGGGCGCGGGGGCGAGGAAGGGAGCGGGCTTTTCCGCGGCGAAGAGGGCGCCTTGGCCGCCCTGGCCGCCCCCGCGGTCGGCGGATCCGGCGGAGCCGGTAGAACCTGCGGCTCCGGCGGCGAAGAGCAGGGCGCGGGCCTGCAGGGCGCGACTGCGTCCGGCGGAGAGCGAATCGAAGACGCCCGCCGCCGTCAGGGATACGAGGTCGTCGCGGGAAAGGCGGAGGCGGCGGGAAAAATCCGGGAGGTCGGCGAAGGGGCCGCGCCGGTCCCGTTCGGCGAGCAGGGCGTCGGCGGCGGTCCGGGAAAGTTTCGCGATGGCCATGAGGCCGACGACGAGCTCGCTTCCTTCGCCGCGGTAGCGGTAGCGGCTCCGGTTGGCGTCCGGGCCGACGACGGTCAGGCCCATGCGGCGGGCTTCGCTGACGTAAGCTTGAGGCCGGTAGTAGCCGCCCTGGTTGGACAGGACGGCGGCCATGAAAGGCGCGGGATGATGGACGCGGAGCCAGGCCGACTGGAAGGATACCATCGCGTAGGAGGCGGAGTGCGGCTTGCAGAAGCTGTAGCCGTCGAACGAGAGCATCATCGCCCAGACTTCCTTAATCGTCCCCTCCAGGACGCCGTTCGCCCGGCAGCCCGAGAAAAAGCGCTCCTCGTATTCGGCGAGCTTGGCGGCGCCGGCCTTCTTGGCGATGACCTTCCTGAGCTTGTCGGCGTCCGCTTCGTTGAAGCCGGCCAGGGCGACGGCGGTCTTGGAGACGTCCTCCTGGTAGCAGAGGATGCCGTAGGTTTCGTCCAGGATGTAGGCCAGGCGCGGATGCAGCGGCTCCCAGGCTCCGCCCTTCAGGCGCCGCACGTATTCGCTGATGAATTTGTTGGCCGCCGGGCGGATGATCGAACTGTGGATCACGATATGTTCGAAGTCCCCTTTTCCGGTTTTCTTCTGGAGCTGGCGCATCGCGGGGGATTCGATATAGAAGACGCCGAGCGAATCGCCGCGCGCGAGCGCGGCGACGGTGGCTTCGTCCTCGGCCGGTCGCCAGAGACCGGTGTCGACGCGAATCCCCTGCTCTTCGAGGTTCGCCAGGGCGTCGCGTATGACCGCGAGGGAGCGGTTGCCGAGGAGGTCTATCTTCACGAGGCCCGCCGCCTCCGTGCCTTCCTTTTCCCAGGCCAGGAGCGGATAGCCTTCAGCCGAGGCCTCGATCGGAGCGTAGCGGCGGATGGGCCCCGGGGTGATCACGAGGCCTCCGCAGTGCATGGAAAGCCCGCGCGGCAGGCCTTCGATCCGGCGCGCGATGGATCGGATCTCGGTCCACAGGGGATCGGCCGTACCGGAACCTTCCCCGATTTCGAAAAGGATGCGCTCCATGCGCGAGATCTCGCCGTCCGCCAGCCCGTAGGCCTTGGCCGTCTCGCGCAGCGCCGAACGCGGCCTGAAAGTATTGTGGTTGGCGACGCGCGCGCAGCGGTCCGCGCCGAAGCGCGCGATCACGCGCTTGATCAATTCGTCGCGTTCGTCCCAGGCGAAGTCCACGTCTATGTCCGGCGGATCCTGCCGCGCCATGTTGAGGAATCGTTCGAAGTAGAGCTTGTGCGCGATGGGATCCACGTTGGTGATCGACAGCGCGTAGGAGACGATGGAGGCGGCGCCCGAGCCGCGGCCGCAGGTCCGGCTGGCCATGGAGACGATGTCGTCCATCACGAGGAAGTAGGGCGAAAAGCCTTTGCGCTCGATGATGTCCAGCTCGTAGTCTATCCGCTCCGCGATCGCGTCGGACAATTCCCCGTAGCGCTCCTCTGCTCCGTCGATCACGCGCCGCCGCAGCGTCGCCGCCGGATCTACCTGATCCGCAGCCGGATCCGCCGGATCCGCAGCCGGATCTACTGGATCCGCAGGTTCCGCTCCGTCACCCGGAGCGTAGCCGGGGAAGACGAAGCCGTCGAAGACCGTGTCGAAGCGGCAGGCATCGGCGACCTCGTCCGTCGCCCTGAGGGCCTCGGGCCATGAGGCCAGGCGCCGCTCGAACTCGGGAGCGGGAAGGAAAAGCTCGTCCGGCGCGGCCCGGTCTCCTTCCGCGGCAAAGCTGCCCACCGTCTTTCCCAGCGCGACGGCGCGGAGGACGGCATGCACGGCGAAGTCGTCCGTATCCAGGAAGGTCGCGTCGTCCAGCGCGATGAGCGGAATGCCGAGAGCGCGCGCGGGCGAGACGGCGCGGAGCGAGCGCGGCGTGACGGCAGCGTACAGGGTCGGTACCCGGTCCGCGAGGGCTGCCAGGAGTTCCGGATCACCCGTGGCGAGCACGAGCCCCGCGGCGTCCTTCCGCAGCGCGGCGCACAGGTCGAAGGGGGTGCCTCCCGCGGCCGCACCCACGCCCACGCCCGCGCCTCCCGCGGCCGCGGCCGCGCTCTTTGCGAGGGTGAGAAGCTCGCAGAGCCGGGCGAAACCCGTCCGGTCCCTCACGAAGGCGAAAACGCTTCCCGCTTTCGGCGGCGGCGTGCCGGGCGCGTCCCGCGAGCCGGATGCGCCGTGCGAGCCGGATGCGCCCCGTGAGCCGGGTGCGTCTTGCGAGCCGGATGCGCCCCGCGGGCGCCCCGCGAGCGAGCGCGCCGCGGTCAATTCCGCGCCGATGACGGGGCGCAGGCCCGCTTCCTTGGCGGCCGCGATGATCGAATGGACGCCGTACAGGTTGTCACGGTCGGTGACGGAAAGGGCGGAAGCGCCGTAGGAGGCCGCGCGCGCGGCGAGCTCTTCGGGACGGGCGACCCCGTACAGCAGGGAATAGGCCGAGCGGATGCCGAGTCGGCTACGCATGGAGGGGAAGGGCCGCAGAGCCGGCGGCTCCGAAGCCGGTATTCGCTCCCGCGGCGCCCGCTTCCTTGGCGGCCGCGCCCGCGGCGCCCGCAACGCCGGCCGCGGCCAGGGCGACGGCGCGGGTGACGGCGGCGGGGCCGAAACGGCGCCGCGAGGCGTCGACCGCGTCCTGCAGCCGTTCCAGCCGGCTGGGGCCCTCGGGGATGAAGAGGTCGGGCTCCCGGCGTGCGGGCGCGAGACCGGAAAGCGCGAGGGAAAGCGAACGCACGCGGACGCGGCGGAAAGCGGCGCGGGAGTAGGCGCGGTCGGCCGCGGCGATGAGCTCGGCGTCCAGCACGAGGGGACGGCGGGAGCGTTCCTCCGCCTCGCCGCGCGCGCCGTCGGCGTAGGAGACGGAGAGGCCGAGGCGCGAGGCCGCAAGGCGGGAAAGCCGGAGTTCCAGGCCCGCGTCCTCCGCGAGGGCGACGATCGCTCCCCGGATCACCGATTCGTCCAGTACGTCCGCGGAGAAGTCCAGGCGGCGGCGGACGAGGCGCCCGTCCAGCCCGCCGGGGGCGACGGAGGACTCGTCGATGCCCCGCGCGGCGTCCCGTAGCGCGCATCCACGTTTGCCGAAGAGGGCGCGGGCCTCCTCGTCCGAGAGCAGCGCGAGCTCGCCTATCTCGCGCAGGCCCGCGACGGACAGCACGCGGGCGACGGCGGGACCGACGCCCGGCAACAGGAAGGCGTCCTGGGGCGCGAGGAAGGCCGCCTCGTCCCCTTCCCGTATGTACGCGATCCCCGCCGGCCGGATGCTCCGGGTGGCTACCTTTGCGACGAGCCGGTTCCGCGCCAGGGCGACCGTGGGTTCCAGGCCGGCCGCTTCCAGGATCTCGTTCCGAATGCGGACCGCGCAATCCACGTGGGGTCCGAACAGGCGGGAGGTGCCCGCGAGATCCAGGTACAGGTGTCCGCCGGAATCGTTCTGGACGAGGGGCGCGAAGCGGGCGGCGATGGATTCCATCAGCGCGTTCGTGCGTTCGCAGGCGCGGGGATCGGGCGGGAGTACGAGGAGGCCCTTGACCCGCCGCTCCGCCGCCGCGAGCGGCATTCCCGCCGCGAGCCCTTCCTCCCGCGCCCGCCGCGATACGTCCAGCACGACGGCCCGGGCGGAGGAGGCGAGCGCGACGACGAAGGCGCGGTCGGCCAGGCTACGGTCCGCCGCGACGGCCACGGAGGCCGGGAAGTCGATCACGTTCAGGTGGACCACGCTCGCGGCCGTCTTCATGCGATGAGTCCCGAGCGCCGCAGGATGGTCGTGAAGGTCCGCGCGTTCGCGACCGCCTGGCCGCGCCGGTGGTTGTTGAAATAGACGAGGATGCGGTCGGCTCGCGCGGCGATGCCCTTCACCCGGTCCGCCCAGGCTTCCAGCTCCAGGTCCGAATACAGGTAGTCGTAGCGCGCCGCCGAATCCGAGCCCCACCAGGTTTCTCCGTTCCTGCCGTGGAAGCGGACGTAGGCGAGCGGGGCGGTGACCACGTCCATCACCGGCGGCAGGCCCTTGAGCTCCGGCAGGTCCATGGAGGCGAGCGCAACGCCGCGCGATCGGAAGGCGTCCACGACGCGGTTGTTGTACCATTCGTGGTTGCGGAACTCCACCGCGAGCGGCAGCCCCGCGAGTTCCGCCAGCACCCCGTCCAGATAGCGCCGCCGTTCGGCCTCGTAATGGAACGAGAACGGAAACTGCAGGAGCACCGCGCCCAGCCGCTCCGCCTTGCGCAGGGGCTCCAGGGCGCCCATGAAGTTCCGCGCGGCATCCTTCCAGGTCGCGGCCTCGATCTTGTGCGTCAGCGCCTCGTTCGCCTTGACCGAGAAGACGAGGGCGGGCCCCGCTTGTTCCCGCATCTTCGCGAGCTGTCCCGCCGTCGGCATTCGATAGTAGGAGAAGTTGAGCTCCACGGTCGGAAACAGGGAAGCGTAGCGGGAAAGGAATTCGTCCGGGCGTGTGCCTTCGGGGTAAACGGGGCCGACCCATTCAACATAACCGTAACCGGAGGTACCTACGAGAATGGTGCACATGCCATTATTATACTATACGCGCGTATAGCTTTCAAGGACGGATCAGGGGGCGGGATTCCTGAGTTTCCGCCGCCAGGCCAGGATGGGCAGGGCGCAGAGGACGAGGACGACGCCCCCGGCGATGAACGCTGGACCGAAACCCAGGTTCTGCGCGAGCAGGCCGAAGAAGACCGGATTCGCCAATTGCGCCAGGCGGTTTCCCGTAAGCCGGATGCCTAGGGCGAGGGCGCGGTCTTCGGGCGGCACGCCTTCGGATACAGTCGCCATGGACAGGGGCAGGGCGAGTCCCAGGCCGATCCCGACAAGGGCCGCATTGAGGGAAAGCGCCAGGTAGCCCCGGCAGAAAGGGGTGATGCCGATGCCGACGGCCATGAGGAAGATCGAAGCGATGAGGGCCGGGAAGCGGCCGCCGACGGCCTTGATGAAACGCCCCATGAAGCCGCGCACGGACATCGAAACCAGGGCGCGCAGGGACATGAAGAAGCCGATGGCAGTCGCCGAGTAGCCGAATTCGGTCATGAGGACGGGGAAGAAGGTCGTGCGCGCACCGTCGGCGAAAAGGACCGCGAAGCTGGCGATGATGGCGATGATCGCGTAGTCGTTGAGGTAGTGGCGAAGGTTCTTCCGTTTTGCCGGCCCGCCCGTGGGCGCGTCCGCCGGCGCGTCCGCCGATTTCGCTTCGACCGGAACATCGGAGATGAAACCCGGCAGCATGAGGACGACCGAGGCCGAAATAGCGGTTATCAGGAACCAGGTCGTCGCGTAGCCGGCGTGGTCCATCAGCAGGCCCGCCGTGAAGGGGCCGATGAGCTGGCCTAGCGCGGCCGCCATCCCGTACCAGCCGTAGTCCAGGCTGAGGTCGCGGTCCGGGCCCAGGTTGCCGATATGCGCCTGCGCGCCGACGATGAAGGCGATTTTTCCGATCTCCATGAACGCGAGGCCGGCGAAAAGAGCGGGGATGGACGGAAAGAAAGCGAGGAAGAGGCAGGCTGCCGCGGAGAGGGCCATGGAAATGCGCATGAGGCGGGCGCTTCCCCATTTGCCGGCGAGGACGCCGGCGGGCACAGCGGCCAGGAGGGAACCGCCCGCGCTCACGCTGACGATCGCGCCCAGAAGGCTCGGAGTGGCTTTGAGCCGCAGCAGGAGCAGGGGCACCAAGGGCGACGCCATATTCCACGCGGTGAACGCTAGTCCGACGAGGATGCATAAACCAAGGAGTTCCCTGTCGCCCCGTTTCGCCGCGAAGCGCGTTTTTTCCGCAACCGCCATTTTCGCTTCGGGAATTATATATGGTATATTCGCCGGCATGCAACGCCACGAACTCATCGTCGTACACGGGACCGATCCTGCCGCGATGGCCGCACTGGCGCTCGAAGCCGCCGGACTCGACGCGCTCATCCCCCGCGGAACCCTGATCGCCTTCAAGCCCAACCTGGTGGTTTCCAAGGACGCCTCGTCCGGGGCCGTCACCCATCCCGGCATCGTCGAAGGCTGCGTCGGCTGGCTGCGGAAAAAGGGTTTCGACCGCTTCGTGATCATGGAGGGCTCCTGGGTCGGGGACGCCACCTCCCGGGCATTCGGCGCCGCGGGCTACCGGGACCTTTCCGGACGGATCGGCGTGCCCCTCGTGGACCTCCAGCGGGATTCATGGAAACGCTACGACGCGGGCGGCGGGCAGCGCATCGCGGTCTGCGACGCGGCCATGGCCGCGGGTTTTATGATCAACCTTCCGGTCCTGAAGGGCCATTGCCAGACCGTCGTGACCTGCGCGCTGAAGAACCTGAAGGGTTGCATGCCGGATGACGAGAAGAGCCGTTTCCACGAGATCGGGTTGCACGAGCCCATCGCGCGCCTGAATCGCGTCCTCAAGCCCGGTTTCATCCTGACCGACGCTATCTGCGGGGATCTGGATTTCGAGGAAGGGGGAAATCCCGTGCGGATGGACCGCCTCGTCGCGGCCCTGGATCCGGTGCTCATGGACGCGTACGCCTGCCGGCTCATGGGCCACGAGATCGACGACGTGCCGTATATACGCCTGGCCGAAAAGTACGGCGTGGGCAGCGCGGACCTGGCGGCGGCCGTAATCACCGAGATCGGCGATGCTGCGATGGCCTCCGCCGTCCCTCCCCGCTCCGGCCGCCTCCGTTCCCTTGCCGCCAGGGTCGAAGAACGGTCGGCCTGTTCGGCCTGCTACGCCGCCCTGATCCACGGCCTCGCGCGCCTGGACGAGCGTGGCCTTCTGGACCGCCTGGATGCGGCGCTGGGCGCGAAGCACGAGCGGCGCATCGCCGTCGGCCGGGATTTCAGGGGCGTGGAGTGGAACGGAATAGGCTGCGGACTCTGCGCCTCGGCTTCGGCGAACGCGCTCGGCGGCTGTCCCCCCGACGGATCCGAGGTCGCCGCCTTCCTGGAACGGATTTCAGCGGGGCGATGACAACGGCGGCGGCATCACGGGACGCCGCACGGGACGCCGCACGGGACGCGCACGGGAGGCCGCTCAGCGGATGATCGCCTCCGAAGCGGTTTTGCCGTCGACGGCATAGACCTTCCGGGAATTATGCGGATCCAGGATGCGTTCGCCGCGATGGAAGAAGGCGTAGCGGTAGGTTCCTGGAGGGAGCGGCAGGGTGAGCGCGTAGTTTCCGGGGGATGCTTCGACCAGTTCGTACATGAACGGATCCCAGGCGTTGAAGCTGCCGGCGACCGTCACCGATTCGCCGCTCGCCGTCTCGTAATGCAGGCGTAACGCCCCCGGTTCTGCGGCGCTGTCGCCCCGCGCGACGGCCGCGGGAAGGGCGACGACGGAATGGGCGATGCCCGAGGCGGGATCGATGCGTCGGACGGGATTCCAGGGGTCCACCGTCCAGAGGCCGTCGACCACCAGCCGGTAGCGCAGTTCCGTGGCTCCCGCGGGGAACTGGTAGACATAGAAAAGTATGCCCGAGTCCCGCGACGCAGGCTCTTTCGCCTTCGCCTTCGCGGACGGCTTCGCCGCTCCCGATGCCTGCGTCGCTCCCGATGCCTGCATCGCCATGACCGCCTCGGTGTCGTCCACGGGTTTCATCAGTTTCTTGAACCAGTGGACGCGGGCGTAGCCCTCATGGCCGAACGCGATACCTACGCGTCGGGCCTTGGAGGAAGCGGTGAATATCATCGCGTCCTCGAACAATTCCGGCGCCGAAGGAGCGGCGAGGTTGAGGAGCCGTTCGTTGAACCGGAAGGATTCCAGATCCACCGCGGAAAGCGAGACGGACAGCATTGTGGCGAAAACAAGCGCGATCAAGCGTTTCATACGTTCTTTACAATTATCGGACGATGCTTCAATATCTTGATCATGCCTTCCGTGCCGGAGCTCGAACGTTTCCGCTCAACTTTCAGGGCCGTCGCCGGCGAGGCTGCGACCCTTGCCGCCCGCGGGGAAGCGTTTCAGGACCTGCCCATGCCGGAGGCCGGTATGGATGCGGATCTCGCGTCCATGCTCCAGGTCGAAGAATCCGCGCCTCCCGCCGGGGAAGCCGACGCCGCCGCCTTGGATTTCGGCGCTTTCCTGGACTCCATTCCAGACAACGCGGGCGGTAGCCCGTCCGCGG
>DPXI01000042.1 GCA_003527485.1 Treponema sp. | reverse complement strand
TTCTTCCTGCCCATCCGGGACGAGGTTATCGAAAAGCAGTCTTTGGACGTCGACGTCGTGAGCGGTGTCACCTACTCCTCGATCGCGTTCGTGAAGGCGGTAGAACGTGCCCTTGATCATTAGCGCGCTCTGCGCGGTCCTCTTCCTCGTTCCTGGGCAAACCCTTATTGCGCGGGAGAAGACCGCGGCCGAGGTACCCGCCGCGGCGGCCGCCTCGGCGCCTGCCGCGGCGGCGACCCTCTATGTCGATTCCCTTTCCCTCTTGACCGGAGCCGCCGTGAAGGCGGTCCATCTGCGGGGCGGCTTCGAGCGCCCCGTAAGCGGCGCCTTGACGTGGGCCGCTGAGGGCGAGGTTTATTTTTCTTCTCCCGATGACGGCGCGCTTGCGCAGATGGACGCCGGCGGCATCCTTCGCCTGAGGCCCGGCGTCGCGGGGCTGTTCTTGGGCGCCGGCGCCGCGGCCGGTTGGTTCGGCGTATATCCCTCGGGCGGATCCGGTCATTACAGCCTGCGCGCCTGGGCGTTTCTTGAAGCCGGCATACGCCTCGGGAAACCCGGCGGCCCGTTCTACATGGAACCCCAGGCGCGCGCCTGCATCGGCGGCGGTCCGGATTTCCCGCTGGCGGGGGGCAGGACGATATGGCGCGGCGTCTTCGGTCCGGATTTCGGCCTCAGACTGGTTTTTCCCGTGTCGAAGTAGAGTCGGGAAGATCGCCGGAACCCGGGGCGGGCAATCGGACGCGCCGCGGCATTCGGGAACAGTATGCCACTGAGACGGATGTCGCAGCGATGACTATGAATATGGTATTTTTGAACCTGAAGACAACCAGCAAGTAATATTTGGGGGACCGATGGAAGATTATTCATTTGAACGACTGGATGCCAAACATCAAAATGCGGTTATTGCGATTTTCAATTATTATATAGAAAATTCCCTTGCCGCCTATCGTGATAAGATTGTAGAGAATTGTTTTTTCGAGAATTTCGTTGGAGATATCGATAAGTATCCAGGATATGCAATTCTTAATAGCAAAAAGAACGTTGTTGGTTTTTGCATGCTCGAGCCATTAATGCCTATTGATACATTCAAAGAAGTTGCAGAGATTACGTATTTTATTCATAAGGACAATACGGGAATGGGTATTGGAACTTGCGCATTAAATAAATTAATTGATGATGCAAGAAATCTCGGAGTGAAGAAATTGGTTGCCAATATTTCATCGGATAATATAGGCAGCATAATATTTCATATAAAGCATGGATTTGAAGAGTATGGAAGATTAAGAAAGGCTGGAAATAAGTTTGGTAAATATTTCGATATTATATATATGGAGAAGATGATATAGTCTATGCATGAATGAGTCGATAAGCAATCAATTCCATGTGCGCCACGAACTATTGATGAGCCTCGAATCCAGCTTTGATTCCTTTTCCGTGAAGAACCGTGTCCCCCACGCAAGAGCTTCGGGGAACGACATGAAAGAGATTCGCGGAGAGGCCGGCGCCCGGTAGCCGCCCGCCGCGTCCGCTACCCCTTCACCGCTCCCGCCGTCAGCCCCTTGATGAACTGCTTGGACATGGAGAGGTACAGCAGTATGACCGGCACCGCCGCCAGGGTCAGGACCGCGAGTATCTTGGACCAGTCCGTCTGGTACTGGCCGAACAGGCGGGTCACGCCGAGCAGCAGGGTCTTGTGCCTGTCGTCGCTGATGAAAATCAGAGGGAACCAGAGGTCGTTCCAGAAGGGGACCAGGTTGAAGATGGCGACGGTCGCGAGCGCCGGGCGGAGCAGGTGGACGATGATCGACCGGAAGATCCTGAAGCGTCCGGCACCGTCTATGACCGCGGCCTCGGTGAGTTCCCGGGGTATCTCCCGTATGAATTCGGTGAGCACGAAGACGGCGACCGGCAGGCCCATGGAAATGTAGACCGGATACAGGCTCCAGATCGTGTCGATGAGGCCGAGCGCCTTCACCATCTGCAGCAGGCGTATCGAGCCGATCTTGATGGGCAGCATCATGCCTGCGATGAAGAACGCGTAGATCCAGCGGGACGGTTTCGCCCTCCAGTTGGCCAGCGCGTAAGCCGCGAGGGCGCCGAAGAAGAGGACCGCGGCGATGGACCCCACGGTGACGACCAGGCTGTTGCGGAAGAAGCGGATGAAGTCGCTGTCGCGGAGCACCGAAAGGTAGCTGTCGAAATTCCATTTGACGGGCAATCCGAAGGGATCCTTGTAAATGTCGTATTTGAATTTGAACGAGTTGGCGATCATCGTCCACAGCGGGAACAGGACCAGGACCGTCCAGGTCGAAAGCACTATATGCGCCAGGGTGTTCGAGCCGGCGCGGCGCGCGCGTCTTAAGGATTTCATGCGGTTTTCCTCACTTCGGTTTCCGGCCGGCCGGTTCCGCGCCCGCCGTATCCTCGCGGGTCGCCTTGAGGATCAGGGCCGCGCCGAGGGCGAGCACCGCGAAGGTCGTCGTGGCGACAGCGGCGCCCATGCCGGGATCGGGGATGCTGACCGGATGCTGCCCGGCGATGCCGACCCGGTAGAAAAAAGTCCCCATGATGTCCGTGGAATACAGCGGCGCGCCGTTGACGTTCTCCATGGCGAACACCGCGTCGAAGGCGTTGAAATTGCCGACGAAGGTGAGGATCGCGACTATGCCGAGCACCGGACGGAGCATCGGAAGGGTGATGTAGCGGAACGATTGCAATTTGGAGGCGCCCGCGATCTCGGCGGATTCGTACATGTCGTCCGGTATGTTCTGGATCCCGGCCAGGAACATCATGGTCGGCATGCCGACCCACTGCCAGGCGGAGACGAGGGAGACGGCGGTGAGCGCGTATTTGGGCTCCCCGAGCCAGGGTTCGGCCAGGAAATCCAGGCTGACGCCCTTGAGGAAGAGGGTGAGCGCGCCCCATTGGGGATTCAGGATGAGCTTCCAGAGGTAGCCGACGACGAGCACCGCGAGGGTCGCCGGAATGAAGATCACGGTGCGGTAAAAGGACGCGCCGCGGAGGCCCTTCTCCATGAGGAGGACCGCGAATAGGATGCCGAGCACGTTCTGCACGGCCATATGGACGAAAAAGAAATACCAGGTATTGGCGAAGGCGCTCCAGTAACGGAGGGCGTTCTCCTTGACGGCGAAGAGCCGCACGTAATTGTCGAAGCCGATGAACTCCCTGGATCCGACGGCGCCCGCCCGGAAGAAGGACAGGCGTACCGAGTCGAAGAGGGGGAAGGCCATGAAGGTCGAGTACAGGACGAGCGCGGGGATCAGGTAGGGAGCCCAGCGCGGGGCTTCGCCGAGCAGGGCCTTGCCCCGGCTCCGGATGTTGAAATCGATCATCGTCAAGCTCCGTGCCCGTCGGAGGGGGAGAGGAGGGGGCGGTCAGCCTCCTCCTCTCCCCTCCCGGGCTTACATCGAGGGTTTATACCACTTGGCCAGGCCGGCGGCCATTTCGTCGGCGGCCTGCTGCGGAGTCTTGATGCCCTTCATGACCTGGATGGAGCCGTACATGATCAGGTTGTAGCCGGACGGATCGCCGTCCATCA
>DPXI01000130.1 GCA_003527485.1 Treponema sp. | reverse complement strand
ACGTCGTTCCCGTCCATCGATTGTCCGCGGATTCCGTAGCTTCCGGCACGTAGGGAGATGTCCTCTATGTTCATATGCTCGCCGAGGGGCGTCGACATGGCGTAATAATTGTTGACGCACACGAAGAGGATGGGGAGTTTCCAGACCGATGCGAGGTTGAGGGCTTCATGGAAGGCTCCTTCATTGGCGGCTCCGTCGCCGAAGAAACAGACCGTGATCGCGTCGACCTTGCGGTAATGCAGGGCGAAGGCTGCCCCGACGGCGATGGGGATGCCGCCGCCGACGATGCCGTTCGCGCCGAGGCTGCCCGAACTGTAATCGGCTATGTGCATGCACCCGCCCCTGCCGTGGCAATATCCGCTCTCCTTGCCGAGGAATTCGGCCATCATCCTGTCTATATTCATTCCCTTGCCGATGGCTTGGTTGTGGCCGCGATGGGTTTGGGCGATGAGATCCCCGGCGGCCAGAGCCGAGCAGACCCCGACTCCGGTCGCTTCCTCGCCTATGCAGAAATGGGCGGTGCCGTGCACTTTCCCTTCCGTGAATAGCCTCGCGGCCGTTTCCTCGAAACGACGCGTCTGCACCATCTTCAGGTAGAGTTCCTCAAGTTTCTCCTTCGGGATAGCCATGGTCGTTCCTCCCCCTTCGGGAATCGCCTTCGACGATGAATTTGCGGGATGTAGTGATAACATTAGTCAGAATATAAGCTAGTAATTAACGGTTGTCAATAATCCTTGCCATTGGTAGTGTTTTCGATAATAATACGCAAATATAAAGAATGTGAAAGTATTGCCGGCAGCGGATCTTGGCTATTCTATGCGGGCGCCGGCATGTGCTGACCTAAAGTGGATGCTCGAATGATGATGCGCGGGACGACGCTTTGGGTGACGTCGGCAAGCCTGCCCAGGCGCATGCCCTCGGCGACCGCGACCGCGACGAGCTCTCCGATGGAGGACATACGCGGATCGATGGACGTCAGGTCCAGGGATTCCGCAAGGCCGGTATCGCCGTAGCCGATGACTCCGTAATCCGCTCCGGGATACAAATTCTTGATCCGCGAAGCTCGGATCACGCCTGCCGCGATTCGGTCCGAACCGCAGAGGAAAGCCTTGCACGATGGACGGCGCGCGAATAGGGCCAGGGTAGCGGACGCGGCCGAGTCCACATTGTCCACGCAGCTTGCCTGCAATGCGGGCCCCGCCTCTATTCCGGCCGACGATAGCTCATTCGCCCATCCTTCCCTGAAGCCCGGGACTCCGGAGGGGGAAACGATGAGCGCGATGTCCCGATAGCCACGCTTCAGGAACAGTTTGACCGCATCCCTCGAACCTGAAGCGCTATCGATCCGGATAAGCGGGAAGTTCGACGCGGAGCCGCCTTCGCTTATAAGGATGGTGTTCTTCAGCTCCATGCCCGAATAGGCCAGGGAGGTCGGAGTCTGCAGGGGCTGCAGGATCGCGAGGGCATCATCCTTGCTCGCGGCCATGTAGAGGGCCTTCTCCATGTCGGGATCCCCCCGATGGAGNNGAGGATGAGCTGG
Organism: Treponema sp.; assembly: GCA_003527485.1. GTDB lineage: Bacteria > Spirochaetota > Spirochaetia > Treponematales > Breznakiellaceae > UBA12037. The sequence continues at coordinate 2,550 of DPXI01000130.1, read as the reverse complement.
GCGTAGGGGAAATGCAGCAGAGGAACTTCCGCATTGGGTTTCTTGCGCGAATAGATCACAATTGTGCCTTTTCCGCTATAGCGCTCGATATAGCCTTCGAGCACGAGCTTGGCGAGGGCATTCCTTACGGTGAGGTGGGTGGTCCCGAATCGGTCCTTCAGGGTGCGTTCCGGGGGGAACCAGTCGCCCTCGGCATAGGTGCCAGCAAGGATTTCGTTCTTGAGTTCCAAGTAGATTTTCTCATATAGATAGGAATTCCCGGCGGATTGCGTCATGACGGGCTTCCCGGGACTGGACAGTGACGGATCCTGTTTCATGCAGAACGCTCCTTGGTCGGCTTGAAAAGCTGCTCCTTCCCATCATGCCCGCTGCATCTAGATAAAAGTTCGGGAAAAGCTTGACAAAAGCATTATATATAGCGCTATATATAATGCAAGCTGAGATGACAGTAAAGGATAGTATTTATGGACCTTTGTTTAAAGGGTAAGGTCGCGCTCGTAACCGGCGGCGGATCGGGGATCGGCGCCGGTATCTGCGATGCCCTGGCGCAGGAAGGCGTCGAGGTCGCGATCAATTATAAGAGCAAGAAAGATGAGGCGGTCGCCTTCGCGGATGAACTCAACCTGAAGCACGGTACCTGTTGCCAAGCTTTCTACGCCGACGTTTCAAAGGTCGACGACATCGACAGGATGGTGGCGGAAGTCATTTCGGCCTTCGGGCACATCGACATCCTCGTGAACAACGCGGGCGTCTGGCCTACCGAGGACCTCCTGGACATGCCCGACGGCAATTGGGAGAAGGTGATCGACACCAACCTCAACGGCCCTTTCATGCTCAGCGTGCGGGTGGCCCGGCACATGGTCGAAGCCGGAATACGCGGCAATTTGATCAATCTCTCCTCCAAGTCGAGTCTCGGTTACACCACGGGGGGGCACGCGCATTACGCCTCGGCAAAAGCGGGCCTCAATATGCTGACCAAGACACTGGCGCGGGAACTGCTTCCCCACGGCATACGCGCCAACGCGATCGCGCCCGGCATGGTCCGCACGCCGATCAATGAGGACAAGTGGACCGACCCCGAGGTGAAAAGGTCCTACGAGGCGCGCATTCCATCCGGCCGTTTCGCCCTGCCCGTCGAGATCGGCTACGCGGTCGCTTTCCTCGCTTCGGAGAAGTCGTTCAATATTATCGGTACGGTCATCGATATCACCGGCGGTATGCTGATATAGGCGCCAAGGAGACGATCATGAGTGTCGATTTGAGAGGCAGGACCTGCGTCGTAACCGGTTCGGCCAAGAGCATCGGTCTGGGTATAGCCGAAATGTACCTGGCCCTCGGCGCAAAGGTGGCGATGATCGACATCGATCCCGCGGTCGAAGCCGAGGCTGAGCGCTTGGCGAAGACGGGGGCGTCAGTCCGGAGTTACGTCCTCGACATCACCGATCAGAAGGCCGTCAAGGCCTGTTTCGGGGATATAGCCGTGAAACTCGGCGACGTCTTCGCCCTCGCCAACGTGGCGGGCGCCGTCGATCAGCAGGCTTTCGCGGAGATCACGCCCGAGCGCCTGGACCGGATGCACCGGATCAACGTCAACGGTTCGGTCTGGTGCGCCCAGGCCGCCCTCGAAACCATGAGGAAGTACGGCGATGGCCGGATCATCAATTTCTCCTCCAAGTCCGGAAAGACGGGATCGGCAATCATGGCCGCCTATTCAGGCGCCAAGGGCGCCATCATCGCGATGACGCAGGCGATGGGCTTCGAACTCGCAAAGGACAACATCAAGGTCAATTGCCTCTGCCCCGGCATCGTCGAGAAGACGGGCGTCTGGGGCGTCGTGAGCAAGGGCTATTCGGAGAATCTCAAGATGGAGGAGGAGGCGGTGGTCAAGCAGTTCACCGCCAAGGTGCCTTTGGGGAGGCTCTGCAGGATCGACGATGTGGTGGCCTTCGTGAAATTCCTCACTCTGGACGGGGATTATTGCACCGGGCAGGCTTTCAACGTAACCGGCGGACGGGAAATGCATTGAAGTCAAAGGCGCTCCGCGACGCGGGCGCATTCGAGCGAGGAGGCTCCGAACACATGGAAGACGAACGACCGGCAGCGAAGATCTCTCCCGAGGACATCGCGAAGTACATTGACCACACCATGCTTCGTCCCGAGGCCGCGACGGCCGCCTTTGACCAGCTTTGCGAGGAAGCGCTCCGCTACGGCTTCTACGGGGTCTGCGTCAACTCCGGCCGTGTGGCTTACGTCGCCCGGAGGCTGAAGGGCACGGCCGTCAAAGTCTGCTCGGTCGTGGGTTTCCCCCTCGGCGCCATGACCAGCGCGGCGAAGGCCTTTGAGGCCGGGGAAGCCATCAGATGCGGAGCGTCCGAGATAGACATGGTCATTAACGTCGGCCTACTCAAATCCGGGGACCTCGCCGGGGTGGAAGCGGACATCCGGGCGGTACGCGAAGCCACGAAGGCGGATACCGTGCTCAAGGTGATCATCGAAACGGCTCTCCTTTCCGATGTGGAGAAAGTCATGGCCTGCGAACTCTCCAAAAAG
>DPXI01000005.1 GCA_003527485.1 Treponema sp. | reverse complement strand
GCGGAGAACGGCCCCTTGCCGGAGAGGAAGGCGTCGACCGCGGCATCGTTGGTATCGATCCGGAACAACTGGGTGAGGGCTTCGTACAGGATGATGACCGCGCTGAAGGGAACGGAAGCGTACAGCCAGCCGGCGGGCCAGTTGGTGGCCGGCATGATGGATTTCATCGTGAAGCCGACGAGCGTCCAGCCGTAACGCAGCATGATGATGCCGACGGCGATGACGACCAGATCCCGCAACCGGGTGAGCGCGGCGTCCAGCCACTTGGGCATCTTGGCGACGTCGAAAAGCGAGATGTTGATGTGAAGGCCCTGCTTCACGCCCAGGCCCATCGCGATGAAGATGAACCAGACGGCCAGCAGGAGGGAGACTTCCTCGGACCAGATGAGGCCCGAATTGAAGCCGTAGCGGAGCACGACGTTCGTGAAGGTGATGAGGACCATCGCGACTATCATGGCCTTCGCGAGGTACACCATCCCGATATGGATAAGGTTGAATATGCGGACGATGTTCTTGAGCATGCTCTCGCCTCGAAAAAAAGCCCGACCGGGGCTGAACGCTCGCGGTCGGGCCGGATAGGTACCAGGACGGGGTTACTTTACCTCGTTGATCCGCTTGATCAGGGCCTGGATCTCGTTGGACTGCTTGGCGTACAGGACCTGCATCCTCGCCTGCCAGGGAGCCTTGTCATCGATCTTGGTGATGATGCTGCCGCCGGCGCGGACTTTGGCTTCGGAAGCCTTCTCGCGTTCGGCCCAAAGCTGGCGCTGATAGGGAATGGCGTCGAGAGCGGCCTGCTTGATGATCGCCTGGTCCTCGGCGGAAAGCTTCTGCAGGGAGATCTTGGAACCGATGATGATTTCCGGAACCCGGGTATGCTCGTCCAGGGTGTAGTACTTGGCTACTTCGAAGTGGCTCGTGGACTCGTAGCTGGGCCAGTTGTTCTCGGCGCCGTCGATGACTCCGGTCTGGAGGCCGGAATAGACTTCGCCGTACGGCATCGGAGTGGCGACCGCGCCGAAGGCGCTCACCAGGCCCACCATGAGCTCGGATTCCTGGACGCGGATCTTCAGGCCGGCCAGATCCTCGGGCTTGGAGACGGGGCGCTTGGAATTGTAGAAGTTGCGGGCGCCGGGCTCGAACCAGCCGATGCCGATGAAGTTGGCGGGTTCGAGGGAAGCGAAGAGCTCCTTGCCGATCGGGCCGAGCAAGACCTTCCACATATGGTCTTCGGAACGGTAGAGGTAGGGGAGCTGCAGGGTGTCGAAGAGCTTCACGAAGGCAGCCAGGGGCGACACGCTGACGCGGGTGAAATCGATGGCGCCGAACTGGACCTGCTCGATGACGGCCTTCTCCTGGCCGAGCTGCGAGCCGGGATAGACCTCGATGACGATGCGGCCGCCGGTTCTTTCCTTCACGAGCTCGGCGAACTTCATGTCGCCCTTGGTGGTCGGATAATCGACGGGGTGGGTCTCGGCGAGCCTGAGCACGATCGGCTTGACGGCGGCGGGAGCGGCGGCCGAGCCGGCATCTTTCTGGCCCTCGGCGAACGCGAAGGTCGCGAGCGTCAGGGTCGCGAGGGCGGCGAGGGCGAATTTGGACAGTTTCATGGATCCTCCTTCTCATGTGGGCGTTGTGGCCCCGATTCAGCATAGATCCGTTCCCCGAATCCCGCGCAGGAGATTCTTGTCAATTGCCGGACATTCTTGCGATGAATTCGGCGGGCGCGCAGCCTTCCCGCTTGCGGAACACGCGGGCGAAGTACGCCTGGTCCCTGAAACCGACGAGGGCGCAGGCTTCCTTCACGCTGTAGCGGCCCGTCCTGAGAAGAGCCTTGGACGCGTCCAGCCGCAACCGGGTATACGCCTGCACGAAACCGTCGCCGCCGTTCAGGCCGAAAAGGCGGGACAGGTAGAAGGGCGAATAACCCACGGCCTCCGCGACATCGGACAGCGACAGGTCGTCCGCGAGGCGGGACCGCATGTATTCCAGCGCGCGGTCGACGATGGCCTTGGCCGCGGAAGCGGACGAAGCGACTTCCGGTCCGACCTCGCCGCGGGCGGGCACCAGCAGGACCACGGGTTCATCCAGCCGCGCGAGGGAGGCGGCATCCCGGGCCGCAGTAAAGAGTTCCGGCCCGTCCGCGGGGAACGAGGGGGAGGCGCCGATGCGGACGCGGAGGCCGAGTGCCGAAACGGCCTCCGCGGCGATCCGCTCCAGCGCCGCGCGTGCCCGGTCCAGGCTGAGGGTGTCGGTTGACCGGGGGGCGGCGGCGGCGATCCGCGCTTCAACCTTGTCCGCGCCGCTCAGCGCGTACCAGCCGTCCAGCCGCAGCACCCTCTCGGCCAGTTCCGCAAGGCGCGACGCGTACGTGGCTCTTACCGCGTACGTTGCTTGCAACGCATACGTTGCTTGCGACGCGTACGTTGCTTGCGACGACGGGTCCCGGCGCGCGGAACCTGCAGGCCGGATCACGAGCGCCAGACGCTCCCCGTCGCCGAGACGGCGGAGGGCGAGGAAGGAATCCAGCCGCGAACCGTCCACGGTTCCCCTGTCCAGGGAAGCGCGCAATTCGCGTTCCAGGAGGGACAGGGCCCGCTCCCGTTCCTCGCGCGCTTCCCGCTCTCCCCTGGCGGCGTTCCGGTCTTCGGCCAAATGCCCGAGCGCCCTCAGGACCGTCTCCTTCACCGTTGCGCTTTCGGCGGGCTTCACCAGGAACTCGTCAACGCCCAGGCGCAGGGCTTCCCGGGCATAGTCGAAACTGTCGAAGGCCGTCACGAAAATCACCCGGGTCTCGGGAGACGCCCGGCGTATTTCGCGCGCCGCCTGCAATCCGTCCATGCCCGGCATGCGGATATCCAGCAGGACCAGATCGGGCGACTCCGCCGACGCCGCGTCCACGGCCTGCCTGCCGTTGGCCGCTTCGGAGACGACAGCGTCCAGCCCTTCGATTTCCCCGATTATCTTGCGGAGGGCCCGCCGTTCGAGCTCCTCGTCGTCCGCGATCAGGATATGCGCGGTCATCCCTTCGGCTCCCCTTCCACGGGAATGGAAACATGGACCGTCGTCCCCTTTCCGTCCGAGCTCGAAACCGAAATGCGGCCGGCTTTCCCGTAGCGGAGGGCCAGCCGGGCGGCGACGTTCGAAATGCCGATGCCGCCCGCGCCCGCGTTCCCGCCCGCGCTCCCGCCGGATGCTTCGCTGGACGTCAGCGTCCTGGCCTTCCGGGCATCCATACCGATGCCCGTATCGCGTACCACGATGAAGATCCGGTCCTTCCTCTTCCTCACTTCGATCGACACCGATCCGCCGTCTTCAAGCGGTTCGATCCCGTGCCGCACGGCGTTCTCGGCAAGAGGCTGGAGCGTGAAGCGCGGAATGAGCGCGGTCTCCGCCTTCGGGCTGACCGAGACGTTCCAGCGGAGCCTCTCCCCGAACCGGAGCTCCTGGAAGGCCAGGTATTCGCGGACGATGGCGGCCTCCTCGCTGATCGGCACGAGGGCGTCGGGAGAGCCGAGCGAATAGCGGAACAGGCGCCCCAAGGCGTGCGTCAGTCGCACCGTCTCCGGCGCTTCTTCGAAGAGGGCGGTGCGCGCGATGGTGTTCAGCGCGTTGAAAAGGAAATGCGGCCTGATCTGGTCCTGGAGGTTCGCGAACTGCGCGGACTTCAGGGCCGCCTCCGTCCGCATCAATTCGCCTTCCTCCTCGCGCAGCTTGCGTTCAAGTTCCGCCTTGCCCCGCAGGTCCTCCACCATCGCCCGGATATTGCGGCTCATCGCGTTGAACGAACGGGCAAGCGTTTCGACCTCGTCGCCCGTCATGGCGACGACCTCCTCGACGTCCAGGTCCCCCTCCGCGATGCGGGCGGAGGCTTCGGCCAGACGGCGTATCGGCGCCGCGACCGAACCGGAGAAGGCGATGGCGAAAACGGCCGAAAGCAGGGCGACGAGCGAGAGGGCCGCCAGGGAAGCGACGCGCACCGTCGCGGTGCGGCGGGATACCTCTCGGTAGCGCTGTTCGCCCGCTTCCAGGTTTTCCGAAAGCAGCAACGAAAGGTAACCGTCGACGTAGGCCGCGATTCTGCCCGCCGCCGCGACGTCCTGGTAGTAATCCCGGTCGCCCGCCATCCGCCGCCGCGAGGCGGAAACGATGAATCGGGCGTAGGCTTCAAGGCCACGGCGCGCCGCCTGGACGTTGAAGAAGGCTTCAAGCGAATCGTCCTGGGCGTCCTCGGCCGCCGCGAATTTCAGCCAGATCGAATGGAGCTGCCAGCCCAGGTCCTCATCCGTCGGGGGCACGCCTTCGCGGAAGA
>DPXI01000105.1 GCA_003527485.1 Treponema sp. | reverse complement strand
CTGTACTTCGACATGGCCGCCGACGCTCGTGTTTTCCATCTGCACGGACAGCCTTCGCAGACGCGCCACCTCGTGGTCGCGAACGAGCAGGCGGTCATTTCCCCGAGCTGGTCCATCCATTCGGGCGTCGGCACCGGAAGCTATACCTTCATCTGGGGCATGGCCGGCGAGAACCAGACCTTCGACGACATGGATTTCGTGTCGCCTGAAACCTTGAAGTAGGAGAGTACGATGGCGGGAATACTGGATTCATTCAAACTGGACGGGAAAGTCGCGCTCGTGACCGGCTGCGAGCGCGGGCTCGGGCAGGGCATGTCCATCGCCCTGGCGGAAGCGGGAGCCGACGTGTTCGGCGTGAGCTATCCCGCGGACGCGGATGAGACGAAGGCGCGGGTCGAAAAACTCGGACGCAAATTCGCCTACATGCAGGCGAACCTGATGTCGATCGAACCGATCCCGGCCATCTTCCAGAAGGCCGTCGCGGCCTTCGGCCATGTGGACATCGTGGTCAACAACGCCGGCATCATCAAGCGCAACGATTCGGTGGACTTCACCGAAGCCGAGTGGGACGACGTCATGAACATCAACCTCAAGACTGTGTTCTTCATGTGCCAGGCTGCCGCCAAGCAGTACATCGCCCAGAAAACCGGCGGAAAGATCGTCAACGTGGCGTCCATGCTGAGCTTCCAGGGCGGCATCCGCGTGCCCTCCTACACCGCCAGCAAGAGCGGCGTGAAGGGCATCACCATGCTGATGGCCAACGAGTGGGCCAAGCACGGCATCAACACCAACGCCATCGCCCCCGGCTACATGGCCACCGACAACACCGCCCCGCTGCGCGCCGACGCCGAGCGCAGCGCGACCATCCTGGAGCGCATCCCCGCCGCCCGTTGGGGCGAACCCCGGGACCTCGCGGGAACGGTAGTCTTCCTGGCGTCGGCCGCTTCCGACTACATAAACGGGTACACCGTGGCGGTGGACGGCGGCTGGCTGGCGCGCTAGAGCGAACGGAGATGCCGGTACTATTCCTCGCGGGCGATTCCACCTGCGCGACCAACGGCGCGGATACCTGGCCGCAGACCGGCTGGGGTCAGAGGCTGACCGAATTCGTCCAAGCGCCCTGGCGGGTGGAAAACCGCGCGGTCAACGGCCGCAGCACCAAGAGCTTCCTGGACGAGGGCCGCTTCGGCGCGATCCTTTCGGAGCTGCGGCCCGGCGACTTCGTGATGATCCAATTCGGCCACAACGACCAGAAGTCCGAAGATCCCGTGCGCTTCGCGGCGGCGGAAGGTCCGTATCGGGACAACCTGCGCCTCATGGTCCGCCTCGCGCGGGAGCGCGGCGGCATTCCCGTCGTGCTCTCCTCGGTGGCTCGCCGTCGCTTCGGCGCCGACGGCGTCCTCGTCGCGACCCACGGCGAATACCCCGCCGCCGCGCGCATGACGGCGGCGGAGACGGGGGTTCCCTTCATCGATATGGAGGCGCGCACGGACGCCTGGCTCCGCTCGCTGGGAGACGCGCCTTCCCGGCGGTTCTTCATGCACCTGGAGCCCGGCGAATTCCCCGCCTACCCCGACGGACTGGCCGACGACACCCATTTCAGGATCGAAGGCGCGGACGAAGTCGCCCGCATGGTCGCCGGGGAAGGCCGCGCCCTCGGCCTGGCGCCATTCGGTTTTGCGCCGTCCGGCTAGAACCGGAAATTGAGGAAGGGCATGAAGCCGGCCCCGTCCCCGTAGCGCACGATATTGACGAGCCCGAGCTGGAAGCCCTTGAGCAGGCCGGCCACGTTCACGATGCCTATCTGCGCGCCCACGCACTTGCCGCCCATATTGACGACTCCGACCTGCACCCCGAGCAGGACATCCGCGCTGTTGTACGCTGCGTTGGCCTGCAGGATCTCCGCGCGGTCGGCGAAACCGACGACGCCCGTCTGAATACCCCGGACGGATCCGCAATCGCTGAACACCCCGAGCTGGACGCCGGACATCCGGCCGGACACCGTGTTCACGATACCGACATCGATCCCCGCCAGCGCGGCGTTCCCTGAATAGGGAAGGCCGATGCGAAGGCCGAGCACCGCGGCGGAGGCGGGAAACAACTGCACGGAAGGCCAGATCGAAAATTGGAAGAAGGTCCAGGAGGGGGCGACGGTTCCCGCGAGCAGGGAATCCACCGGATCATTTTCCGCCGCGGCCCGATCGGCCGACGCCCGTTCCGCGGACGCCCGATCCGCGGATGCGCGATCTGCCCGGCGGGCGAAGGCGGACGATCGGACGAGGGCGGCGGCCAGGTCGCCTGTGCTCGAGATAAGATCCTCGAAGTCCGAGTAGACCTCCTCCACGCTGCCGACGACCTTCGCGGTGGCGGTTTCCACCAGCTTGAGCGAACAGACGTAGTCTTCGTCGTAACGGCCGAGGGAACCCGAGACGATGTGCGTCGCGGCGAGCTGGCGGCCCACCTCGATCTGGGCTGCGGCATCGGCTGCCGTGCTCGCGGAGAACTCTATCTCCTCCAAGGCCGCGTCACGGCGGGAACGGTCCACCACGTCCGCGCGGCCCGTCCGGAAAAGGGCGCCGGAAAGGGAATCGACGAACTGGAGCATGGATTCCCGGTCGACGTCCTTCACGCGGAGTTCGAGGACCGCGAGGGTCGGTCGTTCCTGGGCGAAGACGGAGACGGTGGCGAGGAGCGAAAGTGCGGCGAACGCCGCGGTCGTATTACGCATTTCCCTACTATACCGCTTCCCGGCATGTTTTCCGAGACGGCCGCGAGCCGCTGATCCGCAATACCATGACGGGAACGAGATCGCGGGGGAGGTTCAGCGGCATCGCGCTGTCCGCGCCGTTCCGCTTTACGAATCACTCCCCGATCGCCTCGAGGTCGGCGAGATCCTTGGCGCGACCCCGAGCTGAACGACGCGATCGGGCGTCTCAAAATCGGCAAGAGATAGTCCGAGAGATCCGAACCCGAAATCGGCCAATGCGGCGAGGACCCGTGAGGCATTGGCCGGCGCCGGATCGATGTAGATATCCATATCCCCGGTGTATCTCGGATGCCCGTGCCAGGCGAGCGCGAAGGCACCGATTATCAGGTACCGGACTTCATTCGCGTTGAAGCACTCGAGCGACTCTTTGAAGTCTTGCCTGGCTTCCATGCCGCATCCTGACGTATCTCAACCTTCCCATCCGAGCACCGCCGATATCTCCGCCGCCGCCGCCTTTATCCGTGCCTCGTATTCCGCGCGGCGCTCTTCCTGAAAGCGGAACATGGGCCAGGAGGCGCTGACCGCCGCAACGGCGCGGCCCGAATTGTCGCGTATCGGTGCGGCCAGGCAGCTGATGCCGGTCTCGTGCTCCTCGGCGTCGCAGCCGATTCCTTCCAGCCTGATCCTCTCCAGTTCGGCTTCCAGGGCTTTCGCGTCCCGTAGCGTGCGCGGGGTGAAGGGGACGAGCTTGGTGCTTGCGATCCGGGAAGCGCGCGCACCATCGTCCAGGTCCGCCAGGAGGACTTTCCCGATGGCGGTGCAGTACAGCGGAATCTTCTTCCCCACGCGGGAATACATGCGGATCGTGTATTTCGATTCGATCTTGAGCACGTAGACGGCTTCTTCGTCTTCCTCTTCCAGCACGCCCATGTGCACCGTCTCGCCGAGGTCGGCGGAAAGCCTCTCGGCGACGGGCCGGGCGACCTTGGCCAATTCGATATGGTCCAGGGCCTTGGAGCCGACGGCGAAGAGTTTCATGGTCAGGAACCAGCGGTCGGCGTCATCCTTGCGGACGTAGCCGAGTTCGCGCAGCGTATTCAGGAAACGGTAGACCGTGGGCTTGGCGAGCCTGGTCGTCCGCGCCAGCTCCTCGAGGTTGGAGCTGGAGACGAGGGCTAGCTTCTCCACGATGACGAAGGCGCGCGAGACGGCGCTGATGGCTTTGGCGCCGCCGCCCTTGCGCGCTCCGGCGGCCGGGCTCGACTCTTTATTCCTATTCGCCGCGGTTTTCATCAGGAACCGAAATAGCGTTCGGCGTTGCCGAAGGAGATGTCCGCGACGATGCGGTCCAAGAGCTTGGTCGAAGCGGGGATTTCCCCGTCCTCGGCCCAGCGACCGAGCAGCTCGCAGAGGATGCGGCGGAAATACTCGTGGCGCGGGTAGGACAGGAAACTGCGCGAATCGGTGAGCATGCCGATGAAGCGCGGCAGGAGTCCGAGGTTGCCGAGGAGGCGCAGCTGCTCCGACATCCCGTCCTTGTGGTCGCAGAACCACCAGGCCGAGCCGAGCTGTATCTTGCCGGGTATGCCGCCGCCCTGGAAGCAGCCCATGAGCGTTCCCAGGCTGTACCAATCCTTCGGATTCAGGCTGTACAGTATGGTACGGGGAAGTTTTCCGCGGGAATCCAGCAGATCCAGCAAGCGGGCGAGCTTGGCGGCCGCCTGCATGTCATGCGTCGCGTCGAAACCGGTGTCGGGACCGAGCGCCTTGAACATGCGCGAGCTGTTGTTTCGTATCGCGGCCAGGTGGAGTTGCATGGCCCAGCCCCGGTCGGCGTACTCGGCTCCCAGGAAGGAAAGAAGGAAGGTTTTGTACGAATCGGCCGCGCGCGCGTCCGGTTTTCCGCCCGAGAGGGCGAAGGCGAAGGTCGCGGCGACTTCCGCTTCCCAGGCTGCGCCCGAGCCGCCGTCGGAGGCTAGTTCGAAGGGGGGATATTCCAGCGCGTGGTCCGAGGCTCGGCAGCCCATCGAATCGAAGAAGGCGACGCGGCGCTTCAGCGCCTCCAGCAGGTCGGCGAGCTTCTCGATCCTGACTCCGGCCGCGGTTCCGAGCTGGGCGACGTACGCGGGGAAGCCGTCGCGGTCCAGATGGACGGCCTTGTCGGGCCTGAAGGAGGGCAGTACCTTGGTCGTGGTCCGGCCTTCGGCCTTGATCCGCGCGTGCCATTCAAGGGAATCCGCCGGATCGTCGGTGGTGCCGACCGCGTGGACTCTGAAATTCTTGAAGATGCCGTAGACGGAGAGTTCGTCCGTCGGCAGCTTGGCGTTCGCCTTCTCCCAGATTGCGGGGGCGCTTCGTTCGTCCAGCGGTTCGGAAATGCCGAAGTAGCGCTGCAGTTCCAGATGGGTCCAGTGGTACAGGGGATTCCCGATCGCGTTGGGTATGGTGGTCGCCCAGGCGAAGAACTTGTCGTAGGGTTTTCCGTCGCCGGTCACGAGGCGTTCGTCCACTCCGTTGGACCGCATCGCACGCCACTTGTAGTGGTCGCCTCCGAGCCAGACCTCGGCGAGGTCGGAAAAGCGCTTGTTTTCCGCAATCTCGCGGGGGGATAGGTGGCAATGGTAATCGAAGATCGGCTGTTGGGCGGCGACTTCGTGGTACAGGCGGCGGGCCGTATCAGTCGTCAGCAGGAAATCCTTGTCCATGAATCCTTTCATTCCGGGCCTCCGTTCTTGGGTATGGGTTTCCCCAGCAGGAGCCTGCCGAAGACCGCGGCGAGGCTTTGCTGGAAGATCATGCCGAGGATGGCCGGCAGGGCCGCCGCCTCGGGAAAGTACGCGATGGCGAGGGTGGCGGCGGCGCTGATGTTGCGGAGGCCCACGCTGAAGACGAGGGTCCTCGCCTTCGCTCCGCGCAGGGCAGGCGCGAAGCCGAGCAGGCGCCCGAGCGAGAAGCCGAGCGCGGCCAGCAGGATGCCGACGGCGGCTATCATCCAGGTTTTGGAGCCGCCTAGGTCCACTTGGGGGGCGATAGCCGCCGCGTTGGCCGAAACGACCAAGATGAGGCAGAGCTTGGAGACGGGGCCAAGGAAGGGTCCGGCGAGTTTCGGCGCCGCGCCCCGTGTAGCCTCATTCAGAGCGATGCCGATGACGGTGGGTATGGCGATCATCAGGACCAGGGAACTCGCCATTGCCGCCGCATCTATCGAAATGTTCGTTCCCAGCAGGAGGGAAGTGGAGAAGGGGACTACGAAGGGCGCGGCGAGGACGTCGAGGAGAATGATCGCCAGGGCGAGGGCTCCGTCCCCACGGAACATGGAGACCCAGATGAAGGAGGAGATCGCCGTAGGCGTCGAGAACAGGAGCACGAAGCCTGCCGCGGTATCCGCATCGCCGGGAAGCGCCAAGTTGGAAGCCGCCAACGCCGCCAGGGGCATCAGCACGTGGGCCGAGATAAAGAAGACGATGACAGGCAGGGGATTCGCGACGGCGGCCCCGAGATCGCGGGCGCGCAGCTTCAGGGATCCGGACAGGGTCATCAAGGCGAAGAACCAGGGAACGAAGGGCTTGAGTTGGACGAAGACCGGCGAGGCGAGGAACCCTAACGCCACGCCGATCGGGGTCAGGATGGGCATGAGCGTTTCCAGGCGGGAATTGAGGGCGATCATGCGATCCGCCATCGATGGCAATTCGGTTCGGTTACCCATCGCTTCCTGGTTCTCCCCGGCTCGATTTATCTTGAAACGATGTTCCATTATTCAGTCCAGCGTGGGCTCTGTCAATCGGCGCCGGGACTCAGGTCCGGTATGCGAATTCCCCGAACAGTGCCTGGGCCCGCCTGCCCGTCCCGCCGTTCGTCGCGTACAGGCCGACGAGGGTCCCGGTATGCGACTTTCCCACCTTCACCTCCTCGCCGCTGAGAAATCGGGCATCCGGGACTTCGCCGACTGGTTGCCAGGCCGAACCGGCGCCGTTGGTAGCGGCGGTAGCGGCGGCGGCGCCGTCTGCGGCGCCGCCGCCGTGGGCGGACCGCCACTCGAAGTCCCGCCTCTGTCCCCGTACGGTAGTTTTCAGTTCTACCCCAGTGTCACGAAGATTGTGGAAAACGGGCGCCTGCGCGAGGACCGCGAGCTGCGCGATGACCGTCCGCTCGCCGTTCCGGCATTCGGTGAGCCGGATGACGTGCTCACCGCCGAGGGGACTGCCATCCTCTCGCCGAGAGAGGCAACAGGAGACCCAATTTGCGAAGCCGATGTAGGCGACGAGTCCGGCTTCCTCCCGGGCATCGAGCGGGTCGAAGCGGAGGACGCAGGTCGCTTCGTAGTCGAATTCGGTTTCCCGGCGGAGCAGCAGGTTGTCGATATGGATCGAAGCGAGCCCTTCGTTTCCCGCCAGTAGGATGAGTCCGCCTCCCGCGGCGTCCATCCGCCAGGAATGCGGCCGCGGGTTACGCGCCCACATCCAAGTCCTATTGAGCTCAGTCCCCGGGAAACGATCGATCGCCATCGCCTTCGGCGCCGCATCCGGCGCCGCATCCGGCGACCCGCCCGCCGCACCCGTCCCGC
>DPXI01000061.1 GCA_003527485.1 Treponema sp. | reverse complement strand
TGAGTGAGGGGGCGCGGGAGGGGAGAGAAGGGAGCTCCCTTCTCTTCCCCCCGCACGGCTTCCTCTTTACTTCACCACGATGTTGACCAGCTTGTCCTGGACGACGATGACCTTGGCGATCTCCCTGCCGGCGGTCCATTCCTGCGTCTTGGGCAGGGCGAAGGCGAGGCGCTGGAGTTCTTCCTTGGACGTGCCGACGGGGGCCTGGAACTTGTCGCGGAGCTTGCCGTTGATCTGGACGACAACGGTCGCCTCGTCGTCAGCCGCGGCCGCGGCGTCGTACTCGGGCCAGCGCGCCGCCGAAAGCGACTGCTTTTCACCCAGGCGTTCCCAGAGCTCCTCGGCCAGGTGCGGGGCGTAGGGGCCGACCATCTTCACCATCGGCACCCACAGCGCCCTCGGAGTCCGCACGCAGCGGGCGATCTCGGCCGACAGGACCATCATCGCGCTGATGGCGGTGTTGAAGTTCAGGGTGTCGGTGTCATCGCCGACCTTTTTGATCGTCTTGTGCAGGAGCTTCAGCTGTTCGGCCGTCGGCGCCTCGTCGGAGAGCGGCTTGTCGGCTATGGCCCAGAGCCGTTCCAGAAAGCGGGAGACGCCCACGAGGCCCGCGGTGGCCCAGGGCTTGGACACTTCAAGGGGTCCCATGAACATCTCGTAGACGCGCATCGCGTCCGCGCCGAATTCCGTGATGATGTCGTCGGGGTTGATCACGTTGCCGCGGCTCTTGGACATCTTCTGGTTGTCCTCGCCGAGGATCATGCCCTGGTTCACGAGGCGCTGGAAGGGTTCCTTGGAGTTGACCGCGCCGATGTCGTACAGGACCTTGTGCCAGAAGCGGCTGTACAGGAGGTGGAGCACCGCGTGTTCGGTGCCGCCGACGTACAGATCCACCGGCATCCAGTAGTCCACGGCCGCCCGGTCGGCAAAGGCTTTCTCGTTATGGGGGTCGAGGTAGCGAAGGAAATACCAGCAGGATCCCGCCCATTGGGGCATGGTGTTCGTCTCGCGCTTTCCGGGGCCTCCGCAATTGGGGCAGGCGCAGTTCACCCAGGCGTCGATGCCGGCCAGGGGGGACTCGCCGGTGCCGGTCGGTACGTAGGTCTTCACGTCGGGGAGGCGCAACGGCAGGTCCGACTCGTGGACGGCCACGGTGCCGCACTTGGCGCAGTGGACGAGGGGGATGGGCTCGCCCCAATAGCGCTGACGGCTGAAGATCCAGTCGCGGAGCTTGTAGTTGATGGCCTTGCGGCCGATCTTCTTCTTTTCGAGCCATTCGGTTATCGACTTCTTGAAGGTTTCGGTCGGCGTCCCGTCGAATTCGCCGGAGTTGATGGCCCAGCCGTCGGCGGCCGCGCACTCGGCGGGAGGCGCCGAGTAGTCCGTGCCGGGAACGGGTTTTTCGGGGGCGACCACCTGGATGATGGGAAGGTCGAAAGCCTTGGCGAAGTCCCAGTCCCGCTCGTCGTGGGCGGGCACTGCCATGATGGCGCCCGTGCCGTAGGAGATCAGTACGTAGTCGGCGATCCAGATCGGGATCTTCTTGTCGTTCACCGGGTTCACCGCGTAGGCGCCGGAGAAGACGCCGGTCTTCTCCTTGGCCAGGTCGGTGCGTTCCAGGTCGCTCTTCTTGGCGGCGGCTTCGATGTAGGCATCGACGGCGGGTCGCCGGGCGGCGGTCGTGATTTCTCCGACCAGTTCGTGTTCGGGCGACAGGACCATGTAGGTGGCGCCGAAGAGGGTATCCGGCCGCGTCGTGTAGATCTCGAGGGCGGCTTCGTGCCCGTCGATCCTGAAGACGACGTTGGCGCCTTCGGACTTGCCGATCCAGTTGCGCTGCATGAGCTTCACGGGCTCGGGCCAGTCCAGTCCATCCAGATCGTCCAGCAGGCGCTCGGCGTAGTCGGTGATCCTGAGGATCCATTGGCGGATGCGCTTCCTGGTGGTTTTGGTCCCGCAGCGGTCGCAGAAACCGTCCTTGACCTCTTCGTTCGCCAGGCCCGTCTTGCAGGAGGGACACCAGTTGATCGGGGTGTCCGACTCGTAGGCCAGTCCGCGTTCGAAAAGCTTCAGGAAGATCCACTGCGTCCAATTGTAATAGTCTGCGTCGCAGGTTGAGACCTCGCGGTCCCAGTCGTAGGAGAAGCCGAGGGCCTTGATCTGCCTGCGGAACATGTCAATGTTCAAGTGTGTGGTGGCTGCGGGATGGGTCCCCGTCTTGATCGCGTAATTCTCGGCGGGCAGGCCGAAGGAGTCGAAGCCCATCGGGTGCAGCACGTTGTAGCCGTTCATGCGCAGGTAGCGGCAGTAGATGTCGGTGGCCGTGTAGCCCTCGGGATGTCCGACGTGCAGGCCCGCTCCCGACGGATAGGGGAACATGTCCAGTACGTAACGCCGCCTGGCCTTCGGGTAGGCGGGGTCCTCGAAGGCCTTGAAGGTCTTGTGCTCTTCCCAGTATTTCTGCCATTTGGGCTCGATGGTGTCGAAGGGATATTTGGCCATGGCGCTGCGGCTCCTTGGAATATGCGTGTCCGCCGATAATAGCCCGCCGACGCCCCTTGGGCAAGGCGACTATAGTGTCACGAAGCTTAGGTAAGAATTCTCAGCGTTTCGGCGGCCAGCCTTCACCCTCGATCCTGCCGAGCAGGCGCAGGAGTCCGTCCAGGATGGTCAGCGGATGCGGGGGACAGCCGGGAACGAAGAGGTCCGCCTTCAGGTCGGGGGCGAAGCCATTGATCCCGTCGTCCGTCTCCGCGTGGCCGATGTACGGTCCGCCCGAGATGGCGCAGGAACCGACGGCGATGAGCAGCTTGGGCTCCGCGATCGCGTTCCAGGTCTTCCGGAGGGCGAGTTCCATGTTTTTGGTGACGGGACCGGTCAGCAGGAGGCCGTCGGCGTGGCGCGGAGACGCGACCATCTGGATGCCGAAGCGCCCGAGATCCCAGCCTATCGTGCCCAGCACGTTGACGTCGGCCTCGCAGGCATTGCAGCCTCCCGCGCTGACCTGGCGGAGCTTGAGCGATCGGCCGAACAGGTGTTTCATTTTCTTTTCGAGCGCGGACGCCAGCAGGGGGCCGCTCTTCTCCAGTTCGACGTCCAGGTCCTCCCGGCGGGAGGCCGACAAACGGTAATCGGCGGCATGGACAAGGGCGCCCTCGGGGCAGGCGGCGACGCAGTCCGCACAGAACAGGCATTTTCCGAGGTCGATCCTCCGGCCGCCTTCCAGGGAGATGGCTCCGGTCGGACAGGCGTCGGCGCAGGCGCGGCAGCCTTCCCGGCACCTGGCCCCGTCAAGCACGGGCCTGCCGCGGAAGCGGTCGGGCAACGACGGGGGCGGGGCGGACGGGAATTTGATGGTACGGTGGCCCTGCCGCAGGCGGGCGATGACGGCTTTCAGCATGGTCGCTCCCCGGGCCTACAGATCGTGCCCGCAATAGGAAAGGTTGAAGCTCTTGTTGCAGATCGGAAAATCGGAGATTTCCTGGTCGCGCAGGGAGCGCGCCAGGGCGGGCCAGTTATGGAAGGACGGATCGACGACCTTGTAGCGCGCGAAGCGCCCCCCCGCGTCAGTTATCGCCACATGACAGGCTTCCCCGCGCCATCCCTCATTAAGTGAGACCGAGAGGCTGTCGGCCGCGAGGTTCTCCGGGCGCGCGCGGATTTCGCCGCCGGGTAAGTCCTTCATCCGATCGCGGATGAACTGGATGGACTGCTTGATTTCCATCCAGCGTACGTAAGCCCGAGCGAAGACGTCCCCCGTCTCGCAAGTGGACACGGGCACCTGGGCGAATCGCCAGATTCCCGCCGGCTGGTCGCGCCGCGAATCACGGGAAAGCCCCGAAGCGCGCGCCGCGGGACCGACGAGGCCGAGTTCGGTCGCGGTCGCCATATCGATCATGCCCGTATCTTCGAACCTGGCCAGAACGGACTGGGTGTCCCAGAGCAGGTTCACCGCGATCGAGGTGTCCGTCTCCGCCGCGTCCAGCCGCAGCTTGAGTTCGTCTATCCTGGCGGCGTCGCAGTCGAACAGGATCCCGCCCGGCGCTACGAAACCTCGGCCGAAACGGTTGCCGCAGAAAAGGGCGCTCATGTTCAGGAAATCGCCCCGGATGCGGCCGCAGAAATTGGCGGTGGGAAGATAGGCGACATCGCCTGCGAGGGCTCCCAGGTCGCCGACATGGTTCGCAAGACGCTCCAGTTCCAGCGCGATACCTCGGAGCGCCTGGGCCCGCGCGGGCGCCCTGCATCCGGAAAGGGACTCCAGGATCTGACAGTACGAGGTGGCATGGGCGATCGTCGAGTCGCCCGCCATGGTTTCGGCGTAATGGAGCGACCGTTTGTCCGGTCCCCCGATCAGAGAACGCTCGATGCCGCGGTGCTGGTAGCCGAGCGCGATTTCCAGATGGAATACCTGTTCTCCGTGGCACTGGAAGCGGAAATGACCCGGTTCGATCACGCCGGCATGAACGGGTCCGACGGCGACCTCGTGCACCTGTTCGCCCTCGACGCGGTAGAAATCACCGACGGCGGGGAGGATGGGTTCGTCCGCTTTGCGGCCCCAGGCGTCGCGCCCGGTCCACGAGCGCTGGTAGCGCACCGGCTTGAACCAGGGATGGCCGGCAGGAATGAGGCCGTACTGCTCGGCGATCTCGCGTTCGAAAAGCTGGGCCTGCGGGCAGGCGACGGCGATGGACGGGAAGGAATCCCCTTCGACCTTCGCGCGGGCCACCAGGAGGCGGTTCTGCTCGTCATCGGCGAGCAGCGCGTACAGGGTCACCGCGCCGCCGCCGGAGGAGGCTCCGCCGGCAGCGGCTCCGGCAGCATCAGGTCCGCCGGCCATTCCGAAATAGGACGAAATGCGGAGGCCGGCGGCGATCCCCGCGGTCAGGGCATTCGTGAAGTATTCCAACGGCAGGGTCGGAATTTTACTGAGCGGAAGACTGGTGCCGTTGGTCAGGGATGCAAAGTCCGCTACGGAAACAATCATGCCCCCACCTCCAGGAAGCGGACCGCATCCTCGATCAACGCGCGGAGCGGGGCGGGAATGTGCAAGCCCAGCATCAGGACCAGGGCCATGAAGGCGAATATGGGCAGCAAGGTCAGGGCGGTATCCCGGAAACGTTCGGCGCCTTCGGGCATGTCGCCCTGGACGACCCTCAGGGTGGTCTTGCCCATGCCGATGAAGACCACCAGCAGGAACACCAGAAAGAGGGCGGCCGTCAGGAAATTACCGGAGGCGAAGGCTCCGGTCACGATGGCGAATTCGCTGACGAAGGGGCCGAAGGGCGGAGAACCGGTGATGGCGATGAAGCCCGCCAGGAAAAGGATGCCGGAGACCGGCTGGCGGCGTATGGCGCCCCGGACCTCGTCGGTGGTCTTGGCGTCGTAGGCGCGATGGATGTTCGCCGCGCTCAGGAAAAGGACTCCCTTGGTGGAGGCGTTCGTCATCACGTGTAACAGGGTGCCGAAAAGCGCTGCTTTGCCCACCCCGAGTCCTATCATGAGGATGCCCATGTGTTCGACGCTCGAGTAGGCCAGCATGCGTTTGAAATCCTTCTGCCCGAGCATGAACAAGCCCGCGACGGCCATCGACAGGAGTCCCATGAACAGCAGGAGCCGCGACGCGTAGGCGCCTTCCCCCGAGGCGTTCACGATCGCGTAGATACGCAGGAACGCGAGGAAGGCGCAACTGGTGACGCCGGCTGCGAGGATCGCGCCGACGAGTCCGGGAGCTTCGCCGTACGCGTCGGGCTTCCAGGTCTGCATCGGAGCCAGGCCCATCTTGGTGCCGTAGCCGATCAGGAGCAGCACGAAAGCCGCGCGGAGCCAGGGCTTGGACAGGTCGGGCGCCAGGCGGCGCAGTTCCGCAAAATCCAGGGTAGGCGCGATTCCTTCGTGCAGAAGGGCGTAGGCCAGGAAGAACGTCCCGAGCAACGCCAGGGCTATGCCTACCGATCCCACGAGGAGGTATTTCCAGGTAGCCTCGATGCTGCGTTTGGTGCGGTTGAAGTAGATCAGCGGCGCCGTCGCGAGCGTGGTTCCTTCTATCGCCACCCAGGTGAGTCCGAGGTGGTTTGACCAGGCCACCAGGGTGGCGAGGCCCAGGAAGGAGAGCAGGCAGGAAACGAAAACCCGATTGTTCCGTTCGCTCCGTATCTTCAGATATCCGACGGCGTAGACCGAACCGAACAGGAACAGCATGCCCGTGACAAGGGCGACTATCTTCCCGAGCGGATCCAGGACCAGGACGGACGTCCCGGTTTCAAAGCCCGGTCCCCGGATGGCCAGGAGCGTGGCGGCGGCATGGACGGCCGCGGTCACGGGAAGGAACCATGGACGGAAGCGATTGGAGGGAAACAGGGCGGCGAACGCCGCCATGACGAAAGGAAAGCAGAGCAACGCGTACGCCATGGTCACTCCTTCAGCGCGTCGAGTCGGCGCGTATCCAGGGACGCGAAGGCCTGGTTGATGTGGTTGGTGATGATCGAAATGACGAAGATGCCCACGAAGAGGTCCAGAAGGACGCCCATCTCCACGACCAGGGGAATCGCCTCCACGAGCAGAACGCCGAAAATGAATATACCGTTCTCCAGTACGAGGTAGCCGACGACCTGGGAGATCGCCTTGTAGCGCGTGGTGAGGAGGATGAAACCGACGAGGACCGTGGCGATGGATGTGGGGATGATCAGGGAAGCGGCCTCATGGGCTGACGGCGTGAGCCCGCCGGTCAGAACGAGGGCGAAGGCGGTCGCCGCGGCGCCGAGGATGATCGAAGGCATGAAGCCGACGAGGGGTTCCACTTCCCGCTTGATGTTCGCGTCGCGGAGAGCCCTCATCATGATGGACGGGATGACGAAGCCCTTCAGGATCACCGCCACGGCCGCCGCGAGGATGGCCGGCAATCCGACGTGTTCGTGCGCCAGCAGCGGAACGATGCCGAGCAGGGCTCCCTGAAAGGAGACGATACGGATGACCGCGGCCAGGCGGCTCGTTCCCAGGGCGAACAGGTTCAATACGAGGACCAGCACCAGCACGGCGTTCAGAATGTCCGTCATCGCTATAACCTCACCAACAAGATGAAAGCGGAAGCGCAGAACAGCAGGGAACCCACCAAAAGATAAGGGACCCTGCGCATCCGCAGACGCGCGATTATCGATTCCAGCACGCCGATCGCGGCCGCGAGGGCGAGCATCTCGGCGACGAAGATGGGCCAGTCGAGCCAGGCGGTCCCCGTCCCGAAGGGAGCGACGACGTGCAGGAGGAAAGCGCCGAGCACGAAGAGCTTCATGGACGCCGCGTACAGCGCCGTGCCGAGCAAGGGACCGGAATGGTCCAGAATCATGACCTCGTGGATCATCGTCAATTCCAGGTGGGTGTTCGGGTCGTCCACCGGAACGCGGCAGGTTTCCGCCAGCATCACGATGAACAGGCCGATGGCCGTGAGCACGAGGGGAGCGACGGTTCCCGCGCTGAAGCCCCCCGCGTAGCCGTGCAGCATGCCCGTCAGGGAGAGCGATCCGGATACCTTGGCGAGCGTCAGGTAGGCGAAAAAGAGGGCCGGCTCGGACAGCACGGCGAAGGTGACCTCGCGGGAAGCGCCCATGCCCTCGAAGGCCGAACCGGTATCAAGAGCCGCCGCGGTCGTGAAGAAGCGGCCGAGGGCCATGAGGTAGGCGAAAAGGATCAGGTCTCCGGTGAAGGAGAGCGGGGAGACGAAGCGTCCGAGGGGGATGAGGAGCCCGGCCCCCGCCGTTGCGGCCAGGGTGACGAGAGGCCCGGCGCGGAAGATCCATGTGGTGCTGTCGCTCAGCACGTAGCCCTTGCGGAACAACTTGAACAGGTCGCGGTAAAGCTGCAGGAAAGGCACCCCCGTCCGTCCGCCGAACCAGGCTTTGGTCTTGTTGATGACGCCGAGTAGCAGGGGCGGCAAGGCCAGAAGGAGAGCGAGGTGGATCAGGATATTCATCATAGGATCCCTCCGACGGCAAGAAGGACGAACAGGATGACGAGCATGTACAGGATGTAGTGGTGGGTCTGTCCCTGCTGCAACCATCGCATCCGGGGCAAGCTGCGCTCGATGAAGGCGACGAAGGGCAAGACGATCCGTTCGTGGATAGTATCCGGAACCTCGTCGTCATGCCGTGAAACCACAGGAAAAGCTCCCACGACATCCGGATTCAGTTTTTTCGGGTACAGCAGGTATTTAAAGAGGGTGACGATCGACCGGGCGAACGATGAGGAGCTGTACTGCATCCGCGCGGTCGGTCGCGCGTAGCCGCAGTCCCAGGTTCCGATCCGCACGGCGGATCCGCGCCGGCCTATCCCGGCGGGCTTCCTCGCGATCGCGATGAGGGCAAGCAAGCCGACGGCCGCCGCGAGCGCGGGCCCCGCGATGCCGAGCGCGCGGTAGGGCGCGGCCGCGCCGAGGGACGGCAGGCCGGCGCTCGCCGCCCAGAACGCGACGACGCGGTCGAGCAGGGGGACGACCAGGAGGGGAGCGGAGCCGAGCGCCGCGCAAGCGACGGCCGTCAGGACCATCGGGCCGAGCATGGCCGCCGACGGGTCCCGCGCCGGGGAAAGGGCTGCCCCCCTCGTGTTTCCGAGGAATATGGCGGACAGCGCCTTCACGAAAGCGGCTACCGCGAGGGCCCCGGCCATGGCCAGGGCGGCGACCGCGACGGCCGCTCCCGGATGGGCCGGCCTCCCGTCCAGTCCCAGGGTAGAGAACAGTCCGATATAGATCGGCAACTCGCTGGCGAAGCCGTTGAGCGGGGGCAACCCGCAGATGGCGAGTGCGCCAACGGTGAACAGGAAAGCAGTTTTCGGCATCCGGGCGGCCAGGCCACCCAGCTTGTCCATATCCCGGCTGCCCGCTGCCCGCTCCGCCGAACCCGCCGCCATGAACAACAGGGACTTGAATAGCCCGTGGTTCCACACGTGGAACAGGGCTCCGCCGGCGCCGAGCGCGATCCAGGCGCCCCGGCCGGAAACGCGGCCCAGCAGGGCCAGGCCGAACCCCATGACGATGATGCCCACGTTCTCCACGCTCGAATAGGCCAGAAGGCGCTTGGCGTCGCTCTGGGCGGCCGCGAAGGCAATGCCGCCGACAGCGGTGATCGCGCCTACGGCCAGCGCGGCCTCGCCCCACCACGCTTCGCCCGAGGGAAGCATGACCGTGACGAGAAATAGTCCGTAGACGCCCATCTTGGACATCACCGGGGACAGGACGGCCGCGACCTGGCTCGGCGCGTGCGCATAGAAACCGGGCAGCCAGACATGCAGCGGCATCAGGCCGGCCTTGAAACCGAAACCGACAAGAGCCAGTACGAACAGGGTACCCGCCGTTCCGCTGTCCACAGCGGCGTTCGGCACCAGGGCGAAGGAACCGGTGGCCCTGTTCCAGAGCGCGAACATGGCTATGAGGCACAGGGTTCCCGCATGGGTCGCGACCAGGTAGATCCACCCCGCCCTGCGGGCCTCCGCGTCATCCTCGTCGATCGAACCCGCGAAGAAGGCCGCGATAGCCATGATCTCCCATGACAACAGGAACAGCGCTCCGTCGCGCGCGACGGCCGTCACCGTCATACCCGCCGCCAGGATACCGAAGGACAGGCCGAGCCTCGGCCCGTCTTCATCCTTCGTCCCCTGCCCGGCATATCCCAGGCCGTAAATCGACGCGAGCGTCGGGAGGATGAAGACGGGGAGCAGGAAAACCAGGGCGAGGGGATCGGCGCGGACGGAAAAGCCGCCCCAGGGCAACGACCATGCGGCATCAAATGAAGGGGTCAAAGCCGAGACGATCGCGGCGGCGACGCCGGCCAGGCCGAGGGCGCTCCCGCAAATCATGGCGACGGTCGCGATCCGCCGGCCCGCAGCCGGATGCCGCCGCAACAGCAACGCGGGGAAACCGCTGAGGAAGAAAATGCCGCTCGCCGAAAGGATCAAAACCATACTATCCATGTACCGTTCCAAAATAAACGCTTCCCGGTTCACCGGGCGAAGACGCGGGCGAGAAGGTCGCCGATAGGTATCAAGGCACCGAGCATGAGCACCAAAGTGACGAGAATATACAAAAGGTACTGCTGCGTCCTGCCCTGCTGGAAGTTGCGGATCCAGCGGAAACGCCGGAGGGAGAGCCGCGCCGCCGGAAAGAGGACCCGATCCAGCACCGCGTCGTCCACGGAGCTCCGCATGGCCGCCGGAAGCGGGAAAGATCCGGATACCGGGTTTCCCCTGGTGCGGGGTTTCAGGAGCCACGCGAAAAGCAGGATGATGGGTCGGGCGAACGAGGAAGCGCCGTACTGCATCCTGGCGTCCGGCGCGGCATAACCGCAATCCCAGGTTCCGACCCCGCGCCGCGCCTTCCGCCCGGACGCCCAAGCGATGGCCGTTCCGGCGGCGGCGATGGCGGCCGTCAGAGCGACCAGCGCGACGGCTATCCTCCCCATCAAACCCAGGGGGAGCAGGCTCGCGACGGACGGAAGGCGCAGAAGGCCGGGCGTGGCGGAAATCCAGCAGGTGACCGCCCGGTCCAGGGCGGGCGCAACGAAGACCGAAGCCAGACCGATGAACGCGCAGAGCGCGGCGTAGACGAACATGGGCAGCAGCATGGTCCAGGGCGCCTCGTGCGCCTTTCCCGCGTCCGTGGTCCGGCCGGTGCCGAGGAAGACCCCGCCCCATGCTTTCACGAAAGCCGCGACCGCCAGAGCGCCTATCGTCGCGAGCACCGGGGCGACGACAGCCGCCGCCGCTCCGGCTATTCCGTCCGCACCCACGCCCGCGAACAGGCCTCGGTACAGGACGGCTTCGCTCACGAAGCCGTTGAAGGGCGGAAGGGCGCAGACGGCGAGGGATCCGGCGAGGAAAAGCGCGGAGGTGAGCGGCAGATGCCTGGCGAGCCCGCCGAGCCTGTCTATCCTGCGCGTACGTGTTCCGTGGATCACCGAACCCGCCCCCATGAACAGGAGAGGCTTGAAGAATGCATGATTCCAGGTATGGAGCAGACAGGAGGCCATCCCCAGGACGATCCAGTCCACCCGGTGCAGGGTCCGCCCCAGCAGCGCGAGTCCCAAGCCCATGAGGATGATGCCGACGTTCTCGATGCTGCTGTATGCCAGCAAGCGCTTCAGGTCCCGCTGACCAATCGCGAAGACGATCCCGAGCAGGCCGCTGGACGCGCCCAGGAAGAGCATGATGATGCCCCAGGCGACGGGCGGATCGGGGAGAAGGGAGGCGAATCGGACGAGTCCGTAGACGCCCATCTTCAGGACCACGCCCGACATGAAGGCGGAGACATGGCTCGGCGCGGCCGCGTGGGCGCCCGGCAACCAGAAATGAAAGGGCATCATGCCTGCCTTGATACCGAAGCCCAGAAGGGCCAGGAAGAACAGGACATCCGCATCGCGGTGGCTGATGCCCGACGCGGCCAGGAGGGAAAAGGATCCCGTCGTCCTCCGCCAGAACGCGAACAGGGCGAACAGGGTGAGGGTCCCGACATGCGTCGCGATGAAATAGATCCAGCCTGCCCGCCTGCTTTCCGTCAGGTCGTCTTCGGTATCGATCAGGAAGTAGGCCGAAAGAGCCATGAACTCCCACCCGACCAGAAAGAAGACGGCATGATTCGCGACGACGAGGGTCGACATTCCGGCCGTCAACAGCCCCCAGAAAAGCTGAAGCTTGCGAGCGTTCCGCGCATGTTCGCCCGCGGGCCAGTATCCCAGTCCATAGAAGGAACCGAGCCCGCCCATCAGGAAAATCGGGACAAGGAAGAAGGCGCTCAGGGCATCGACGCGCAGGAAGGCGCCGAAGAATCGTGTCGGGACCGAGGGTCCGAAAAGAGGGGACAGGGTTCCCGACAATCCCGCCGCCGCGCCGGCCGCCATAAGAAGGGTCGCGAGACGCTGGCCCCGGGCGGAGGAGACTCCCATGAACAGGGCGGGAACGCCGCTCATCGCCGAAAGCGCGATGCCGGCGACTATCAGGAGGAGGCTCATAGTCCGCCCCGGGTTTTCATTTGGCCCCGCCGCCAGCGCCCAGGTCCAGCGGCGGCTCCTGCGGCATCGGTATGGCGGCCTCGGCCCGCTCCAGGATCATCGTCAACTCATCACGGGAGACCTTGCGTCTCAGCGCGTCCTTGAATTCGGGGTTCCTGAGGAGGAATCCGAGACGGGAAAGCAGGTGCAGATGCGCGCGGACGGTCGGGCTGATGAGGGTAAAGAGGATATCGACCGGCTTGCCGTCGATCGCGTTGAATTCGATGGGGTCCTCAAGGAAGCAGAGGGTCACGGTCGGCTTGGATACATGGAGGACCACCGGATTACGGACATGGGGAATCGCGATCCCGTCCCCGATGCCCGTCGATCCAAGGGTCTCGCGCGCCAACAGGACCTGGAACAGGAATTCCCTGTCCACCTCTTCCGGCAGCTTCATGATGTCCACGATGGACCGGAGCACCGAAGCCGGGTCCTTCCCGCTGATCCGGTAAGCCACGCCGCCTGCCTTCAGGGCTTCGGAAAAACTCGGCAAGGGCAGCCTTCCGGTATCCCCTTCCTTGAAAATGTCGGCGGAGACCGGAATCCTGCGCGAAGTCGCCCATTCAAGCAGTTCAGCCCGGTTGAAGCGGATCTGCTCGTTGATCTTGTAGGAAGGGATGGCTTCCTGCTTGATCCAGCGGTAGATGGTTTTCTCGGATACGTTCAGGATGAGGGCGGCGTCCTTGACGGATAATTGCATGCGTGGTCCTTTATTGACAATACTGCCTTCAATAGGACATTAAGGGAAGCTTGCACCCAATGTCCGGAAATGTCAATTGAACATGCGGGTCGAAAAAGCCCGCTTCCGCGGAAACGGTCCCGGCCCGATCCTGTCGTATAACCTTCGTATATTGATGATCGGCCTCCCGTCGGCTACACTCGATCGGATATGGCGAACGATCCTTCCAACCCGCTCATCATCCAGAGCGACCGCACCCTCCTCCTCGACGTCCATGCGGCGCGGTCGGAAGAGGCGCGTTCGGCCATCCTCCCCTTCGCGGAACTGGAGAAGTCTCCGGAGCACATCCACACCTACCGTATCACGCCGCTTTCCCTCTGGAACGCGGCCAGCGCCGGCTTCACGCCGGGCGACGTGGCGCGCGTGCTCCAGGAATACTCCCGCTACGATGTCCCGCGCGGCGTCGTGGACGGCTTCGCCGACGTGATGGGCCGCTTCGGCCTGGTCCGCATGGTGGAAGCGCCCGTAAATCCCGCGGTCCCTCTTTCCCCCGACATACCTGAGGAACTTCTCCTCGTCTGCGATGTGGAAGCCGTCGCCGCCGAAATCGCCGCGTCCAAAACGCTCGCCAAGTACCTATACCCCGTTTCCGGGGGTTTCGGGCTCAGGCTGACCGACCGGGGCACAGTCAAGCGGGAGCTCATCCGGCTCGGTTGGCCCGTCAAGGACGAGGCGCCTCTGCTCGGCGGCGAATACCTGGATGTCCCCCTGCGGACGGCCATGCTGGACGGACGCGATTTCGCCCCGCGCGATTACCAGACCGAAGCCGCCCGCTCCGTCGTGGGCGACGGCGGTCCCGGATCCGGCTACGGCGTGATCGTCCTGCCCTGCGGCGCGGGAAAGACGGTGGTGGGCATGGTCGTGATGTCCCTGCTGAAGACCAATACCCTCGTGCTCACCACCAACGTGGCCGCCGTCCATCAATGGATAGACGAGCTCATCGACAAGACTGGACTCACGGCGGACCAGATCGCCGAATACACCGGCGACTCCAAATCCGTCGCTCCCGTCACCGTGGCCACCTACCAGATCCTGACCTGGAGGCCGGACAAAGAGGCGGAGTTTCCCCATTTCCGCCTCTTCCGGGCGCGTCCCTGGGGACTGATCATCTACGACGAAGTCCACCTCCTCCCCGCGCCCGTCTTCCGCGTCACCGCCGAGCTGCAGGCCGTCCGCCGCCTCGGCCTCACCGCGACCCTCGTGCGCGAGGACGGGGCGGAAGCCGACGTCTTCAGCCTCGTCGGTCCCAAGCGCTACGACGTGCCCTGGAAGGACCTGGAAGCCAAGGGCTGGATCGCGGAAGCCGTCTGCGCGGAGATCAGGGTGGACCTGCCGGAAAACCTGAAGATTCCCTACGCGGTCACCGACCAGCGGAACAAGTACCGGGTCGCCAGCGAGAATCCCCTGAAGCGCGCCATCGTGCGCCAGCTCGCGGAGAACCATCCGGAGGACCGCATCCTCGTCATCGGGCAGTACGTCCGGCAGCTGGAAGAACTGGCGAAGGACCTGGGGGCGCCGCTCATCACGGGAAAGACGCCCAACGGCGAGCGCGAGGAAATCTACGGTTCCTTCCGCCGCGGAGAGGTCAGGATCATCGTCGTCTCCAAGGTCGCCAACTTTGCCATAGACCTCCCTGACGCTTCCATGGCAATCCAGGTCTCCGGCTCCTTCGGTTCCCGCCAGGAGGAAGCCCAGCGGCTTGGCCGCATCCTCCGCCCCAAGAAACGCAACTCCTATTTCTATACGGTCGTCTCGCGCTACACAGTCGAAGAGGAATTCGCGGCGAACCGGCAAAAATTCCTCGCCGAGCAGGGCTACAAGTATTCCATCCAGCACTGGACGGAGGAAGAGCTCAACGCGGCCCCGGCTCCCCGGCTCCTTCCGGAAAGGACGATCTGATGGGCGACATCGCCGCCTGGAAATCGGCCCTGCTTACCCTGGACGACGTCCCCTTCTTCGACCTGATCCGGGGCTACCTGGGCGACATCCGCACGCCCTTCAACAAGCAGCGCCTGGTGGACGAGCTCGCGGGCTTCCTCGGTCGTCGGGAAAACCTGCAGACGCTCACGGCCTATCTGGACGCGACCGACCGCAAGCTGATCGCGGCCATCTCCAGCCTCAACGAACCGACGGCGGCCGAGCTCACCTCCTTCTTCGACGGCGAGCTGAGCTTCGCCGAACTGCACGGCATCCTCCTGAACCTGGAGGAGCGCCTCATCGTCTACCGTTTCCAGGACGCCTCCGCGCGGCGCCTGGCCGTCAATCCCATCCTCTCGCCCGCGCTGGAACCCTTCGAACACGACGCGTCCATCCTTTATCCCGCATCAGCCGCGCAGGGCGAGACCGACCTTCCCCGCTCGCGCGCCGCCCTGGACGACGTGGCGCTGGCCGCGGCCGCGGCCTTCGTCGAACGGCGGGCGGACCTCTTCAAGGCCGACGGCAGTTTCCGGAAGAAGGCGGCGGAGGAGGCGGCGAGCATTTTCCCCGCCGACGATTTCGAGCGCGCGGTCAGGACCCTCCGCGGCCTGGGTGCCCTGCGCCTCGCGGCGGCGGGCGTCGTCGTAGACGGCGCGCGGCTCCGGTCCCTCGCGGAGGCGAGCCCCTTCGACCGCCGCGCCTATTGCGCGGCGGCCCTCTGCGCTTCCGAGCTTTCCCCCGCCCACGACCTCTTCGGGGAATCGGGGAACGACGCGGACGAGGACGAAGCGGCGGAAACCGGCGCGCGCCGGGCCGGTTCCCCTTCTTTCGGCCGGGTCCCGCGGGAACGTCTTTCCTCCTGGGCCCGCCTCTTCGTTTCCTTCCTCGACGCCCTGGATCCGGCGCTGTCCTACCCGCCGACCACCCTGGCCCGCATCATGGATACCCGGGAACGGGCGGCGGCGGCGCCGAGGAAGCGCCGCTGGGAAGCGCGGGACGCGGATCCCGCCGCGGGCTTGCGGGACGGAACCGACCCGTCGGCGTTCAGGCGCGCGGCGGTGGATTCCCTGGTCGCCGTCGGTCTCCTCGAGCGGGCCGACGACGGCGCTTGCCGCAGGACTCTCCTGAACCCCGCCGCCCCAGTCCCGGTTGAAAACGCGGCCAATCCGGTCATCGTCCTGGACGCCGCCTTCTCGGTGGTCGCCTATCCGGAAATCGGCTTCATCGACGCGCTCTCCCTCGGCGCCTTCCTGGACGTCCGGGAAGCCGGCCGCGCCGTCCGCTACGAGCTGACCCGGGATTCCGCCGTCCGCGGCTTCGACCGGGGCATTTCCGTGGACAATATGCTGGGCCTCCTGGAAAGCCTCGCGCGCAGGCCGGTCGCGCAGAACGTACGCTGGTCGCTGAAGGAATGGTTCGAACGCTATTCCAGCGTCTGCGTCTACCATGGCACCGTCCTCGTCGTGGCCCCCGACCGGCGCTACCTGATGCAGGCGTCCCCCATCGCCGAACTCGTGCGGCGCGAACTGGCGCCCGGTGTCTACCTGCTCTCGGCGCGCGACGAAACCGAGGCCGCGAAAGCCCTCTCCAAAGCCGGCGTGGACATCGTCGCGATTCCCTCGGACGGCCCCTCCGGCGCCGAGGCGACCGAGTTGCGCCTGCCGGTATTCCCCGCCATCACGCGCCACCGCGCGGAAAATCCGCTCGCGGCGTCGCTCGCGGCGGTGCGCGCCGCGTCGCCCGCCGGGGGCGCTGCCGGGGGCGCTGCCGAAGAATCCGGTGAGTCGAAAAAAGCCGTCGACGCGAAGCTCGCCGAGCTGCGCGCCCTGCTGGAAGCCAAGCGCCTGCCCAAGGACCAGCGCGACGAGCTTGCCGCGCGCATCGACCGCAGGGTCGTGCTTTCGGCCGGGCAGCTCGTCGGCGCCGCCGTCCGCTACGAGAAGCTGGAGGCCAAGGGCCTGGACTACGTCGGGAAGGTGCGGGTGGCCGAGCAGGCGATCGCGGCCGGCGCCCTGGTCGAACTTTTCTGGAGGGGCCCGAAGGGGGAACCGGTCCGCGCCCTGGGGAGCCCGCTCGCCCTGGACAAGTCGGGAGGCGAGGTTGAACTCATCGTCGATCCGGCGCCGCGAGGGGAAGCCCTGCGGGTACCGATCGGCAAGATAAGCCTCCTCCGGCGCATCAAAAGGTCGATGTTCGGGGAGTAGCCTTTCGCGGAAGGGCGAAATGCGCTATCCTGTACTCAATGTTCAACCGAAATAAAGAGGCTCGTATGCCCTTGTTGCCCTTTTCCGCCCAGCCGACCCTGCCGAGCCAGGCCAAACTGGCGGTTCTCATCGACGCCGACAATACCCAACCCGCCATCGTTGACGGCCTTCTCATGGAGGTCGCCAAGTACGGGGTCGCCAGCGTGAAGCGCATCTACGGCGACTGGACCAGCACGAACCTTCGCCAATGGAAGGATCGCCTGTTGGAGTATGCGATCCAACCCATCCAGCAATTCGCCTACACCACCGGCAAGAACGCGACCGACAGCGCGATGATCATCGACGCCATGGACCTGCTTTATACCGACCGTTTCGACGGCTTCTGCATCGTCTCCAGCGATTCCGATTTCACCCGCCTCGCCGCCCGCCTGCGCGAAGGCGCCCAGACGGTCTATGGCTTCGGCGAGAAGAAGACGCCCAAGGCCTTCGTGGCGGCCTGCGACAAATTCATCTACACCGAGATCCTGAAGGAGCAGCAGGAGGAGTCGGAGGAAGACGATTCCCGGCGCGCGCCGAAACCGCAGAAGGAATTCAAGCTGGACCAGCGGCTGCTCGCCCTGCTCAGGAACGCGGTGGACGACCTCGCGGACGAATCCGGCTGGGCCTACCTGGGAGCCGTGGGACAGAACGTCACCAACCGGTCCAGCGAGTTCGATCCGCGCAACTACGGCTTCAAAAAACTGGGGGACATGTTCCGCGCGATCCCCCAGTTCGAGATCGANNCTCCAGCCTCCTCGCGTGGCGCCACGGATGGCGCCACCGTTAACTGCAAGGCGGAATCGCGTTCCGCGATTCCGCGACGGCATGGACGCCGAGGGGGCTTCCGTCACCCCCTCTTCGGGTTGGCGGGTTAGGCCGATTGCTCGGTTCTTGTCCCCCAAGCAGTAGTCGTATACACAATCGCTCTGCACTTTCACTTTATATGTACCTATTTCCAAACTATTGAGGCCAATTTCGCATATTTACTGCAATAAACGTTGCACTATTAATCAGTTATTCGATACAATAACAATATGCTTATAGAATTCCGTGTCGCAAATTTCCGTTCCATCCGCGAGGAGCAGGTCCTTAGCCTCGTCGCCAGCCGCGCGGATAAAGATCTTTCGGAAAGCCTCATCAAGGCCGATTACCCGGGAATGGCCAATACCGACTACTTGCGCGGGGCCGCCTTGTATGGCCACAACGCCTCCGGTAAAACCAATCTACTCTTGGCGTTCGAATTCCTGGCTGATCTCGTCAAGAATTCGGCGGTAGGCCTTATGCCGGGAGAAGCCACCGGCGCGGAACCCTTCAAACTCGATGATAGCTCATCCGCCGAGCCTTGCCGCTTTGAAGTTTCTTTCATCGCCTCCGGCGTCAGATACCTTTTCGGGGCGGCTGTCACGTCGGAGCGCGTCGTCGAAGAATTTCTGGTATCATACCCGAAGGGCTTACCTCAGAAATGGTATCGGCGGACGTACGACCCGAATACCAGGGCGTATGCTTGGGATAAGCCATCGTCCTTTTTCCGGGCTGACGAAAGCCTTAGGCCAAAGGTCAGGGAAAACTCCCTTTTCCTCTCGGTCGGTCCCCAATTCAATGATTCCCAACTTACCCCGGTTTTCCAGTGGTTCAACAACCATGTGCGCTTCCTCAAGTTGAGTTGCGATTCCGCGCTACATCCATTGTACACTGCCAAACGCCTGAGCTCGGGGAAGGGTACACGAGGAATCATGAATCTTTTAAGGAGCGCGGATATAGCCATCATCGAAGCGGTAGTCTCGGAACGGGATGTCGACTTGATCGGACTTAGGGAACAACTGCCTCCGAAAGTGTTCGCGGACCTAACGAATGACGCGAATAAGAAAATCTCATTGGAAGTGGCGCTTTCGCATCAGGCCGGAGACCATCCCCCAGTCCAGCTCAACTTCGCCAAGGAGGAATCGGCCGGCACGCGGCGCTATTTCGCGCTGGCCGGTCCGTGGATGGATATTCTCGAGAACGGCGTCCTGGTTTTCATTGATGAGATTGAAACGAGTCTGCATCCGCTCTTGGTTAAGGAGTTGGTGCGGCTGATCCAGGATCCCGCCGCTAATCCGAAGGGCGCCCAAATCATCTTCACCACCCATAGTCCGACGCTGCTGGATACGAACCTCCTTCGCCGCGACCAAATCTGGTTTACGGAAAAGACTGAAGAAGGCACTACCCGTCTGTATCCCTTGACTGATTACCAGCCGCGCAAGGGCGAAGCGATTTCCAAAGGTTATTTAGCCGGACGCTACGGCGGTGTACCCTTCATTCCGGAAGGCCTGAAAATATGAGCGGAAAGCGGGAATATGCCCGTCCGGCCGCACATTATACCCGAAAGATGCCTAAAAGGCCGCCTTCCGGAAAATGCATCCTGATCGTGACCGAGGGCAAGAAGACAGAACCTGCGTACTTCCGCGCGCTCCGTAATCTGTTCCGGTTGACTACAGTTGATGTCGAAATTGTTCACCCCGAAGGAACCGATCCCGTTACGCTCACGAATTGCGCAATCGAGCTGAAGACGAAACGGATCCGGGAAGCCAGGCAGGGCCATACCGTCCCTTATGACGAAATCTGGGTCGTTTTCGACCTCGAAAAGCCCCACGATATCCGGCGCGCCCAGGCGAATGCCGCTATGGCCCTACCGGGGCGAAAGAAATCCGATTCGCCCGGTCTGATCCGTCCTTCGAATACTGGCTGATCCTGCATTTTGATTTCACCACCGCTCCGCTTCCGGATTCCGGGACTGCCGAAGCCCGGCTACGGAGAGACTGGCCTGAATACCGCAAATCCAGTTCGCCAACACCGGAAATCCTGAGAAGAATCCCTAACGCGGTAGCCAACTCCAGGCGTTGCCGGACTTACCATCTCGCCGGCGGCGGTGACGGCAATCCGTCAACCGAGGTGGACCTGCTTTTGGAAATCCAAAATTACGCGGCCCAGCCCTTCGTCCGTTTAGATTTCGGGGCGGAACGCGTATAAAAGCCACAGTCTTACCGGACACTCGGACCATAATGGAACCTTGTTTGGTTTCTACTCCATAAACCCTATCGTTGACGAACGCCGCCGTGCGTTAAGACCCGCGCGATCCCCCAGTTCGAGATCGAGGAACGTTCGCAGGAGAACGGCCCCGGACGGCAGGTCTACATCCCCTGGAAGAAGCGCGGCCGTCAGAGTTCGGGCGGCCGTCAGAGTTCAGGCGGCCGCTTCGCCTCGTTCCGGTCGTGCATTTCCTGAAGCTTCGCCATGATGGCGTCGACCACCGCCTGCTTCTTGTCGCCGTCATCGGGCGTCGCGCCCTTCGCGGACTCACGGAAGGCGGCGCATTCGATGACCGGACTGGCCTCCATCCTGACGATATCCTGTTCGACCATGTCCTCTGACATTTCGCCCGGCTGGATCTTCAGGATTTCGCCGTTTATCGACACCAAGCACATATAGTCGAAGGATTTGATATACGAATCGATTTCCCGCACGCCTCGTCTGGATTCCGGCTCCCAAGGCCTGAAACGCGTGCCCGCGGGGAAGACGAGGATCAATTTGCCCTCCTTCTTCGCCTTGTTCAGGGCTTTCATCGCCGCCCGGTTGATCGCGTTGCTCCTGACGAACTCCGCGAAATCCTTCTCGGGGTCCAGGGAAGCGAGGGAGCGGCTCGGATAGATGACGATGCGGGAATAGGCTTCGCTGAACGCCGTGACGACCGGATTCGTCTCGCTGAGCTTCATGCCCGCGATGGCGATCACCGCGTCGGCGATCTCGTCGCCGTTCGGCAGGTCCCTGCGCACGAGGTAGTTGAACACAGGAAGGTCGAAGTTGCTGTAGTGCTCCAGCAACAGGAGGCACGAAGAACCGGCTTTGGCCTTGGCATATAACTGAACGAGGTTCTCCGCCCCGTCCACGCCCGATCCTCCGAGCAGCAGGTCCGAAATCATTCCGTCGATATAGGGAAGGACAGCCGTATTGGCTTCCTGCCGGACGTTCCTTTCCGTGATGGCCATTTCCCCGGGGCGCGCCCGCCCCATCATCTGCATGATCCGATCGCGGTATACGGCGCTGATTCTTTCCATGTTTCCGCCTTCCTTGCTTTTGGAGTATAAACGCGAGGCGGAAGCGCTGTCAATTGCGACATAATTCGATATTATGTCAAGATTACATATCCCGGTTGCGCAATCGCCCAATGCGTTGTATAAGGGAAAGTCTATTCATTCAATGTATCCAAGGAGGATGCGCCATGAAGAAGAGTCTCCTGATCGTCGCTTCCCTGTTGATGGCTACCGCACTTTTCGCGGAAGGCCAGAAAGAACTCACCGCCAATGACGCCGAGTTCATCATGAACAACGCCGCCGAGCCCCAGTCCATCGACCCCTCACACATCCAAGGCGTGCCCGAACACCGCATCTACATGGCGCTGTTCGAAGGCCTCACGATCAACGATCCCAAGACCTCCTCCGCCGTTCCCGGAATCGCCGAGTCATGGACCGCCAGCGCCGACGGAAAGACGGTGACCTTCAAGCTCCGCAAGAGCACCTGGTCCGACGGCACCCCCGTCACCGCCAAGAACTTCGTGGACGGCTGGATCCGCACCCTGAAGCCCGAGACCGCGGCCGAATACGCGTACATGATCGGCATGGTCGTCAAGGGCGCCGCCGACTTCAACGCCGGCACCAACAAGGACCCGGCATCGGTCGGCGTCAAGGCCATCGACGACTATACCCTCCAGGTTGAACTCCTCGGACCCGCCGCCTACTTCGTGGACATGACGGCCCACTATTCCTTCGCCCCCCTCCCAATGCACGCCATCGAAAAATTCGGCGACGACTGGATCAAGCCGGAGAACTTCGTCGGAAACGGCCCGTTCAGCCTCAAGGAATGGAAGCCGCAAGACTACATCTTCGTGGTCAAGAATCCCAAGTACTGGGATGCGAAGAACGTCAAACTCAGTTCCATCAAGTTGCTCGCGGTCACCGACGAAAAGACCTCCTACAACATGTTCACCAAGGGCGAGCTCGATTGGGACACCTCTACGCCGACCGACATCATTGACGAGGTGAAACTCCGCCCGGACTTCAACGTGAATCCGCAGATCGCGACCTACTACTACTGCTTCAACAACAAGAGGGCACCCTTCGACAACGTCCTCGTCCGCAGGGCCCTATCCGCCGCGGTCGACAAGAAAGGACTCGTTGAGAAGGTCACCAAGGCCGGACAGCTCCCGACCGATGCCTTCACGCCCCCGATGGCCGGCTTCACTCCCCAGAACGGCGTCGGTTTCGACGTAGCCAAAGCCAAAGCCTACCTCGCCCAGGCCGGCTACCCCGACGGCAAAGGGTTCCCCAGCTTCACCATCAAGTACAACACCAACGAAGGCCACAAGAAGATCGCCGAGTACATTCAGGAACAGTGGAAGACCAATCTCGGCTTGGACTGCAACCTCCAGAACGAGGAGTGGAAGACCTTCCTGGACACCCGTTCCAACACGCATGACTTCTCCGTGGCCCGCCACGGCTGGGTCGGCGACTATGCGGATCCGTCCAACTTCCTGGAACTTTTCCTCGCAGGCGGCGGCAACAACGACGGACAGTACGAAAATCCGAAGTTCGATACGCTGATCAAGAAAGCGGCGACCCTTCCGAACGGCACCGAGCGTTCCAAGGCCCTCATGGACGCGGAGAAGATCTTCGCTGACGAGCAGGGAATGCTCCCCCTGTATTGGTACGTCGATCTCGATATGATCGATCTGACCAAGTGGACCGGCTGGTACGGCAATCCCCTGGGCGTGCACAACTGGAAGTTCATCTCCAAGAAGAAGTAAGAAAGGCAAAACGGACCGGCCCAGCCGGTCCGTCGTCTCCCTCGAAGGCCACGGCGGGCGTTTGTCGCTCCCGTGGCTTTTTCGATGGAGGCGCCCGAATCATCCGCGCTCCAGGCATCCCCGGATGTCCGAGCGCGCGCGATCCGCGCGCTTTCATTCAGGACACGCGCTATTTCCCCTATCAAGTTATTGGAGGATATGATGGCGAGGTTCATCATTAGACGACTCCTGAGCATCATCCCGACGATGTTCATCATCGTGACGCTCAGCTTTTTCCTGATCCGCTTCGCTCCCGGAGGCCCCTTTTCGAGCGAAAAGAAACTCCCCGAGCAGGTTCTCGAGAACATCCTGAAGAAGTACCACATGGACGAGCCCATGCCGCAACAGTACCTTCGCTATCTCGGCGAGGTAGTGCGCGGCGATCTCGGTCCGAGCTTCCGATACCAGGACCAGACGGTGAACGAGCTGATAGCAAGGACGATGCCGGTATCCATCATCCTCGGTACGACGGCGCTCGCCCTCGCCCTGTTCCTGGGAATGACGGCGGGCGTCATCTCGGCGTTGCGGCAGAACAAATGGCCGGACTACCTTTCCATGTCGGTCGCCGTAGTCGGGATCTCCATACCGCTCTTCGTAATCGGGCCTGTGCTGCAGCTCATCTTCGCGATGAAGCTTAATATTCTACCCACCTCCGGGTGGATCAACAGCCGCGCCGGCCTGAAGACCATCATCCTGCCCATGGCGACCTTGGCCTTCCCGTACTTCGCCTACATCGCCCGCATGTCCCGCGGTTCCGTGCTGGAAGTCCTGCGCTCGGATTATATCCGGACCGCCCGGTCGAAGGGCCTGAAGGAAAGCGTGGTGATCGTGAAGCACGTGCTCAAAGGCGCGATGTTGCCGATCGTCTCGTACATGGGTCCTGCCTTCTCCGGCATCATCACCGGGTCGGTCGTGGTGGAGACGGTCTTCGTAGTTCCGGGCGTCGGAAACATCTTCGTACAGTCCGCCCTCAACCGCGACTACACCCTCATCATGGGCGACATCATCGTCTATTCAGCCATCCTCGTCGCCATGAATTTCCTGGTCGACATCGTGTACGGATTCCTGGATCCGCGCATCGCCTACAAGTAGGAGAGCTTCATGAGCGAAATGAAGAAGCACGTGCTCAACGAATTCAATCAGCAAGTGAAACCGGTCTCCCTGTGGGCCGACGCGTGGAAGCGCCTCCGCAAGAACAGCATGGCCCTCATCGGCCTGTATATCGTCGGATTCTACCTGGCCGTTTCGCTGGCGGCGCCTATCCTTCCCCTGCAGGATCCGAACCATCAGGAGCTGATGCACATAAACCTGCCGCCTTCACTTAAACCGGCAGGCGTCCTGGCGAAGGCCAAGATCGAAACGCGCATGCTCCAGCTGAAGGAGACGATAGAAAAACAGAACCGCGAGGACCTGAAGACCGAACTGCTTTACCAGGTCGCGGAGATCGCCAGACTCGAACGCGAATTCCTGACCCATCCCGAACATTCCAATGTCTATATACTCGGAACAGACTACCTCGGCCGCGACATGCTGGCCCGTATCATCTACGGAGGCCGCATCTCCATGGGAATAGGCGTGGTAGGAACGATCACCGCGGTGTTCATAGGGATTATTTTCGGCGCCATCGCCGGCTATGCGGGCGGAAACCTGGATAACTACATGATGCGCTTCGTGGACATCATGTACGGACTGCCCTATATGCTGGTGGTGATCATCCTGATGTCGATGGTGCCGTCCGGCAGCGATTCCATCTTCATCCTTTTCATCGCCATCGCCCTGGTCTCCTGGCTCACCATTGCCCGGGTGGTCCGCGGCCAGATCATCAGCCTGAAGAACGCCGAGTTCGTGGAGGCGGCCAGATCGATGGGCGCCAGTCCCGGCCGTATCATCTTCCGCCACCTCCTGCCGAACACCCTCGGCGTCATCATCATCTTCGCCACGCTCCAGATGCCGAGCTTCATCATGAACGAGTCCTTCCTCTCGTTCCTCGGCCTCGGCGTTTCCGCTCCCGCGGCATCCTGGGGAACTCTGGTGGCCGACGGCGTCAAGGGCATGGAGCTGTATCCGTGGAGGCTCGTATTTCCGGCCCTCTCCATGACCATCTTCCTCTTCGCCATGAACTTCCTGGGCGACGGCCTGCGCGACGCGCTGGATCCGCAGAGCAAGAACAGAACCTAGGCCCAAGGAGAACGCAATGAGCGACGACACGATCCTGCAGGTCAAGAACCTGAAAACCTATTTCCATGTCGACGAAGGCATCGTCAAGGCCGTCGACGGGGTGAGCTTCGATCTCAAGAAGGGCCAGACGCTCGGCATCGTCGGCGAGTCCGGCTCGGGAAAGAGCGTCACCAATTTATCGATCATGAACATGATCCCCAATCCGCCCGGAAAGATCGTCGGAGGCGAGGTCCTGTACCGGGGGAAGGATCTCCTGAAGATGCCGATCGGCGAGATCCAGAAGATCCGGGGAAACAAGATCTCGATGATCTTCCAGGATCCGATGACGAGCCTGAATCCCTTCCTGCGCATCTCCACCCAGATGATCGAGACGATCGTACTCCACCAGGGGCTGTCCAAGGCCGTCGCCAAGGACAAGGCGATCGAGATGCTCACGCTCGCCGGCATACCCGCGGCCGCGAAACGCATCGACAACTACCCCCACCAGTTCTCCGGCGGCATGCGCCAGCGCGTGATGATCGCTATGAGCCTCTCCTGCAATCCCGACATCCTGATCGCCGACGAGCCCACCAGCGCCCTGGACGTCACTATCCAGGCACAGATCCTGGATCTCATGCGCGACCTGACCACCCGCCTGGGCACCGCGGTGATCCTGATCACCCATTCGCTGGGCGTGGTCGCCGGCACCTGCGACACGATCTGCGTAATGTACGCCGGCCGCATCGTTGAGCGCGGTCCCGTTGACGAGATCTTCGCCCGGCCGAGCCACCCGTACACGCAGGGACTAATAAAGTCGGTTCCCCGCCTTGACCGGATCACCGGGGAGCGCCTTTCGTCCATCAGGGGCCAGCCGCCCAACGTCATCGACCTGCCCGACTGTTGCCCCTTCTATCCGCGCTGCGACAGGATGATGGATATCTGCAAGAAGAAATACCCGGCCCCGACGGTGCTTGACAACGGCTGCACGACTTCGTGCTGGCTCTACAACGAGGAGGCCCGTTCATGAGCGAGAAAGAAATTCTCCTCGACGTCCGCGGCTTGAAGCTGCATTTTCCCTTCGGCCATAACGGCCTTTTCGGCGGCCACAAGGGCCATATCCGCGCCGTCGACGGCATCGACTTCCAAATCCGCAAGGGCGAGACGCTCGGGCTCGTCGGGGAATCGGGCTGCGGAAAATCGACCACCGCACGCGCCATCGCCCAGCTCCACCGGCCTACCGCCGGGGAAGTCATCTTCAAGGGCAGCGATCTGACCAAGCTCTCCGCGCATGACCTCCTGAAGGCCCGCAAGGAGATGCAGATGGTCTTTCAGGATCCCTATGCATCGCTGAATCCGCGCATGACTTCGGGCGACATCATCGCCGAGCCGCTGAAGATCTACAACATGCGCGGAATCCTGAAGATGGAGAGGACGGAGATCATCGAGCGGGTAGAACAGCTCATGGAACGCGTCGGCCTATCACGCTTTTTCCGCAACCGCTACCCCCACGAGTTTTCCGGCGGGCAGCGGCAGCGAATCGGCATCGCGCGCGCCCTCGCGCTCAGGCCCGAGCTCATCCTCGCCGACGAACCGGTCTCCGCCCTCGACGTTTCCATCCAGGCGCAGATCCTCAACCTCTTCAAGGATCTTCAGGAAGAATTCGGCCTTACCTACCTCTTCATCGCCCACGACCTCGCCGTCATCCAGTACATTTCCACTCGCGTGGCCGTCATGTACCTCGGCGTCATCGTAGAAGTCTCCAAGAGCGCCGATCTCTTCGCCGAACCGCTGCACCCCTATACGCAGGCCCTGTTGTCCGCGGCGCCCATCCCGGATCCCGCGATAGAACGGAAGCGCAAACGCATCATCCTCACAGGCGACGTCCCCTCCCCCGACAAGGAACGCACCGGTTGTTATTTCTACGACCGTTGCCCCAAGCGTATGGACAAGTGCAAGGATTCGATTCCTAAGCTCAAGGATTCCGGGCCTGACCACCAGGTCGCCTGTTTCCTGTACCATGACCCGGACTAAGCGGGTTTATGAAGTAGCCGGTAGCCGGTAGCCAGAGAAGACCCTGCGGTCACCCGGCCACCGGCCACCGGCTACCTTCTCCCTGTTCTCCTGTCGATAAGATTCCGGCCCAGGTTCAGGCCTTCCTTGCAGGCTTCGATCTCCAGGATATAGGATATGCCGTCCTCGGCGAAATATTTTTCCGTTTTCGGTTCTCCGCCGGTTTCGGCAGTCAGGGCGACCGCGACCGACCATCTGCCGCCGGCCGTCTTCTTCGGGATCGATCGTATCGAATATCCCCGATACGCGACGGCCGGATTCAAGAGCCCGCTCCCCCGGCATCCGCCTTCGATCGTCGTGCCCTCAACTTCCTCGCCTTGCTTTCCAGCATCTTTCTCAGTTTCGCATAGGAGGGCGGCGGGCCGGTCGGAATCAACCTGTCGTCGATGAAGAGCGCGTCGCTAGTTCCCCATTCCTCCATGATCTCCCTTTCTTCGGTATCGATTTCCCTGAAATCAACGAGATCGCCGAATCCGGCCGAGGCGCGCTTCATCCGCTCGAACGAAAGATCCTGGGCGGGACACCAGCCGTTTCGCAGGCAGGTGACGGTGATCACGCCTTCCTTGACCGTGGGCTTTTTTTTAAGCCTCAGCAGGACCGGCGCGACCGCGTCGTCCCGGAATGGTTTCCAAACCATTTCCATCATGCCGTCCCTGTCGGCAAGCAGGTATCCTTGTTTTTTGAACCATTTCGACCGCATGAAAAACGGGAGGGTGATGCCCCAGGCCACCAGGCCTTTCGCCCCGAGGCTTTCGGCATCCTTCTCGGCGGCCTCCAGCAGGGCTTTCCCGATCCCCTTTTTCTGGTTGTCGCCGACGCCTTCCTTGTGTCCGTGAACCCAGACGCAATAGACGTAATACAGGTCCGCCCCGATCGCGGGCCCATGTTCGATGGGCACGTAGTGGATCATGCCTACGATCTTATTCTCGTCGTCCCGCGCCAGCTTGACGCGCAATCCTTGTTTTTTCTTTTGCTCGAGCCAGACCGTCTTGTGATCCCCGGCTTCCTTCATCTCGTCGGACCAATCCTCAAGGCATTTGCAGTACAGACGCTCGTGTTCATCCGCCATATCGATGATTTGCATAAGGCCTCCCCGTCAAGGCGATATCTGGCTTATGACGCCGGCCACGCGAGGCATGGCTTCGGCGAACAGGATCCGGATTCCTTTCTCGAGCGTCCGCGGCAGATCGAAGTGGAAGCGGCGGCCGGATGGGCCGTGGGAGCGGCCGGATCGGCCGCCGCCCCGCCTCAGGCTTCCAGCACGGCGAGTTCGGCTCGGACGATCGCGGCCAGCTCAGCGGCGGCCGAAGCGGCGTCCACCAGTCGGCTGTCCTTATCGGTTCGGGCCTTGACCTCCACCTTCGGCAGGTTCTTGTCGCCGATGACCACGCGCAACGGGATGCCGATAAGGTCGGCGTCCTTGAATTTGACGCCGGGACGCTCGGCGCGGTCGTCCAGGAGGACTTCGATCCCGAGGGCCTCCAATTCCGCATGGAGCTTGTCGGCGGCTTCCTTCATGGCCCCCTCGTACTTGATCGGCACGAGAGCGACATGGTAGGGGGCCACCGTCATCGGCCAGACGATGCCGTCGTCGTCGTGCCGCTCCTCGATGATCGAGGCGAGGGTGCGGTCCACTCCGATGCCGTAGCATCCCATGGTGGGTACTTGAGCCTTCCCCTGTTCGTCCAGATAGGAAACCTTCATGGAGCGGGTGTACTTGTAGCCGAGCTTGAAGATATGCCCCAGCTCGTTGCCTTTCTTTTCGTAAAGCTCGCCGCCGCAGGACTGGCAGGCGTCGCCGGCTTTGGCTACCCGAACATCCGCGACCATCCAGGCCTGGAAATCGCGACCGTAGGCGACATGGGCAAAGTGGAGATCGGAGGCCAGGCCGCCGGTGACGGCGTCGGAGAGCGCCGTGACGCTTTCGTCGGCGACGACAGGGAGGCCGGACAGGCCGACGGGACCCGCGAAGCCCAGGGGCGCCCCGGTCAGGCGCTCGACGTCGGCATCGGAAGCGAGCTCGACCTCCGATGCCTTCAGGACGGCGGCCAGTTTGGTCTCGTTGACGTCCAGGTCGCCGCGGATCGCGACGGCGAAGAAGGCAGCGGGATAGGTCTTGGGCGCGTCGGCTGACGCCGAGCGGAGGGCGAGCTTGCCGCAGCCGGGGGCCGCGGACAAGTCCGTTTCCACGTTGACGGCCTTGTAGACGAGGGTCTTGATGAAGCTTCCGGCGTCGGTCTTGAGGAAGGCGCAGAGTTCTTCGATCGTACGGACGGAGGGGGTGGGGATCTTCTGGATGGCGGGCGTCCGCGCAGCGGCAACTTGGGCTGCGGCAAGATCGGCGGGAGCGGCGAAGTCCGGTTTGCATGCGGCCTTCTCGACATTGGCGGCGTAATCGCAGGAGCGGCAGAGGATGAGGGTGTTGTCGCCGATTTCGCTCTCCACCATGAATTCCTCGGAACCCGTGCCGCCCATGGCGCCGGTATCCGCGCGGACGGGAATCACCGTGAGGCCGCAGCGCTTGAAGACGCGCCGGTACGCCTTGCCCATAGCCTCGTAGGTCATGTCCAGGCTGGCGTCGTCGGTATGCCAGGAATACGCGTCCTTCATGGTGAACTCGCGGCCGCGCATGACGCCGTAACGGGGTCGGATCTCGTCGCGGTACTTGGTATTGATCTGGTACAGCGTAAGTGGCAGCTGGCGGTAGCTGGCAAGCTCGTCGCGGACGAGGGTGGTGAACGCTTCCTCAGCCGTCGGAGAGATGACGAAATCGTTGCCAAGGCGGTTTTTGACCCTGAGCATGCCGTCGCCCATAGTGTCCCAACGGCCGGATTCCTTCCAGATTTCGCCCGGAACCACGACCGACGGCTTTATTTCCAGGGCCCCTATCGCATCCATTTCCTCGCGCACGATGTTCTCGACCTTGCGGAAAGAGCGAAGGCCGAGCGGCAGGTAAGCGAACAGACCGTTAGCGAGCTTGCGCAGCATGGCGGAGCGCATCATGAGGCGATGGCTGACGATGACCGCATCGGCGGGAACTTCGCGGAGCGTGGGCAGGAAGGTCCGGGAAAGTTTCATGCATGATTCCTTAAAATCGTGTGGTTTATAGAAGATTAAGGCCGATAGGATACCCGGAGGCCGCCGCTTCGGCAAGGGGACGGGCAAAACCCAAGCGCTGAATATATTTGACTTTTTGCATCCAATGCGGTAATCTCCATAAAACGCGCTAATAACGTTGCGTTCCGTATGAGTTTTCTGCGGTCGATAATCTTCGATGTTGGATTCTCCCGCCCGATGATCGATCGTGCGTTGAACTTCCTCGATTGCATTTTCGCAGATTGATAGTACAATTTACCGATACTAAAAGGAGATCCCGTGACGAAGCGCGACTTCCCCAAAGTCCACTTTTACGATCAGGATTTCGTGGATATATACGATAGGACCTGGGCCTGGATCCAAGACTGCTGGCTTTCGGGCGGAGCGGCCAGCGGCCTGGAAGGCAAGTTCTTCGGTTATCCCGGCAGTCCAACGGTCGATCAGTATGACGCGATACTCTCCTCCTTCTTCCTTGTATACTCCAATAGGATATACCAAGCTCATCCCACGCTCGATCTTTTCTACTCGCGGCAGGAACCGAACGGCGCCATCCGTTGCAAGTACGACATCGAAAGCGGCCAGCCTTTGGCCGACCCG
This sequence comes from Treponema sp., assembly GCA_003527485.1. Classification (GTDB taxonomy): domain Bacteria; phylum Spirochaetota; class Spirochaetia; order Treponematales; family Breznakiellaceae; genus UBA12037. Next base: position 52,623 of record DPXI01000061.1, on the reverse strand, counting down.
GCCAATCCCGAAGGCGTCGGCATGCCCCTCTTCGCCTGGGCGGAATTCAACCTCTACCACAAATCGGCCAACAAGAAACGCGTCAAGGACGTCCTCCCCATCCTGATGAAGTACATGTCCTGGATCGAGGCGACCTTCAAACAGCCGAACGGCCTGTACGCGGTGCCGCTCGTCGCGACCGGGATGGCCAACTCGCCGCGCGAAACCGCCAAGTACCATATCGATTTCAATACCGCGATGGCCATAAACGCGCTATACATCGCGGCGATGGGCGATATCCTGAACGACAAGGAAATCAGCTTCCAGTTCAAGCGCCAGTACTTCTCGCTCAAGACTCGGATCAATTCCCTTATGTGGGACCCCGATTCGGGTTTCTATTACGATCTGGACGCTGACGAAAAGCGGATCATGGTCAAGACCATAGCCGGCTACTGGCCCCTGATCGCCGAAATCCCCAATGACGACAAGGCCGAGAAGCTGATCGACAAGCTCAGCGATCCGAAAGACTTCGGCGCCGATCACCCGTTCCCCACCCTTTCCGTCAGCGATCCTTCCTTCGACCCGAACGGCAGCGGCTATCGCGGCTCGGTCTACCCCCACCTGACCTTCATGGTCATCAAGGGCCTGGAAACCTACCGTCGCTGGGACCTCGCCCGGGAATGCGCCATCCGGCACCTCTACTACGTGCTGGATTCGATGAATCCGGAAGGCAACCACCACAAGGGCAACCTCTGGGAAGCCTATATGCCGCTTAAGGAAGGGCCAGCAAAGCTGGAGGGCGTCCCCGACTTCCCGCGACCCCAATACCTCGCCTACGCCGCCCTCTCCACCATCGCCCTCATGATCGAGAACGTCGTCGGCCTTTCCATCTCGCTTCCGAGGAAGACCGTCGACTGGATCATCCCCAACCTCGAAATCATGGGCATAGAGAATCTGTCGCTGAAGCGGAACATGATCACGATCCTGTCCAACAAGAGCGGCCGCGGCTGGGAAATCCACATGGAGAGCGAAAAGCTCTACTATTTTACCATCCACATACTGGGGAAAAAGAAGAAGACCTTGCCGATTCCTTCCGGCAAGTGCTCGATGCTCATAGACAAACTGTGAGTAGCAGGAAGCCAGTCGTCAGTAGCTGAGTGACCGCGAGGCCTTCTCTGGCGGCTGGCGGCTGGCTGCTGGCTGCTGGCTACCCGCACCTGTCGGACCGAACGCTATTCCCTTCCCGTAATTTCGCCGTGGCGGAAGCAGTCCGCGAGATGATCATTCACCAATCCCGCCGACTGCAGGTAAGCGTAGACGATGGTCGGACCGACGAAGGAGAAGCCCCTCGCGCGGAGTTCCTTTGAAATCCGCTCGGCCAAGGGCGTGACGGCCGGCACCTCCGCCATGGACTTCCAGGCATTGACCACCGGTTTCCCGTCGACGAAATCCCAAAGCCAATCGGAGAACGAACCCTTTTCGGTCCGTAGCGCGAGCCAGGCCCGGGCGTTGGAGACGGAAGACTCGATCTTCCTCCGGTTCCGGACGATCCCTCCGTCGGCCATCAAGCGCAGGATATCCTCCTGGCCGTACCGGGCCATGCGCCCGGGATCCAGTCCGTCGAAGGCGCGCAGGTAGCCCGCGCGCCGCTTGAGGACCGTAAGCCAGGACAGGCCCGCCTGCGCGCCCTCCAGCACCAGGAGGCCGAAAAGCCGCGCATCGTCGCGGAGGGGCACTCCCCATTCCTCGTCATGGTAGCGCACGTAGTCCGCGTCCATGCCGCACCAGGGGCAGCGAAAAGGCGAATCCCCCATGCCGGCCTCAGCAAGATCCTGCGATGACCGCTTCCAGCGCGTCCAGACGAGGCGCGATGGTCGCGACGGGCTCCACGGCCTTCCGCAACCCGACGAGGTACGGAGGAATTTCCACGGTTCGGCCGATCGTCTTTCCGACGAGTTCAGCCTTCTTCGCGGGACTGCCCGTGGAAACCACGACGATGTGGCCGTCCTCCAGGTCGCACGTGAGCAGGCGCTCCGCGGCGGCGTAGCCGACGGCGCCGTGGGGATCCAGCAGGAGCCCGTACTTTTTCCACGCCCGCCTCATGGCCTGCAGGGTTTCACCATCGTCCACGCTTTCGGGAAATACCATGTTGCGCATCACCGCGGGAGCCTCCGCGTAGAACGAAGCCAGCCTTTCGAAGTTAGAAGGATTGCCGACGTCCATCGAACTGGAGACGGTATCCACGGGTTCCCTGGGGGAGAATTTCCTGCCGCGCAGGTAGTCGCCGAAGGAATTGTTCGCGTTCATCGCGGCCACGAAACCGTTCACCGGCATGCCGAATTTCCACGCGTAAAGGCCGGCGGTCAGGTTGCCGAAATTGCCGGAGGGAATGCTGAAATAGAAATCGCCCGTGAGTTCCCTTTTGAGCTTGATGAATGCGTACAGGAAATAGAAAGCCTGGGGCAGTAGCCGGCCGACATTGATCGTGTTCGCGCTCGTAAGCCCGTATCGCCCGGCGAAGGGCCGGTCCTCGAAAGCCTCCCGGATGAGCCGCTGGCAATCATCGAAGCTTCCGTCGATGCGGATCGGGAGGATATTGCCTCCCGCGGACGTGAAGGTGGAAGGATCCAGGCCGCGGGCCTCCCCCCGGGGATACAGGATCACCGCGGTGATGCCCGCCCTGCCCGCGAAGGCGCGGGCGACGCTGGAGCCGGTGTCCCCCGTGGTCGCGGTGAGGGTCATGGCGCGTCCGCCGCCGCGAAGAAGCTCCTCCATCATCGCCGCGAGGAAGGCTATCCCGAAATCCTTGAATACGCCGGTCGGTCCGTTGTGCAACTCCAGCACCGACAGGTGCTCGTCCAGCCTCCGGAGCTGAGGCTCGAAGTCGAAGGCGCTTTCCGCGACGCGGGCGGCCGAGATCGGATTGAGCTCCCCTTCCAGCAGGGCGGGGGCGACCGTGGAGACGAGTTCGGGATAGCTCGTATCGGCATCCATATACAGGAAGAATTGCCGCAGGTCGACGGCCGAGGCGGGCACGTACAGCCCGCCGTCGTCGGGGAGGCAGTGCAGAATCGCTTCCCTGAAGGAAACGGGCGATACGTTCGATCGCGTGGATTTGAAGAGCATCGATCCTCCCTTCGCTTGGAGTGTAATTCGCCCCGTCCGTAAGGGCAAGCGCCCGGCGGGGCGTCCGCGATCAACGTCAGCCGATGCGGAAGAACAGGGGCACGAGGATGGGGACCAGGAGGGAGAGCGAGAGGCCGTGGGCGATCGACAAGGGGACGCTTTCAGGTCCGCAGCAGCGCTCTATGAGGGGCAGGGTCACATCCATGCTCGTCGCGCCGCCCGCCCCGATCGGAAGCTCCCGCCTGCCTGTGGACGCGAGGAAGGGGATCGCGAGGAGCGCGAGGGTTTCGCGAAGCATGTTGGCCAGAAAGGCCGCGGAACCCAACAGGGGGTCGCCGAGGTCCGTGATGAGGACGCCGGAAAGGCTGTACCAACCGAATCCAGCGCCGAGCGCCAGAGCCTTGCCGGGCGCGAGGCGGAAAAGCCAGCCAACCGCAAGGGCTCCCGCGAGCGAACCGGCAATGGTGCCCAGAGGAACTATCGCCGTCGCGGGGCGGAGCAACAGCGAACCGAGATCCACCTTGTTCGCGGCCATCTGCATGCCGATCAACGCGAGAAGGACATACAGGGTCCATGAAGTCAGTTGGCCCGAGGAAAGGAAGGGAACGGCAGGAAGGACGAGTCCGAGGATGAATGCGGCGGCGACGATGGCCAGTAGGCGTAGCGGGCCACGGACATGGGAAAAGAAATCGAAGCGCGTCCCGACGGCGATCACGGCTTCCTGCGCGGAACCAACTTTAGCCTCCGGCTCGACAGCGCGCCGCGCCGGGGCTTTTTCCAAGCGCCGTAAAAGGGGACCCGCGGCCAACAGGGCCAGGATGGTCCCCGCGGTGGTAGCCGCGGCGGTCGCGGCCGCGAGCGCCCCGATTTCCGGGAGCCGCGAGGCGATGTCGCGGCTTTGAGACAGGCGCAGCCCCATGGAAGCGAGCAGCGCGTACAGGGTCCATCCCGCCAGACCGTCGACCACTGCCGGAGAAGGCGCGAGGCGGACGCGCCAGGCGAGCATGCCCGCGGCGAGAAANNAACGGAATGAATCCTTCCAATGTATAAATATACGGTTTAATTGACACAATATGCAGGATACCGTATCCTTGCGCATATATTTCCCAGTCCATAGGAGGTCGTCAATGTCGATCCGAATCTTTTTCCGAACTTTCGCCGCGATCGCGGCCGTGGCTCTCTTTTCGGTTCCTTCCGCATTCGCCGAGGGCAAACAGGAGGCCGCAAGCGGCAAGCCGAAGCTCGTCATCGCCGCCGACGCGACTTGGCCGCCGATGGAATTCGTGGACGAGAACAAGAATATCGTCGGCTTCGGTCCCGATATGATCAAAGCGATCGCCGAAGCCGCCGGTTTCGAGGTCGAAGTCAAGAACACCGCCTGGGACGGCATTTTCGCCGGTCTGGCCGCCGGTTCCTACGACGCAATCTGCTCCTCGGTGACCATCACCGAAGAACGCAAGGCGACCATGGACTTCACCGAACCCTACATCAACGCGGGACAGATCCTCGTGGTCCGCAAGGAACTCCAGGGCGTGACCGTCCTCGCCGATCTCGTCGGCAAGAAAGTCGGCGCCCAGATCGGCACCACCGGCGCCATCGAGATCAGCAAGGTGTCCGGCGTCGAACTGAAAAGCTACGACGAAGTCGGGCTCGCGTATGAAGATCTGGCCAACGGACGCATCGATGGCGTCGTCGCCGACAATCCCATCGCCGCCAATTTCGCTCTTCAGAACGACAAATTCAAGGAAAAGCTCAAGATCGTCGGCAAGCCCTTCACGGACGAATGGCTCGGCATCGCGGTCAAGAAGGGCGACACCCGGACCCTCGCGCTGATCAACGACGGGCTCGCCAAAATCAAGGCGTCGGGAAAACTCGAGGAGCTGGCCGGGAAGTGGCTCCACTGACATGGATGATTCGACCCTGAGGCCGGGACGGGAGGCCGGGGCGCCCGTCCCGGCCCAGATCAACGTCACCGACGGCTCGCTCATCCCCCAGCGGGGGGAGAAGGGCGGGTTGTCGGCCTGGAACATAGCCTTCTTCGGGGCGACGGGCATACTCGTCGCCCTGCCGTTGTACAAGCCGGATCCGTACCTCAAGATACTCGCGTTCGTCCCCGACGGCATCGTGGCGACCTTCGGCGTCACCATCGCGTCGATCGCCTGTTCCCTCGTCATCGGCCTTTTCGCCGGGCTCGGCCGCATTTCGCACGTGCGCATCATCAACCGGATCTCCACGATCTACGTGGAGATCATCCGCGGCATTCCCCTCCTCGTCCAGCTTTTCTACATCTACTATGCCCTTCCTCCCGTGATCGAGAAGATCGGGCTCAGCAAGTACATACGGCTGGACGGTCCTTCTTCGGCGATTCTGGCCATGTCCATCTGCTACGGCGCGTATATGGCTGAAATCTTCCGGGCCGGCATCCAGGCCATCCCGAAAGGCCAGATGGAGGCGGCGCTCGCCCTCGGCCTGAGCCGCGCCCAGGCCATGCGCAAGGTCATCCTCCCGCAGACGGTCAAGATCATCCTTCCGCCGATCGGAAACGAATTCATCGCTCTCCTGAAGGATTCTTCGCTCGTTTCGATCCTCGCGGTATCCGATCTCCTCCGCCGCGGCCGCGAGTACGCGTCCACTTCCTTCAGGTACTTCGAGAGCTACACGGTCATCGCGTTGATCTATCTCGTGATGACTCTATTCTTCTCGCGCCTGGTCGCGATGATGGAAGAAAGGTTGAGGCAACGTGGAACCGTTCATTAGCATCAGAGGCGCGCGCAAAAGCTTCGGCAAGGTCGACGCGTTGCGCGGCGTCGACCTGGACGTCAAGCAGGGAGAGGTCGTCCTCATCATCGGTCCCTCCGGATCGGGGAAAAGCACGTTGTTGCGCAGCGTAAACCGCCTGGAGCGCCTGGACGCCGGCTCGATCATGATCGACGGGGAGAGCGTCACCGAGGCGAAGGCCGACATCAGGAAAATCCGCGAAGAAGTGGGGATGGTTTTCCAGAGCTTCAACCTCTTCCCCCACCTTACCGCGGCGGCGAACATCGAACTCGCCCCCCTGACCGTGAAGAAGACCTCCAAGGACGAAGCGGCCGAGATCGGGAAGCGTCTGCTCAAAAAGGTGGGGCTCGAGGACAAGGCGGCCGCATTTCCGGACCAGCTATCGGGAGGCCAGCAACAACGCGTCGCGATCGCCCGGGCGCTCGCGATGAATCCGAAGGTCATGCTTTTCGACGAACCCACGAGCGCCCTGGATCCGGAAATGATAAAGGAAGTTCTGGACGTCATGACGGAACTTGCCCGCGAGGGCATGACGATGCTCGTCGTTTCACACGAGATGGGATTCGCGCGCGCGGCGGCGAACCGGATCATCTTCATGGATCAAGGGCAGATACTGGAATCGGCGCCCCCTGAACAATTCTTCACCGCCCCGCGCGAAGAGCGTACGAAAAAATTCCTGGAGCATATCCTGTAGGTTCGGATCGACGGAACCTATGCCGTTTCATCCACCCGCGTTCCCTCGTAGGGGGGTAGCGGGGCGCTCTGGGGCGCTTGGGCCGCGGGGACTTCTTCCGTTTCGTTCTCTTCCTGGACGGGAGACGCTTCCTGGGGCGGAGGTACGGTGAGGCCGACGGGACCGACCGAATCGATATCCATTTTCGTTTCCTCCTATACATAAGTATAGTTCAATTCCCGATCCGAAGCAAATTACGGACCGGCAGACCGGCGATCAGCGTTCAAAGAGGATGCGCATCATCTTCTTGCCGTCCGCCGACCGATACGGATTCTTCACGTTTCGCAAGTATGATCGATACGCGGCGCAACTCTCGTAAAAACCTTCCAGGCCCTTGAACGACGATGACTCGTCGCAGCGGTATAATTCCAGGAGCAGGGGAAAGAGGGACGACTCCAGGACCTCCTGGGAACGCGTCAGCGGAAGGCGGGGAAGCGCCGCCGGCATCATGTGGTTGCGCACCATGAATGATACGTCCGCTATGAACGCGTCATCGAACCCCAGGCGGGCAAGGAAGGTCCGCGCGCGCGCAGCGCCGAGTTCCGCGTGCCTGTCGAAGCGGCGGCCGCCTGAAGCCTCGGAGAGGGGTTTGCCTACATCGTGGAGCAGAAGGCCGAAGGAGAGGACCGGGTCGGCGATCTTCCGGTAGCGGAAAGTCTCCAGCGTATGCGCCCAGGCATTCCCTTCCGGATGGAATTCCTTGGAATGGTCCACGTCGTCCATCGCGGCCAGTTCGGGCCACCAGGCGTCCACCCAGCCGACGCGCATAAGCAGGTCGAAACCGAGATCCGGCCTGCGGGATTGCAGCAGGACAGTGAGGAGCGCCCGTTGCTCCTCGGCGGAGGGGGCGGGCCCCTCGTCCACCCGGCCCACGGCCGCGGCGACCTCGGCGATGACCGCCCGGCTCCCGGCCTCATCCTCGGGCGCCGCACCGCGATAGCGCGCGAGCACGACGGCGGCTTGGGAGGCGGCCTTGAAGGCATCGGCGGTGGTTCCCCGGCTTCCGCGGAAGGCGCCGGCGGCGTACCAAGGCGCCGGATCCATAAACTCCTTCCCCCGCGGCGAAGCACCTTCCCTTATGCCGTCCCTGAGCGCGCGGACGATCGGATACAGTTCGCCGGGATCGATATAGGATCGTGAAGACGCATCCCAAGAAAAGCGCAGCAGGGGGAAAGCGGCGTCGTCGTCTTCGGGTTCCGCCGATTCCTCGCAACGCAGATACCANNCGGACCCAGCGGTAGGGACCGGGCTTGAATCCGCAATAGCGGTCAAGGGCGCTGAAGCCTGCGAGCCGCGGAGCGAAGCCCTTTTCCGACAATCGGTCGAGTACGTGGTCCACCCTCAGAGGATAGTCGTCCCGGCGACTATCGTCCAGAACCGTCCCCGGCCCTATTTTCCCTTAGTACTCCCCTTCTTCGGCGCGGTTTTTGTCGGCGCGGTTTTACCGGCTTTGACGGTCTCCGGCTCCTCCGGACCCAGGGCCGCAAGCAATTTCTCCACGCTGTATCCGGAGGCCGCTTCCGCGGTTTGCAGCTCGGCGAGCACGCGGGCGATCTGGTCCAGCCGGCGGTGCCAGCGCGTCGCATCCAAACGGGACGGATGGGGCGCCGAGAGCGCGGATTTGGCCGCGGCGGCGGCTTTCCCGCCCGCGCTCTGGCGCGCGTCGGCGGGAATCGCCTCCATGGCCTCATCCCCCTCGATCGCGGCGATCAGGGTGCCGTAGAACAGCGCTTCCTCGAAGCGCTCCTTGTTGAACCACGCGACATCGCCGAAGACGTTGACGCCGAGGAACGAACGCGAATCATCCGACTCGAACGCGAGCCGGGCCAAGTCCGCGAGCGTCGAAGGCGCGCCGGTCCTGACGAGGGCAAGTTTGAGGAGACCGACGATACGCCAGGCTTCATCCGCGGGCAGGCCCGCCGCGTGGTAGGCTTCACGCAACTTCCTGTCCAGGCACCAATGGTCGACCAGACGCTGAGCGTCGTCGCCGGATGCGCCGGCGCCGACCACGCCGCGCAGCATCGCGAGCACCGCGTAGCCGGCGACGTACGCCGCCGCGTTCGGTTCGGTCGCGAGCCGTCCGGTGGCATCGGAGACGAAGCGAAGCGCGGGCGGGGTGAGGGCGGCCGGAGGCTTCGCCGCGTATTCCGGAAGCCGGAGCAGCCGTTGGAGGCTCTGGGCGAATCCTTCCCAGATCGCCTCGCTTTCGATCCCGACGTAGGATTCGTCGCGGACGAAGGATTCGTACTTCCCCGAAGCTCCGTCTATGTACTCCGCCGCCAGACGCGCGAAGCGCAACACCGGTTCGCGGAGGGTTTCGATGAACGGCGCGGGTTTGGGAGGCTTTTGCGCCGCATGTATAGCATGCGCCGCTTGCGGCGCTTGTGCCGCGGGCTTCGCGGGCGCGGATTCGGGAATGGGCGGCTCGAAGAATGCGCGGACGGCGTTGAAGTAAGCGGGCTTCGCGACCTCCGCGAAGGCGGCATACAGGTCGCGCAGGAAAAGGTCCTGGAAAGCGGCTCGGATATCGGGAACGCCCCGCCCGCCCAACTCGTCGCAGAGGCGGCGCCACCGTCCGTTCTCTTCATCCAGGACCTCGTGAAGGTCAAGGAACACCTGGGCCTGGTAGCCGTTCAGTGAGACGAACAGGCCCCTCTCGGAAAGTTCGCGGCTCGGCCGTATATACCAGAGGTCGGATCGCTGCTCGCGGAAAACGCCGAAGCGGTTCGCGCTGGACGCCGAGAAGCCGAGGGCCTCGGTCAGAGTGCGACGGACGAGGCTCTTCTTGCCGTCGGGATCGGAGACGTTGGAGGGAGCCGAAATCCGGATCCAGCCGGAACCGTGGTGGAAGGCGTTGTTGTAGATGACCAAGCCCCGCTCGTCTCCTTCCCGGTTGGAATAGGCGAAGACGTTCTCGTTCACCGTGCCGTCTCCTTCGACCAGATCGTACAGGGCGAAATCGCGGCTTCCCGAGAAAAGGCGGCGCTTCTTGAGCAGGGGAAAGACCTCGCGCTCGTGCCGTTCCACCAGGGCCGCGTCCACGATCTCGTCTCGGTACGCGCGCCGGTATTCCATCCCGTACTTTTCCTCGAAGCCCTCCACCTGGCCGTGACCGAACATGGGCAGACCGGGCATGGTCGCCATGAGGGTGCAAACGCCGAAGTACTTGTCCCCCCTCCCGAACTGGGCGACGGCGGTCTCTTCGTCGGGATTGTTCATGAAATTGACGAAACGCTTCAGGATTTCCGGATCGAATTCGACCGTATTCTTGATCGTCGCCCGGTATTTGCCGTTCTCCTCGTTCTTGAGCATGTTCATGAACGCCGAGTTGTACACCCGGTGCATGCCGAGGGTGCGCACGAAGAAACCTTCCATCATCCAGAACGCTTCGGCCAGGAGAAGGGTATCCGGCGCCTCCACGGCGCAGCGGTCCACCACTTCGCGCCAGAACTCGTTCGGGATCTGGCGGTCGAATTCCTCACGCGAGATGGCCCTTTCCGCCCGGCTGGCGATGTCGCCGCCCCGTCCGGGCTCGGGATACCAGAGCCGCTGGATATGTTTCTTGGCGAGGGTCATGGCCGCGTCGAAGCGGACGATGGGGAACTGCTTGCAGACCCCGACGACGGTGGCTATCACGGCCTCCCTCGCTTCCGGATTCAGGAAGTCGATCTGGGCGGTGTCGTTCCACGGCATGGAGGTACCGTCGTTGCCGTGGTAGATATAGCGCGTTTCCCCGGAGGCATAATCCACGCGCTTGAAGACGACGGCCGCGTCGCTGCGGTCGTAATAGTGGTCATCGATGAAAATCCCGATTCCCGGACGGTTGGAAAGGTCTCCGCCGTTGAAGGAGTAACCCGGGTAGGGAGGACGATCCAGCTGGATGAAACGGCTCGGATGCTCCATGACCCAGCGGGAATCTATGCCCGTATGGTTCGGCACCATGTCCGAACCGAGCTTGATGCCGCGCCAGGCGCAGCGTGAACGGAGGTTTTCCAGGCCTCCCCAACCGCCCAGTTCATCGGCGATATCGTAGTCGTGGAGGCTGTACGCGCTCGCCGCCGCCTCGGGATTGCCGCAGCGCCGTTTGATCTCCCGACTCGCCTGGCTTCGTTCCCAAAGTCCGATGAGCCAGAGGCCGGTGAAGCCCCGCCGCGCCAGCTCGTCCAGTTCCTCGTCGGGAATGGCGTCCAGGCGTTCGATCGGCCGTCCGTACATCTTGGTGAGCTGGGAAAGCCATACGAGGGTGCTCTTGGCCATGATGACGGTCCGCGGCATCCAGTCCTTGTCGGGGCTGAAACGTTCGTATTCCTTCTCCAGCTCGTCGTAGACGTAGGATCGGGTCGGTCCCGGGCCGAAAAATACCGGCTTCTCCTCTTCCTTCACAACGTCGAGGCTCGTGAGCAGCTTGATGAGGTAAGTACCGATCACCAGGCCCCAGCGCTTCCGGATATAGTCCAGCTGTCCCGTCAGGGAGAAGGGTTCAGCGACGGCCGGACTCCTCAGCATATCCCAAAGGCTCTGATCGTCGGGTCCGAAGTGCGGCAGCGCCTCGAAATGTCGCGCGAGCTCCACGGCGGCTTCATCGTAGACGGTCGAAGCCCGGAGGGCCGAGTCGTCGAAGAGCCGGCGGAAAGGCCCGAAGGCCGGATTGTCGTTGGCCAGCCGGAGGAGCATGAGTTCTTCGAGGGCGAGCGCCCGGTTCGACTCTCCGCCGTCGCTTCCGGCGAGGTACTGGTCGACGGACAGCTCGCCGCGGTAGACCGAGAGCGGCGGGAAGCGGTCGACGAAAAGGCGGAGCAGGACATCGACCTTATGCGCGCCGAGATCGCGGTCAAGTCCTTTCAAGGCCGTTACGAAGGCATCGGGGGAAACCTTCTCGCGGTAGACGGCGGCGACGTAGTGCAGTACCTCGTCGATCAAGCCCATCGCGTTCAGGCGTCCGGCCTTCACGAAGCGTTCGGGATGGATGAGCGGATTGACCTTCTCGTTGAGCTTGCGCGCGAAATCGCGCACCGCATGGAAATCCGCGAAAACGACGTTTCCCCGCAGGGAGAACAGGGACGCGTCAAAGCCGTGCTCGTCGCGGATTTCGCGCGCCACATGGAACTCCATGAGAGCGGTGCGTTCCGCGGCGGACGGGCCTTTTTCCGCGTTTCCGGTTTCCAGGGCGCTCAGCGCTATTTTGACGGCAGTCATTTTCAATCTCCCCTTTCCGCGCAGAGCCGCGCAATTCCGGTCGAAAGTCCTTCGTCCGCGGCGATTTCGGCGATCGTCGCGGGAAGCCGGTACGTCCAGTTGAATTCGTTCACGCTGCCGGGCACGTTCACCCGTTCAGCGGCGCTCTCTCCCGCATACCAGCGGGGGGAGAGATGGAGCAGATCCTGGATCTGGAAGACGCAAATCCGCGACCGGGCGCCCGCGACGGTGCGCAGGAGCGAATACGCGGCGCCTGGACCGTAAACGTCCGGAATGGAAAAATCGCCGACGAACGAGCGGAACGCGTCGCGGTCCGCTTCACGCTCCCACCATTCGCGTACGGTCGAGCTGTCGTGCACCGCCGGCGTGCATACGCTCGCCTCGGGGTAATCCGAAAGGGGCAGGTAGGGCTCGCCCGGGTCGCCCCAGCGGCGCGCCCATCGGAGCACGCGCAGGCCCAGTATACCGAGATCCTCCAGCACGCGGGGGACGCAGGCGGGCACGGCGCCGAGATCTTCGGCGCAGGCCAGCATCGGGACGGCTGAGGTGAGAGCCGAAAGCAGTTTCCGCCCCTGGTCCTCCCAGATCGCCTCCGATTCGGCCCGTTTCCGGTTCACGAGGCCTTCGAATCGGCGCCGCTCCTCCTCCGAAAGGGTGGGGAAAGCCCTCGTGTCCCAATAGGTCCAGGACGGCGAATAGAGGCCTTCCTCGAACTCGAGGAGGGGCCGGTCCCTCCAGGCGGCTTGCAGGCAGGCGGTCGCGGCGGGATGTAGGCCGAGTTCTTCGATATCAAGCTCCCCATGGATCGAATCCTTGAAGAGCCAGAGTTCCTCCGCGTCGATGCGATCCAGGGCAAGACTGAAGACCTTCCCGGCCTCGGCCGCCGCGGCATCGGCGGCGCCCGACGAAGAAGGATCGCCGGAGTCGCCGGTCCCGATCAGCGCTTCGTAGACGGCGCCCGTCGGGATATGCGGCCGCGAAAGCCATCGCCGGCGGCCCGCGTCGAAACCCATAGCCTCAAGCTCCTGGCGCGTGATCGGGACGGCGGGTATGAAGCGGCCGAGCACCGCTGACCGGTCCCTGCGTGAAGCAGCCCAGATGCGGAAAAAGCCGAGCACGTGATCGATCCTGAAAGCCGAGTAGTACCGGTCGGCCAACGCGAGGCGACGGCGCCACCACGAATAATCCTCGCGCGCCAGGGCGTCCCAATCGTAAATGGGAAACTGCCAGTTCTGGCCGAGCGGGCTGAACATGTCCGGCGGCGCTCCCGCGGAGAGCTCGCGCCTGAAAAACTCGGGATGAGCCCAGACATCGCAGGAATCTTCGTTCATGAGTATGGGCAGATCGCCCTTCAGGGCTATCCCGAGCTTGGCGATCGCGTCCGCCACGGTCTTGAATTGCGCGTCCAACGCGCGTTGCAGCCAGATCCAGAAGAGGTGTTCGCGGCGGTTGACGGGATCCGCCTTCCAAGTCTCCAGCTCGGCGGCGGCGGGCGCCGAATGCCGTTTCCAGACCTTCCAGTGGCTGCCCCCGTTCGCGTCCTTCAGCCGCATGTACACCGCGTACTCCAGCACCCAGGGATTTTCCGTCATCCAGGACGCGAGCGCTCCGCCGCTTTCGGCGTCGAGGGCGATCTTGTCGGCGTTCGCCTCATAAATCTTCCGCAATAACGCGAGTTTCGCCTTCAGGACTCCCGCATAGTCGAAGCGCTCCCTTTTCTCGAAAGACGCGCGGAGCGCCTGCAGCTCGTCGGCCCATCCTTCCGCTTCGGGCAAGGCGCCGAGCCTCAGGTAAAGAGGATGCAGGGCGAAGGCGGAAAGCGCGCTGTAGGGGGAACTCTGGAAACCGGAATCGTTTACCGGAAGCAACTGGATGATCTTGAGCCCGACGCGCTCGCAGAAGCCCGCAAATTCGATCAGGTCCAGGAATTCACCGACGCCGGCGCTCCCGGCGCTCCTGAGGGCTCCGACGGGAACGACGACACCGGTCGCTTTATGTTTGATCGGCGGAAAACGCATATCGCCTCCAGGACGGATGGTAGCTCGGCCTCCGAGCATTCTTTTCGAAGTATAGAATCGTTAAACCGGTTTTGTAAACATCAGCCATCTTTTTCCCGGACAAAACCGGTCTTCCAGTGCCAGATCGGGACCGAAAGATCCGAAGCGAACGGATTGGTCCGTCCGAAGTCGGGAAGCCACTCGTCGCCGTTTTCCAATTCTTGATAATACCCATCTTCTATACCGTACTCCTGCAACATATCCATCACTTCCGCGTACTCCGCTCCGTTCACGTAGCGGTCAGCGGGCAAGGCCGCATCGGCACGGGAGTCCGGACGTACCGGCGTATACTGCGTCATCAAGGACAACAGCGCCTTTCCCGCCCAGCGTTCGGCGAACAGAGCCAGCACCGCACGGGTCGATTCCAGTCGGCCGGGGATAACGAGATGGCGCACGATTGTTCCCGAAACCACTATCTCGGGAAGATCCGCTGACGCGCCTTCCGTCCGGGCTTTCCGGCATGGGGCATAACGCAGCGGCTTCGATCCGACCATCCAGTCGATCGCGGACACCGCAAGCTCGGGATAATCCGGGGCGCCGAAAAAACGGGCGGCCAATGAGGCGTCCAGCGTCTTGAGGTCGGGCAGGAATACGTCCAGGCAGTCGGAGGCAGGATCCAGGGCTTCGGGTCGTTCGTAGGCGGAGGAATTCCAGAGCGCCGGGACGGAAAGGCCTCGGAGCTTCGCCTCCCGCAGACCTTCGGCTATCGCGGGAATGACGTGGCTTCCCGTCACGATGTTGACGTTCTCGGCGCCTGCGGATTCCAGCCTCAGGCAGATGTCGGCGAAGAGCGCCGCGTCCGCTTCGGCACCCATCGAGGCACGGGAGATCTGCCAATTCTGGCAGAACGAACAGCGGAGGGTGCATCCGGTGACGAATATGGTCCCGGAACCGCCCTCTCCGGTCACCGGCGGCTCCTCCCCCCGATGGATGGAGGCGCTCGCCAGACGGAGGCTTTGGCTTTCCCCGCAGAAACCCCGTTCGCCTGAGAACCTGTCGACGGAGCAGTCGCGGCCGCAGAGCCTGCAGGAAGCGTAGGCGTTGCCGGACCCTTTCGCCTGAAATGCCCCGTCCCGGTGGTATTCCCTCATACGATCGATGATATCCGAGGAAGCGCATAAAAAAAAGCCGGCGTCAACCGGCTTTTGGACGTCCAATCCTGTTGCCGAACATCTTCCGTTCGGAGCGGGACCGGACTTCTCTCTTCACACGAATTACTCATGTCCGCGCATGCGGACAGAAATCGTCTATATCAGCCTGTCTCTTCAGGACCGACGCCCCTTGGGGCTCGTCGGTCAGCTCATCTCCGGCGGAGTATCCATATAGACCTCCAAGACCGTCGCGGCGAACCAGCCGCAGCTGAAACTATCCGTGAGCGCCATCCGGCGTTACGGAACTTCGTATATATATACTATACGGCATTTTTGCTGAAAAGCAAGAGTAAATTATCCTATCAATCAAGAGCGCCGCGGGAAACCAGTTCGGTCATGAGGCGGGCGAGGATATCCAGATCCAGGTCCTCGGCCTCTCCGGCGAGCGCATCCCGGATGGCGGACCAATCATCCGCATCGAGTTCCATGACGGCATCGTCGAAATCCCCCAGGACGAACGAGGCGATATGCCCGAGGCGATCGTAGGCGGGCGTCTCGCCCGCGCCATATTTCTCCGACCACCAACCGAATAGATCGGCGGCAACGACCTCGCCCACCACCGGCTGGACAAGACGATCGAAGGCGCGCTTCGCTTCGTCTCCGCCGGAATCCCGCATGCCGTTTCCGACCCGCGAACGTTTCTTGATTCCCTCGAGCACGCTGTAAAAATGATCCGCTTCGCGCATGACGGGAAGATACCATTTCGCTTCTCCCGCGCCAAGGAGCGAATCCGCGTCTCCCCCGAACGCGCGGATTTCTTCAAAATCCCCCAACCTTGACTTTTCCCGGACGCGGTTCTACACTCGAACCCATGAACCTTAAGACCGTGCTGACGAAAGACACCGTCAGCCTGCACCTCAAAGGCACCAGCAAAGAAGAAATCATCGGCGAATTGCTTGATATCCTGATGAAGGCCGGCCGGATCAAGGATCGCGAAGCGGCGCTCGCCAGCGTCCTGGATCGGGAACGGAAAATGTCCACGGGCATGAAGCACGGGATCGCGATTCCGCACGGCAAATCCTCCGCCGTATCGGATCTTGTGGCGTGCATCGGCATCTCCGATACGGCCGTGGATTTCGATTCGCTCGACCACGAACCTTGCCGCATCTTCATAATGACCCTTTCCCCCATCGACAAGACGGGGCCGCACCTCCAATTCCTCGCCGAGGTGAGCCTCCTTTTCAAGAGCGCGGAAAAACGGGCCGAGATCCTCAAATCGTCCTCGTCCGAAGAAATCCTGAAGATCCTGACCGAATAGACGAATATTCCCGCTGTCGGGCGCGCCCTGCCGGGCGCTCAAAAAATCAGGCCGTCCGGATGGGACGGCCTGTTTGATTTTCGGACTTTTTCCTTCCGGACTTTTTCTTTCCTTACTTGAGTTTCTTTAGGGCTTCGCCGGCCAGAACCTTCACGGCATTGGTCCAGTCCATGTTCTCGACGGCCTGCAGGGCCGGCCGACCCTTCACGCTGCCTGTCGCCCCCAACGCGGGGATGACGGCGCGCACTATCCGCTCGTCGTCCTGAGTGGTGGCATCGGCGCGCCGCCGCTCATTCAGCTTCATAAGCGCCGAAGCGAGGACCAGCGCCGCATCGTCGCTCCTGCCCGCCGCGAGCGCCGAGATCGCGGAAAGTTTTTCCTCCATGTCGATCCCTTCCCTGTAGGAACGATCGAGCAGAGGAATCGCCGAGGAGGTCACGCCGCTTCTCTGCATGACGGCCATGGACAGCTTGCGGAGATTGGCCAATATCTGCCGCTCCTTGACGTCGCTGGTCGCCGAGGTCCAACCCTCGGAAAGCGCGAGGGCGGCGAAGGCGCTTTTGGCTGCGGCACCGGCCTTGGAGGCGTCTTCCGTCTGGAGCGCGAGCAGTTTCACGTTGGAATCGCCCTGGCGCATGATGCCCTCGAGCGCTTGAGTCGGATCGTCGGCGATGAGGGGAAGCGTAGCCGCGGCCTGGTCGCGGACACGGCGCGAGTACCAGCCGGTGGATGCGAAAAAGACTGGCGGGAAGCCTTCGATCTTTCGGTATTTCTCCAGAGCGAGCAAGGCGCCGTAGGCGATCCTCTCGCCGGACTCAGGATCGGAGGTCGGGCGGAGATTGAGATCCTGCAGAGTGCGCGCCACTTGTTCGAAAAGGTCCTCCGAACGGGTTCGACCGATCGCGATCAACGCATCTGCTTTCACGAGCGGATTGCTGAAAGTCTGCACGATCCGCCAAAGGTCGGTGGCCGCCGCCGCGTATTTCGCTTCTCCGAGTAGATCCGCGAGCAGGCGCGCCGTAGAATCCGCGCTTTCCCTCTCCGAGACCGTTTTGAGGTTCGGGAATTCGATAAGGAGCTGGGAAAGGGCTTCCGCATAGAGTTCGCCCGCGCCGGGTATTTCCGCCTCCGCGACATTCTTCAGCACGGCGAATCTTTCCGCCGGCGAAATGGACGCGCGATAGATCCATGTATAAACATCCAGCTCTTCGGACGCGAAGGCGAAAGCCGCGGTCGCGAGAAGGGCCGCTATTGCTGAGAATCGCTTCATTTCGTGCGCTCCCTTCATTCCGTGACTTCCTTGATCTCCTCCCGGAAATCGTATTCGTATTCGACGCTCTGTTTGCTCTTGCCCGTCAGATCCTCGATGGTCTTGCGGAGTATCTCGCCGTCGGCGCCGTACTCGTAGCTCGTGCGCTGCTGGACGGTGCCTCCCGCGTTGGTCCTTTCTTCCGCGGCGATCGCGCCGGCGACCCAACGGGTAATTTCCGTCCGCAGCAACGAGCCCTTCGCGTCGAAGAAGCTTTGCTTGGCAAGACGGCCGTCCGCGTCGTATTCGTAGGCGCTCGAGCCGTTCTTTCGTCCAGCCCCGTCCTTCAGCTCGGCGGTCCTTATCCTTCCGTCCTTGTAGGAGTAGGAAGTTACGGCGAGCACCGAACCCTTGGAATCCCTTACCGTCCAGGAGACCCGGTGCCCGGAGGCATCGTAGCCGAACTCGAAGGAAGAAAGGGGCTTGCCGTTCCCGTCGACGAGAACCTCTCCGGATACCAGGCCATCGGCACCGTATGCATAGCTCCTGCTGGATACGAGCTTTTCTTCCCCGTCCATCGTCGCCTTCAAGACGAGGCGGCCGGCTTCGACCGTGAAACGCGTGCGCTCCAGGATCGAGCCGGACGCGGAATATCGCGTCTGGACCTTGAGGGCGAAGGCTTCGTCATACTCAGAGAGGGAATATTCGTCAATGGAACCGTCGGAAAAACGGATGGACGACTTCCGTTCCATGGGGATGCGAACCGTGATCCTCTTCGGTTCCTTCCTGGGTTGTGCCACGACGGCGACGGGTTCGATGCCGGCCGCCGCTGATTCGGCGGGGGCAGCCATAGCCGGCGGGGTTTCCGCGACTTTTTCAACGGCGACTGACGGCTTCGCTCCGGCGACCGGAGCCGGGGCGCCGGCGCAGGACGCAAAGAAGGCGACGAGCGCCGCGATGTATGAGAATTTCTTCATGATGGAATTCCTCCTGGAGGGATTCAAAGAGTATGATCAATAGGCGGCCGATAATCAATAACAGGAAGGGGGATACGGAATGCGGATCGAGGGAGGAAGGATCATCGACGAGGCGGGACGGACGCTTCTCCTGCGCGGCTGCAATCTGGGCGGGAGTTCCAAGACACCCGCGGTGCCTGACGGATCCACCTGGAATCCGGCAGGACTCGACGCGGCCCGGGAAGTCTCCTTCATCGGCAAGCCTTTTCCGGTGGAGGAGGCGGACGAGCATTTCTCCCGTCTTTCCCGCTGGGGCTTCAGCTTCCTCCGCTTCGTCATCACCTGGGAGGCGGTGGAGCACGCGGGACCGGGCATCTATGACGAATCCTACCTCGCCTATGCGCGGAAAATACTGAAGAAAGCGGCCGAACACGGAATCGGCGTGTTCATCGATCCCCATCAGGACGTGTGGAGCCGTTGGACGGGCGGTGACGGGGCGCCTGCCTGGACCATGGAAAGACTGGGTTTCGATCTTTCCCTATTGGACAGGACCGGCGCGGCGCTCACCCACCAGCACGTCGGGGATCCCTACCCCCGAATGGTCTGGCCGACCAACTACAGCCGTTATGCCGCCGCTACGATGTTCACCCTCTTTTTCGCGGGGGACGTCTACGCTCCCGGTACGACCATCGAAGGCGAGGACGTCCGATCCTGGCTCCAGGGCCGTTACTTCGCAGCCATGCGTCATGCGTACCGGCGACTCAAGGATTGCGCCGCGATCGTCGGCTGGGGAACGATGAACGAGCCGCATGCGGGCTTCATCGGCTACCGCGACCTTTCCGGCCTTGAGAACTGTACGATCGAACTGGGCGCCATCCCGAGCGCCTTCCGCTCGATGGCGGCGGCTTCAGGACACCCGTCGGCCGCGACCGTGTATGCACAGGGCCTCACAGGAACCCGGAGGATCGGTCATGCGACCATCAATCCCGAAGGCGTTTCATTGTTCAAGGAAGGGTTCGGGTGTCCGTGGAAACGGGAAGGCGTTTGGACGGACGAGGGAGGCGAGGCCAGGCTCCTGCGGCCCGATCATTTTTCCCGCTTCGGGGACCGTCCGGCCGCCTTCGTCGAGGACTTCCTGAAACCCTTCCAGGTGCGTTTCGCCCGGGAAATACGGTCGCAGAAAAGCGGCTGCGCCATATTCATAGAAGGCGTGCCGAACGGCGAACACCCCACTTGGAGCGAAGAAGATGGGAAGGACTGCGTCAACGCTTTCCATTGGTACGACGGCGCCACCCTCATCTCCAAGCGCTTCGTGCCCTGGCTATCCGTACGAGCGGACAACCGCAAGCCGGTGTTTGGACGGAAAGCCGTCGCGCGCAGCTTTGCCGAACAGCTGTCGGACGACGTCCGCTGGGCGCGCGAGCGCATGGGCGGCATGCCCTGCCTCCTCGGCGAATTCGGCCTGCCCTTCGACCTCAACGGGAGGAAAGCCTTCCGGACGGGCGACTGGAGCCTCCAGGAGGAGGCCATGTCCATGTACTACGACGCGGCGGACGCCAATCTCCTGCATTCGACAGTCTGGAATTACGCGGCGGACAACACCCGCGAACGCGGCGACGGCTGGAACGACGAGGATCTGTCCATCTGGTCGAGGGACCGGGAGGCGGAAGAACGGGGGGAAGCGGACGCGGGAGCGCGGGGAATCGGAGGCTGGAGACGTCCCTACCCCAAGGCGACCGCGGGAGAGCCTCTTTCCATCCGCTGGGACAGGAAGAAGAAAACGTTCGAATTCCGGTTCCGGGCCGATCCCGCGCTCGGAGCGCCGACGGAAATCTTCGCGCCGGTCGAATGCTTCGGGGGGGAGCCGACGGCGCGCGTCCTGGACTCGGCCGGAGTTCCCGCGGGAGGGATCGCCATCGCCCGCGTGGGCGCCTGTTTCGAGATCGACGCCGCGGGGCGCGAAGGCGAGTTCCTCGTACTTATCGGGAGGCGCTGAGGATGGGGAAGCGGGCCGTACTCAGGCGCGATTCGGCCGTCCGCCGCAGGGAAGCCGCCCTGATTCCGCCGTCCGAGGCGATGATCCAGCGCACGGCGAGCTCGGAATCGAACAACTGCTCCACGCCGTCGCGGAAGGTGAGTATCCGGGAAACATAATCCAGGGTCGCCTTGGGCGTGCCGCCGGTGCGGACCCGCGTCGTCCCGGCGTTGTACATCGCTATTCCGGAAACTTCCGTTCCCGCCAGGTCCAGGCACCAGCGCAGATGGGCTATTCCGAAGCGGGCGCTGATATCGGGGTCGTAAAAATCGCCCTCCCTCAATTTGGGGAAGGACTTGGAGTTGAGCTGGAAAAGACCGCGATCGACGCTGGTCTTGTTCTTGTTGCTGGCGCGGGGGTCGAATTTGCTTTCCTCCCACACCAGAGCCACCGCGAGGCTCGGCGAGACGTCAAACTCCTCCGCCCGGCTCAAAATGATGCGCGCGAGTTCCTCCGAATGCACGATGGCGGAGAAAAATGCGACAACGTCGGCGCGGGAGGATTCGCTGCGGTACAGCGCAAGGATGGGATCGATCCGGTGGCGCGCTTTCAGTACGGCGTCGCGGTATTCGTCGGGGTGCATGCCGACCCAGGCGTTTTCTTCCGAAGCGACGACGGAGCCCTCCCCCACGGAACAGGAGGCGAGCAGGAGGGCGGCCGCGAGCGCCGCCAGTGTACCGGCCCGACTCGGAAACTTGGACTTGCGGAATATCATCATCTATTCGTTTGATCTCCAGTGTATTTGTTAACGTTCGGCTGTTGAATGATGTCGAATTTTGATAAGGTCCGCATTCTAGCGGGAGATCGGGATTCCTTCAAGTACGTGAAACGGAGGCCCCTGAACGCCCGGGCGAAAGGGGGCCTCCGACGGACGGGGACAGGATCAGGACTTCGTTATCGTGCGGACCCTGATGATCCCGTCCACCGCGGCGATCTTTTCCATGACCTCGGGAGGAATCAGATTCTCGGTGTCGATCAGGTTGATGGCGTGGTCGTCCCTGTGGTGGTTGATCATGTCGGTGATGTTGATGCTCGCACCCGCCAATATAGTGGTGATCTGGCCGACCATGTTCGGAATGTTGCGGTTTGCGACTATCAGGCGGTAGGGCGCGCGCTGATCGAGCCGGCAATGGGGGAAGTTGACGGAATTCCTGATGCTCCCCGATTCAAGGAAATCCATCAGCTGACGGACGGCCATCATCGCGCAATTGTCCTCGGCCTCGGGGGTGGAGGCGCCCAGATGCGGAACGCAGATAGCCCCCGGGCATGCGAGCAACTCGGCGCTGGGGAAATCCGTCACGTAGGAACCGATCCGTCCCTCATTCAGGGCGACGATCATATCCGCCTCGTTCACGAGTCCGCCGCGCGCCAAATTCAACACGCGCGCGCCTTTCTTCATGATGCGGAACTTGCCGGCGTCCAGGGTGCCTTTGGTCGCGTCGCTGAGGGGAACATGGAGGGTGACGTAATCGGACTTCATCAGGAGGCTCTCAAGGGTATCGGCGCGCTTAACCGAACGGGACAGGTTCCAGGCCGCGTCCACCGAGATGAAAGGATCAAAGCCGATGACGTCCATGCCGAGGGCGATCGCGTCGTTGGCGACCATGACGCCTATTGCGCCCAGGCCTATGACGCCGAGGGTCTTCCCCTTGATCTCCGGACCTTCGAACTTGGACTTGCCCTTCTCCACGAGATCGGGGACCTCGTCCTTCCTGTCGGCTATCGTCTTGGCCCAGGCGATGCCGTCGAAGATCTTGCGCGAGGAGATGAGGAGGGACGCGATGGCCAGCTCCTTGACCGCGTTCGCGTTGCCGCCCGGGGTATTGAAGACGACGATGCCTTTATCGGTGCATGCGGCGACCGGGATGTTGTTGTAGCCGGCGCCGGCCCGCGCGATCGCCTTCAGGGTTTCCGGAATCTCCATCTCGTGGAGTTCGGCGCTCCGCACGAGGATGGCGTCGGGATTGGGCAGGTCGCTGGCCACTTCGTACTTATCGCGCGGAAAGAGCTCCAGGCCCTCCGGCGAAATCTTGTTCATCGTGCGGATGCGGTACATCGCCTACCTCCCGTTCGCGGCTTCGAAGCGTTTAAGGAAATCCACGAGGGCGACGACGCCTTCGCGCGGCATGGCGTTGTAGACGCTTGCCCGCAGGCCGCCCACGAGGCGATGGCCGGCGAGGTTCACGAGGTCCGCCGCCGCCGCTTCCTTCACGGCCCGGCCTTCCAGCTCCGCGTCGCCGTTTACGAAGGGAATGTTCATGAGGCTGCGGAATTCCTTGTCGACGGGACACCTGAACATGCGGGAAGAATCGAGGTAATCGTACAGGACGGCCGCCTTCTCGAGGTTGCGCTTCCCCATCGCTTCGACTCCCCCGGAGGCCTTCATCCATTCCAGCACGAGGCCGAGCACGTAGATGGCGTAGCACGGCGGGGTGTTGTACATCGACCCTTCCTTGGCGTGGATGTCGTAGCGCAGCATGGTCGGCGTTTCGGCCGCGGCCTTGCCGATGAGGTCCTCGCGGACGATGACCACGGTGAGGCCCGCGGGGCCGAGGTTCTTCTGGGCGCCCGCGTACAGGAGGCCGAATTTGGAGACGTCCAGGGGCTCGGAGAGGATGCAGCTGGAGATGTCGGCGACGAGGGGAACGGACCCGGTCTCGGGCAACTTGGACCATTTGGTGCCGACGATGGTATTGTTCAGCGTGATATGATAGAAGGCGTCTTGCGGATCGGGGGCTGGGGCAGCGGGGATGTACGCGTAGGCGCGATCCTTGGAGCTCGCGACGACCTTCGCGTCCATGAACCTGGCCGCTTCCTCGGCTGCCTTGCTTGCCCAGACGCCCGTGTCCACGTAGGACGCGCGACGGCGGCCCGCGGCGTTCGGAGCGCCGAGATTCAGGGGCACCATGGCGAATTGCAGTGAACCGCCGCCCTGCAGGAAGAGAACCTTGTAATTGGAAGGGACGCCCATCAGCTCGCGAAGGAGGGCTTCCGCGTTTTCGATGATCGGCTTGTAGTCCTTGGAGCGGTGGCTCATCTCCATCACGGACTGGCCGGTCCCGTTCGCGTCGGTCATCTCGGCCGCCGCGCGCTCGAGCACGGAGAGGGGAAGCATCGAGGGGCCCGCAGAGAAATTGAATACGCGTTTCATGGGTTCTCCTTTTTCCGGATCGGGATGCGCGCGGAAATGGCGCGCAGCTCGTCCACGACGTAGACGTTTCGGACGGAGATGCCGGGCGGCAACTCCAGGGCAATGGGAGCGAAGTTGACTATTCCCTTTATTCCCGCTGCGGCTAGCCTGTCCGCCGCGGCCTGTGCCGATGCGGCGGGAACGCAGAGCAAAGCCATTTCTATCCCGAAGCGGACGATGACCTCGCCCATCTTGAATGCGGGATACAGGGGCACCGGGGAACGTAGTATCTCGACTCGGTTCACGCTGGAATCGAAACCGGCGACCAGCTCGAACCCCTCGTCGGCGAAGGCAGGGAAGTTAAGGTAGGCCGAACCAAGGCGGCCGAGGCCGACGACGCAACATTTGCGCTTGATATCCAGCCCGAGGGCGGACCGCACCGCCGACCCGAGCGCCGCCACGTCATAACCCGAGCCGGTGGAGAAATCCCCGTCGAGGTAGGAAATGTCCTTGCGTATCGTATGGCTGGACCAACCCGTCCTGGTTTCGATCTCAGCCGAAGTGACCACGGCCGCGCCGCAATTGTCCAGAACCCTGGTCAACTGCAGCAATCGCTCAATAGTCGGTTCGGGAAGATCGGCCACCCGGCGCTCCTTGTGAAATAATTCACAACCACTTTACCAAGCTTTTCCGCACCCGTCAATCCCGTTTCCGGCATCCGTCCCCATTGATGGATACGGTTTCCGGAATTCAGCGCCGTTGCGCGTTCTTACTCTTTCGTTTATCATGCAATCATGGCCGTAAAACGGTTCACCGTCCTCGATCTCATCGATTTCGACCTCAAAGAACACAATTCCTTGAACCTCCGCTGCATCGGGGGGAGAAAGGGTTTGGCACGGGAAATTTCGATCCCCGACCTCAATCGCCCGGGCCTGGCGCTGTCGGGCTTCTACGATTCCTTCGCTTACCAGCGCATCCAGATCTTCGGCCGCGGCGAGGTGGCTTACCTGCGCATGATGGACGAACAGGGCAAGACCGACACGCTCGAACGCATGTTCGAGTACGAGATCCCCTGCTGCATCTTCACGCACAACCTCACCCCCGACGCTTCCTTTTTTTCGATCGGGGAGCGGTCGCAATGTCCGATCCTTCAGACCGATCTCCCCTCAGCCGAATTCTCCTCCCGGGTACTGCGGGTGCTTTCCAACCTCTTCGCCCCGCAAAAGACCATGCACGGCGTCCTCGTGGAAGTCTACGGCATCGGCATACTCATCCTCGGCGACTCGGGAGTCGGAAAGAGCGAAGCCGCCCTCGAGCTGATCGAACGGGGCCACCGGCTCGTCGCCGACGACGTCGTCGACATCAGATGCGTCAACGGCAACATCCTCATGGGAGCGGGAGCAAACAAGATAATCGGCCACCACATGGAGATCCGCGGACTCGGCATCATCAACGTCACCCACCTGTACGGCGTCGGCGCGATCCGGGACAAGAAGCAGGTCCAGCTCGTGGTGGAGCTTGAGGAATGGGACGCGGAGAAGGTGTACGACCGTATCGGTACCCAGGAGACCCTGCTGGACGTCCTCGGCGTCAAGATTCCGAAGCTGGAGATACCGGTCAAGCCGGGCCGGAACATCCCCATCATCATTGAGACGGCCGCGATGAACGAACGCCTCAAGAAGATGGGCTACTATTCGGCCAAGGAATTCAACCAGAACGTCCTGAAATGGATAGAGAGCGATGCGGCGCGATCGGTCTACTTCGGACAGGACGACATAATCTGAGAACCGAGGACGGCAAATGATTGAACGAATGGTGACCATCAAGAACAGGGCCGGCATCCACGCCCGACCGGCGGCCCTCCTCGTTCAGACGGCTAGCAAGTTCAAGTCGAAGATATACATAGAGAAAGATACTGACCGGATCAACGGCAAATCGATCATGGGCATCATAACCCTGGGGGCGAGCTACGACACCCGCCTGAAGCTCATAGCCGATGGCGAAGACGAGGGGGCTGCCGTGGAAGCGCTCGCGCATCTGTTCGATTCCAAATTCGAAGAGGACTGAGGAAGGAGCGGAGCGGGGCGATGGGATCCATACGGACGCGGTTCGATTCCTCGTTCCTCGGCGTACCCAGCCTCCTGTTCATCTACTTCCTGCTCGGCTTCCTGGGCCTCGCCTATTCCTCCGCATATTTCTCGGACGCCCTGTCCTCCGCCCGTCCGAGCGGCTCGATCGCCATAGCCGCCTTCCTGAGCATCCCGCTCATCCTCATCGCTTTTCTGGCCACCGCCGTGGGGCGCCTTATCCGGGACATCCGAAGCAAACGGCCGGGCGGGCGGCTTAGGGCCCGGCTCCTGGTCTATTTCGTTTCCACGGCCTTCCTGGCGTCGGTTCCCGCGACCGTTATCACGGCACGGTTCATCGGCGGGGTGATGGATTCCTGGTACTCGGCGGATATCTCGGGAGCCCTGCAGGATGCCCGGGACTTCGCCCTCGACGCATACCGATACCGCCTGAAGGTGCTGGAGCGTACCGCGACTTCCCGATCCATCGAGCGTTCGATCAGGCTGGCGGTTTCGGGCGACGCGGCCGCTTCGGCCGCTGTCCTCGCCGCGGAGGACACGGCCCTCGTCGCGGTGCAGGCTTTTGAACGGAGGGCGGACGGAACCTGGGTCGGCCTCGCTGTCGCCGGCGATGCCGGGCGGACGCTCGGCGCCTTCCCCGGCGCCAAACAAGGCTTCCTCCCGCGCGATCCGGAGCGGGACGGAAATTCGATACGCTACGTGCTCGCCCCCGGACCGACCGCGATCCGCGTCGTCACCTTCGATCTCGGGACCGATTTCGATGCCCGCGTCGCGCGCATCGAGCGCGCCGTCGGGATGGCCGATTCCGCGCGCGCTCTCAGGCCGCGTCTCTCGGCCACCCTTGCGATCCTGTACTTCGCGTTCTCCCTACCGACCATTCTCATGGCGGTGATCATCGCGTTCTCGATGGCGACCGCGGTCACCCAGCCCATCGTGAGCCTCGCCGACGCCACCAAGCGAGTGGCGGAGGGGGATTTCTCCGTCCGCATCTTCGCCCGGCCGAACGACGAGCTGGGAATCCTTGTCGCCGCGTTCAACGCGATGGTCAGGGATCTGGAGGCCTCCCGGGCATCCATCCTGCAGGTCGAGAAAGTCAACGTATGGAAGGAGATCGCGCAGAGGCTCGCGCACGAGATCAAGAATCCGTTGACTCCGATCAAGCTGTCCGCCGAACGGGTTCTCAAGCGATGGAAGAACGATCCGGCGACTCTCGGGGAAATAATCGAGGAGTCCATGATGGCGGTCATCCAGGAGGTGGACGGCCTCAGCGTCATGCTTGTCGACTTCCGGGACTTCGCGCGGCTTCCCCTCCCGAATCTTTCCTGGACCCCGCTCCGCGAACTCGTCGAGGAAACCGCGGCCCTGTACCGGTCCTCGTATCCCTCCGTGGAATTCCGTTACGAAGCCATGGACCCCGCCCTGTCCGCGATGATAGATCGCCGCCATATCTCCCGGGTTCTTTCCAACCTGATCGTCAATGCGGTCGACGCGATGAACGGCAGCGGAATCCTCGAATTCCGCTCCGACCTTGTCAAGAAAAGGGATTGCCGATATTGTAGGCTCAGCGTGCGGGACAACGGCGCGGGCATTCCCGAGCCGGATCGGGCGCTGATTTTCACACCTTATTTCACCACGAAGGCTTCGGGAACGGGTCTGGGATTATCCATCGTCGAGCGGATCGTCGTCGACCACGGCGGAACCATCTGGTTCGATACGGCCGAGGGTATCGGTACGACGTTCTATATAGACCTCCCGATAGACCGTTCCGAAACGGCCTCGCCTTCAAGCGGCGGAGAAGACGCGCACCATTCATGAATGACGTATTGATAATCGATGACGAACCGGGAATCAGGACGGCGCTACGGTCCATACTGGAGGACGAACGCTATCGCGTCCTCGCGGTCGAGGACGCGATCGTCGGCCTGGCGCAACTCGAACAAAAATCCTATGACCTCGTATTCCTTGATATCTGGCTTCCCCGCCTGGGGGGCATGGAAGCGCTCGAACGCATCCGCAAGGGTTGGCCCGACCTTGAGGTCGTGGTGATCTCCGGCCATGCGAACGTGGATATGGCCGTCCGAGCCGTCAAGCTCGGCGCCTTCGACTTCCTGGAAAAGCCGCTTTCCCTGGACAAGGTGCTCACGGTCACGCGCAATGCCTTGGCGATGAGGAAGCTCCGCGCCGAAAACGCCGATCTGAAACAGGTTGGAGCCGATGAGGAGTTGATAGGGGAAAGCGAGGCGATGCGGAATGTGATGGCACTCATCGACCAAGCCGCGGCGAGCGACGCCCGCATCCTCATCACCGGAGAGAACGGCACCGGCAAAGAACTGGTCGCGCGGGCCGTACACCGGAAATCCGGCAGGGCAGGGCGGCCCTTCGTGGAAGTAAACTGCGCCGCGATACCGGACACCCTCATTGAAAGCGAGCTCTTCGGCCATGAGAAGGGCGCGTTCACCGATGCGTCCTCGACCCGCCGCGGACGCTTCGAAACGGCGACGGGCGGGACGCTCTTCCTCGACGAGATCGGCGATATGACCCTGCAGGCCCAATCAAAGGTGCTCAGAGCCATACAGGAGCAGAAGATCGAACGGATCGGTGGCGAGAAGACGATAGAGGTGGACGTGCGCATCGTCGCCGCGACGAACAAGGACCTGCGAGCCGAATGCGCCGCGGGCCGATTCAGGGAAGACCTCTTCTTCCGCCTGAACGTCATCCCCATCTCCCTGCCTGCCCTGCGGGAGCGGACCGAAGATATTCCGCTGCTCATGGGACGCTTCCTCGCCTCTTTCGGCGCCACCGCGACGCGCCTTGACGAGGGGGCGATCGCCCTCCTGAAAGCCCATGCCTGGCCGGGAAACGTACGCGAGCTGAAGAACCTCGCCGAGCGCATCTCGGTGATGTGCGACCAGAGCGTCGCCGACGCTGCCGCCATCGGCCCCCTGTTGCAGGGTGCCGAAACTTCCGTCCGTTCGCCGTCCCGTTCGCTGCCGCGGCCCGCGGAAGGTGCGGAGTACTTCTCCCTCGCGTTCAACGAAGCCCGCGATCTGTTCGAAAAGAATTACCTCGTGCATAAACTCGAGGAAAACGGGTATAATGTGAGCAGGACCGCTGAAGCGATCGGTCTGTATCCCAGCAACCTGCACGCAAAAATCCGGAAACTCGGATTGAGGACGGATCGATGAAAGAGCTCACGGGGCGACAACGCGAGGTTCTTTCCTTTGTATCGGCATTCATTGCCGAACACGCCTATCCTCCGACCATCAGGGAGGTCGCCGAGCATTTCTCCATATCCGTCAAAGGCGCCTACGACCATCTTGCTGCCCTCAAGAAGAAAAACCACCTCCGCTACGGCGATAAACGGTCGCGCACCATCGAAGTGCTCCACAAGGGAGCCGAGGACGAAGGCCCGCTCGCGCAGACCATGGACGTCCCTTTGCTCGGAGACGTAGCCGCGGGAAAACCCATCCTCGCAGAGGAAAACTGGAACGGCAGTATTCCCGTTCCCCTTTCGATGATTCGCAAGGAACGCCAGTATTTCGCCCTGCGCATCCGCGGCGATTCCATGGAACGGGCGGGCATACTGGACGGCGATACGGCGGTGGTGGAAAAGAAGGAAACCGCCAAGGACGGGGATATCGTCGTCGCCGTCGTCGACGAGGCGGTGACGCTCAAGCGATTCTTCAAGGAAAGCTCCCGTTTCCGGCTGCAGGCCGAGAATCCCGCCTATTCGCCCATTTATTGCCAGGAAGTACGCATCCTCGGGCGCCTCGCCTGCATCCTCCGGAAATACGCATAGGCGCGCCATGGCGAAAGGAAGCTGCCGCCTGTACCTCGGACCCGAGATCGGCGAACGCCGCGACGCGGTCGACGCCCTCCGCGCGTCCCTCGCCAAGGACGCCGGCGCTCCGCCCGAGGAGCATTCCTTCTACGCGGGGGAACAATCCATCGGCGACCTCGTCTCCCTGCTCCGGAACGCATCCCTGTTCAGCGAGACCCGGCTCGTTCTTCTGAAGAACGCGGAACTCGTCCGGAAGAAGGAAGACGTCGAACTGCTCGTCTCCTATATGACGGCCCCCGCCGACGACACCACCCTCGCCCTGCTCTCCGACGAAACGAGCGTCGACAAGCGCATCGACGGAACCGTGTCCAAGGATGCCAAGAAGATATTCTGGGAACTCTTCGAGAACCGCAAGACGGATTGGGTGGGAGCCTTCTTTAAAAGGGAAGGTTTCCGTATCGACGCCGACGGAATCGAGGCCGTGCTGGAGCTGGTGGAAAACAACACCGACGCGCTCAGGCGGGAATGCGGCAAGCTGACGCTCTTCCTGGAAAAGGGTTCCCTCGTGGGCGCGGCCGAAGTTGAGGCCTGCCTGTCCCACACGCGCGAGGAATCCGCCTTCACGCTGTTCTCCCGCATCGCCGAAGGCGACTTGGCCAAGGCGTTGGAAACGGTCCGAAAACTCCTCGCCGCCAAAGAGGCGCCGGTAGCCGTGCTCGCCGGCCTCGCCTGGTGTTTCAGGCGACTCGCCGATTACCTGGAGCTGGCGGACGCGGGCCGCCTGAACGACTTCGAGCTCAGGAAAGCCGGGCTCGCCTCCAAGAAAGCCCAGCGGGACTACGCCGCCGCCGCCCGCCGCTACGATGCGGGCTCCGCCCGGCGAAGCCTCGCCCTCCTGGCCGAATTCGATATTGCCCTGCGCTCCTCGGGGAGCGCCCTCGAGGACCTGCTGATGGATCTATTCATCTACAAGGTAGTCGCCGGCGCGGCGCGGCCCCTGGAAACGATGAAATTCCCGACTTTATACATATAATAATATCGATATATTCAACTCTATATGCTTGACTTATTTGATAAATAAAATACACTGGAGGAACCGTTCGCAACATTTCCCCGGTTCCTGGCCCGCGCGGGCGCCAATCACAGTCAAGGAGAGAGAATATGGCCGACACCAAAAGAATATTGATCCTGGGAGGCGGGTACGGCGGTATCGAAACCGCCAAGAAACTCGCGAAAAAATACGCCAAGCGCGGAGACATCGAGATCACACTGCTGGACATGAACCCCTTCCATACGCTGATGACGGAACTTCATGAAGTCGCCGGTCATCGCGTTGAACCCGATTCCGTCCGCGTGTCCTTCGCGAAGGTTTTCGGAGGCTCCAAGGTCAAGGTGGTCCTGGACAAGATCGAAACCGTCGATTTCGTGGCCAAGAAGGCAATCTCCGTCAGCTCCGAATACCCCTACGATTACCTTGTCATCGGCTCCGGCGCCCAGCCCGAATTCTTCGGCGTGCCCGGAATCAAGGAACACTCCTTCACCCTCTGGTCGTTCGAAGACGCGATGAGGATACGCCATCATATCGAGAAGACCTTCGAGAAGGCCGTCACGGAACCCGATCCGGCGAAGCGCGCGCGGATGCTTAACTTCACGGTCGCCGGAGCCGGTTTCACCGGCATCGAGCTGGCCGGCGAACTCATCGAATGGCGCGACGTCATGTGCGCGAAGTGGCTCGTGGACAAGGCGGACGTCAAGGTGACGGTCGTCGAAGCCCTGCCGAACATCCTCCCCATCCTCGAAGAGGACCTTAGGGCGAAAGTGGATGCGTATATGCGCAAAAAGGGCGCCGAGATCCGGACGAACACGCCGATCATCGGCGCCGAGCCGGGAATCGTCAAGCTCAAAGACGGTTCCGTGATCGAAACGGACACCTTCATCTGGACCTGCGGCGTGCAAGGATGCCATTTCGTCGGCATGCTCGACCTCACGCAGGGGCGCTGCGGGAACCGCGATTGCGAAATCATGCGCGCCAAAGGCACCTGCGGTATGTTGGTATGCCAGTTCAAGCAGGATCGCAAGGACACGTCCGGCAAGCGCGGTCGCGTCCTCGTCAACGAAGAGATGCGCTCGGTGGATTACGATAACGTCTGGCTCGTCGGCGACAACATCTGGTTCATCGAAGGCGGCAAACCCCTCCCCCAAATCGTAGAAACCGCCCTGCAGACCGCCGAAGTCGCGGCGCACAACGTGGCAGCGGCCATCGACGGCGGCGAAGCCAAGAAATTCAAATCCAACTACCACGGGTTCATGGTCTCCGTGGGCGGACGCTACGCAGTTTCCAATGCGGGCGGCATGAAGGTTTCCGGCTTCTTCGCCATGGCGATGAAGCACCTGATAAATCTCCACTACCTGTTCGGCGTCGCCGGAATCAACCAGTGCTGGGAATACCTCAAGCACGAATTCCTCGATATGAAAAACGGACGCACCATCGTCCACGGCTTCGGAGAGTACAAGACCCGCGGCTACTGGCTACTGCCGCTCCGTCTCTGGCTGGGCTTCATGTGGGTGATGGAAGGCGTCAACAAGATCGGCGAAGGCTGGTTCTCCTGGGCATCCGGATCCAAGTCCGGCTGGATGTTCAGCAAGGGCGTGGTCCAGGCGGGCATCGCCAAGGCAGCCGAATCGGCGGCGGCGGCCGGGGACGCGGTCACCGCGGCTTCCGAGGAGTGGGTCGCGGAC
The DNA here is from genome assembly GCA_003527485.1 of Treponema sp. GTDB lineage: Bacteria > Spirochaetota > Spirochaetia > Treponematales > Breznakiellaceae > UBA12037. The sequence goes on along the minus strand of DPXI01000061.1, from coordinate 20,368 downwards.
GGAGCCGCCGCGGTCGAGCCGGTCGTCCAAGCCGCCGCGGACGCGGTCAGCGCCGCGTCCGGTGAATGGGCGGAGGAAGGCACGGCCGCCGTAGCCGGCGCGGCCGACGCCGTAGCCGACGCCGCGGTGAAGACCTTCGGGAAGGTCTGGGATCTCACCAAGCCTATTTTCGACATGAACGGGTCGATCGCGACCTGGTTCCGCCAGACCTTCATGGACGGGCTCTTCGCCTACCTGCCCTACCAGGCCTTCCAGCTCATGATCGTGGGAATGGAGATCGCGATCGGCCTCGCGCTGATGGGCGGCCTGTTCACCTGGTGGGCGGCGGTCGCCTCCATCGTAATGTGCGTCGTGTTCACGATGTCCGGCATGTTCGCCTGGGATCAGCTCTGGTTCGTCTTTGCCGGCGTGCTCATGATGGGCGGCGCGGGAAGGGCTTTCGGCCTTGACTGCTGGGTCGTCCCGGTCTGCAAAAAATATTGGAACGGCCTAAAATTCGTCCGCGCGCGCCACTGGTACCTCGACGTACCCTCCAAGAAATAACGCGGAATCCAGAGGAGGGATGAAAACATCCCTCCTCCATCCCGATCGGAAACAAGCGAATAATCGATGACTGAATTCTGGAAAGCCGTGGGCGGCCTCGAAGCGGAGCTGGCCCTCGTATCCGAAAGGATACGGGTAGCCTCGCGCTCGGACTCGCGCATCATTGACGAATCGCTTTCCTCGCTCCTGGACGCGGACGGGAAGATGCTGCGACCGGGATTGCTGCTCGTCGCCTCTCGTTTCGGCAACGGCGCCCAGGACAAGATCATCGCCCTAGCCGCTTCCATCGAGATGCTCCATGTGGCGACCTTGGTCCATGACGACGTGATAGACGATTCACCCTTCAGACGGGGGCTTCCCGCCGTGCATGCGCGCTTCGGCAAGAAAGACGCCGTTCTCGTCGGAGACTACCTGCTCTCCCGCTGCTTCCTGCTTGCCTCGTCCTACACCTCTCCCGAAAACGCCTCCCGGCTCGCCCGCGCCGTCTCCGTGATGTGCGTGATGGAGATCGAGCAGGACATGGACCGCTACACGGCGAATCCTTCGATCCGGCGTTACTTGCGCAAGATACTCGGCAAGACGGCCGTGCTGTTCTCCCTCGCCTGCCATACGGGCGCGACGGAGGCCAAGGCGCCCGCGCCGATCGCCGCCCGCCTGCGCCGGATCGGCTACGATATCGGCATGGCCTTCCAGATCATAGACGACATACTCGATTACGAGGGCGCCGAGGACGAAGTGCGCAAACCCGTGGGAAACGACCTCAAGGCGGGTCTCGCGACCCTTCCGCTGATCTGCGCCCTCCGCAACGACGACGGAGCCCTCCAGGCCCTCGTCGCGCCCGGAAGTTTCCCCGGCGCCGATCCGTCCGCGATCATCGCCGCGGTCGTGGCGCGCGGAGGCATCCAGGGGGCGCGCGTCTGGGCGGCCCGCTACACCGAACGCGCCCTGGCCGGGATCGCCCGGCTGCCCGCGGGCGAAGGCCGGCGCATGATGGAAATATTGACGCGCGCGCTGCTCGGACGCCGGTATTGATGTTGCAGACCCTGCTCATCTCCCTCGGGCTTTCCATGGACGCCTTCGCGGTTTCCGTTTCCTCGGGCATCTGCGCCAAGGAGATCAAGGCGGTCCACGCGATCCGTGCCGCCGCGTTCTTCGGGTTATTCCAGTTCCTGATGCCCGTCGCAGGCTGGTTGCTCGGTTCGGCCTTCAAATCCTATATCGACGGCTTCGACCACTGGATCGCGTTCGGCCTGCTCTCGCTTATAGGCGGGAAGATGGTCAAGGAATCGCTATCCGCGAAGGAGGAGGGCGCCTGCGAGGACCCGGACGTCCCCGGCTCGGTCGCCGCCATGTCGGACATCCGCGACCTGCGGACGCTGCTCGTGCTCTCCATCGCCACCAGCATCGACGCCCTCGCGGTCGGACTTTCCTACAGCATGCTCGGCGTCCCCATCCTCGTCCCCGCCGCGATGATCGGCATCGTCACCTTTTTCGTCTGCGTCGCCGGCTTCGAATTCGGGAAACGCATCGGCCCGGTGCTGGAGCACCGGGCCGAGACGGTCGGGGGGCTGGTCCTGATCGCTATCGGGTGCAAGATTCTTTTTCAGCATCTGAGCGGAAGCGTATGAAGAGGGGCATCATGCCCGCGGTGAATGTTGCCCTCATACGACTTTCGGCTACTTCTTCAGCTTAAGAAGCCTTACCACTTCATCCCGGGTTTCGGCTTCAAGGACCAGCGCGCGCGTTCCTTCATCCTTCAGGACAGAACCGATAGCCGCGAGGAACTGGATATGCGGTCCGGAAGCTTTCTTGGGTGACAGCACCATGATGAAAAGCTTGGAGGGTTCCCCGTCGAGGGACTCGAAGTCCGCCCCTTCCCGTTTCAGGCCGATCGCGACGCATAGCTCCTTGACGGTTTCGCTCTTGGCATGGGGGAGCGCGATCCCGTGCTGCATGCCGGTACTCATCACGCGTTCCCGCTGAAGGACATCCTCGATCGCTTGCGTAACGTCGTCGATCTTCCCCGCTTTCTCCAGGAGCGTCACCAGTTCGGAAATGATCGCTTCTTTGTCGTCACCCTTCAGGTCAAGTTCGACGCAGTCCGGAACGATGACCTTAAGGAGGTCGGAGTCCGTCCTTCCCTCCAGGTCGGAAAGTTCCTTCTGCATACCCGCCGGATCCGATGCGGTCTTGAGCTGTTCGATCGAATTATTGAGCTTGACGATCACCTCGAATACCACCGTCTTCACGAAGAGGAGGTCTTCCTTGGCGGTTTCTATCGTGACCTTGTGCTCCTCCTCGGTGATGGAGAGGGAGATATCGCCCTTCCGCGCCTGGGAAAGGCCATCATCGATATTCATCATCTGCACGTAGAAGCCTTCGGACTTGAGATCCTTGAGCAGCATGTCGATGACCAGATCGGCGATTTCGTCCGATTGGAAATTCCATTCGATCGTGGCGGTATCGTCTCCCTTTACAGGCTTCTTGGTACCGTGCCCCGGAATCTTGAGCGCGACGCTGAGCAGTGGAGGAGCGACCAGGGTCGTGACGAGGGTCATCAGGATGACGACGCCGAATATGCTCTCGTCGAGGATGCCGCTGGAAAGTCCGATGCCGGCGATGATGAGGGCCACCTCGCCGCGGGGAACCATGCCGACGCCGATGCGGAGCGCGCCGCGGAAGTTGAAGCCGAGGCCGAGGGCGGGAACGCCGCAACCGATCACCTTGGAGAGCACGGCGACCACCGTGTAGATGCCGCCGAACAGGAGTACCTGGGGAGACATGATTTCCCTGACGTTGACGAGCATGCCCATCACCGCGAAGAACAGGGGCACGAAGAACTCGTACAGGCCGTGGATGCGCTCCTGGACCACCTGCGCGATGTCGGTCTTGGACAGCGAGAGGCCGGTGACGTACGCGCCGATGATCATCGCGAGGCCCTGCTTCTCGAAAAGGCCGGCGAGCAGAAGCGCGATGCCGAGTGCGAGGATCGAGAAATCGTAGGAATGTTTGAAGAACTTCAGGAAACCGGCGATCTTCTTGGAAAAGACCAGGCCGATGGCGGTGAAACCGAGCCAGATTCCGAAAGCCTTGCCGGCGATGGCGAGGATGGCCTGCGCGCTCAAGCCGCCGCTCTCGGCATGGCCGGTCAGGACCGCGACGATTCCGAGCACGACCGCGAGCATGATGATGCCGAGCACGTCGTCGAAGACGGCGGCGGCCAGGATCGTGACGCCTTCGGGACTGTCCATCTTTTTCTGGTCGGACAGGATGCGCGCGGTGATGCCGACCGAGGTGGCGGTGCTCAGGATACCGAGGAACAGGCAGCGCGGGTCCATGAAGCCGGCATGCAGCAGGAACACGCCGACCAGGTCGCCGAATCCGAAGGAGAAGATGACGCCGCCGATACCGACGATGCCGCCGGCCACCGAGTAGCGGAGAAACAGACCCAGATCCGTCTCCAGCCCCGAAGCGAATAACAGGATGATGGAGGCGACGGTCGCGAAGCCGTAGAGTTCGGGGCTCACCGCGAGGGTGCCGGCGCCGAGAGGGAAGACGCCGTGGGCAAAACCGGGGAGCGGGATGCCGCCGAGGGCGTAGGGACCTATGACGACACCGGCGAGCAGCTCGCCGAGCACTGACGGGATTCCGAGTTTTTTGACGATCATCCCGCCCAGGCGGACGGCGAAAAGGATGACGCCGATCTGCAGGACCAGCTCCGTCATGATTTCGGTGACGGGCACGGCTTCCTCGGCGAAGACGGCCGAGCCGAGCGAGAACAGGACGAGTGCAGCCAGCGCTGCCTTGGCAACTTTGCTCATAAGACGAGTTCCTCCGGACAAGCGAGGGCGAATTGTCGCGGTCGCACGAAAATGATGGAAAAGTCTGACATATAACCACAATTCGATCAATACAGGAACAGCTCAGATCACCTCATAAATGCCGCACTTGAGGTACAGCGACTCATCGTACCCGATGAGTATCGGGTGATCGGCCGCCTGGTAACGGAAGTCCAGGAGCCGCAGCCGCTTGCCCGTGTCCACGGCGGCCTCGGCGACCACCGCCTTGAACCGGCCTTCGTCCATCGCGTGGCTGCAGGAGCAGGTGACCAGGATCCCGCCGCGGCCCAGGAGTTCGAGGGCCCGCAGGTTGATTTCCTTGTAACCGCGTATCGCCGCTTCCAAAGCGGAACGTGACTTCGCGAAAGCGGGAGGATCCAGGATGATGAGGTCGAAATGTTCCTTGGCCCTTCCGTAGGAGTGCAGGGCATCGAAGACGTTCGCCTCCCGCGTCCGCACGAGTTCCGAAACGCCGTTGAGCGCGGCGTTGCGTTCCACCGCCTTCAGCGCGTGGGCGGAGACGTCCAGGGCGATCACCTCGGCCGCGCCGGCACGGGCGGCGTGTATCGCGAAACCGCCCGTATGGCAACAGGCGTCCAGCACCCGCCCGCCCCGCGCGAAGGTCGCGGCGAGGGCCCGGTTGGTCCGCTGATCCAGGAAGTGGCCTGTCTTCTGGCCTCCCAGCAGGTCGACGGCGAAAGGCAAGCCGTTCTCGTAGATGAGGATGCCGTCCTCGGGACAGGTTCCCGCGGCGATCCCGGTCCGGAGTTCCAGGCCTTCCAGCTCGCGAACCTTCGCCTCGTCCCGTTCGACGATACCCGCCGGACCGCCGATCGCGAGGGCCGTCGCCGGATCGGGAGAGGAAAGGACCTCGTCCAGAGCCTGCAGGATCTCCGCGCGGCGCAGGTCCATGCCGTAGCTCAGGAACTGGACGCCGATCCAGGAAAGGGGCGGTCCGAGCCGCGCCGCGGTCTCCTTGAAGGAAGGAAGCGCCGCTTCGCCGAAAGCCGCGAGGACGTCGGCGAGGGGCCAGCCGACGAAGCGGTCCGCGATGAAGCCGGGGAGGAAATCCGCTTCCGCGAAGACGATGCGCTGGGATTCGGAGGCGAGGTCGAAACCGCGCCTGCGGCGGTCGATGGCCTCGCGGATCCGCCGCTTGAAGAAACCGACGTCCACGCCTTCCTTGGACCTGGAGAAAAGCCGCCCGCGTATCTTCGAATTCGGGTTGGCGAAGGCGCGCCCCAAGTAGCGCTTGCGGGAAGACTCCACGTCGACGATCTCTCCCGGCAGCAGTTCCGCCGGACCGGTATGTCCTTCCACCCGGGCGATCTCGTTGTCATAGACCCAGGGATGCCCGTTGAGGATCCTGTCCTCTTCGCCCGGTTTCAGGATGATTCGTTTCATGCTTCTTCCTTAAAGTTCATTCCCTGGCCGCCGGCGGCTTGCGCCGCACCACGAATTCCTGCCGCGGCGCGCCCCGGATAGCTTCGACCTCTTCCCGCATCGCCTCGTATATGCGTTCCTGGGCACGGAAAGGCGCCTCGCCTTCAGCGGGACGCATCAGCGTCCAGACGCCGTCGCTTCCGAGGGTCCGGGACCGGCAATTGTCCCTGAAATACGTCTTCAGGATGCCGAGAGCGCGCCGTTTGAGGTCCTCCTGAAGGATGGGGAACATGAGTTCGACGCGGCGCTCGAGATTCCGCGGCATCCAGTCGGCGCTGGACAGGTACAGCTCCTCCGACCCGCCGTTGGCGAAGTAGAAGATGCGCGCGTGCTCCAGGTAGCGGTCCACGATGCTGATCACGGAGATGTTCTCGGAGAGGGCTGCGACGCCAGGCCTGAGCATGCAGATCCCGCGCACGTTCAGTTGGATCTTCACGCCCGCGCGGGATGCGCGGTACAGGGCGTCGATGACGTCGATGTCCGCCAGCGAATTCATCTTGGCGATGATGTGGCCGGGGTATTCCTGATTCGACCGCTTCGCTTCCCGGTCGATCAGGGCGATGATCCGGTGTTTCAACTCCGTCGGAGCCACCACGAGCTTGCGCATCGTATGTACCGCCGAATAGCCGGTTATGGAATTGAAAAAGAGGCTCGTCTCGTAGGCCAGCTCGTCGTTCGCGCTGAAGATCGCGAGGTCTCCATAGAGCTTGGCCGTTTTGTCGTTGTAGTTGCCGGTGGACAGGTGGACGTAGCGCTTGACGCCGTCGGTCTCGCGCCTGACCACCATGCAGGCTTTGGCATGGACCTTCAGCCGGGCCAGGCCGTAGACGACGATGACGCCCGCCTGTTCCAGCCGTTCCGCCCAGGCGATGTTCCGGCCTTCGTCGAAACGGGCCTTGAGCTCCACGAGGGCCGTGACCTGTTTGCCGTTCCGCGCCGCCTCCTCCAGGCCACGCACGATTGGCGAATCGCCGCTCGTGCGATACAGCGTCGCCTTGATCGCCAGGACCTGGGGATCGGCCGCGGCATCCTGGACGAGACGGACGATGGGGTCGAAACTCTCGTAGGGCAGATGCAGCATCACGTCCCGCGCGCGGATCGTCTCCCAGAGCGGCTCGTCCTCCGGCAGTCCCAGGGGCCACCAATTCTTCCACACGGGTTCGCGCAGCTTGTCGAAGCCCTTCGTCTGGGTTAGGTCCATGAGGCTGCGCAGGTCGATGGGTCCCGGCATTTCGTAGACGTCGTCGCTTCCCAGTGAAAGCCGGCGGGCGAGCTCGTCGCGCAGGCGCGGACTGTCGGCGGAAACGGAGATCCGCACGGGATGCGACTGTTCGCGTCCGTCGAGTACCTCGGACATCGCTTCCACGAAATCGTCGTCGCGCTCCTCGTCCACCGCGAAGTCCGCGTCGCGCACGACCTTGAAAAGGCTCGCTTCCTTCACCGAGTATCCGGGGAAGAGCTTGTAGCCCCAGGTGAGGACCACGTCGTCCAGCAAGGTCCAGCGGGCGCGGCCGTCTTCCTCCCGCGGGAGCCAGACGACGCGCTCCAGGCTGGACGGAACCTGCACGATGGCGAACCGCTCGGCCTCCCCCGCTTCTCCCTTCGACAGCAGGAAGGCCGCATGGAGCCTGAGGTTTCCGGTGAAGGGGAAATCCGCATCCTCCTCCACTCGGAGCGGAGTAAGGGTGGGGAAGACCTCACGCTGGAAGAGGGCTTCCAGGTAATGCATCTGGAACGGCGAATAGAAGCCGGGCCGGACCAGTTCCAGCCCCTCCTTCGCGAGCGCGGGAAGTATCTCCTTGGTCAGGCAGTCGTACTGGCGGCGCACGATGCCCCGGACCCTTTCCGCCACGAGGGCGAGCTGCTGCTCGCAGGTCAGTCCCGAGGGATCCCGTCCGACGCCGCTGCGGGCGGCCCGTTTCAGAGCCGCGACCCGCACCATGAAGAATTCGTCGAAGTTGGACGACACGATCGTCAGGAACTTGAGCCGCTCCAAAGGGGGCGTTTCCGTCCTGAGGCCTTCCTCCAGCACCCGCGCGTTGAAGTCTATCCAGGAGAGGTCCCGGTTGAAGTATTCGCTCTTCGGTTTTTCCATTTTTCGGTTCCCTTACGAAAGTATGACCTTGTAGCCGTACACGTCCTGGAACATGTCGGATTTTTCTTCCAGGCCGAGCCGCTCAAGGGTCAGATCATGCTGCCCGGCAGGACGCAGCACGATGGTGTCGGTGCGGCGTTCCACGGCGATCTCCGCGATCCGCTGGGAATGACCCCGGTCCAGTGCGTCGGCGACGCGGAGAATGGCCGCCAGCTTGAGCACTATCATACGCTCCTCCCGCTGGAGCGCGATGAACGCGATATGGGTCGAATTCGGCGACGCCTTGCGGTGGTAGCGGACCACGTTGGAGACGATGTCCAGGTCGTCCCGGTGCAGGCCGAAAATCTCGGAATTGGCGACGATGTACTGGGAATGCTTGTGGTGGCCCGAACTGCGTATGTACATGCCCACGTCGTGGAGGATTCCGGAGACTTCCAGCAGGAGCCGGGCGCGCCGGTCCAGACCGTGTTCCGCCTTCAGTTCGTCGAAGAGTTTGAGGGCCAGACGGGTCACGTGGAGGCTGTGCGCCTCGTCGAAGCGGTACTTGCGCCCCAGGCTCACCGCCGAGGCTATCACCTGCGAGAAGAACTCTTCCTGAAGCTCGGGATCGACACCCGAGGCCAGGGTGATCAGCAGGCCTTCCCTGATGGAGACGTTGGGCACCAGGATCTCGGTCGCCGCGGTACATTCGAGGAACAGCTTGTAGGCGAGCAGTCCGGGGATGATGCCCTCGGCTTCCGCGAAGGGGATGCGGAGTTTCTGGACGCATTCCTCCACGGTGTAGTTCTGGATCTTCTCCACGAAGGCGTCGAAGGCGGCGCGCTCTATGACCGAGCATTCGGCGTTGACCTCGGTGCCCAGGCGCGCGGCCGCGAGGCGAGCGTCCGAGCCCGCGACGATGAAGGTGCGCACATGGGATAGGTCCATTTCGGCGCTGAGCGATTCGCGCATGTTCCGGACGCTCTCCGCGAGGAAACGCGCCAGATATCGGTTGGATCCCGTCGCCTGGCCGACCTGCTGATCGATGAGGATGGTGCCGAGCCTGACGCTGTGCGCCGCGACCATCTTGCCGCGCCTGAGGAGCATTATTTCCGTGGAGCCGCCGCCGACCTCGATGATGATCGAATTGGAGCGGGTGAATTGGGGCCGGTCGTCCTTCAATGCGTAGCGTACCGCCAGGTACATCAACCGGTTCTCTTCTATGCCTTCTACGACGCTTACGCGGAAGCCCGTCTGCAGGTAGACGCGGTCCACGAAGGTATCACGGTTGCGGGCCTCGCGGAGAGCGCTCGTCGCGATGACGCGGATCTCGTCGTCCTCGATGCCCCAGCCCTTGAGCAGCTCGCGGAAGCCGTGAAGGACTCCGAGGCAGGCGAGCATGGCTTCCCTTGAGATGGTGCCTGAGGTGAACACGTCGCGGCCGAGGGCCACCGGCTTGCCTGCCTTGTCCACCACGCGCCAGAAGCCGTCGCGGTCTATCTCGGCCACGACCAATCTGATACCCGTCGAGCCGATCTCGACGACGGCGACGAGCCTGTTCTTCTTTTCCATTCCCCTATCCTCTACGCTTCCGCGGCCTCGCGGGCGAGAAGGGCCGCTCCGAGGGGTACCGCGTCGTCGCCGAGTTCGCCGATGAGCACCTTGATGCCTTCGCCCACGCCGCCCATAGCCTGCGCGCGCATGGTCGTTTTCACCTTTTCCAGGTAACCCGCGCGCAGCCGATCCGCGAAACCGCCACCGAGCACGAAGGCCTCGGGATTCAGCAGGTTCGCGACCCCGGCCAAGCCTATCCCCAGATGGTAGGCCGCCCGATCGATGATCGAGGTGATAAGTGGATTCCCTAAATCCAGCCCGCGTTCGAAGACGGAGCTCTTGAATTTCTTGAAATCCGTGCCGGTTTTTTCCACCAATTCGGGCAGTCGGCCGGCCGCTGCCAGCGCCACGGCGTCCTTTGCCATCGCCGTACGCGAAGCGAAGGCTTCCAGGCAGCCGTACCGTCCGCAGCCGCAGAGGGGACCGCCTTCCATCACCACCATATGCCCTATCTCGCCCGCCGAGCCGCGGCTTCCCCGGTAGAGCTTGCCGTCCAGCACGAGACCGCCGCCGATCCCGGTTCCGACGAAAACTCCCACGATGTGGCGCAGGCCCTTGGCCGCGCCCGCCTTGTACTCGGCCCAGGTGCCGGCGTTCACGTCGTTCTCAAGGACGACCTTGACACCGAGGGCCCGCTCCAGGTTATCCCGGAGGGGAAAATCGGTGAGGTTCAGGTTGGTGAGCGTCACCGTGCCCCGCGCGGGATCGATGATTCCCGGTACGGCGGCGCCTACTGCAACCACGGCGGTCACGTCTACGCCCGCCTGCGCGCAGGCGTCGCGCACCGTCTCCGCCATCGCGCCTGCGACCGCGTCCGGCCCTTCTTCCCCCGGCGTCTTCGCCCGGGACCGCGCGACTATGCGTCCCTCGTCGTCGACGAGCGCCGCGATCATCTTGGTCCCGCCGAGATCGAATCCGATGCAGTACTGACCTTTCATCATGCACAAAGCATAGCCGAAAGCGCCCGATTTTTATAGGGATGGCGTCCGCGGAACGCATGGGCATGGGCAAATTTTTCCGACGAGAAGTTTTTTCCCATTCCTTTACCTCCAGTTCGTGCCGCGAAAGCGCATGGCAGGGCAATGACCAGGGTCGGCGGAAAATGCGAATCATTTTTCATGATTCGTATGTATATATCTATTATGTATTTACATAATTATTTACGTATTTGTTCGAATAATATCCAAACGTTCAGGCGTTTGGCACGCTTACTGCATATTTATTGATGTCGGTCGTTGACCGGCAGCGGAAACGACGATCCCGCCTCGCAGGGGTGATCGTCCCGCACGGCGCCATACGGCGCCGGATCACTTCTCTCCAGGAGAACGCCATGAAACGCACACTCGCCATCGTAACCGCCGCCCTCGTCGCAGCCGGTTCCCTTTCCGCCCAAGCTTGGGGCCCCCGCGCCGTCGCTCCGACCGCAACGGTCGCCGCCGCCGAGGTCGTCAAGGTCGAGGGCAAACTCGCCCTCGTGAACGGCATGATCGCGGTCAAGGACAAGGATAAGACCTACTACGTCGGCGGACTGAACCGCCTCGTCGGTTTCATCGACGGCCTCAAGGAAGGCGCTTCCGTGAAGCTGGAAGGCGAGGCAATCGCGGTTCCGGCCGCCCCGGAATACCTCCACCTCCGCGTGACCAAGCTCACCTTCGCCGGCAAGGACTACGACCTCTCCCAGACCATGGGCGGTCGCGGCATGATGGGCGGCTTCGGCGGCGGCCAGGCCGGTCCCCAGCAGGGCGGCATGATGGGCGGACGCGGAAGGCGCTAAGCCCCGCAGGGCGCGCCGATCCCGGCGCGCCGGCAATCGGCCGGCTGAGGAAGTCCCAGGACTTCTTCAGCCGGTTTTTTTATACTGAAGGAAGAAGCCGGTAGCCGGAATCCGGTGGCTCCCCCGGCAGGTTTCCTCTTCGCTACAGGCGCACGGCTACCTTCTTCTCCCTGACGGCTCCCATATCCGCCGGAAACAGCAAGCCCTGGCGGTCGCGCAGACGGGCTTCTATCTCGCGCGCGATAGATGCGAGATCCCCGGATTCGGCCACGAAATCCAGCCGGTCGCAGGGTACCACCAGGATGGGGCAGAGGTCGAAGCGGCCGATCCAGTCCTCGTACAGGCGGTTCAGGCCTTCCAGGTAGTAATCCGGAATCGCCGCTTCCATCTCCCTTCCCCGCAGCGCGATGCGCTTCTTCAGGGTAGGGACGGAGGCCTTCAGGTAGACGACCAGGTCGGGCGCGGGCAGCAGGCCGATCAGCGCCCGGTACAGCGAATAGTAGGTTTTCCAATCACGGTCGGCCATGCTTCCCTGCGCATGAAGATTCCTCGCGAAGATTTCCGCGTCTTCGTAGACGGATCGGTCCTGCACGACCGATCGCGGGTCGTCCATCAGGCATCGGTGGGTCCTGATCCGATGCGAAAGGAAAAAGATCTGGCTCTGGAAAGCCCAGCGCTCCATGTCGGCATAGAAATCGGCCAGATAGGGATTCTCGGCGACCGGCTCGTAGTACGGCTGGTAGCCGAGGAGCTCCGAAAGCAGGGAGACGAGGGTGGACTTGCCGGCGCCGATATTCCCGGCGAGCACGAGATGCTTTTTCATCGAGGGTCCGATCTTCCTTTGCCTACCGAAACTCCAGGATGCAACTGGTTCCCTTCTCGTCGCTTTCCATGCGGAATGCGGCGCCGATCTGTTCGGCGAGTCCCTGCACGAGGGTAAGTCCGACTCCGACGTCCGAGGAAAGGTCGAATCCGTCCGGCAGGCCGATCCCGTCGTCATGGACTCGGAGGACGGCGCCGCCGCCCCGCTTCTTCAGCGCGACGGTGATCGTTCCCTTCCTATTGTCCTGGTAGGCGTATTTGACCGCGTTGGTTATCAGTTCGGTCACGATCAATCCGATCGGAGCCGCCATTTTGGCGGGAATCACCATGGCATCCATGTCCGTCACGATGGAAATATTCCCCGCCAATCCCGCCAGGGGCGGCGCGATTCGTAAGCAATACTCGTCGAGCCGCACTTCGGTGAAAGTTCCCGATGAGTACAGCAGTGAATACAGTTCGGAGATGCACGTGATCCGGACGTCGATCTCAAGAAGCGCCGCTTTCGCTTCGGCCGAGGCCTGGGCGCCCGCGGCGAGTTCGACCATGGCCTTTATCATGTTGAAGCTGTTCTTGACGCGGTGCTGGAGCTCCATGAGTAGGGCACGGTTTTCCTTGAAAGCGGCTTCCAGCGCCGCCTCGGATCGTTTCCCCTCGGTGATGTCGCGTTCCAGGATGATGAAATGCGGAATCCGGGAAACGTCGGGCTTGCGGGAAACGGAAATTGCGAACCAGCGCCTGCCGGAGGGAACGGCCGACTCGAACTGGCTGCCGACGGAAAAGCCCTTTCCTTCCGCTTCGCGCATGGCGTCAAAAATGGCCGACGTGACGTCCGGGGTGTGGATCTCCGCGATATTCTTTCCGATCAGGTCCGTGTCCGCCTGAAAAGAGCCCGCGGTCCGCGGAGAATGGCAATCGAAGATGCCGCCGTCCGATCCGACTTCGAGCAGGAGATCGGGCAAAGCGTTGAGGGTGGCTTCGAGTTTATCCTTCGCCTCCCTGGTTTTCCTATTGGCTTCGAACAATTTGAACGCCATTTTCATGGAAGCGTCCAAAACCGTGATTCCCGACTTCTTGACCACATATCCGTAGGAAGTGATGCTCTCGGTCCTTTCGACGACCTCCGGATTCGTATGGCTGGATAGGAAAATGAGCGGAATATCATGAACCTTCAGGATCATCTCGGCGATTTCCGGACCGTCCGGACCATCCCCGAGAGTGATGTCCATGAGTATCAGGTCGATAGAAGGGCCTTCGTTCAATATAGCCAGCGCCCGCTCGCCGGTATTCGCCGTGATGACCGTATATCCGTAATTCTCCAAGGATTTCTTCTCGACCTCGGCGATCAAATCCTGGTCTTCCACAATGAGAATCGTCTTTTTGCCGACGCCAGGCATGAGCGCCCCCTATATCGAGTCATACTCTACGCGAAGTTCCGGGAGCATTCAATGACGCCGCCCCGCGGCATCGACCATTTTCGTAACGGTCGTTACCGCCTTTTCTCCCCGAATACGCGATCATTGCAGTCAGGGGGCCGCCATGAAACGAATAGTGACCGAAAACGTATACTGGGTGGGAAAGATCGACTGGGAACTCAAGAAATTCCACGGAAGCGAATATTCCACCCACAAGGGCTCGAGCTACAACTCCTACCTCGTCCGGGAGGAGAAGACGGTGATTATCGACACCGTCTGGCTGCCCTTCGCCAAGGAATTCGTCGACAACCTGGAGGCGGAGGTAGGTCTGGCCAACATCGACTTCATCGTCCAGAACCATGCCGAGATAGACCATTCGGGCGGACTCCCCGAGCTCTTGCGTCGCAGGCCGGGCATTCCGATCTATTGCACAGCGAACGGGGTCAAGATCCTCAAGGGCCTGCACCATGAGGATTGGAACTTCAAGGTGGTAAAAACCGGGGACTCCGTGGACATCGGCAACGGCAAGAAGCTCGTTTTCGTGGAAGCCCCGATGCTGCACTGGCCGGACTCCATGTTCACCTGGCTGGACGGCCGCGGCCTCCTCTTTTCCAACGACGCCTTCGGCCAGCACTACGCCAGCGAATTGATGTTCAACGACCTCGTGGACCAAGCCGAACTTTGGGCCGAATGCGTGAAGTACTACGCGAACATCCTCACGCCCTTCTCGTCCTTCGTCACCAAAAAGATCGAACAGGTCGTCGGCATGAATCTCCCCGTCCGGATCATCGCGCCCAGCCACGGCATCATCTGGAGGGAGGATCCGCTTCAGATCGTGACCAAGTACGCGCAATGGGCGGCCGATTATCAGGAAGACCGCGTCACCGTCTTCTACGATTCCATGTGGGACGGGACCCGGAAACTCGCCGAAGCCATCGCGCAGGGCATTTGCGAAGCGAGCCCCGCGACGGCGGTGGTCGTCCACAACGTGGCCAAGACCGACAAGAACGACGTCATCACCGACGTCTTCCGGTCCAAGGCCGTGCTCGCCGGTTCCCCCACGGTCAACAAGGGCGTGCTCAACGCGATGGCCGGCATCATGGAAGAAATCTCCGGCCTCTGTTTCAAGAACAAGAAAGCCGCCGCCTTTGGCTGCTACGGCTGGTCCGGCGAATCCCCGAAGCTTCTCTCGGAAAGCCTGACGAAAGCCGGGTTCGCTGTCGTCGACGAGGGGCTGAAGTGCCTCTGGGAACCGGCGGCCGCGGAAATCGGGGCCGCGCGGGAATACGGGAGGGCATTCGCCGGGAAGATAGCCTAACGCTGTAGAACATCCGATCCGGCGGAGAGTGGAGGATCAAGGGAAAACATCTACTCCAACTTGGTGATGTCGGCCTCCAGCAAGGATTTCAGGCCGTTCTCCAATTCCGCCTGGTCGCTGGCCGAAGTGATCCGGGCGCCCAGCTCATGGAATACGCCGAATTGCGGAGAATCGATGTCGAAACCGATGAAGCTCATGAGTTGCGTCGAGGTGCTGATCTTCATGGCCTCCGTCGATTTGTTGTTTCGGTTGGAATAGATGGCGTCGATGACCTTCATCGGGTCGGGAGTGCCGTTGTTCTCCCCATCGGTTATGATTATCAGGCTATTGAAGATGGTTCCCGACTGGGCGAGCAGCTCGCTTCCCTTTTCAAGCGCCAAGCCGATCGCCGTTCCTCCTTTCGGGAGGAAATTTTCAGGCGAACAGATGGACTTCAACCGCTCGATCCCGTCGCCGCGCAACTCGGTCATGGGAAGCACGGTCGCGACGCCGGTGCTGAACCGGAGGACCGCGACGTTGACCCTCAAATCCTTCTGTTCTCCGGCGAGTTTCTCCAGATACTCCGAGACGGTCACCAGCGCGTTGGCGGCTTGGATGTATTTCGCCGAGCCGCCCGATTTCGGGCTGTCGGCCATCGATCCGGAAACGTCCACGACCAGTACGATCGATATTCCGAAATCGTCGACGAAATTCATGCCGGAATCGAAACCATCCGCGAATTGCAGCGAATAGCCCGGATCGGCGGCTTCGGCCGCCACCGGTTCTTTCTTTTCGGCGCATCCGAGAATAAGCGCCAACGCCAAAATCGAAACGGTTATTTTTTTCATCGCTACTCCAAAGAGATGAATTTCACTTCAACCCTTCGATTCTTGGAAGGTTCGTTGACGTCGACCGGATTGTCCCAGCCCTTCCCCTCGGTGACGATCCGCTGCGGATCGATACTGTATTCCTCGACCAGAACCTTCTTGATGAACTCGGCACGCTTTTTCGATATCAGCTTCGCTTGGGCGCCGGCCTCGATGTAAGCCTGATTGCCCTGCGCCTTGAAATCGGCGACCTTCGTGGTATCCAGATGCCCGACCAGCTTGACGATCGTGGTGGCCAGGAACTTGGTTTGTTCGGATACCTTATTCAACAGGACAAGATTTTCCATGATCTCGGGGGACTTGGAGTTCAGCTCGAAATCCAGTTTTTGGGCTTCGAAGAATAATTGCACGTCATTGGTCAGGACGACCCGCTGCGTTTCAAGGTCGGAAATATCGAACGACGCCTTTTTGTTGAACGAATCGGCTATCACGTTCTTCTGACCCGAGAACTGTCCTTTCTTGTCGATAGCCTGGATGATCTTGCCGTTCAGAACGCTCTCCGCGTCGTATGACGCCGAAGCGGGAAGCGATCCTAGCTGTTTATAATATTCCTGCGCGAGCACGAATATCTTGTACGCTCCGATAGGATTGGCGTCGTCGAAGAACATTTTGCTTTCGGGGAAATTCGCGATATGGACGTCATCCAGCATCGTTTTGGCTTCACCGGCTCCGGACAGCTTATAGAAGGCGGACATATCGTTGTAGGTGGAAGTTCCGATCATTTGGGAACCTTCGACCATGGCTTCGACGAATGCCACCATCATCTCGGGCTTGTCCTGGAATAGATCGTTCCTCACGATGTAGGTATCCGCGATAAGCTGGTTCGCGTCCTTCGACGAAATAAGCAATCTCGTTTCAGGAATATAATTGGGGGAAGCGGAATTGATGACTTCGTTGATGTACGGAGTCCAGGACACCCAGGCTACGATTCGATCGTCCTTCTTGAATAGCTCAAGAGCCTTATCGCCGTCGTCGATCCAGACGACCCGAACGTCCTGGCCGGTCATTCCGTTCTGCGACAGGTACCAAAGCAGCAGGAAGCTGTACGGAGTATTGCTGGAAGTGAGGACGATGCTATTCTTCAATTCCGACGGAAGCTTGATCGTGTTCTTGACGATGATCCCGTCGCCTCCGGATGACCAATCGAACAGCCCCAAGACTTTCGGCGCGATACGCTTATCGGATTTCAGCGCGTCATACAGAAGGGGCAAGCTGTCCATCGGCGCCCAAATGATCGGGAACCTTCCCGCCGCGTAGCCTTGAAGCTGCGCCGAGGCGCTCTCTTCGTTCACTAGCTCCACCGCGAATTTGCCCTTCTTGTAGAATAGGGAATTCTTGTTGGGCGCCGAACCGCCGTTGGCCGCGAACAGCGCCGCGTACCCGCCCCAGGTATCCAGCGGAATCTTGATCAACGGAACCGGACCATCGCCCAGATCGACCGACGAAAGCTGGTATCCGCCGACTCCGATGACCGTCAGGGGTTCGACCTTCGCGAAAGTGAGATCTCCTGCCGCACCCTTGGAGGCGGCGGAACCGGACTTTCCGGTGAAGGTTTTATAAGCGACGCCGACGCCGATCGCGACAGCCAGAATCAAAACGCCCAAAAATATCCTTTTCATTGGTTTCCGCCTGATCAGCCGCGAACGGCCATGAGCTTGGTTTTAAGATCGGACTCGATTTGACGAAGTTCGGTCTCGGCTTGAGCCCTCTTGGCCTTGCCGTCTTCCTGGATCCGGATGGTCTCCTCTATCGTCGATATCAAATCCTCGTTAACTTTCTTCAGCGTTTCGATCTCCACTATGCCTCTTTCCATCTCGGTCGCCACGGCCACGGAGCCCGACCTGAGCATTTCGGAATTCTTCGTCAGCAGTTCGTTCGTCGCGTCGGTGACGGCCTTCTGGACGGAAAGGGCTTTCTTCTGCCTGAGCAGGCTGATCGCGATCACGATCTGGCTCTTCCAGAGCGGGATGGTCGTCAGGATCGAGCTCTGGATTTTTTCGACAAGGGCCTGGTCGTTGTTCTGGATGAGGCGCACCTGGGGAGCGGTCTGGATCGCGATCATCCGGGAAAGCTTCAGATCGTGTATCTTCTTCTCGAAGCGGTTGAGGAACTGGTTGAAGTCGGCGAGCTTCTGCGCGTCGGCCGGATCGTTGGAGGCCTTGGCGCCCGCTTCCAGCTCGGGAACCTTCCCGGCACGCAGTTCGTCGAGCCTCATCTGCCCGGCGGCGATGAACATATCCAATTCCTTCAGATATTCGAAATTCTTCTCGTACAGTTGATCGAGCATGGTGATGTCCCGAAGCAGCGTCATGCGGGCGTCGCTCAGCTGATCGACGATCTTCTGGATCTGGGACTCCAGTTTTTGGTACCTCGCCATGAAGCGCTGAACGCCGTTGAGCAGATCGGCCAGCCAATTCCGCTTTTCCGTAGAGAGAGTGCCGACGTTCACGTCCTTGATCTTGAACATCAAGTCGGTCAGGCTCTCGCCGACGTAACCGGTATCGTGCGACCTGATCTGGCCGAGCATGGTTTCGGCGAAGCCGGATAGCTTGGCCTGCGCGCCGACGCCGTATTGGATGATCGCCTGCGAGTCGTCGATGGGGATACCCTTCGCGATCTCCTTCACCTTCGTCATATCCACGGCGCTGAATTTCGTCATTCCCGTCGTTTCCAGCTGCGCGTCTGCCATGCTGACTCCTTCGCCTATTCTCCCAGGCCTTCCATCTTGATCGTTTTCTCCAGAAGGGATAGTTCCGTGTCCAAATCCATGACGTCGTTCGAAAGCAATCTGGTCAACTGTTTTTCGAAAGCCGCCCTGATCGTATCCAGCATCGATTCCGTTCTCTCAAGGGAGAGGCGGATGCCCGCGTCATTCACGTTCTGCGAGGAAAGCTGCACATACTTTTTCAGGATATTTGAGGTCGCGTCGAGGTAGTAGGTAAGGAATTGCCGCGCTTCTTTGAGATCGCCCGGATCGCGCTTGATTTCCGCGAGGATCTTTTCCACGATAACGCATATCGCGTCGACCTTGGCGATGGTCGTCCGATCGCCGACCAGCTTCCGGAACTTCTCGATTTCCGTCAGTTTCGCTTTCCCTTCCTGAAGGGAGGCCGCCAGACTATTCTCCTGTTCAACGATTCCGGGCTTCTTCAGCCGGAACAGAAACAAGCCGGAAACGAAAAACAGGGCGCATATCACGAGCGAGAACGCGAAACCGATATCGACGAATACGTACGAAACCAGAAAGGAACCCGCGGCCAAAGCCCCGGAGAGGAACCAATCTGCGGAGGCGCTTTTCGATTTCGACCTATTTTCCATCCGCGATCAACCTTTCCGTAAGTTTCATTCGTCCGTTCGCTTGTCAATTATACTCATTGGCAGCGACTACATCCAATATATTCAATAAATACGCATATCACTATATATATTCCATAATATATACCCCTGCAGATTGCCACAGCTATATTCCCGGATGGCTCTCGGCTATGGCCGAGTAACCGCCCGCATCGAAGTCGGCCGCGAGCACGCCCCGGAGCCTTCCCCCGGAATCCATCAGCGGGACCGATGCGGTGATGCACAGGGAACCGCTCGCGCTGGAAAGGTAGGCCGGCGAATGGTAGGAAGCCTTCGATTCCGCCGGCGCTCGAAAATATTCCTTGGCCGATCTATCGGCGCCATAACCGCTGGAGGCTATCTTTCCGGCGAAGGCGGGATGAACGACGTTGGAAGAGACTTGTCGCCCATCCGGGTCCATTACGTAAAGCAGCGCGAAAGCGTCGGAGCGGGTAAACACCGATCGAAGGGCGGCGTCCAAAACTTCGCGCGAACGGATATCCACGGCGGAAAGGGAAACCGCCAATTTTTCGGCCTCCGCCAACGCTTGGTCGTGATGTTTCGTGCGTTCCCCGGATATGGACGAAAGCGTCCGCTCGGTGGACGAACGCAGTGCCGAAGCCAGAGCGGCCGCCGCGTTGCCCCTTTCGATGATGGAGAGCGCCTCCGCGGAAATGCCGCGAACCTGGGATTCGATTTCCCGTTCAGCCTCAAGCCGTTCGCGCGCGACGTTCCTGAAGCCGCCGACGAGATCCCGCGCGTGCGCGGACGCTTCCACTATCGAAGAGAATTCAACGGTGAACGATCTGGACGCTTCGGCCGCGGACCGGGAAGATGACTCGGCAGAACCTACGGCTGCCCGGACGCCGCCGAGTTTCGCTCCCGCGTCCGTCACGCTTTTGCCGATCAGGTCGGACAACTCTCCCGAACGATCGGCCAATTTGCGCACTTCCCGGGCGATAACCGCGAATCCGCGCCCGCGGTCCCCCGCGCGCGCCGCTTCTATCGCCGTGTTTATGGATATTACCGCCAGGTCCTCGGACGTTTCTTTTATCGCCGCTGCCGTCTTGACTATCTCGGCTATGGTTTCAGCGAGCCCCCTGAGGAATCCGCCGGAAGTGGAGACTTGTCCGGCCATCACGCCAACGTCGGAAGCGAGCGTCTCCACGTGGCCCATCCCGCGCTGCGCCGCGGCGGCTACTGAATCTATGGAATCGGCGACGCTTCCCGCGTCGGAGGCGAATCGGCTCAAAGCCGTGACCCCGCGGACGATGTTTTCCTGGATGCCTTCCAACCGATCCTCTTGCGAGGCGACAGCCGTCTTGAGGGC
>DPXI01000011.1 GCA_003527485.1 Treponema sp. | reverse complement strand
AGGGCGCGCTTGCCGGAGCGGACGGCCCGCGCGGCCGCCGCGCGCGCGGGCAGCCTCTGTACCGCACCATCTACCGCGCCGCCGACGGCGCTTCGCTCGTCAGCGGCATCGACGAGGCATTTCCTGCCTTGCCCGAGGACGCCAAGGCCGGCTACACGGCGATCGACGCCGAAGGCGCCGTCTCCGTGCTTCCCGATTACCGCAAAGCGGACTTCTCGCGCTATATCCGCCCGGTGGACGACGCCAACGCGATGCACCGGCTCTGGTCCGACGGACGCTGGCTGAAGGCCTACCTGGCCCACGGCTGCTACTGGCACGCCTGCGCCTTTTGCGACGTCGCTCTGGACTACATCCGCGGCTATGCGGAGGTCGATCCGGACCGCCTGTTCGCCCATCTGGTGGCCCAGGCGGAAGCGACCGGCATCCGGGGCGTGCATCTCGTGGACGAGGCCGCTCCTCCGGCTTCCCTTCTGCGGCTGGCGGACCTCAACCGCGCGGCGGGACTCCCCCTCTCTTTCTGGGGCAACATCCGCTTCGAGAGGGCCTTCACCGCCGACGTCGCCGCCGCCCTTGCTACCGGGGGCCTGCTCGGAGTGTCCGCCGGCATAGAGGTGGCTTCGGAGCGGGGTTTCAAGCGCCTCGGCAAGGGCCTGGGCCTGGCGGACGTCGTCCACTGCTGCGCCGCCTTCAAGGAGGCGGGGGTCCTCGTCCACGCGTACCTGATCTTCGGCTTCTGGGACGAAGACGAAGGCGAGACGGTCGACTCGGCGGAGACCATGCGCCAGATTTTTAAGGCGGGCCTCGTGGACTCGGCGTTCTGGCATAAATTCGTGCTTACCCGCCATTCCCGCGCATATAGCGAATGGACGCGCGGCCGACATCCCGGGCTCCACCCGGAGGGCGACGGGCCCGGGACCGAGCCTTGGACCGGGCCCGGGCCCCGGTGGGATTTCGCCGACAACGACCTCCGTTTCCGCGGCGAGGAGCGCTCCGAGAAATTCTCCGTCCCCCTGGACGCCCTGATGGCCGCCTGGATGGCGGGTGAAGCCATGGATAGCCCGGTCCGCCAAGCCTTCCCCTTCAAGGTTCCCGCCCCCACCGTCCGTCCTGATCTGGTCGAATCGATCCTGGACGGTTACGCGATGGACCGGGACAGGGAACGCGAGGCCGGCCTGGGGACCGCGGCGTCCGGGGGCGGTCTGCCCGCCGGCGTGCCCGTGGCCCGTGGGAAGCATCCGGTGCCTCGCGCAGTCTTCCTCGGCGGGGCCCCTGTGCCGGAAGCCCTGCGTACAGGTGGCGTCCGCCTGGGCTGGCGTTTCCGGCTGGAGGCCCGTAACCTGGACCTGGCGCCCGACGTAAGGGAAGGAAACGTGTCCGTCCGCGCGGAGGCGGTCGCCGCGCTGCTCGCCGAAGCATCCTCCGCGGACGGGCTCGGCGCCGACGTTTTCGGCGCGCGGCTGGCCGAAGCCTTGGGGGAGGAAGCCGCCAAGGCGGCCCTGCCAGTCCTCCGTTCGGCCGGACTGGTCGTATTGCCGACGCGCTCATAGCCCTTGCCTCCCGCCCCCCCGAATCAGTATCTTCGAACGAAACCTCAACTTTCCTCATTCGCAAGGAGTAATCTGAAATGGCCGTCCATCAATTCCAGACCGAGGTCAGCAGGCTGCTGCACCTGATCATCCATTCCCTGTACTCGCACAAAGAGATCTTCCTCCGCGAGCTCGTCTCCAACGCTTCCGACGCGCTGGACAAGCTGAAGTACCTGACTGTGGCCGACGAGGCCTACAAGTCCATCGCCTTCGAGCCGAGGATCGACATCTCCTTCGACAAGGAAGCCAAGACCCTGACCATCGCGGACTCGGGCATCGGCATGAACGAGGCGGACCTGGTGGAACACCTGGGCACCATCGCGCGTTCCGGCACCCGGGCCTTCGTGGAGAAGCTCGCCGCCGACGCCAAGAAGGATTCCAACCTCATCGGCCAGTTCGGCGTCGGTTTCTACTCCGCCTTCATGGTCGCCGACAAGATCCAGGTGACCAGCCGCAAGGCGGGCGAGGAAGCCGCATGGATGTGGACGAGCGACGGCAAGGAAGGCTTCGATATCGAGAACGCCGAGCGGAGCGGCCACGGCACGACGGTCCACCTGCACCTGAACGACGAGGGGATCGAGTACGCGGAACGTTGGTCCATCGAGGACATCGTGAAGCGCTATTCCAACCACGTCGCCTTCCCGATTTACCTCTCCTATGACCAGAAGGAATGGGACGACAAGGGCAAGGAGAAAGGTTCCGTCCATAAAGTGGAGCAGATCAATTCCGGCAGCGCGATCTGGCGCAGGTCCAAGAGCGAGCTCAAGGACGAGGACTACGCCGAATTCTACAAGCAGATCTCGCACGACACCGAGGACCCGCTATTCCATATCCATACGAAGGCGGAGGGCAGCCTCGAATACGCTACCCTCTTCTACGTCCCCAAGAAGGCGCCCTTCGACCTGTACAACGTGGACTACAAGGCTGGGGTCAAACTGTACGTCAAGCGCGTGTTCATCACCGACGACGACAAGGAGCTCATGCCGACCTGGCTCCGCTTCGTCCGGGGCGTCATCGATTCCGAGGACCTGCCGCTCAACATCAGCCGCGAGATCCTCCAGCAGAACCGCGTGCTGCAGAACATCAAGAACGCGTCCGTGAAGAAGCTGCTGGGCGAATTCAAGGCGCTGGCCGACAACAACAAGGAAAAGTGGGAAACCTTCATCGGCGAATTCAACAGGCCGCTCAAGGAGGGCTTGTACCAGGATTTCGCCAACCGTGAAGCCATCATGGAACTCGTGCGCTTCAAGAGTTCCAAGGTCGAAGGCTGGACGAGCCTGGCGGAGTACTCGAGCCGCATGAAGGGCGACCAGAAGTCCATCTATTACATCACCGGCGGCGAGGAGAAGACCCTGAAGGCTTCACCCCTGCTGGAAGCCTACCGCGCCAAGGACATCGAAGTCCTGGTGATGTCGGACGACATCGACGAGATCGTGGTCCCTTCGGTGGGCAAGTACAAGGACTGGGAGCTGAAGGCTGTCAACCGTTCGGGAGCGGACGAGGAGCTCGGCGAGAAGAAGGACAAGGACACCGAAAAGGAAATGGCGCCCATCGTGGAGCGCCTGAAGAAGGCCCTCGGCGAGCGCGTGAAGGACGTCAAACTGTCCCGCCGCCTGCACGACTCGCCCTCCTGCATCGTCGCCGACGAGAACGACCCGTCCATCCAGTTCGCCCAGATGATGCGCGCGATGGGGCAGACCGAACTCCCCGACGTGAAACCCATCCTGGAAGTGAACGGCGAACACCCCATCCTCCTGGCCCTGAAGGGCGTCGAGGACGAGGCCCGCGTCGCGGACGTCGCCGGCGTGCTCCTCGATCAGGCCCTCTTGGTTGAGGGGATCAAGATCAAGGATCCCGCCGACTTCGTAAAAAGGCTGAACAGGCTGCTGTCCAAATGATCGAAGGGACGCCGCGCGGAAGCGCGGCGTCCCGCTCCGCCTTCTTCGCTCCAAAAAAAATGCGTTTTCGGCTCACCCCATTCCTGCGCGGATCGTGCTATCATGGACCGCATGAAGATCATCAAGCAACTTCTCGCCGCTGCGCTCGCCGCGTCGGCCCTTCTGGTCCTATCGTGCGGCAATCCTGCTTCGAGCGATAATGAAGACAACAAAATAGGCGGGAACATCGCGTTCATCGACCAGCCCCTCCAGGGGACCGTCAACGGCGCCGCGTACGTGGTTGTCTCCGGTTGGGCCGAGGATTCATACTTCGAGCCCGGTTCGTACGATATTGAGCTTTACGATATCCAACCGGCCGGAGACCTCGATCCCTGGAGCCTCGGTGCGTACCCGATATTCGACGATTCATTCAAAAAGATTATGATCACGGTGCCCGCCGTCGTCGGTAAGTACGACCTCTTCTGGAACCTATCCACCGGGGATATGCAATCGGTCACCCTTTACGACCCCGCGGCGGACGGCGGTGAGGGCATGAATTACATCCTGCTGAAGGGCGCCGTCGAGATCCTCGAGATAGATACCGCGAACGGCATTCTGCGGGGGAGGCTGGCCGCCACCAACGACGACGAGGTCACGATCAACGGCAACTTCGAAATTCCGATAGAGCCGGCTGGTTAAGAGCACCACGGAGCGTCGCCCCGGCGTATTCCAAAGATACCGGAAGACCGCCTCCGCGTTTGAGGATACGGGGGCGGACCTTTCTTCGCCCCTACACCTTGAACGCCCCCACCGCCTCGCGGAGGGAGCTCGCTTCGTCGTTCAGCGAATGGGCTGAAGCGGCGAGTTCTTCGGCTGCGGCGGCGTTCTTCTGGACCACGTTGTCCAGCTGCATCATCGCCTTGCCGATCTGATCGGATCCGGCGCGTTGCTCGGCCGTCGCCGCGCTGATTTCGACCACGAGATCGGCGGTCCTGCCGATGTCCGGGGCCAGGGAGGCGAGCGCCGTTCCCGCCCGTTCGGCGGCAGCAGTCGTGGCGGCCGAGATGTCGCGTATTTCGGCGGCCGAGTTGCCGCTCCGTTCCGCGAGTTTCCTGATCTCCCCCGCGACGACGGAGAAGCCCTTGCCCGCCTCGCCGGCCCGCGCCGCCTCTATGGCCGCGTTGAGCGCCAGCAGGTTCGTCTGCCGGGCGATCTCCTCGATGACGGCGATGCGCTCCGCGATCCGCTTCACCGCTTCAACCGCTTCCGAGACCGCCTTGGATCCCTCCGCCGCGTCATTGGCGGCCTTTCGCGCGATGCGTTCGGTTTCCTGCGCGTTTTCCGCGTTCTGCCTGATCGTCGCGGCCATTTGCTCCACCGACGCCGACACTTCCTCGGTGGAAGCCGCCTGCGATGAGGCTCCCTCCGAAACCATGGAGGCCGTGTCCTGAAGCTCCGCCGAGCCCGTGCCGACCCGCTCAGCGCTCTCCACTACGCCGCCGATGAGGTCGGCCAGGGCGGTCCTCATCGAATCCAGGGAGCGGATGAGCAATCCCGTCTCGTCCGCGGATTTGGCGTAGCGCCGGTCGAAGGAAGCGCTGAAGTCGCCCTGGGCGAACAACGCAGTAAGCGCCGCCGCGTGTTTCAACGGGCGCGCGATGCGCCGGCCGAACAGAACGGAAACGAGCGCCGCCGCGATGGACGCGATCACGGCGAATACGGATACGGTGGCGAGGGCGGAGAAGAGCCGCGCGAGGGCGGCGTTTTTCTTCTCGGCGATCACGGCATCGATATTGTCGGTGTATTCGCCCGCGCCGACGACCCAGCCCCAGGGTTTGGAAAGCAGGCTGTATCCGCGTTTGGGAAGGGCCTCGCCGCCGCCCGCTTTGGGAAACCAGTAGTCGGTATAGCCCCCGCCTTCCTTCTGCCCGTTGGCGACGATGGCCTGGACGAGTTTGAAGCCCTTCGCGTCCGACAGGTCCATACGGTTCGTTCCTTCCACTTCCCGGCCGAGGAGGACGACGTTGACCCCTTCCGCGGTATCCGCCCAGAAATATCCGTCCGCGCCGTATCGCAGCTCCCGAAGCAATTTCCTCGCCAGTTCGCGGGCTTCTTCCGCAGGCAGGGAGCCATCGGCCTTCATTGCATCCAGCTTGGCCAGCATGGATACGGCCGTCTCGACTTCCCAGCGGATGGAGCGGTCGAAGCTTTCCCGGAGTGTCGTATCCAGGAGGGCAATCTCGTCGTCCATCATGGTCTTGAAGGCGAACGCGAAGGCCCCGGTAAGCAACAGGGCGACGGCGACCAGGACACCTACCGTGAGGAATATGATCTTGGCGGTAACGCTTTTCATGCTCGCCTCCGTCCCCAGTTTAGGCTCTGGAACGGAGCGGCGCAAATTCTAGTTCGCGTCGATCGCGGAAGTCGTCTTGGAGGCGGTCCTCGGTTCCAACCGCGGAACCGCGGCCTCCGGGGGGAGGACTCGATCTTCCAGGGCTTCCAATTCCTCATAGCCGGCGCGGAGGTCCGCCAGGTAGCGGTTGAGTTCGGCCGTCTTTTCCTGCACGGCGCGGGAGGATGCGGTGTCGCCCTGATCGCCCATGCCCTTCAGGCGCGCCAGGTCTATGCGCATCTGCTTTAGCGTGTTGACCGAGGAGCGCATCCTGAGTTCCAGCACCTCGCGCTGCTCCCTGAGTTCGCTGAAGGATGATTCCTGGCGCTCTATCTCCCCGAGGGATTTCCGGTATTCCTTGAGCAGGCTCTCGCCGGGCTTGTCGGCAATCTTCCGCTCCAGCCGGTCCTTGTCGCTTTTCAGGGAATCCATGGGGATCATGTCGATGATGCGGTCGACCTCGTTGGTCCGCTTGGCGAGCAGGCCGATCTGCTCCACGTAGGAATCGAGCACCGGAAGGAAATCGTCCCCGACCGGCGATCCTTCGGTCTTGGCCGCCTTCTTCTTTTTTTTGGAGTCCGCGTCCGCCGCCGGCGTTTGCTGCTCCAGGATGGCGGCACGGGTGGCGCGCGCCTCCTCGACGAGGGCGGCGTAGGGGCCGTATTCATCCTTCGCGGGCGCCGCGGAAGAGGGCATCCCGCGCAGGGCCGAATCCCATGATCCCTTGCGCCCGAGGGCTTCAAGGATGCCGCCTTGGAGTTCGGCTTTTTTGACGGCGAAATTCGCCGCATGGGAAAGGAAGCCGATGCCCATGCCGACGGCGGGGATCGCGAACCACCAAAATTGAGGCGAGACGAGCGCGTTGATCGCGGCGAGGTATACGGTGGTGGAGGCCGTGGAGGCGAAGTGCAGGAAGATCGAATCCTTCCTCTTTTGGAGTTTCTTGAAAAGTTCCAGGGCCTTCGCTTCCAGCCGGGGAAGGCGCGCGAGTTCCTTGGCGCGTTCTCCCCGCCTGAGCACCGAGGCGAAGTGTTCCAGGAGGCCGATGCCCCAGCCGCCGAAGGGAAAAAGGGCCCAGGGAAAGCCCGGCGAAACTGAGGCGTTCAGGAACATGAGGAAACCGTTCACCGCGACGAAGGCCGTGAGGTGGCCGGCGAAACCGGCTTTCGCCATCCGCGCCTCGTTTCTCACCTTGACCGCGTAGTCGTCGTATTCGGAAATGGAATCGGCGGCTGATCGGAGGTAGGACTTTCCCACTTTTCCTTCCCACTTCCCGTCCTCCGCGCTTTCGTTGAACCGCTCGTCGCGTCGCTCGTGGCGCCACTCGCCGCGCCACTCGTGGCGGGCCGAACGCGCGGCGTCCCGGGTTTCCCTGACGGCTTCCCGCAGGCTGGTTTTCAAGGCCCCCCTGCGGCCGCTGAACGCTGCGTCCAGACCCCTCTTGATCTCGTCTTCGATCCGGTATTCCAGATCGGTCACGGCATTCACGATTCCGTCGCGCCCCGACGCGCCGCTTCCCGCACCGTTCCCCGTGCCGGCTTCCGTGTGCGAATCGAGCAAGATGCCTTTACCCGCCAGCTCCATGATGACCTTCTCGGCCGCCTTCCCCTCGGCGCCGTAGCGGACCAGCATCTGGTCGACTTCGAGCCTCCGGCCCGCCGCCTTGATGTCCAGCATGATGCGGCGCTTGATGTCCGCCTCGGATGGATCGGCGGCCACGGGGGGAGGCGCCAGCTTTTCTTCCTTGTCCGGCCGGAGCATCGGGCGGGCGGTCCAGTTCGGATCGAATTCGACGTTCGGTGTGGTGATTTCGAACGCGTGGATTTCCTTGGTGATGTTCTTCAGGCTGACGTGGCCGAGCTTCTCCGCGGTGAAGTCGACCTTGTTCAGCACCATGTTGTACACGTCCTGGGACATGCAGATGCAGCCGGGGTGCGCGGCGGACTGCAGGCGGCTGGCGATGTTGATGCCCTCGCCGAGGGCGTCGTTCTCGTAGAAGTAGATGTCCCCCATATGGAGGCCGATGCGGACGAGGAGCGGAAGGTCGGGGTTTTCCTTATTGTATTCGTATAGGCCGTACTGGATATCGATCGCGCACTGGAGGGCGTCGACGGTGTTCTTGAAATCGATGAGGAAGGCGTCCCCGATCGTCTTGATGACCGTCCCCTTCTTCTTCGCGACTATGCCCTCGATGAGCTCGTTATGCTTGTGGAGCAGCTCGAGCGTGCGGGCCTCGTTCTTCTCCATCATTTTTGAGAATCCTGCGATGTCGGTGTATAGGATGGCCGCGAGCCGGTAATCTTTCCGTTCCATCGGAACAGGATAGAGGCGCGGAGGCTGAGGCGTCAATGGGCTGTCCTTGAGCGCGGAAGGCGGTGCGGCTATACTGGAGCGAGCCATGAAAAAGCAGAAGTCGATCGTCTACCGTTGCGGGAACTGTTCGCACGAGGAACCCAAGTGGCTCGGCCGCTGTCCCGAATGCGGCGAATGGAACACCCTCCTGGAGTCCGCCGTCCTTTCGGCCTCCGGCTCCCCTCGGGGATCCTCCGCACTGTCCGAAGCCGTCGTACATTCGCTTCCCCTCTCGTCGGTGGATCCCCACGAGGGTTCCCGCGTATCCAGCGGAATCGGCGAGCTGGACCGCGTGCTCGGCGGGGGCGTCATGAAGCGCTCGGCGGTGCTTTTCGGCGGCGAGCCGGGTATCGGGAAGTCGACCCTGCTGCTGCAGGTCGCCGCGGCATGCGGAACCAAGGGCCGCGTGCTGTACGTATCGGGCGAGGAATCCGCCGGCCAGGTGCGCATGCGCGCCGACCGGCTCGGCATCTCCGGAGAGCGCATCGAGCTATTCTGTTCCGGCAGGCTGGAGGAGATCCAGCGCATCCTGGAAGCGGTGAAGCCCGTGCTCGTGGTGGTGGATTCGGTCCAGACCCTCCATTCGCCCGAGGCTGGCCTCGTGCCCGGCACGGTCAACCAGATGAAGTACTGTTGCCATGAGCTCATCTCCTGGGTCAAGGAGAGGGACGCCGCCCTGTTCCTCGTCGCCCACGTCACCAAGGACGGCGTGATCGCCGGGCCCAAGACCCTGGAACACATGGTCGACACGGTGCTGTACTTCGAGCAGAACGACGCCGACAGCCGCTTCCTGCGCGCGACCAAGAACCGCTTCGGATCGGTGGACGAGATAGGCATCTTCACGATGGGCGAAAAGGGCCTGCAGCCCGTGGACGATCCCTCCTCCCTTTTCCTCGTTCGCCGCGAAGGCGATCTGCCGCCCGGCGTGGCTACCGCCGCTGTCCTGGAAGGATCCCGCGTCCTGCTCGTGGAAATCCAGGCGCTCGCCGTTCCCGCCAAGGGCGCCATGAGCCGCGTCTTCTCCGACCGTATCGATTCGGCCCGCGTATCCCGGGTCGCGGCGACCCTGGAGAAGCACCTGAAACTCAGGCTCTCCGCCCACGACCTGTACGTCAACGTCGCCGGCGGCATCCGCATCGCCGAGGTCGGCGTGGAGCTGGCGCTGGCCGCCGCCCTGCATTCCGCGCGGACCGGCCTTCCCCTCCCTCCCCGCACCGCGCTCGCCGGCGAATTGAGCCTTGCCGGAGAGGCTCGGCCCGTCCGCCGTTTCTCCGCGCGGGTGAAGGCGGCCCGGGGCCTCGGCTTTGAAACCTTCATCGGACCGCGCGCCTCCCGGCGCGATGACGGGGACGCGGAGTCCTCTGAACCCTTCACCCAGGCGCCCGATCTGCGCAGCGCCATCCGTATCCTTTTCGGGACCGAGCGGACCACCGGGAGCGGCGCGGACGATTGAAAAAATGTGGAAAAAATGTGATTAAAAATAACTTGACGGCCGCGAAATGATGGGTTAGGTTTCAAAAGAGCGGGAATAATTTGAATAGGGTACGAAGAAGCGATCTGTTTGATCGCAATGAACTACTTGATCGTAGCGTTACGACGAATCGCGTCAGATCAAAATCGATGCACGAGCGAAAATCTTCGCAACCTGCCCGGATCTTGCACGGAACATTCCCCATCCGATCAGTGTCCTATGTCCTTCCGAAGGGAGGACTTTAAACGCCTATGTTCGTAGGCGTAAATATCTGCGTGCCCGGACGTTTTTCCGGGTGAAGGAATTTTCTCGATGGCCAAGAAACTGTACGTCGGCAACCTCTCCTACAACACTTCCGAAGACGGACTGCGCAACCTGTTCGTCAACTTCGGAAACGTCGTCTCCGCCAAGATCGTCTTCGATCGCGACACCGGAAATTCGAAAGGATTCGGCTTCGTCGAGATGAGCACGGACGAGGAAGCGGGAGCCGCCATCGCAGGCACGAACGGCCACGAGCTCGACGGCCGCCAGCTCCGCGTCAACGAGGCGATGGACAAGCCGCGACGCGATCGGGACTCCGGCAACGGCGGCGGGGGATACGGCCGCTGGTGATCCGGACCGCATAATCGACGAATATTGACCCGGCTTTACGCCGGGTTTTTTTATCCTGCATCGAAAAAATTCCGGCTCTTGACCAAAAAGAAAGTACGTCGTATGTTTTATTCAGAGTGAGAGAAACTCAAGACTCCGTAACGTTCTTTCCTGCCGTCGTTCTCCTTTCGAAGTTTTTGGATGAAGCCTCTCCACGGCCACGATTCAAGAATACCGACATGGATATTGCCGCTTCCTGGAAACGCAACTTTCGTTCAGTCCGTCTCTCCGCTCTGTCTCCGCATCGGGAGGTCCGCGCGGCCTGTTGACCTGCGGTGAAGCGCTTATCCTGGATAGGCGGAACATGAAAGACCCGGATGCGTCCGGGCGAAGGAAGGCCCCATGGCCAAGAAACTCTACGTCGGAAACCTTTCCTACAACACCTACGAGGACGGACTCCGCACCCTCTTCGCCGCCTACGGCAACGTCGAGTCCGTGAAGATCATCACCGACCGCGACACCGGTTCCTCCAAGGGCTTCGGCTTCGTGGAGATGAGCACCGACGACGAGGCGCGCGCCGCCATCGCCGGGACCAACGGCCGCGAGTACGACGGCCGCCAGCTCAAGGTGAACGAGGCCATGGACAAACCCCGCCGCGACCGCGATTCCGGCGGCGGCGGCGGATACGGCCGCTGGTAATACCAGGCAACCCGGCGGCGGAATCCGCCGGCA
>DPXI01000037.1 GCA_003527485.1 Treponema sp. | reverse complement strand
TCAGCGCGACCAGGCGGCGCTCGATGTCCGAAGGGGATGCATCGTACCTGTTTTCCGCGGATTCCTCGCGCCCGACAAGCCGCATGACCGTATCCAGCAGGGCGGACGGCGTAACGGGTTTTACGAGGAGGCCTTCGATGCCCGCTTCTTCCGCCTGTTTGGCGAGGTCCTCGCTCCCGAAGGCGGCGATCAGGACGAGCCGGGGGGGCTTTTCCAGTCCGAGCGCGATAACCCGCCTTGCGGTCTCCACGCCGTCGATACCGGGCATCCCGGAATCGATGAAAATGATTTCGAAACCGCCGCCCTCCAGCGCCAGGTTTTTGACTTCTTCGATCGCCCCTTCGCCCGAATTCCGGTCGGTGACGACGAAGAGCATCCGCCGGAGCATATCGACCATCGCGGCCCTGGCGTTCTCGTTGTCGTCCACCACGAGGACCGGCAGACCGCGCAAAAACGGGTCCAGCGGAATCCTGCGGGAATGGGCGTCGCTTTTTCCGAGTCGGGCCGTGAACCAGAAGGTGGATCCCATGCCGTATACGCTTTCCACCCCGACCGATCCTCCCATGCCCTCGGCCAGTTTCTTGGAGATCGCCAGTCCCAGGCCGGTACCCCCGTAACGCCTGGTCGTGGAGGAGTCGGCTTGCTGGAAGGTCTGGAACAGGCGGCTTTTCTGTTCCGGCGAAAGCCCGATTCCCGTATCCTTCACGGCGAAATACAGGAGGACGTCCGCATCGCTTTCCTCGTGCAGCCGCACGGTGATGGTAATCTCTCCCCGCTCGGTGAACTTGACCGCGTTGTTGGAATAATTTATGAGGACCTGCCCCAGGTGCAGGGGATCCCCGATCAGGAGGTTCGGCACGTTTTCGTCCACATCGACCACGAATTCCAGGCCCTTGGCGCCGGCCTTTTCGCCGGTGAGGTTGATGACATCCTCCAGTACCTTGTCCAGTTCGAAGTCGACGCGTTCGACGTTGAGCTTTCCGGCTTCGATCTTGGATAGGTCGAGTATGTCGTTGATGATGCCCATGAGGTGCTGTCCGGAACTCTGTATTTTCTGGATGAATCCCCGCTGCTTCGCCGTCATGTCGGTCCTGAGCGCGAGGTAGGACATGCCGATTATCGCGCTCATCGGAGTGCGGATCTCGTGGCTCATGTTCGCGAGGAAGTTCGATTTGAGCCGTGTGGCGTCCTCCGCAAGCTCCTTGGTTTCCTTCATCGCCTTCTCGATCGCCTTGCGGTCGGCGATGTCCCTGAAGATGATGACTGATCCCGTTATCACGCCGTCCCTGATAACCGGCGTGGTGGAATACTCGACGGGAAAGGATGTCCCGTCCTTTCGCCACAGGACCTCATCGTCGACCTGCCGAGGCTTTCCGTCTATGGAAGTCAGGAACATCGGCCATGCCTCGGCTTCGGGGGGGCTGTCGCCGTCCTGCGTATGGCGGATCAGCGAATGGATGTCCCGATCCAGCAATTCGCGCTCCTCGTAGCCGAGCAGCCGCGCGGCGGCCGGATTCACCATGGTCGCCCTGCCTTCGGGATTCATTCCCAGGATACCGTCGGGGACGGCGGAGAGCAGGAGGCGGGATCGTTCCTCGGTGGCGATCAGGCTCGCCTGTTGCCTTTCCAATTCATAGGCCTGTTCCTTCAGGGTGCCCGCCTGGGCTTCGCTGATTTTCAGGAGCTCCGTGGAACGGAGGGTACGCAGGAGGATGTCGAGCCGAGGGAGGATGATGGCCGAGAGATCGTCGAAAAAGGAGGTCCTTTGACCTTCGAGCATCGAAAAGGATTCCAGTTCCATGACGGCGCGGACGGTCCCGCCGTTCGACAAGGGTATGACGACGCTCGTGAATGCCGGGCCCGGGATGACGGCCTTTTTGCCGGTGAGAGCCACCCGTTCCAGCAGGCCTTCGCCTTGGTGCTGCGCGTCCGTACGGTCGATCCCGATGCCGTTATCTCCGATGAGCTCGAAGTAATCCCCTCCATCCCGCCGCAGGTAGAAATTGCCTCCCCCGCAGGACAGATGGACGGCCAAGCCTCCGATAAGGACGGAAGCGAACTTGGCGAGCGAGTCCGCCTTCTGCAGGGGTTCGGAAATTTCGGCCAGAACCTGTTTGATCCAGCGTCGGGCCTCAATCTCATCGCTCATTCCCCGGTAGTCGCTGATGGCGCGGGTCAGATCGCCTATTTCCGAATCGTCCTCCGGCGAGTCGAAACGGACGCTGCGGTCGCCTGCGAGCAGGGCTTTGGTCTTCCGGGTCAGGCTCAGGACGGGATTCACCAGTCTCCGCTGGTAGAAGATCAGCAGGGCCGCCATGACTATCGCCGCGTTGAAGGCCAGCATGACGATGGATAGCGTAAGGTACTTGTCCGAACGGTCGGTCAGATCCTGTATTTTCCCGCTCAGGCGATCGTTGATGCCCGATTGCGCTTTTCGTATCGACGCCATGGCCTCGTCCTTCCTGTCGATGAGGGAATCGCTGTAGACGAGGCGCATGGCTTCCGGGAAATCGCCCCTGAGGCCGGCCTCGAAGGCCTGCTCCTCCAATTCGACCAGGGAATCGGACAGGGCCTTTGCAGACCGGACCAAGCCGAGTTCGTCGGAATTGATGCCCAATTCGATCAGGCGTTCGATTGCCCGCTCCCTGGATCGCGTAACCCTCAGTTCTTGGATGAACGCGCTCAGATAGCGGGGATCTCCGGTGGAGGCTCCGCTCCTCGCGGAGTTCGTAAGGATATCGCTGCCCGCCGCCAGAATAACGGTGGCGGCGATCGATTCCTGTTGTATGCCGTGCGTGAGCCGGCGCTGTTCCAGGTAGCGGGACGAAAGGATCAAGGCGCCGAGATTGAGCACGGAGATGCAGAAAATGATCAACGTGATCAGGTTGCTCGCGGTTTTTATCTTGATGGCGACCTCTTCCTCGGCTGGAATGGAGAACCGAGTGGACGGGTCGGGGCCATTCTTGATTGTACCGAAGAAGCCGAGCCGGGGCCGATCTTGGCTTCAGTATACCTTATAAGACCGTTCGGCGATAGGGCGGACGCGGGGGCGTACCTGAACGCCGTTCGATGGTGTAGACTCCTTGGGGAAGAGGTCGATCTTCCCGGGAGGCTCCATGACCGTGCTCGCGCCGATGCGCCCCATGGCTTTCGAATCCTACATTACGGCGGCCGCGGCCGCGTATGCCGAGGACAACGTCGCCGCGGGCCGCTGGCCGATCGAAGGAGCGCTTGAGCGCTCGTGCGCGGACCTCGCGGACTCCCTGCCGCAGGGTCTCGCGACGCCGGATCATTACCTCTTCGAGATTCTGGACGGCGCGGATGGACCAGCCGTCGGAATCCTCTGGTTCGGCATCGTGACGCGGCACGGACTCCGTTCGGCCTTCGTCTACGACATCGAGATCAAGCCCGAATTCCGCCGCCGCGGCCATGCGAAGCGGGCCTTCGAGGCCATGGAAAAGCTGGTCGGCGCCCTGGGCCTGGACAGCATCGGCCTTCACGTGTTCGGCCACAATCCCGGCGCCCAGGACCTGTACGCCAAGCTCGGGTACCGCGTCACCGGGATCAACATGGCCAAGAAGCTCGGATCGGGCGCCGTGCCCGCTGAGCCCGGCGCCATCGGCGGTACTAATCCCTGAGCAGGTGCACGGCGAAGCCGCCGATTTCCTTGTCCAGGTAGATGGTCTTCAGATGTCCTTTTTCCGTCTTCGCGGTTTCCTCCACCGGGGAATAGCCGAGGCGGGCGAGGAAGGCCAGGGCGCGCTCCACGTTGAAGCATTTGATCGCCAGGTGGCCGTGGGTGCCGCGGAAGGGCGTTTTCATTATCTCGAAGGAAGAGCCGGCAAAGATCGAGGAGTTGCCTTCCTTTGACGGAAGCCCGAGAGAGGCCAGGATGCCGGCGGTTTCCCGGGCGACGGCCTCGTCGGCCTGGTTGACGCCGAGGTGGCCGAAGGAGAAGCCGTTGACGGCGGCGACGGCCTGGGCGCAGAGGCCGGAGATCTCATCCCATTTTTTGGCCGAGACCAGGTCGGCCTTCACCATCCAGCTGCCGCCGATGGCGAGCACCGCGTCGCGCCTGGCGTAGTCGCCGACGTTGGACGCGTCGATACCGCCGGTGGGCACGAACTTGATGGCTCCGAAGGGAGCGGCCAGGGCGTCGATCATGGCGACGCCGCCGGAGGCTTCGGCAGGAAAGAATTTGAACACGTCCAGGCCCTTTTCCAGACCGGCTTCTATCAGCGAGGGGTTGTTCGCGCCGGGAAGCACGGGCACCCCGCGTTCAAGGCAATAGTCGACGGTGGCGGGATTGAAGCCGGGGGAGACGATGAAGGCGGCTCCCGCCGCTATCGCCTTTTTCGCGAGCTCGACGTTGATGACCGTACCGGCGCCCACGAGGAGCCCGGGGCATTCGGCTTTCATGGAACGGATCGCGTCCTCGGCCGCGGCGGTGCGGAAGGTCACCTCGGCGACGGGGATGCCGCCCGCCAGCAGGGCCTTTCCGAGGGGAGCCGCGTTCGCCGCGTCCTCGATCTTGATGACCGGCACGAGGCCGATCCCGGAAATGGTTTTCATGATTTCGTGCATCTGGATTCTCCTTCGTCCTTGCAGTGTATCACGTGATTGTTGAAAAATGAACCATCGTTTCAAAAATGGTTGACTAGCTTCGCGTCCAGGGGCGGCCGGGTGCGGCCGGGCGTGGCCGCGGGCGTCCGGGTTGGGTGCCGTTTGACTATTCGAATATACGATAGTATAATGTATATACGAGGATATCATGGCACTGAGCATCCGGAACCAGGAAGTCGAAACGCTCGCCCGGGAACTTGCGCGGGAGAGCGGTCAGAACATGACCGACGAAATNNCTTTTCGCACTGCGGGAACTAAGGGAACGCAGGGGCAAAGGCCTTCCGAGGTCCATCCGGCTTGCCGCGATGATCGAGGAATGCAGGCGCCTGCCCGATTTGGATGATCGTCCGGCCGACAGCATTCTCGGCTACGATGAGGCCGGCGGCTATGGTCGTTGATAGCTCCGCCATAGTCGCCATCCTTCTCGGCGAAGACGGGGGTCCGGATCTATTGCGCCATTTGGATAGCGCCGGCAGGCTATTCATGAGCAGTTTCAGTTGGTTCGAAGCTTCGGTGGTTATCGAATCAAGGAAGGGCGCCGAAGGTTCGAGGCTCCTCAATCAATTCTTTTCCATGTTCGCGTTCGAGTTCATCCCGTTCGACACGGGACAGGCCGAGATCGCGATGGATGCCTGGCGGAGGTACGGCAAGGGGCGTCACAAGGCGGGTCTCAACCTGGGAGACTGCGCGTCCTATGCCCTGGCCCGCACCCTCAACCGTCCCCTGCTTTTCAAGGGCGACGATTTTCCCTTCACCGATGTTGCGCGGATGGAGTAAGCGGCCTTACCGGATTCGATTGTATTCTCAAAAATGAACCATCGTTTCAAAAATGGTTGACTAGCTTCGCGTCCGGGTATACTGTTCATCAAACGATACGGGCCGGAGAGGTTTGCCATGCACAGAATAGTCACGTTCGGGGAAATCATGCTCAGGTTGAAGTCGCCGGCGAACGAGCGCTTCTTCCAGTCGCCCTCGCTGGAAGCGACCTTCGGAGGAGGTGAGGCCAACGTGGCCGTCTCGCTTTCCCTGTTCGGGGAAGCCGCTGCCTTCGCCACCGCGCTGCCGGACAATCCGATAGGGGAGGCCGCGCTGCGCGAAACGCGACGCTGGGGCGTGGACGTCTCGGCGATCAGGCGTACCAAGGGGCGACTCGGTATCTACTTCCTTGAGACCGGGGCGAACCAGAGGCCTTCCAACGTGGTCTACGACCGCGACGCTTCCTGCATCTCCCTGGCCAAACCGGGCGATTTCGACTGGAAAACGATACTCTCGGGCGCCGATTGGTTCCACATCACCGGCATCACGCCCGCCCTTTCGCGCTCCGCGGCGGACGCCTCGCTGGAGGCGATGGCGGAGGCTCGGGCGGCCGGGGCCAAGGTGTCCATCGACCTGAATTACCGCAAGAAGCTCTGGAACTACGGCGCCAAGGCTCCTGAGGTCATGCGGGCTTTGGCCGCGCTGGCGGACGTGATCATCGCCAACGAGGAGGACGTGCAGATGTGCCTGGGCATAAAGGCCGCGGGCGTGGACGTGTCCAAGGGCGAATTGGGGACCGAAAACTACCGGCTTCTGGCGGAAGCGGTCAAGAAGGACTTCCCGAACGTGAAGGTCGTGGCCATCACCCTGCGGGAGAGCCGTTCTGCGGACCGCAACGGCTGGTCGGCGGTGCTCCACGGGGAGACGGGCTTCCGCGTCTCGCGTTCCTACGAGATAGACGACATCGTGGACCGGGTCGGGGGCGGNNGACAGCTTCTCCGCGGGCCTCATCTACGGTCTGCTCAACTTCCCCGGGGACGAGGGAAAGGCCCTGGAATTCGCCGCCGCCGCATCGGCGCTCAAGCACGCGATTCCCGGCGATTTCAACTTGACCGCCAAGGCCGAGGTCGAGGCCCTCCTGAAGGGCGACGGCTCCGGTCGAGTGCAACGCTGAGACCGCCGGTAGGCGGTCTCAGCGTTGCTTGCAGTTTCCGGAGGAAACTGCACATTCAAAGGGAGCGAAAAGTTGAAACTTTTCGCTCCCGGTACCGAACCAAGGAGGCATGAAGTGAAACTGGACATCAGATATTCGAACCATCCCGAGGACGCAAAGGGATACACGACCGAGGAGCAGCGGAAGCACTTTCTGGCGGAGACGATCTTTTTCGGGGACGATGTGGTCCTGACCTACAGCCACCAGGACCGGGTGGTGTTCGGCGGCGCGATGCCTGTCGCGAAAAAGCTGTCCCTGGAAGCGGGCAAGGAATTCGGCACGACCTTCTTCCTCGAGCGGCGGGAACTTGGCCTTATCAACATCGGCGGATTAGGCCGCATGACGCTGGACGGCACCGTCTACGAGATGGGCAAGGGCGACGGCGCCTATGTGGGCATGGGGACGAAGGTCGTGACCTTCGAATCGGTATCGGCTTCCGACCCCGCCAAGTTCTACCTGCTGAGTTCGCCTGCGCACCAGAGCCATCCGACGGTGAAGATCGAGCTTTCCAAGGCGAATCCGAAGAAACTGGGCGCCGCCGAGACCTCCAACGCGCGCACCATCTACCAATACGTGCATCCGGCGGTCTGCAAGAGCTGCCAACTCGTGATGGGCATGACCATCCTGGAGAAGGGCAGCGTCTGGAACACCATGCCCTGCCATACCCACGACCGGCGCATGGAAGTCTATCTGTACTTCGACATGGCCGCCGA
>DPXI01000111.1 GCA_003527485.1 Treponema sp. | reverse complement strand
CAAAGTGTTTAAGATGAGTCAGGGTCCGTGTATCTCTCCTTTTGTTTTTCTTTTTGTTCAAAACTGGGTTCTGATTCCGATTCTCCTGAATCATTATTGCCACTGTCGGTTTTCTCAACAGCTACATCATCCTTCGTATTTGTTCTTTTTTGGTATTCATATTCTTCAAGAACACCCAACCCCGTCGGATCCGTACTGGTAAGCGGCCTGCTTGTATACGCATACCAGTTCACCCCATCCCTAGCCGGGTCCTCTGACACAAATCTCCCGAGCTCCGGATCATACCAGCGGGCATTGAAGTAAATCAGAGAGGCGTCCTCGTCCCAGTCCTTGCCGGTATAAGAGCGTGTCCGGTCGCTGAGTCCCGCCTCGCCGCCTTTTTCCCCGAAGGCGGTTATGGTGCCTTGCCAGATCACTTTTCCGTTTTCGTCGGTGGCGGCGATCACGCTTCCTACTTGGTCCGTCGCAAGGTATGTGGTTGTTGCTGTCGAGTTGACCGTCTCTACCTCGGCGAACTTTTTCCCGAGCACCCAGATCGTGTCGGTGCTGGATACACTGGAGATTTCGCTTAGCTTGTTCCCGTCCAGGCCGTACACGTAGAAGCGAGTACCCGCACTCGTCGTCTTGGCGATTCTGAGCCCGTCGGGGCCGTAGCGGTAGCGGGCGCGCTCGGTCGCGGCCGCCTTACCAGTGGTACTTCGGAGGACTCTGACCATCCGGTTGGCCAGGTCGTATTCGTACTTTATATACTCGCCCTCATTGTTAAAGAACTGGATTTCCGTTTCAGTTTCAACAAACTTTGTCCCCTTTTCAACCATGTTGCCGTTGGAGTCATATACGTACGCGAAGGTTCCATCGGTCTTTACCCGGTCGGTATTTGACCAGTAGGTGTACGAAGAACTTGTCGTCCGGTTGGCGAATGTGGTCGTTACGGTTTTCCGGTTGCCTTTCTTGTCGTATTCATAGCTTTCGTCGCGGCGGGTCTCGAAGTAGCCAACCGTGATCAAGGGGTCGCGGACGGTGGCTTTATCCGCGGGATTGCCATCGGCTTTGAGGTCGTCATAGAAGCAATGAAGTTTCACGTACCGGGCGGTGACCGGGATCCGGAAACGGGCGATGATTTCACCCGTTCCTGTTGTCTCGAAGGAAAGGTCAGTCTGTTTGGTCCAGTTGCCGTCCATGTTGTAGGTGGCGATGAGGAGTTCGAAGCGGTCCGCGTGTATCCGGTGGCCGGTTACGCGAGGATCAAGAGTGATGCGTCCTACTTCATAGGTGCCGCCTAAGTCCACTCCGACGCTCATCGAGCCGTAATCGAATAAAACAACAGTTTGGTCCGCCGCGAAGCTTAGTTCATCTTCTCCCCGGTAATCGCCTTCGGCCTTTCCGAGTTGCGCTTTTTCGGCGCTTTTTTCGTTGTCGAAGCGGCCGCGTTCGCGAGCGCTGGTCATCCGGTTGGCCATGTCGTAATCGAAGCTCGACTCGTTCTTCCTGACCATGTTGCCGGCGGCGTCGTAGCCGAAGGAGAAGGCAGCTACGTCTTCGGCGCCTTCGTAGGATAGAGAGGTCAGGCGTCCGGCGCTGTCGCGCAAAGCATCCAGTTGTACGCCGTTGGCGGCCTTGAGGCTGGTCACGCGTCCGGACGCTGGGCAATTTTCATTGCCTCCTGACCTCATTCTTCCGCCAGCACCGCGAGCGCCGTCTCCACATTGCCGAAGGGGGCGCTAACCTGTACACCCGCCACGTAAGGCCGCACGGCGTCCAGGATCTCCCTGGCCGTTTCGATGCCGACCCTGCGCGCGCTTTCCTTGTCGCCGGCTTTCCGCATACGCTCCATGATGGATTCCGGGATTGACACGCCGGGGACCTCGTTGTTCAGGAAGAGGGCGTTGTTGTAGGAAGCCAGGGGCCAGATTCCCGCGATGATGCGCACGCCCGTGAAACGGACGCGTTCGATGTATGCGATCAGGGCTTCCGGGTCGTAGACGGGCTGGGTGATGGCGTATTCGGCTCCCGCTTCCGCCTTCCTGAAGAAGCGTTCGATCTCGCGTTCCTGGTCGAGGTTGGTCGGGTCCGCCCCGACGCCGAGCACGAAGCGGGTGGGGGGAGCCACCGGCTTTCCGCCGATATCCAGGCCGACGTTCAGGCGCTGCGCCACCCGGACCAGTCCTATCGAATCGAGGTCGAAGACGGCCGTGGCGTAGGGGTAGTCCCCGAGCTTCGGCGGATCTCCGGTGATGATGAGCAGATTGTTGATGCCGGCGGCGGCGCAGCCGAGCAGGTCCGACTGGACGCCGATGAGGTTCCTGTCCCGGCAGGTGACATGGAGGACCGCCTCGATCCCGGCTTCCGCCTGGATGCGTTGGGAAGTGATCATCGGGCTCACCCGCGCGCTGGCGCGGGGGCCGTCGGGGATGTTGATCGCGTGGACGCCGGCTTCGGCGCAGCGCTTGGCGCGTTCCACGGTCTTGGCCAGGTCCCAGCCCGTCGGCGGCACGATTTCCACGCTGGTCACCCAGCGGCCCTCCGCCAGGGCGCGTCCGAAAGCGCTCCGCTGCGCCAGGGGCGCGCATTCGACGGGGGCGGCGCCTCCGACCACCTCCAGCGATACGGCGCCGGCCACGCCGGCCACGCCCGCGGCGCCGGCACGGTCCAGGGCCTTCAGCGCGCGGGCCGCCTCGGCGATGTGCTCCGGCCCGGTTCCGCAGCAGCCTCCGACCGCCTTCACGCCCAGTTCGGCGAAGCGCTTGGCGTAGCTGGCGAAATATTCGGGGCTGGTCATATAGAACATGCGGTCGTTGATGCGCTGGGGGGCGCCCGCGTTCGGCATCGCCAGCACCGGCAGGGTAGAGCGGGGCACGAAGTCCTGCAGGTTATCCAGCATCTGCTTGGGGCCGACCGAACAGTTGAATCCCAGCATCAGGGGCGCGGCCGCCCCGGCACCCGCGCCCAGGCAAGGGGCGAAGAATTCGTCGATGCTCTCGCCGCCCAGGCTGGAGGCTATGTCACCGAAGGCCATGCAGGGCAGGTAGGGCGCGCCCAGGCCGCGGGCCGCCTCCACGGCGAATCCGAGGTCGCGGCTGCGGGCGAAGGTTTCGAACAGGATGAAGTCGGCACCTCCTTCCATGAGGGCGACGATGGCTTCGGCGAAGGCGTCCACCGCCTCATGGGGGCTCAGTGCCCCGCCGGAAGCGTGCCTGCCCAGGGGACCCACCGAACCCGCCACAAGCAGCTCGCGGCCCGCGACCTCCCGGGCAATGCGCGCGGCGGCGGCGGCGATTTCCTTCGTCCTTTCCGCGAGCAGGTAATCGGCCAGCTTGTAGCGGTTGGCGCCGAAGCTGTTGGTGGTGAGCACGTCGGCCCCCGCCTTCCTGGAGGCCTCGTGGACCTCGCGGACTACCTTGGGATCGCGGAGGCTGAGCTCGTCGAAGCAGATGTTGACGAAGTGGTTTCTTTTGTACAGCTCGGTGCCCATGGCGCCGTCGAATACGACGGTCCCGCCCGCGAGCAGGTCAATCAAGGGATGGGACAAGGTCACCTCCGGGCAACTGGAAACTCAAGGGACGAATTTTCTTGCGCGGGCGATGAAGTCGGGACCGGTGCCGCAACAGCCGCCGATGACGTTGACGCCGGCTTCCAGCAAGGCGGGGATATGCGAGCACCAGGCCTCGGCGGCCATGCGGTAGACGGTCCGGCCGTCGATGATTTCCGGAAGGCCCGCGTTCGCCTTGATCCAGACGGGTTTTTTGGTGAGCGAGCGCAGGGTGCGGGCAAGTTCTACGTACGCGTCGATTCCCGAACCGCAGTTGGCGCCTATGAGGGCGGCGCCCGCATCCTCCGCGGCCGCGATGCAGTCCTCGGGGCGGTCCCCCATGACGGTGCGGTAGCCGCCCGGCATTTTTTCGTAGGTCATGCTGGCGACCACGGGGAGTCCTGTCGCCGCGGCGGCGCGCACCGCGACTTCCATCTCCGTCCGGTCTATCATCGTCTCGATGACGAGCCAGTCCGCGCCGCCGGCCTTCAGGGCCAGGGCCTGCTCGGCGAAGGAATCGTAGAGCTCGCCCTCTTCCACTTCGCCCATGATGAACAGCTTCCCGCAGGGACCCAGGTCCCCCGCGACGATCACCTGCCGCTCCCCGGTCGAGGCTTCGCGGGCGGCCTGCGCCGACAGCCGCGCCGCGCGGAGGTTTATTTCCCCGGCCTTTTCCGCCATGCCGTGGCGCGCGAGCTGCAGGCGCGAACCGCCGAAACTGTTCGTCAGTATGATGTCGCTGCCTGCGGCCGCATAGGATCGGGCCACGGCGAGCACCGCTTCGCCCCTGTCCAGGTTCCACGCCTCGGGTGATTCGCCCTGGACGAGACCGAGTTTCATGAATTCCGTCCCCCAGGCGCCGTCGGCCAGAAGAATCCTGGAGGAAGGGTCCCAACTGCGGGAGCCGAATTCTACCGTATCCATGGGATGGACCCTAGCGCAGATGGGGATTTTCCGCAAGTTGGACGATCAGAAACCGATGCTTTCCTCCACGAGGACCACCTTGATCCTTCCCGGCTGAATTTCCCTGTTCAGCACGAGCATCTTTGAAGGGAAGGAGTTGAAGCTGTCCGGCAGTCCGTACGCCTTCCGCGCCCTCGCGCTCTCCAGCGGAAGCGTATACGTTTCGATCCGTTTGAAGGCCTCATCCAGATCCGCCACTATCTTCTGGGCTCCCACGACGAAGATCACCGTCCCCGAACCGTACGCGTACGCCGGCAATTGGCTGCCCGTGAGCGAGGCGATGACGAGGGAACCTTTTTCCGTGACCGCATGCACCGAACCGAGCGCCACGTCCGGAGCCGCGCCGTATTTGCGCATCTCCCGCCCCTGCTTCTCCTTGTCCATCGCGTACAGCTTGCCGCGGACGGCGTCGAACCTGCCCGAATCGTTGATTTCCTTGGATACGCCGATTTGGTCCAGGGTGACCGATGCCATCGTAAAGGCTTCTGCCCCTTCCGGAACCAAGGCGAGCGCCTTCCCGGCGGCCTCGGCTGCATCCTTGGCTATCACCGTCTCGAAT
Organism: Treponema sp.; assembly: GCA_003527485.1. Lineage (GTDB taxonomy): Bacteria > Spirochaetota > Spirochaetia > Treponematales > Breznakiellaceae > UBA12037. The sequence goes on along the minus strand of DPXI01000111.1, from coordinate 110,728 downwards.
CCGTTCGCGTTCAAAGCCGCCGCCGCTTTTTCGATCGATGCGCGGACCGGAACCTCATTCCACTTCTTCATCTTGTACTCCTGTGGTAACCGATTCGATTACTATTTGTAAGCTCATAATTATTAGTAATATAGTCAAGAATAAAACGTAATTAAATTACAAATAGTAACATTGTTATCAATGGTTGTAAATCGGTTTAGGTGGTATATTCGTTTCGTGAACGAATACGATGAGGGCGAGTCTTCCCTTTGCCCTACCGTCCAGGCCGCTTTCGACCTGCTCGGAAAGAAATGGACCGGTCTCATCCTGAGGCGCCTGCTGGCAGGCCCCCTTTGCTTCTCGGAGCTCGTGCGCGCGGTTTCCGACCTGAGTCCGCGCATGCTCGCGCTGCGGGTCAAGGAGCTGGAAGCCGCGGGTCTCGTCGCGCGGACCGTGTCCCTCGACGCTCCGGTGCGCGTAACCTATTCCCTGACATCGAAAGGAAAGGCCCTGGAACCGGTGATGAAGGGGATAGAGGACTGGGCGAGGGCGTGGAATCCCCCGCTGGAGGATGGTTCGAACGATTCGGTTGCTCCGGCATCCGCTTTGGGGTAGAATAGGCGGATGAAAATGATAGCATCTCCGACGGGAGGTTGACCGTGCGGATAGCTTTGCTCCACTACCACCTCATACGCGGCGGGGTGAGTTCGGTCATCAGACAGCAAGCCCGTTCCTTGGTCGAGGCGGGAGAAGAAGTGCTCGTCATCGCGGGGGAAGCGGTCGACGTCGCGGATGCGCCGGTATCGGATTTCGGCGGCGCGCCCCTGGTCCTCATACCCGACCTCCGTTACGATTCCCGTCGCGGGAATGCCGGCTCGAGCGATCGGAAGTCCCGCGCGGACGGCGGCGAAGAGCTGGCCGACGCGATTCAATCCGCGATGGAAAAGCGTTGGGGGTCCATGCCCGACGTGTTGCACATCCATAATCCCCTGATCCGGAAGAATACCCTGCTAATGACCGCCATCCGTCTGCTGCGAGGGCGGGGCGTCAAGCTGCTGCTGCAGAACCACGACTTCGCGGAGGATTTCCGCTCCGACGTTTACCATGGCGAAGAGGGCTACCCCGACGACTGCCATTACGCCGCGTTGAACGGGAGGGATTTTTCCTTCCTCAAGCGGGCGGGCCTGAATGTCGAAGGCGCGCATCTCCTTCCGAACGCCGTGGTTCCCATGACCGCGACGCCGGGGCTGGAGCGGACGCGCTACCTGTATCCGGTCCGCGCGATCCGTCGGAAAAATCTTGGGGAAGCCCTTTTGCTTTCCCTGTTCATTCCCGCCGGGCGGACTATCGCGGTCACCCTGCCGCCGAACGCCGCGCGGGATGAAGAGCCCTACCTGCGCTGGCTCCAGCTGGCGAAGCGGCTCGGCCTTCCTGTCGAATTCGGCGTCGGCGAGCGCGAGTCCCTCCCGGATCTTCTCGGAAGCTCCATCTGTGCGGTGAGCACCTCGGTCAAGGAAGGTTTCGGTTTTTCGTACCTGGAGCCTTGGACCGCCGGAAGGGCGGTGATCGGCCGCCGCCTCGGCTACGTCTGTTCCGACTTCGAGCGCGAGGGCGTCCGTTTCGAGGATTCCTACGAGTCGATCGACGTGCCTCTCGCCTATCTGCCCGCGCCCCTGCTCCGCCGAAAGCTGGAGCAGGCCCTTGTGGACGCCTACCGGTCCTTCGGTATGACAGCGCCTTCCTATACCCTCAAGATGCTGACCGACGACCTCTTTTCCAGGGATGTATTCGATTTCGGACGGCTGGACGAAGAGCTCCAGGCGGATATCATCGAGACGGTCGCCTTGAACGACGCGGCGCGGGAGGACATCGTCGAGGCGAATCCCTTCCTGGGAATGCTCTCGTACTGGGTCCCGAACGAGCCCCTGATAGAGAAGAACCGGCAACGAATCCTGGCTTCCTACTCGGAGGAGGCTTCCCTCGCCCGCCTTCGGGACACGTACCGGAAAGTGTCGGAAAATCCGGTCCGTCACCATCTTTCCAAGTCCATCCTTCTCGAACTCTTCCTCGATCCACTCAGGCTGTCCCTTGTCGGGTCCAGCTGATGGGCGACGGATTTTGCCATGGATAGGCGCGACCTGCTTTCCCTTTCCGTCTCCACTCTATGCCGCGGCGTCAACGTCGTGGAACTGGACCGCCTTCTTTCGCAGGTGCAAAGCCGGATCGAGAATTTTTCGAAGAATTCCGTCGTGCTTCTGGCCGGCAGCAGGTACGACGCCCTGCGGGTGATCCTGGAAGGCACGGTGAGCGCGGAAATGCACCATCCGAACGGCAAGGCGGTCACTATCGAGACGATCGACGCACCCGATCCGATCGCTCCCGCCATGCTTTTCGCGCCGCGGCAGGCCCTCCCGGTGACGGTTGTCGCGGCGACCGAAGTCCGCCTCCTCGTTCTTCCCCTGGAGGCGGTGCTCGACCTCTGCCAGCGCGACCGGCGCTTCCTGCTCAATTTCCTCACCGAGATCGGCGGCAAGATCTCGCTGTTCGCCGAGAAATTCCGGTTGCTGGAATTTTCCAGCTTGCGCAGGAGGATCGTCGCCTACCTTGCGCCCCGGCTGACGGACAGTGAGATCGTCCTCGGCTTTCCCAAGGAGAAGCTGGCCGAATTCCTCAGCGTCGCGCGGCCGAGCCTCTCCCGGGAGCTTTCGGCCATGGTCGCCGAAGGAATAATCGAAATGGAAGGCCGACGCATCGGCGTGGTCGACCCGGCGCGCTTCCGCGCCATATTGGAAGCCGAGGAGCCTGAATGATCCGCATCGCCCGAATCGCCGCGGGGGTTTCCGCACTGACCTTCGCCTGCGCTTCCGCATGGAGTTTCGAAGGATTTTCGGATGCCCCGGGTTCGCACATGGAGACGATGAAGACGGCCCTCGTCGCCGTCTACCGCGCCCCCTCCTCCAGGCCCGTCCTCGTCAAGACCATGCCCGTTTTCGGCCTGAAAACCTACGAATGGGAAGCCTACCGCGCCGCGGACCTTCTTTCGGACGCCTCGCGGGATATCGACAGCCATTTCTTCGGCATCCTGTATCCGCACGCTCAGACCAAGTCCTTTCCATATTCCCGGCCTCTGGACGCCGTTCGCCTGCGTGCCATCGAGGAAGAAGCCCTGTTCGACTATGTGGTCCACATGGGGACCTGGATCGACCGCGTCCGCCGGGGCTTCGCCGCCGGCGACGATCGCGAGGCGGGCTACCTGCTCGGCGTGCTCGCCCATTCCTACCAGGACCTCTGGGCCCACCGCGGCATCACCAACGAGATGCACAAGGCCCTGCTCGCGCACGAGGGCATCGACGTGGACCGCGACAGCGGTCGGGTGCTGGAAATGCGCGAGCGGCTGAGCGCCTGGCTTGCCGACCTTCCCGCGATCCTCGGACCGGAGGCGGGCCCGGCCTTCCTCGCCTTCCTGCGCTCGGACGCGGAGATCGCGCCCTTCCCCGAATCCGAAAGGAAGAAGCTCTTGGGCCGCGGCCGCGACATTTTCGTGCACGGCATAGGCTTCGTCCTTTTCACTTCCTCTTCGGTCAATAGTCTCCGCCATCGCGCGGATATCGAATGGGACGTGGACGTTCTGGACGGATTGCTGCGCGATGGGGAGGCCCTGGATGCGGCATCCCGCCTCTCAGGTCCCGCCGAGCTCGCGGCCTTCCTCGAGGCGCGGGGCTACGATTTCCGGGCATCGGAGTAAGCATGAATTACGCCGAACTCATCGCTCTGCTCAAGCGGGTGCTCGTCTCCTGGGAAGTCCTGGGGGTCACCGCGGCTCTGGTCCTGTACCTTTCCCTCGTGTTCTACGTCGGCCAGCTCAACCGTAGGCCGCGGCCTCCCGCCGCCCTGCGCAAGGCGAAGGCCGCGAAGCCGGCGAAGGCCAAGGCGGCGAAAGCAGAGGGCGAGGCCGCTGAGGAAACCGAATAAGCGGCAGAAGCCGAATATGCGGCGGGAATCGTTTCAGGCGTCGGAGCGGCGGCGTTCCGTGGCCCTCCGCTCCAGCAGGGCGAGCAGCGGAGCCTTTTCTCCCCGGAAGAAGGCTTCCACCGCGGCGGCGTCGGTCCTGAGGCATTCGTCGTAGCGCGGGTGGTATTCGATCACGATGAACCGCCGGTAATCCAGGCGCTCCAGCAATTCCAGGAATTCCAGCACGCGGTAGTCCCCGAGGCCGAGGGGCAAGTGCTGGTGGTATTCGTTGGGGTCCACCGGCCTGTCGCGGAGCGCGTCGCTCAGGTGTATCACCTGGATGCGCTCGTTATAGCGCTCGACCTCCTCGATATTCTCTTCGTACGTGGAATGGGTGAAATCGTAGGTCACCTGCAGGAAGGGATACTCGAAGGCGTCGAAGCAGCGATGCATCTCCTGGATCTGGCTCACCCATTTGACGTCGATCATCTCTTTTTCGAAGGTTTCGTACGCGAGCACCACTCCCAGTTTCCGTATGCCTTCCTCCAAATCCCTCAAGTGCGCCCGGGCCGATGCCTTGTCGCCTTTCTGCGGATGGACGGTTATCACGCGGACGCCGTACGCTTCCACGATGGTCTCCAGCGTCCGCATGAATTCGTCGCCGGCCCTGTGCATGATGTCGGCGGCCGGCGCGTGCACGCTCCGTACGGAGATGCCGTGGTCGCGGAGGCGAGCGCTGAAATAGCGGTGGTCGATGCCCTTGAAGGTCTTCCGCTTGAAGAAGGCGATCTGCATCGCTGCCCCCGAGAACGGACGCAGGTCCATTTCCTGGTCGTCGACGAAACGGGAAACGAGTACTTCCATGGAGGCCTCCTCAGCCCGCCCCGGGCTGACGGCGTTCCTCGAGCATACGTTCCAAGGAGGAAAGAACCCCGAGGAACGCGGCTCCCTCCTTGCAGGTCAGGTGCATGGCGTACTCGGCGATGAAGCCGAGCAAGGCGCGCAGGCTGGCTTTGTCGGCTGTCGTCTCCGACAGCACGAGGTCGCGCAGCCGGGCGAGGTCCACGGGTTCCAGGTCTTTCCTGAAGGAAGGAGCCGTCAGGGTGTTCATGATATCGAGAGCGTCCTTTCCGAACGGACGATAGCCGCATTCCAGCCTTTCGTTCATCCGCCTCAGCTTGAGCATGATCCCGTACTCGCGCGAGGCGCAGCGGACGGACGCGGCCGACGGGAACGTCAGCCGCGCCGGCAGCGCCGAGCCGAAGAAATCGGCCGTTACGGTCCAATCATGGATGTGTCCGAAGGCGAAGGAAACCGGAATATTTTCCGCGACCGAAAAGAAGATATCGAAGACCGAATGGTACCACAGGCGTTCATTCGCAATGACAGCGTCCAGGCCGGCCCGCGTGCAAACGAAATCCAGGTCGGTCGATACTCCCCTGATCCGCTTGAGGCCGAAGATCCGCTCGCATGCGGTCAGTCCCCCGTACAGCACCAACTCATCGCCGTACGCCGCGGCGAAACGGTCGATCAGACGGAAGATTTTTTCGTCCGGATATTCCTCCGCCGAGATCGGGAGAACGCCGAAGTCCCGGATGAAGGGTATGCCGTGATATTCCGCTATCGAAGAGAGCGAGCCGGCCACGGGAGCCTCCTCCGCGCGTCCCCGCGCCCTTTAAGCCTAAGGCCGGGGGCGGCGCGATTCAAGCGTCGGCGAACCGGGCTACTACGGGCAGGGCGGCGGCGGGTCGGGTCTGTCCAGGACCGCGCCGAAGTCGAGCCAGGTCCTCTGCCCGAACTCCCGTTCGATGGCGAACCGGGCCGCGTCGAAGACGACCGGCCGGCCGCCGGCCGCGGACGCGCGCACGATCAGCGCGTCGGCGATGACGGAATCGGCGGAGGCGACGGAGGTCCCCGGCGCGGCCGTCTCCAGCGCCGCTATCAGCGCCGCGTCCGCGCTCCGCACCGCGAGGCAGGTGGCCTCCAGGCCTGCCGCGCGGAGTTCCCGTTCGAACTCGCGGGCGTGGTCGGCGCTGAAGGGAACGGGCGAATCGAAGCACGCCGTGACGTCGGACGGGCAGGCCGCTGCTATCGCCCCGGCGAGGATGGCCAGAGAGCGGGAGAAGAGCGCGCGGTCGGAGATGCGGCCGTGGGACGCGCCCGCGTCCCGCAGCAACCCGTCGCTGGAGAGGAAGACGGGCCGGCCGGCCAGGTAGTGCATGACAGCGAAGGCCTGGTTGTAGCCGTCGACGAGGAGGGTCCGGCCGCGCGCCGTGTCCGATACGAGAGCGCGCCGTGAAGCGGAAGCCGCCGCCGCGGACACGCCCCTGAACAGCACGAGCCGCTCGTCCCTTTCAAGGCGGTGCCGGTCGCCGACGAGCTTGAGCGAAGCGGTCTGGGGATACCCTTGGTCCAGCAACCAACGATAATCCCCCGCCGCGGAGACCAGGGAAGCGGTGGCGGCGTACATCACTCCATTCCTGACCGTCCCGCGCTCAGGCGCGGTTGACTTGATACAGGGGGGCTTCTCCCAAAACGATGCGCCGCACCTCTTCCGCGGCCTTGCGTTTCAGTTCGAGGGCCGACGCTTCGGAATGCCAGGCCATGTGGGGCGAACAGATGAAGTTCTGGTGCCTGAGCAGGGGGTGATCGGGCCTGACCGGTTCTTTGCTGAAGACGTCGAGCGCCGCTCCGGCCAGGGAGCCGTCGGCCAGCGCCTTTTCCAGGGCAATCTCGTCCACGATTGAGCCGCGGGCGGTGTTGACCAGGTACGCCCCTTTCTTCATGAGCCGCAGGCGGCGTTCGTCGAGAAGGTTCCGCGTTCCGTCGTCCAGGGGGCAATGGACCGAGACTACGTCGGCTTCGGCGAGAAGTGCGTCCAGGTCCGCCAGGCGTATGTACTCCGGAACGGAGGATGCCTTGGCCAGGGGATCATAGGCGACGATGGTCATACCGACGGCATGGGCTTTCCTGGCGAGCGAGCTTCCGATCCGGCCGATGCCGATGATGCCCAGGGTCTGCTGTTGCATGCGGTGGACCGGGCGGACGGTGCGGAAATCCCAGACGCCGGAACGGATGTTCTGGTTGGACTGGAGTATTTTCCGGCTCAAGGTCAGGATGAGCGCGAGCGCATGATCGGAGACCTCGTCCGTTCCGTAATCGGGCACGTTGCTGACTACGATGCCCCGTTCGGAGGCCGCCTTCAGGTCGATCGTATCCACGCCGACTCCGTAGCGGACGATGGCGCGCAACGTGGGCAGCCCGCGGAGCACGCGGTCGGACATGGGCGCGTACTGGATCAGCAGGCCGGCGGTACCGGCGCACTGTCCGATGACCTCGTCCTCCGTCCTGCAATTCAGCCAGGGCAGGGGATCGCAGATATCCTGCAGGATCGCGCGTTCGATATCAATGGATTCATGGTCGCAGTCGGCTATCTTAATACTCTTTCCGGGTTCCATCGCCTTCCCCTTCGCCCCTGGCGCAACGTATCGAATATGGAATGAATCTCTTATGCTTTTTACCCGCTCCTGACCGCCCAGCGGAGCTTGGCCGAGCTTGAGCGCGGATTGTCGTACTGCTCCTCGCGGCTCGGCCTGATCGGTTCGGCGGCGACGGATTCGTACAGGCCCTTCTTCAGCCCTTCATTGAAGGAAGCCTCCACCCGACGGTCCTCCCCGGAATGGAAGGTCAGGATCGCGGCGCGCCCGCCGGGAAGCAGGCAGGAAGGAAGCGCCGCCAGCAGGGTGTCGAGGGAGGAGAACTCGGCGTTCACTTGTATGCGTATGGCCTGGAAGCAGCGGCGGATGGTCCGGGCGATCGCCGGATCGCCCTTGGGGGCAGGGGGGAGGGCCGATCGTATCGCGTCCGCCAGGGCGCGCGTGGTCGTTAGTTCGCCGCGGAGCAGGGAGACCGCAAGGGCTATTTCGTCCGCCTCGGCTATATCCGCGTTCTCCGCGAGCAATTCGCGCAGGCGATGCTCGGGAAGCTCGGCAAGGAGGTCGGCGGCGGAAAGTCCTCTTTCCGTATCCATGCGCATGTCCAGTGGACCGTCCCGCTTGAAGGTGAAGCCGCGGTCGGGATTGTCTATCTGCATGGAGGAGACGCCCAGGTCGGCCAGGAACAGGTCGGCTCCCGGGATTCCTTCCCGGGCGAGGACGGAGGGAAGGGACGCGAAATTGGAATGCCTGAGGATGAGGGAGGGTGCGGGGAATCCCGCGGCCAGCAGGCGCGCCTCGGTGCGCCGCAGTTCCACGCCGTCGCGGTCCAGCCCTACGAGCCGGCCGCCCGGCTGGATGGCCTGCAGGATCTTCAGCGCGTGTCCGCCGTAGCCGAGAGTCGCGTCCACGGCGGTCTCCCCCGGTTTCGGGGCGAGCAACCGCATGATTTCGGCGACGCAGATGGGGCGGTGGCTTCCGGCAGGCGTAGCTCCGCGCGCGAGCACCTTCTCCACGTCCTCCCTGTAGCGATCGGCCTGCAGTTCCTTGTACTTCTCGCCGAAGCTGCGCGGATGGGTTCCCCGGTATCGCTTGCGCCTTTTATGGCCTTCCCCGGTGCTATCGGACGGTTTTTCATTCTGCGGTCCGCTGCTCATCGGATCCGGCCCTTCAATATGGACATGGCGAAAGTGTGCCCTATCTTTTCGAAAACGGCAACCGTCGCGGAGCCGGGCTGCGATTTATCGCGGAACCGGGCGGCGACCGTCGCGGAGCCGGGCGGCGACCTATCGCCCGGCCGCGCCTTTCCTCATCGTGACCTGGAATTCCATCGGAAACTGCTTGAAGTCGACGACTTCAAACCGGGTTTCCGAAATCAGGCCCAGGATGCCGTCCTTCGTATAAGCCCGTTTCCTGAGCATTCCCTTGAAGGTCAGGGCGGTCATGAAGGCATCAAAGCCCTTCAGCTTCATCGCGTTCCGGACGTATCCGTCGATCTCCGCATCGGAAACGTCCTGGCGCATATCGCTCAGCCAGACGACGCCTCCGGGCGCCAGAACTCTGTGCATCTCGTTCAGGGCGGCCGTGGGTTCGCTGAAGTTCTTGAACGCGGAGGTGCAGACGATATGGGTGAACGCCGCATCGGGAAAGGGCATGGCGGCGGCGTTTCCCTGGACGAATTTGATCGACGCGCCCGCCCTCTCCGCGTTCCCCCGGGCTATTTCCACGAGGGACTCGCTGATGTCGAGGCCGGTGATGTTCTTGACGCCCGACTTGTGCAGCTCGATGGACAGGTAGCCCGGCCCGGGCGCGAGTTCCAGGAGCCTGGCGTCGCCTTGCACGATTTCCTTCAACACGCTTGCCCAGACCAAATATTGGTCCATCATGTGGCCCTTCGCGTTCCGGTCGTAGAACTTCGCGAAAATGCCTTCCATACCTTGTCCTTTGTACGCTTTTCGAGCCTTGGCGCCCATCCTGTCCTCCCCTGTATGCGTGCCCCCCGATGTGGTATCATTGGGTGGGGTAAGCATCTTATCTAATAAGTATCTTAGATACTAAGATATACTGTCCGGGGAGAAAAGGCAAGCGCCATGGACAATAAAACGAAGGAAGAATTCAACGAGCAGTTGCGCGTGATGAGTACGCAGGCCGTGCTGCGCAGCAGGGCGGTGGCCGACAGGCTCGGCATCAATCCCACCGATCTTGAGACCCTGGAAATTCTGATGCGCGAAGGGAAATCGACCGCCGGAACGCTCGCGAAATCCACGGGGCTCACCACGGGCGCCGTCACCGGAGTGATCGACCGCTTGTCCAGGTCCGGCTTCGCCGCCCGGGAATCCGATCCGGATGACAGGAGGAAGATCCTCGTCGCCCTGAACGGGAAAAAGGTGATGGAGGAAATCGCGCCCCTGTTCCGGTCCATCGCGGATGCGGTGGATGAGCTGCTCGACGGCTACCCGGACGAGGAGCTCGTCTCCATTCTGGGCTTCCTTAAGAAAATCAACGCGCTGAGCCGTGAGGACCTGGACAGGCTCGCCCCGCGTTGACCATGGCCCGTCCGCACCAGGCTCGTCCACACCGGGCCCGTCCGCACAAGGCTCGTCGGGCCTCGCCCGGCGCGCGATGAATGATCCTACCCGAAGACAGCTCCCCAGGCGAAAGCGAAGACCATGCCCGTCGCGTAGAAGGACAGGCCGAAGCGCCAGTTCCAGCGGATGGCCACGTCGGAGGCCTTGGCTCCGATGAGTTTGGATACCGTCATGATGACCCCCGCGAACGGGGAAACCATGTAGGCGGCCGCCCCGCCCACGGCGAGGCTCAGGGCAACGGTCAGGGTGGGGACCGGAAGCGAGGCGTGCATGAGCATCTTGCCGAAGAGCACGATGGTGATGAAGGGATGCAGTCCTATCAGTGAGCCGAGGATGATGAGCAGCCCTATCGGCACGACCGTCGCCGCCCCCAGGAAGACCGAGGCTTCTTCGATCACGGGACCGACGAAGCCCATGGCTCCCGAGTTCTCCAGCGCCCCCGAAAAAAGACCCATCGCCACGAAAAAGGGTGCTATGTCGGCGGTCTTCAGGAGCCCTTCGGTCCAGTAAGACCTCAGGATGGAGGGGAGGCCGGGAAGGCGGGCCAGGGAAATGAGCCAGAGCGATGCGGTCATGAGTCCCGCCATCAGGATCCTGCCGGAGGATGTCCCGATACCCAAGCCCTCCAGCAGGACGACAGCGAGCACGAAAGCCGCCGCGACCAGCACGACGTGCCAGGCCCGGGATTTCGATCCGGATACGGGCGGCGGGGCCGCTCCGGCTTCCTCCGGACCCACCGTCACTTCCGTAGTCGCCGCAGGCGCCGGATCCAGTATCCCGCCTTTGCGCGATTCCAGAAGGAATGAGAGTACCATGCCGAAAAGCGCAAGCAGGAAGCCGGGCAGGGCGACGGCGGACCAGGAAAGACCGGTGGCCTGGACCACGAGGAAGAGGTTGACGGCGCCGGGGGACCAGAGCGCCGCCAGCACGTAGCCGCGCGTGGCCGCGGCCGCGAAGAAGCGCCGGTGCTGCGGAACCCTGCGCTCCAGGGCGTCTCTCAGCAGGGAGACGAGTATCGGGATGGAACCCAGATTGAGGAAGCTCGTGAGCAGATGGGTTGCGAAGGTCGTGAAAAGGAAAAGTGACCGCCTGCCCTTGAACCGTCTGCCGAGCCAGGAACGGATCGCTTCGTTGTAGTCTCCCAGCCGGATCGGAATGGAGAAGGTCTGCATCACGGCGACGATGCAGACGATGTTCGTCATCGATGCGATCGCTGCCGTCCAGACGGACAGCGGACTCCTTCCGAAGGCCAGGAGGGCGGAACCGAGGGCGAGGAACAATAGGGCGGCGATGCGGAAGCTGCCGCTCATCAGCGGAAAGCCCGTCGCGAAGACGAGCGCCGCCGCGGCCGAAACCGCCGGGCGGGTGTCGAAGGGGAGGAAGGGACCGGCCAGCTGCAGGGCGACCAAGGACAGGATGCCGATGCGGAAGAGCGTTTTCAGGGAGTACCTCTGCGTAAAGCCTCATTCAGAGGCCGGGATCGAGGCCGGGACCGGGATCGGCGCGATCGAATATCCGGTTGATGGAACTCGCCGCCACAATAGCCGCACTTCGCGTTTCGCGCCAGACGGACCCTCCGGCCGGTGACGGGATGGTTGCGGTGACGGTTACGGTCACGCCGGTTCCGAAACTCCACCGAAACCCACCGGAGCTCTGCCGGATCTCGACCGCACATTTTTGTTGACGCCGAAAAAAAACGGGTGTACGATCTGATTATCAATGATAATCACTGATTATCAGTTTGTGAAGAGGGCAGGCGGCAAAACATGTTGACCAATACCGTCGCGATCAAGCTCATCCAGTACATCGTGGACAATGACCTGCAGGTCGGCACCAAGCTTCCCTCCATCAGGGAGATGGCGGCGCTCTGGGACTGCAACCAGAGCCAGGTGCGGACCGGGCTCATTACCCTGTCGGCCCTGGGAGTAATCGACATGCATCCGCGGGCGGGCTCCTTCGTGAAGCAGTTGTCCCCCAGCGACCTGGACACCCTTTTCGTGCTCTTTTTCCGCCTCGGGATGCTCGGGAAGGACGCGGACACGGTCAATATCTATGCGGTCAAGGCCTTGCTCGACAAGGAAACATTCATCAACGCGATCAAGTACCGGACGGATGACGATCTTTTCAACCTGGAGGCGAACCTCGCGCGCCAGGAGGAGTCCCTCGGGGACTGCAAGGCCTTCGTCGCGCTGGACGAGGAGTTCCACATGTTCCTGGCGCGTATCCTCCGGAATCCCCTGATCGTATTCCTGCTTGAAACCATCCAGGTGATGCTCCGTTCTTACCGTTACCGGAACCTGACGCCGGATATTTGCCGGGAATCCTTCCAGAGCCATCTCCGGCTTTACGAAGCCATCAAGGTCCAGAACGAAACCGATGCCGAGAAGGTCGCGGCCCTCCATACCTTGCCCCGTTTCCAGCGCCTGAAGGCGAAGGACGAGGCGAAGGCGGAGTCGTCCATTTGAACGAAATTGCAATCCAAGGATGAATTCATGGAGGAACGGATAAATATGAAGGCTCCGATCGTCACCGAAATGAGGGTGGTCCCGGTGGCCGGACATGACAGCATGCTCCTGAACCTCTGCGGAGCCCATTCGCCCTTCTTCACACGGAACCTGGTGATCCTGAAGGACGATTCGGGGCAGACCGGCGTCGGCGAGGTGCCGGGAGGGGAGGGCATACGCCAAAACCTGGAAAAGGCTTGTCCCTTGGTGATCGGCCGTTCCATCGGGGAGCTGAACGGCATCCTGGACTCCGTCCGGTGCCAGCTGCTCGGCCGGAACGCCGCGGGTCCGCGGACCATGGTCCACAAGGTCACGAGCGAAGCCGAGGCCGCGGTCCTGAAGCAGCCCCATGAGATCAACCTCCGCGCCGACAACGTGCTCACCGCCATCGAGGCGGCCCTGCTGGATCTCTTCGGCAAATTCCTGAACCTGCCAGTGGCCGCCCTGCTGGGCGAAGGGCAGCAGAGGGACGCGGTGCGAATGCTCGCTTACCTCTTCTACATCGGCGACCGCAGGAAGACTGACTTGCCCTACCTGGAAGATTCCGGGTCCAAGGACGCCTGGTCGCGCCTGCGGCACGAAGAGGCGCTGACGCCCGACGCCATCGTCCGCCTTGCGGAGGCGGCGGCCGAGCGCTACGGATTCGAGGATTTCAAGCTGAAGGGCGGCGTGATGAGCGGTGCCGAAGAAATGAAGGCCGTGGAGGCGCTGGCCAAACGCTTTCCTAAGGCCCGGATCACCCTGGACCCGAACGGCGCCTGGTCCCTGAAGGAAGCCGTCGCGCTCTGCCGCGGCCGCAACGACGTGATGGCCTATGCCGAAGACCCCTGCGGTCCCGAGGACGGGTATTCCGGACGCGAGATCATGGCCGAATTCCGCCGGGCCACCGGAATCCCCACCGCGACCAACATGATCGCGACCGACTGGCGCCAGCTGGGCCATTCCTTCAAGCTGAACGCGGTGGACATCCCCCTGGCCGATCCCCACTTCTGGACCATGCAGGGTTCGGTCCGGGTCGCCCAGCTCTGCAAGGAGTGGGGACTAACCTGGGGCTCCCACTCCAACAACCACTTCGACGTTTCCCTGGCCATGTTCACCCATGTCGCGGCCGCCGCCCCCGGCAGGACGACCGCCATCGACACCCATTGGATCTGGCAGGAAGGGCAGGAACGCCTGACCAAGGAGCCCTTGGTGATTTCCGGAGGCCTCGTGCAGGTTCCGAAGAAGCCGGGGCTCGGCATCGAGCTCGACATGGAGCGGGTGGAAGCGGCCAACCTCCTGTACCGGAAGGTCGGTTCGGGTGCCCGCGACGACGCGATGGCCATGAACTACCTGATCCCCGGCTGGAAATACGACCCCAAGCGCAATTCGATGTACGAATAAGGGAGAACGGGCGATGTCGGTGGATCAAGCGGCGGGCAAGCTTCCCATACTCATCAGGATGTCTCCGGCGGACAACGTCGCCGTCGTCGGCAATTCGGGCGGCCTGGGAGCGGGCACCGCGATCCCGGACGGACCGACGTTGCTGGAGCATGTTCCCGAAGGCCACAAGGTCGCGCTCCGGGACCTGCCGAAGGGCGCGGAAATCCTCCGCTACGGAGAGGTGATAGGCTACGCGTCCAGGAGCATCCCGAGGGGGAGTTGGGTGGAGGAATCCCTGGTCGAATTGCCCGGGGCTCCCGGTCTGGATGAATTGCCCTGCTGCGACAAGGTTCCCCCGAGAATGCCTCCGTTGGAGGGCTATACCTTCCTGGGGTACCGGAACCCGGACGGTAGCGCAGGGACGAAAAACCTGCTGGGCATCAACACCAGCGTCCAGTGCGTGGCTGGAGTGGTGGACCAGGCGGTCAAACGCATCAAGGAAGAACTCCTTCCGCGATACCCAAACGTCGACGGCGTGATCGCCCTGAACCACAACTATGGTTGCGGAGTGGCGATCAACGCGCCTGATGCGGCAGTGCCGATCCGCACGTTGCGGAACCTCGCCCGCAATCCCAATTTGGGCGGCGAGACGATGGTAATTGGCCTCGGCTGCGAAAAATTCCCCCCGGAGAGCCTGGCGGAGGGGATAGCGGCCGCCGACATCCTCACTCTGCAGGACAGGCACGGTTACGCGGACATGGTCCGCGCGATCATGGAGCGGGCGGAAACGCATCTGAAAAGACTGAACGATCGGCACCGTGTGCCGTGTCCGGTTTCCGACCTCGTCATAGGCATGCAATGCGGGGGCAGCGACGCGCTGTCCGGCGTCACCGCCAATCCGGCAGTCGGCTTCGCGTCCGACCTGATCGTGCGCGCAGGCGGGACGGTGCTGTTCTCCGAGGTCACCGAAGTCCGGGACGCCATCGGACGGCTCACGAGCCGCGCCGCGAATCCGGACGTGGCCCGCTCGCTGATACGCGAAATGAAGTGGTATGACGATTATCTGGAGAACGGACAGGCGGACCGCAGCGCCAACACCTCTCCGGGCAACAAGAAGGGAGGCCTGGCCAACATCGTGGAGAAGGCCCTCGGCTCCATCGCCAAATCCGGCTCCGGGGCGATCGACGGGGTCCTGTCCCCCGGCGAGAAGGTGGACCGGAAGGGCCTGATATTCGCGGCGACGCCCGCCAGCGACTTCATCTGCGGAACCCTGCAGATGGCTTCGGGCATCCAGCTGCAGGTATTCACCACCGGACGCGGCACGCCCTACGGGCTGGAGATGATACCGGTGATCAAGGTCGGGACGCGGAATTCCCTGGCCGAACAATGGCCCGACCTGATCGACGTGAACGCGGGCAGGATAGCCTCCGGCGATGCGACCATCGAGGAGATCGGCTGGGAACTGTTCAAACTGATCCTGGACGTCGCCAGCGGGCGGAAGGAAACCTGGGCCGAAAAATGGGGCCTGTACAACGACCTGTGCCTGTTCAATCCCGCGCCGGTGACCTGAAGGCCGGGTGGGATCGCGGATAAAATTTCAAGGAAATAAGGAAAACGAAGTGAAACAGAACGGAAACGATCCAAGGTTCACGGCCAGGGGCATCATCCCGGCCGTCATAACCCCCCTCACCGCCGAGGGCAAATTCAACGAAAAGGCCATGCGCAAGCTGATCGATTTCCTCATCGGCGGCGGCATCCACGGCCTGTTCGTCGTCGGGACCACCGGCGAGTTCTACGGCCTGACGCCCGAGGAGAAGCGGGAGATCCTCATGGTGACCATGGACCAGACGAGGGGCCGGGTCCCGGTCTACGCGGGCACCAACGGAATCACCACCCGGGAAAGCGTGATGCTCACCCAATTGGCGGAAGAGTGCAAGGTGGACGCCGTCTCCATCCTGACTCCCCTTTTCATCACGCCGAACCAGAACCAGCTGATCGACCATTACAGGACCATCGCATCCAATACGTCGCTGCCCATCCTCATGTACAACAATCCCCCGAAAACGGGGGTCGCCCTGGCTCCCGCCACCGTCGCGAAACTCGCAGAGGTTCCCAACATCGTCGGCATCAAGGATTCCTCCGGCGATATGACCGTCACCGCCGAATGCATCCGCCTGACCCGGGACCGGAAGGACTTCTCCGTGCTCATGGGACGGGACACGCTGATCTACGGGGCGCTCTGCTACGGAGCCAACGGTTCGATCGCGTCCTGCGCGAACGTCGCGCCCCGCATCTGCGCCGACATCTACGACAAATTCGTGGCCGGCGACCTGGCCGGTTCGCTGGATGCCCAGTTCAGGCTGGCTCCCCTGAGGATCGCCTTCACCATCGGGACCTTCCCCTCGGTGATCAAGGAATCCCTGGAACTGCTCGGGATCGAAGCCGGTCCCTGCATGGATCCGGTCGGCCCGATGACGGCCGACGAAAGGAAACAGTTGCGCGCCGTGCTTACGGGCATGGGACTGCTCGCCTGACGCGCGACAAAGGAGATGATTATGACCAATGAAATTCGCCAAGGCGACCGGCAGGCCGCATCCGGCGCGCCCCGCGTCACGGAGATGCTCGTCATTCCGGTGGCGGGCCAGGACAGCATGCTCCTGAACCTGAGCGGGGCCCACAGCCCCTTCTTCACCCGGAACATCGTCATCATGAAGGACAGCGCGGGCCATACCGGAGTCGGGGAAGTGCCCGGCGGCGAAAAGATCCGCAAGACGCTGGAAGACGCCAAGGACCTGGTGATCGGGAAATCCATCGGCGAGTGGAACGACATCCTGAACAAGGCCCGGGCGCAGTTCGCGGACCGGGATACCGAAGGGCGGGGCCTTCAAACCTTCGACCTGCGCATCGCGATCCATGCCGTCACCGCCCTTGAGGCAGCCCTCCTTGATCTGCTGGGCCAGTTCCTTGAAGTGCCGGTCGCCTCCCTTCTCGGCACCGGCATGCAACGGGACGCGGTGCCCATGCTCGGCTACCTGTTCTTCATCGGCGACCGCAGGAAGACGGACCTACCTTACCTGAGCGCTCCGGACGCCGAGGATGACTGGCTCCGCCTCCGCCACGAGGAGGCCCTGACCCCCGAATCCGTAGTGCGCCTGGCGGAGGCGGCGCAGAAGCGCTACGGTTTCAAGGATTTCAAGCTCAAGGGCGGAGTCCTTAAAGGCGGCGCCGAGATCGAAGCGGTCACGGCACTCTCCGAGCGCTTCCCCGAAGCCCGCATCACGATAGATCCGAACGGCGCCTGGTCGCTGGAGGAAGCCGTTGCACTGTGCGCCGGAAATAGGGACGTGCTGACATACGCCGAGGATCCCTGCGGCGCCGAGAACGGCTATTCCGGACGCGAGATCATGGCCGAATTCCGGGTGGCCACGGGACTCCCGACCGCGACCAACATGATCGCCACCGACTGGCGCCAGCTGGGCCATTCGATACATCTGCAGTCCGTGGACATCCCCTTGGCCGATCCCCACTTCTGGACCATGCAGGGCTCCATCCGCGTTGCCCAGCTCTGCAACGAATGGGGACTGACCTGGGGCTCCCATTCGAACAACCACTTTGACATCTCCCTGGCCATGTTCACGCAGGTCGGAGCCGCGGCGCCGGGAAACATCACCGCCCTGGACACCCACTGGATCTGGCAGGAGGACCAGGAGCGCCTGACAAAGGAACCGCTGAAGATTGTGGACGGCAAGATCAAGGTTCCGGCCAAGCCGGGGCTCGGCATCGAGCCCGACATGGAGCGGATCGGGAAGGCTCACCAGCTTTATCTGGCGAAGGGCCTGGGCTCCCGCGACGACGCGATGGCCATGCAGTACCTGATCCCCGGATGGAAATTCAACAACAAGCGTCCCTGCCTGGCTTAGCGGCGGGACGGAACACTCAAGGATAGGAGAACGTCATGAAAATAGGATTCATCGGATTGGGGATCATGGGCAAGCCCATGGCGAAAAACCTCCTGAAAGCCGGATACCAGGTAATGGTGTACGACCGAATGCCTGCCCCCGTGAAGGAAGTCGTGGAAGCGGGAGCCACCGAAGGCGCATCCGGCAAGGACATCGCCGAAAAATGCGACGTCGTCATCACGATGCTGCCCAATTCGCCCCACGTGAAAGCCGCCATCCTCGGACCCGGCGGCGTCATCGAGGGCATCAGCGCCGGCAAGATCGTCGTGGACATGAGTTCCATCGCCCCGCTCGCCGCCCAGGAAGTGGCGGCCAAGCTGGCCGAGAAGGGCGTGGACATGCTGGACGCGCCGGTTTCCGGCGGCGAGCCCAAGGCCATCGAGGGCACCCTTTCCATCATGGTCGGAGGGAAACAGGCGATCTTCGACCGTTGCCAGCCTTTCCTGGCAAAGATGGGCGCCTCGGTGGTGCTCTGCGGAGACATCGGCGCGGGCAACGTCACCAAGCTCGCCAACCAGATCATCGTGGCGCTGAACATCGCCGCGATGTCGGAAGCCTTCGTCCTCGCCTCCAAGGCCGGAGTGGATCCGGAAGTCCTGTACAAGGCCATCCGCGGCGGCCTGGCCGGAAGCACCGTGCTGGACGCCAAGGCTCCCATGGTGATGGCCGGAAACTTCAAGCCCGGCTTCCGCATCGAACTGCACATCAAGGACCTGGCCAACGCGATCGAGACCGGCCATGACATCGGCGTACCCCTGCCCCTGACCAGCCAGGTGATGGAGATCATGCAGGCTTTGAAGGTGGACGGGAAGGGCGGGAATGACCATTCGGGCATCGTCCAGTTCTACGAGAAGATGGCGCAGTTCGAAGTCCGCAAGGGCAAGTAGCACTCTGCGCAAAAGGAGGCAGTCGTGAAGAAAAAATACTGGGACCTCGCATCGGGGATTGTCCTGTTCGCTTTTTCGATCGTGCTCTTCGTCGGGGCCATGAACGTGAAGACCCTGGAGGTTTCCACCTTCGGCTCTGGATTCTTTCCCAAGGTAGTCGCGGTCATGCTCGCGTTCGCCAGTCTCGCGATCATTTTCGGAGGGATCAAGACTGCGAGAGCCGAGGCGGAGGCGGAAGCGGACAAGGGAAACCCGCGCTGGAAAGCCGTCCTGGCGACCTTCGCGATCATGGTCGCCTATGCGGCGCTCATGCCCTTCGCCGGCTTCATGATCACCACCGCCCTCTATCTCTTCCTTCAGATCAACATCCTGTCGGAAGGCCGGCACCGGCGGCCTCTGCTCTTCGTCGGAGTCTCGTTGGTGACCTCGGTCGGCATCTATTACCTGTTCGTCAAGGCATTCAACCTGATGCTACCCGCTGGAATCCTGGGCTAGAGGAGGACTGAAAATGTTGGAATTGTTCGCGGCCGGCTTCGCGTCGGTCTTCACCCTGGCAAGTATGTTCATGATCACCCTGGGCGTGTTCGTCGGCATCATTTTCGGCAGCATTCCGGGCCTGACCACCACTATGGCGGTCGCCCTCTGCCTGCCCCTGACTTTCGGCATGCCGCCGGCCATCGCCATGAGCCTCCTCATGGGCCTGTACATCGGCGGAACCTCGGGAGGCCTCATCTCCGCCATCCTGATCAACATCCCCGGAACCCCGGCCTCGGTGGCCACTTGCTGGGACGGCCATCCCATGGCATCCCGCGGAGAGGCCGGCAAGGCCTTGGGCGCCGGTGTCGTCTTCTCCTTCCTCGGTACCCTGCTCTCCATCGTGGCCCTCGTGTTCATCGCGCCGCCCCTGGCGGAGTTCGCCCTCCTGTTCGGACCGGTGGAATATTTCGCCCTGGCCTTGTTCGCCCTGACCATGATCGGCACCCTCGCCGGCAAGCAGCTTGCCAAGGGCATCGTGGTGGGGTTGCTGGGCCTGATCCTCGCCTTCGTCGGCATGGCTCCCATCGACGCCTTCCCACGCTTCACCTTCGGCATCCACGACCTTGACGGCGGCTTCGACATACTTCCGGCACTTATCGGTCTCTTCGCCGTCTCCGAAATCCTGAGCGTGGCGGAGAGCGATTTCGCCCTGAAGAAGGAGAACGTGCTCACGAAATTCAAGATGAAGGGCTTCGGCTTCAGCGTCAAGGAATTCCTCGGCCAGATGTACAACATGTTCCGCTCGGCGCTTATCGGCATCGGCATCGGCATCCTGCCCGGCATCGGCGCGGGAACCTCCAACATCGTGGCCTACAGCGTCGCCAAGAGCCAGGACAAGCATCCCGAGAAATACGGCACGGGTTGCCTGGACGGCGTCGTCGCTTCCGAGACCTCCAACAACGCCTCCATCGGCGGCGCGATGGTACCCCTGCTGACCCTGGGAGTACCCGGCGACACCGTCACCGCGATGATCCTGGGAGGTCTTATGATCCACGGCCTGACTCCCGGACCGCTGCTGTTCATCAGCAACGGGGTGGTGGTATACGGCATCTTCGCATCGCTCATCATCGCAAACTTCGTGATGCTCATCATGGAGTTCTTCGGAATCCGGGTCTTCGCCAAGCTGCTGAGCGTGCCCAAGCACATCCTTCTGCCGGTGATCTTTGCCCTCTGCGTGGTCGGCGCCTACGGCCTGAACAACCGCGTCTTCGACGTATGGGTGGTCATGCTCTTCGGCGTCATCGGCTACGTGCTCAACAAGCTCAAGTTCCCGACTTCTCCCATGATTCTGGGCATCATCCTCGGTCCCATGGCGGAAACCGGCTTCAGGCGGGGAATGCAGATGAACGAAGGGAATTTCTGGCTGTTTTTCACCCGGCCCATCGGCGTGTTCTTTTTCTTCGCCACCGTATTCATGATCGTTTTTACTGCTGTCGGGAACGTTCGGAACAGGAGGAAGGAGGAAGCCCGCGCCTGAGGCCTTTCCGGGAGATCGCTTATTATTGCGTTCATTAATATTGCCTTTGGCAATATAGGTTTACAGAAAATGGAGGATTCCGATGAAAAGTTTCCAGAAAGTGGCGGCCCTGCTCGTCCTCGCGCTGGTCGCGTCGTTCGCGGTCCAGGCCCAGGTTAAGTACCCGACCAAGCCGATCCAGGTCATCGTTCCCGCCGGTCCCGGCGGAGACACAGACCTGAACTGCCGGATCATGGCCAAGTATCTTGAAAAGGAACTCGGACAACCGGTCATCATCGTCAACGTCAACGGCGCGGGCGGTTCCCTCGGCTCCCGCAAGGTCAAGGATTCCGCACCCGACGGTTACACCGCCCTCTTCTTCCACCCCTCCATGTTCCTCAACAAGCTCATGGGCCTCGTGGACTACAGCTTCGTCGACTTCGAGAACGCCGGCATTGCGGTCATGGACAACACCAACATCTTCGTGGTCAACGCCACCTCCCCCTACAAGAACCTGAACGACTACATCAGCGCGGCCAAGGCCAAGCCGGGCAAGGTGAGGTTCGCCACCGAGACCGGCGGATTCACCCATCTGCAGATCCTCGCCTTCCAGGATGCGACCGGGGCTGACCTCAACGTCGTGGACGTCGGCTCGGCCGCCCAGAAGATTGTCGCCCTCCTCGGAAAGCAGGTGGACGCTATCGGCATTTCCTACGGCATCATCAAGGACTACGTAGCCTCCGGCAAATTCCGCGTCATCGGCGTCATGTCGGACGTCAGAAATCCGATGATACCCACCATTCCGACCTTCAAGGAGCAGGGCGTCAACATGTCCTTCCCCAAATTCTTCTACTACCTCTTCCCCAAGGGCACGCCCCAGGACATCGTGGGCAGGTTCAGCGACGCGATCGCCAAGGTCGCCGCCAATCCCGATGCCCAGGCGGAGCTGAACAAGTTCATGGTCAGCGCCGAATACATGACCCCCGCGGTCGCCAACAAGTACATGCTTGAGCAGGAGACCACTTACTTCAAGTACCAGAACCTGATGATGAACGCGAAGATCGAGAAGGAAGAAGTCAAGAAATAGCGCTTCCGGAGAGCGTGCATTCAGAGGGGCCGTCGTTCGCGGCAGCCCCGTCCTTTTTTGTGCGCCCGGCAGGGCGCACCCTCAAGCCAAGGAGGCCCCATGGGCGGAAGAATCGCGTGGATCGGTCTTTCTTCCATTTATCTGCCCCTGGAAAAATCGGTAAGCGACGCCAAGGTCCTCACCGGACGGCAGAAGCCGCTGGAAGGGGTACAGATCCTGATCGCCGAGATCGCCGATGGCAGCGGGCAGACGGGACTCGGTTTCAGCTATTCCCTGCGCGCGGGCGGCGGCGGCCAGTACGCCCACGCCAAGGAGATCGCGCCTATTCTCCTGGGCGAAGAAAGCGCCGATATCGGCCGCCTCTGGAACAAGCTGGTATGGCTCGGCGCGTCGGCGGGAAGGAGCGGCATCGCCCTGCAGGCCATCGCCGCCCTGGATACCGCGCTCTGGGATCTGAAAGCAAAAAAAGCCGAGCTTCCGCTCTCCAAGCTGATCGGCTCCTTCCGCGCTTCGGTGCCCTGCTACAACACTTCCGGCGGATACCTCCAGGCGCCGATCGGGGAGGTGCTGGAAGGCGCTTTCCGTTCCCTCGCGCGCGGGATAGGCGGCGTGAAGATCAAGGTCGGACAACCGGATACTGCCCTTGACCTGAAGCGGGTACGGGCACTGCGCGCCCATGTGGGCGATGACGTTCCCATCATGGTGGACGCCAACCAGCAGTGGGACCGCCCGGCCGCGCTCCGCATGGGCCGGATTCTCGAAGAACTGAACCTGGAATGGATAGAAGAGCCCCTGGACGCATACGACGCCGAGGGCCACGCCGAACTCGCCGCGCAGCTGGCCACCCCCATCGGCACGGGAGAGATGCTCACGAGCGTCGCCGAACACGCGCGCCTGATCGAAAAGAAATCCGTCGACATCCTGATGCCCGACGCTCCCCGGGTCGGGGGAATTACGCCCTTCCTGAAAATTGCCGCCCTCGCCGAACACAAGCTCCTGAAAATCGCTCCCCACTTCGTGATGGAGATCCATATACATCTGGCGGCCTGCTTTCCCCAGGAGACCTGGGTGGAGCACTTCGAATGGCTCGAACCGCTTTTCAACGAGCGGCTGGAAATCTCGGCCGGACGCATGATCGTCCCGACCCGTCCAGGCCTGGGCCTGACCCTGAGTGACCGCGCAGCCTCCTGGACCCTTGAACGTTTCGAAGCGGGGAGACGACCATGAAGATCAAGCAGGGCGGCAAAGTTTCGGATCTGCTCAAGGATACCGCGATTCCGAAAATGTTCCGCGCGAGGCAGGATTTTCCCCGGCCCGTCATCGCGCCGGAGGATATCCGGGCGGCCGTCTTCGCCGAATTGTCCCGGCCGGAGATTTCCGGCATGCTGAGGGCCGGCATGTCCGTCGCCATCACCGCCGGAAGCCGGGGTATCGCCAACGTCGACCGCATCACCCGGGCTATAGCGGACTTCATCAGGTCCAAGGGAGCGGCGCCCTTCATCGTTCCCGCCATGGGAAGCCACGGCGGCGCAACGGCCGAGGGGCAGCTGCAGGTCCTGGCCGGTTACGGAATTACTGAAGCTTCCATGGGCTGCCCGATCAGGTCCAGCATGGAAACTCTCCTCCTGGGCCATTCGTCCTTGGGAAAGCCCGTCTACCTGGACAGGACCGCGTACGAGGCCGACGGCATCGTCGTTTCCTGCAGGCTTAAGCCGCACAACGCCTTCCGCGGCGACTACGAAAGCGGACCCTGCAAGATGATGGTCGTAGGACTCGGAAAACGGGAAGGGGCGGAAAGCGTCCATAGCGACGGCATGGGGAAGATGGCGGAAAACCTGCCGGCCAACGCGAAGGTGATCCTTGAAAAGGCGCCCATCCTCTTCGCCGTGACCTGCATCGAGAACGCCTACGACGAAACCTGCAGGATCGTCGCCATCCCGAAGGAAGATATTCTGGAGCGGGAACCCGAGCTCCTGAAATGGGCTTTCGGGCGGATGCCGCGACTCCTTGTCGGCGAGGCGGACGTCCTCATCGTCGACGAGATCGGGAAGAATTATTCCGGCACCGGGGTGGACCCGAACGTCACCGGCACCTTCTCCACCGAATACGCCTCCGGCGGCCTGAAGGTCCAGCGCACCTGCATGCTCGACCTTTCCGATCCTTCCCACGGGAACGGCCTGGGGGTCGGGCTGGCCAGCGTGATCACCAGGCGCCTGTTCGACAAGCTGGATACGGAAATGATGTACCCCAACTGCCTGACCAGCACGGTACTGAAATCCGCCATGATCCCGATGGTGGTGGCGAACGACAAGGAAGCCGTCCAGGCCTGCATACGCACCCTGAACGGCGTCGACACCGGGAAAGTCCGGGTGGTCCGGATCGCGAACAGCCTCCATATCGAATACGTGATGCTCTCGGAGGCGTATTTCGCCGACGTGGAGCGGGGAGCGTACCCGGGGCTGGAAGCCTGCGGCGAACCCCGGGCTCCTCTGTTCGACGACGAAGGTAATCTGAAGGAGCCCGTAATTGCCGGATGAACGACTCGACGGGAAGCTCGAACTGTACCGGAATTTCTGGGACATGAAGCCGGTCAGTCGGCCCATGGTCGGCTTCGACGTCGGCGGCTGGTTCCCCTTCCAGCGCTACGCCGACCTGCGGAATATCCAGGAAAAGGGTTTTATCGAGCCGGAAATGCTGGATGCCCGGCGCTGCCTTCCCGACTACGACGCCTTCATGGCGCGCTGCCTTGAAGTGGACGACGACTTCATCAAGGGCGTTTGTCCCGTTTCGGCCATTCCGTGGATGGAAGGCATGCTCGGATGCGCACTGCAACGCAGCGGCCAATCGGTCTGGGCAGTGGAGCGCATGGCCTCCTGGGAGGAACTTTCGGGCCTCGCGCTTTCCGCGGAATCCGCGGACAACCCCTGGTTCCGCAAGTACATCGAGTTCGTCCGGGTGCTCACCGAGCGGGCCGGGGGCCGGTATCCGGTGGGGCTTCCCATACTCAGGGGCGTCACCGACGTGATGGGCGCCCTGCGCGGACACACGGAAGCCATAATCGGCCTGATGGAGGATCCGGCGGAGGCGACCGCGTTCGCGGGGCGGGCGGCCGAAGTCCTCATCGCCCTGACGAAGGCCCACCACGCGGCCACCGTACCTTTCCGCGGCGAGCACTTCATCGAAGCCTATTCCATGTGGGCGCCCGGCCCCCTGGTCCGCATGCAGGAAGACGCGACGGCCGTCTATTCGCCCGACCTGTACCGGAACATCGTGCTGGAGGCGGACCGCAGGATCGCCCGCGCCTTCCCCTACAGCATAATCCACCTGCACAGTTCGTCCTTGTTCCTGCTGGATGATTTCCTTTCGATCAAGGAGATCGGCGTGTTTCAGGTCAACCGGGATGTCGGGGAGATGGGCCTGCCGGACCTCATCCCATACCTTAAACGCATCCAGGAGGAAGGCAGGCGGATCTTCCTGCGGGGACCGCTGGACAAGGACGACTTCGAACTCGTGGCGAAGAACCTCTCGCCTATAGGCCTCATGGTTCAGTCGGTGGTAGGAAGCGCGGAGGAGGCGAGGGCGCTTTCAACGGAGGCCGCGCGGATCTTCGGCGCCCGGAAGTAGCCTTGTCATAGATACGAATGGTGGGCGTCGTAGTATTCCCTTGCCAGTTCGATGAAATCCCGTTCGGCGAGGGACAGGGTCGCGTTATCCTTCCATGCGGCGACGAGTTGCCAGCGGGGATGCTGGATCAGGGAGAAATACGCGATCTTCCTGGACGGATCGATGTAGCCCCTCGGCACGAGGCCTATCCCGGAGCCCGCGGCTATCATTTCGGTCATGGTCCGCAGGTTGTGGACCTCGCCGTTCACCCTCGGTTCGAATCCCGATCGGGCGAACAGGTCGTCCTCCACCTGCCTGCGTACGGTGCCGGGCGGGGCAAGGAGGAATCGCTCCGACATCATCCCCGCGAGATCGATTTTCGTCGAAGCTGAGGCGGCCGCGGCGGAGGGGTGATCCGCGGGAAGCGCAAGTACGAATTCCTCATCCTTGATGATTTCGAATTGCAGATCGGGAGCCTCCAGTTTGAACAGCGCGACGAAGGCGAATCGGATGATATCCCTCATAAGGCCCTCGTATAGGGTTTGGAATCGGGCGTCGGTGATATCGACGCGCACCTTCGGATAGAGGGCCGCGAATTTCGGATATACCGAAGCCACCATGCGGCCGCCTATGTTCTGGAATATCCCGACGGGGATATACCCCGAATCCCCGAGCGTCAGATCGGAGATCCTGCGGTACAGGTCTTCTTTCATCCGCAGCATTTCCCTGGCCGTGCGCACGTAGAGCGCCCCCGTTCCGGTCGGGACCAACTCGTTCCTGTTCCGCAGGAATAGCGGCCCCCCAAGCTCTTCCTCAAGTTTCGCCAAGTGGATGGAAAGTGAGGGTTGCGAAATGCCCAGCTTGCGCGCGGCTTTGGAGATGTTCCGTTCGTCGGCGATTTCCGTTATGTAGCGCAGGTATTTGAGGTCCATCCAGCCTCCGCCGTGGCCATAGTCTGGGACTATGGCCCCATAGCCATACCATATTTGAGTTATGCGAAAGATCATAGTATACCGGTCCTGCGGTTCGTTTCGCACGCTCCGCAGCTTCGGAATAGGCGGTGCATGCGATGGCTGATCGATACGACGTTCTCATCATCGGAGCGGGGGTGGTCGGCTGCGCCGTCGCGAGGGAACTTTCGCGATACCGGCTGAGGATCTGCGTGCTCGAAAAGGAACTGGATGTCGCCTGCGGCAATTCAAGCCGGAACTCGGGGGTGCTGCACGGCGGCTTCACCTACCGGAAGGGATCGCTGAAGGCCCTCTGCTGCGTCGAGGGGAACAGGGAATTCGACGCCGTAGCCGAGGAGCTCGGCGTACCCTTCAGGCGCAGCGGGAAGCTCGTTGTGGGCTTCACCGACCAGGACCGGGCGAGCCTTGAGAGTTTCAAGGCCGTCGGCGAGGGGAACGGTGCGGTCGGCCTGGAGATGGTCGACAGGAAGCGGCTGAACGAGCTGGACTCCAGCGCGGGCGGCGAGTTCGCGATGTACTCGCCTTCTTCCGGTATCCTGGATCCCATGGCCTATACGATAGCCCTGGCCGAGAACGCCGGGCAGAACGGCGCCGATTTTTTCTTTGACCGGGAAGTGACCGGAATAATCCGTAGGGACGGAATGCACGAAGTAACCGCCACCGGGGATACCTTCACGACGCGATGGGTGGTGAACGCCGCCGGCCTGAACAGCGCGCGGATCTCGGCGATGCTTGGCATCGGCGGTTACGTCATCCGCGGCTTCAAGGGGGAGTACATCATCCTGGACAAGAAGGCCGGCGCCTTCCTGAACATGCCGGTGTATCCCGCGCCCAACCCGAAGGGCGGCTTCGCAACGCACGCCACGCCCACCGTCCACGGCAACGTGCTGATCGGCCCCGATTCGTACATAACCGAGGATTTTGATGACTTCAGCGTCACGAGGAAGCAGATGGACGGCCTGGTCGCCGACGGGCTGAAGATGTTCGCCCAGGTCAAGCGCGAATACTTCATCCGCAGCTTCGCCGGCATCCGGCCGAAGCTCGTGGATCCGGCGACCGGCGAAATCCTGGATTTCGTCTGCGAGGCGCGCCGGGAGGCTCCCAATACCATCAACCTGGTCGGCATCGAATCTCCCGGATTGACGAGCGCCCTTCCGTTGGCCCGCCGCGCGGTCGCACTTATGGCGGAGAGGGAAAGGCTTGTCCCGAATCCCGCATTCGAACCGAGGCGGAAGGCTCCCCTGCGTTTCAGCGAGCAGGATCTCGCCGGAAAGAAGAAACTGATCGAACAGGATCCCGATTACGGGGAGATCGTCTGCCGCTGCGAATGCGTCACCAAGGCCGAAATACTCAAGGCCATCCGCAATCCCCTGGGGGTATGCACCGTGGCCGCCATCAAGAACCGGACCCGGGCGACCATGGGCCGCTGCCAGGGCGGCTACTGCGAGACGCGGATCGCCAAGCTGATCCAGGACGAGACGGGGCGGAGGGTCACGGAAGTCCTTTTCAACCTTAAGGGCTCGGCGATGTTCACCGGAAGGGTGCGGGAGTAATCCAATGGAAAATAAAGACGTCATCATCATAGGAGGCGGCCCGGCCGGCCTCGCCGCAGCGGTCGAACTGCGCGCGCTGGGTATCGCGGACATCCTGATCCTGGAGCGCGAACAGAACCTGGGCGGCATCCTGCGCCAATGCATACATGACGGATTCGGCCTGACCCGGTTCAGGGAAAGCCTGAGCGGGCCGGAATACGCGCAGCGCTTCATCGACCTTGTGGAAAAAATGGGAATACCGTACCTCACGGAAGCTACGGTCATCGGCATCACGGGGGATCGGCTCGTGACCGCGTCCACCCGGGCCGGCATCCTGGAGTTCCGGGCAGGGGCCGTCGTGCTGGCCATGGGCTGCCGCGAGCGCACCCGGGGCGCCGTCGGCATTCCGGGAAACCGGCCGGCGGGCGTCTGGACCGCCGGAGTCGCACAGTCCTACATCAATCTGCACAACACGATGGTGGGCAAGGAAGTCGTCATCCTCGGCTCGGGCGACATCGGCATGATCATGGCGCGCAGGTTCACCCTGGAGGGCGCCAAGGTGAAGGCCGTCTTCGAAATCCTTCCGTACCCCAGCGGCCTGCCGCGCAACATCCGGCAATGCCTGGAAGATTATGGAATTCCCCTTTTCCTGAGCCGTACCGTGACCGACATCAAGGGCCGCTCCCGCCTGGTAGGCGTCACGGTCGCCGAAACGGACGGGAACATGGATCCGGTTCCGGGAACGGAAAAGTATTGGGCCTGCGATACGCTGATCCTGTCGGTAGGTCTGATCCCGGAGAACGAGCTTTCCGTCATGGCAGGCACAGTGTTGGACGGGCGAACCAAGGGACCTGTGGTGGACGAGAATTACCGGACAAGCGTCCCGGGGCTGTTCGCGGCCGGAAACGTGCTGCAGGTGCACGATCTGGTCGACTTCGTATCGCTGGAGGCCGAAAAACTGGCCGCCTCGGTCGCCCGCTACCTCCGGGGAGAAGCGTTGCCCGACTGTCCTATCCAGATCACGGGCGACGCATCCGTCTTGTATGCCATACCGCATAAGATCAGCTCTTCCGCCGATTTCACCCTGTCGCTGCGGGTCAGGCGCCCGTTCGGGCATTGCGAAATCCGGATTATCCAAAATGGGAATGTGATCAAGGCCGTCAAGCTCGACAAAGCCATCCCGGCCGAGATGATCCGGATTCCGATGAAGGCTTCCGCCTTGGCGGGAACCGGCAAGCTGGAGGTCTCCGTCCTATGCTGAAAGAATATACCTGCATCGCCTGTCCCCGCGGCTGTGGTCTGGAGGCCTCCATAGAGGACGGCAAGCTCCTTACCGTAGAAGGCGCGTTCTGTGCGAAAGGCGGAAAATTCGTCGAGCAGGAATTGTATTCTCCGCTGCGCAACATCGCCACCTCGGTGCTCGTCCTGAACGGATGCTGCCCCTTGGCCAGCGTCCGCCTCACCAAGCCCGTACCCAAGGCGATGATTTTCCCCGTGATCGAGGAAATCCGGAGGACTCGGTTGACCGCTCCCGTGTCCGCGGGGCAGGTCGCGATCGCGGACGTGCTGGGACTGGGCTGTGACGTGATCGTCACCAGGAAGGTTCCGGCCGCATCCTGAACGGAGATCCGATCCGAGGTAGCCTGCGGGTTTTCAGAGAGGTTACTTTTCCATGGAACGCGGATAGAGCTTTCCCCTGAGCCAGGGAAGCTTGGATTCGGCGAGTTCGCCGTCCAGCACGAGCCTCCTGAAGACTCGCATCGCCGCCTCGTCCGTCCAGCCGTCGCGTAAGGTCGAAGCGACCCTGCGGGCGGCGGCGGGCACATCCAGGCGGAGCCGGTTGCGTCCTATGAAGCCGGTGAAGGAGGCGCGCTCGCGGAGCTCCGCCGAGGCTTCGCCCCTGCAGACGTCGCAGCCGCCCGTCGGCATGGCCCCGGCACCGGGCCCGTCAAGCTGACCGACGCAGGCTACGTCCTGCGCGCCGAGCATCGCGAGCAGGCCTTTCCGCCTGCATGAAAGCGATTCCCGCGCGCAGGAAAGCAGGGCGGAGAAGCGTTCCCGCGATGGACCCGGCTCCATCCGTGCAAGGGCGCGATCATCGTCCGGACCCCAGAGCAGGATCGCGCGGGAGAGCGCGCCGTCCCGGCCCGCGCGCCCCGATTCCTGCAGGTAAGCCTCGACGGTGGACGGACAGTCGCGGTGGATCACGGTGCGCACGTTCGCCTTGTCCACGCCCATTCCGTATGCGCAGGTGGCGGTGAGTATCCCGCGGCCGCTGGAAAAGAACCAGCGCTCGACCGCGTCCTTTTCCGCCCGTTCGAGACCCGCGTGGTAGAAGCGGGTTTCGTTCTCGGGAAGTTCCGCGATCAGGAAGCGGGCGAGCCGTTCGGTCCGCGCGCGGGATGAGCAGAAGACGATGGCGGGGCGTTCGTAGGCCCGGAGCAGGTCCCGCACGGCCAGGTCCTTCAGGACTGCCCCGCGCGCCGAGTAATCAATATTGGGCCTGTCGGGATCGCCCATCACCAAGCGCGCCCCCGCTTCTCCGAAGGCGTAGCGGCGGACTTTTTCCAGAACCGCGGGGGAGGCCGTCGCGGTGAATGCCGTCGCGAGCGGCGCCCGGGTTGCTTCCAGGATTTCCGCCACCCTCAGGTAGCTCGGCCTGAAGCTTTCACCCCATTCCGACACGCAATGTGCCTCGTCCAGCACGAGGTGGGCGATGCCGATGTTTCCCAGCCGCCGCATCACCTGGTCCGTGAGCAGGACCTCGGGATTCGCGATAAGGAACCGCGCGTCGCCCGACTCAAGCCGGTTCCAGATCCGCCGGCGTTCTTCCGCGTCCTGGCCGCCGCGCAGCACGACGGGCGCGAAACCGCGTTCCGAGAGCCGCCTCTCCTGATCGGCCATCAACGAGAGAATGGGATACAGCACGAGGGTTGGCCGATCCAGCAGGAGGGCGGGAAGCTGGAAACAAAGCGATTTTCCCGCGCCCGTCGGAAGGATCACGATCTGGCGGCCGAGTTCGGCGCCTGACTCCTGGACCTCCCCTTCCTCGGGCGCCGACCGATCGACGCCTTCCTCGAAGGCCGCGCCCTTCGCCGACTCTCCCTCGGGCCATCTGATGCCGATGCCGGCGGCCGCCGCCGCCTCCAGAAGATTCGCCACCACGAGGCGCTGGTAGGGGAACAGGTAATTTACGCCGAGCAGTGTCCGCGCCGCGGCCGATACGGGATCGGTCGGCACGAGTTCGTCCGTATCCATGGACCAGGTACGGCCCGGCCGCGCGCGGCGCTTCATACCCTAGGAAGCCATGGAGGGAAGCGCGGACAACGCGGCGCTTCAGGCCATGCGCGTATTATTCGAAGAGGCGTTCAGCGGTCTTCCCCTCCTGCTTCGAAATCATCGAAGGGCATTGCCTTTCGGATGAACGCGGGTTTCAGGACATCGAGCAGCACCGGCAGCACGGTCAGGCTCACGAGGGAGCTCGTCGCCATGGTGAGGGTGACGAGTCCGCCGAAGTAGGCGAGCATGTTGAAGCGGGAGAAGGCGAGAACGGCGAAACCCGCGCCGACGGAAGCCGCGTTGAAGATGATGGCCTTGCCTGAGGTCAGGAAGGTGCGGCGCAGGAAGTCCCGGCCTTCCTTCTTTCGCAGGTATTCGTGGCGGTAAGCGGCCATATAATGGATGATATAGTCGATGCCTACTCCGACCGCGATCGAGGCGACCATCGCCGTGCCGATGTTGAGCTTGACCCCGAAGTAGCCCATCACGCCGAAGTTGATCAGGATCGAGATGGCCAGGGGCGTCAGGGCGATGAGGCCCGCGATTGCGGATCGGTAATAGAAAGCGAGGATGAGGAAGACCATGAGCAGGGAACTGGCCACCGAACTCAGCTGGGAACGGACCACCAGGTTGTTCAGCGATATTTCCACGAGCGCGTTTCCTCCGATCTCCACAGTCACCCGTTCAGGGAAATTTTCCGCGACGTATTCGCGTATAGCCAGGATCGCGCGGTCCGTGTCCTTTTGTCCGACAGTCCTGAGCTGTACGTTCATGCGGACGGATGTCGGCTCAAGCGGATCGTCCGCAAATGAACTCAGGTCGCCCGAAAGCAGGACCAGATAGTTGCCGATCAGGGCTTTCAGCCCTTCGGCGTCTTCCTTCGCATAGCGGGCCGGATCGGAGGGGATCTCGTAATAGGCCGCTCCCCGGTAATTCGTCTCCTTCGCGAGTGCCGCGACGAGTTCGTCGCCCGACATTCCGCGTTCCGAACCATGGGCGAGGGCTTCTGACAGCAGGGTGACCAAGCGGAGTTGGTCGAGGCTTCCGGACGGCCCGGCAGGTATCGCCTCCGCGGGCGCCGTCGCCTCCGCCATCGCCTCCGCGGGCGCCAACGCGCCTGCGGGTGCCGCCGTTCCGTCTTCAGCCGATCCGGCCTCCGCAAAGCCGAAACCGAAGCCGGAATCGGATTCCAGGGCGGCCGCGCCGACAGTCCGGGAAAGACCGTCAGGACTTTCGTCCGCATTGAAGACCTGGTTGATGCGCTTGACCAGGTCCGTGAAGCCCGTCGTCTTGCCGACTTCCGGAACCTTCGTCATGAGGTAGGTTGACAGCCCGTCCATCGCGGCCAGGACGTCCGGCATCAGCACGTCGCCCGGCTTTTCGCCGCGGACCACCACGCTAATGTTTTTGGTGCCTCCGAAATATTTCCGGATGTATTCGTCGGACTTCACGATGGGAGAGTCCTTACGGAAGTATTCGACCATCACGTTGTCGATCACGAGTCGGGAAATTCCCATCACCGAGAACGCCGTGACGGCGAAGCCGACGAAGAGGGTCGTCTTCTTCTTCCTCGCGATGACGCAAAAGAAATCGGCGAGCCTGGCGCTCAGGGTATTCGAACCTTCTTCGCTCCGCCCCTCGGCTTTCCGGACCTTGCGGTCGGGGCCCCGGAGGAGGAGGAGGGCAGGAATGAGGGTGAGCGAGACGACGAAGGCGACGATGACGCCGAAGCTGGCGAAGATACCGAACTCGAAGATGGGCACGACCGAAGTGAAGCAGAGCGAACCGAAACCCGCGAAAGTCGTGAGGGCCGCGAGCAGCACGGGCCTTCCGATTTTCTCCATCGTTCGGAAGAGGATTTTCCGGTGCTCCTCCTTGCCCATGTTCCTCATCCCGGCGACCGTATCGTAGTAATGGCTTACGACGTGGATGCCGTAGGCGCTGCCGACCGCGACGAGGATCACGGGCAGTATCGTGGAGATAATCGAGAGTTTGACCCCGAACAGGGCCATCGCGCCGATGGCCCAGATCGATGAGATGACGACGGTCAGCAGGGGAAGGACGATGCCGCCGATGCGGCGGAAGGAAAGGAACAGAACGCAAAGCACCGCGAGGATCACCAGGGGAACCAGCATGCGGAGATCGGCGCTCGTGGCGTCGTTGATCACGGAGCTGAACACGGGCATGCCCGTCACATGGATCGCGGTTCCCTTGAAGCCCGCCTCCCCGGCGAGCCTCTTCACCTGGCGGTAGGTTTCCGTGGCCTGGGACGTTCCTGCGTTGTCCGCGCTGAGGTCCAGCGATATGATGATCTGGGTTGCCGAAAAGTCGTCGGAGACGAGGGTCCGCCGGTACATGTCCCATTCCAGCAGCCGGTCCTTCACCGCGGCGAGTTCCCCGGGCGTTCCCGTGAAATCATCGCCCACCATGGGCACTACCGCGATCCCGTCGGCCGAACCGCCGATGTAATCGGTGGTGACGATGGAGGTTACCGAATCGACTATTGGTAGTTCTTCGACCTTTTTTCCGTACTCGCGGACCTTGGAAAGGAAATCCGCGTCGAGCACGGTTTGCCCCCTGCGCTCAAGACCGACAAGGATGAGCATCTGGCTGCCGAAGACCTCGTCGATTTTCAGCGCGGCGAGGCGTTCCGGATCGTTCCTGGGCACGAAGCGGAAGTTGTTGTTGTCCAGCCGGGCCTTCGGGAGCTGCAGGGCGAAGAAGACCGTGATCGCGGCGATGACCAGTACGATGGCGAGTGGCCGCTTGAAAAAACGTTCCATACTTTTTCCTTGTGTACGCTAGAACGCGTACGAAAAAGAAATCCTGGCGTAGGACGCATCGGCGAATTGGCCGAGATCGCTGTCCTTTCCGCCGGTGAAGTATCCGCCCTTCGCTTCGATCCGCGCGTCGC
Organism: Treponema sp.; assembly: GCA_003527485.1. GTDB lineage: Bacteria > Spirochaetota > Spirochaetia > Treponematales > Breznakiellaceae > UBA12037. The sequence goes on along the minus strand of DPXI01000111.1, from coordinate 76,685 downwards.
CCGCGATGAAGGCCAGGGTCGGATTCAGGAGAAGTCCCCCGTCCTGGACATCGTAGACGGCCGTCATCTTCCATTCGACCGTATCCTTGAGGAGCTTCTGCATGATGGTGGCCAGCACGCGCGTCTTCACGGATTCGGTATCCTTCTCCACGTCGGACGCTCCCGTGCCGACCTTGTCGTCCAAGAGGCGGAGGCTGCCGGAACCTTGGACGTTGAGGCTGATCCCCGCGAAGAGATCACGGTCGAAGCCTAAGGCCCAGGCGACGGCCGGATTCGTCGTCAGCGGATCGTCGCCTTCCAGGTCTTCGGTGACGTTGGCCGCCAGCTCCGCCCGCAGGTTCAGGCCCAGGAGCACCGTCGCCAGATCGACTCCCGCCTGGTGGTAGCGATTATACCCGATCGGCACGCGGTATCCGTTGGCGACGAAGGCTCCGGGGTCGGCCGAGGCGACGGGAGTCGGGAGGTAGCCGTAAAAATACTGGAAACCGAGGTCGGCTCCGGCGAGCGTCGTAGTGAAGCGCATCCCGCCCTGGGCGTACTCCAGCGTCCGGGTATCCGGGTAATCCAGCATATCCGCGACCATCCCGTCCGCGGCTGCGTCCGCCTGCGCGGCGATGGCGGAGGACTGGGATGTAATGGCGAGTTCTGCCTGCGCCGTCGCGGCCGAACTGGCTTGGGCCGCGGTCAAAGCCGAATTAAGGGCGAGGATCTGCGCGTATGCGGCCGAATAGGCGGCGGACCAGGCAGCCGCGTAATTTGACGCGTACAAGCCGTCATAGATCTGGCTTTTCGCCGCCACCTTCTGGCTCCTGACTGCCGCAGGCGCCCAGATGCCCTCCGCGGCTATGCGGTGGCCTTCGAAACCGGGGAGGAAGACCGCTTCCAGTTCGGAGAACGAACCGAGTGCGACCGTCGCGCAGAGCATGGGCTGGGCGATCTTGCGGTCGAGGATTTCGGTGACGCTGAGGTCGCTGCGGTCGTAGGGGTTAAGGACGTCCAGGGGACCCTCGTTGTCGGCCTTTCCCCAGGAACGCTTCAACAGGCCTCCCTCCAGGTCCAATTTGCCGAGATCGATCCGGACCGAGGCTTCGTCCAGCAGGGACTCGGGCGAGTCGTTCAGGATGGCCTCGTTGATCTTGAGTCTGAGCGCGGCGTCCACCGAGGCGCCCTGCGCCTTGAAGTCGAGCCTGGCGGTCGGGATTCCTGAAAGGGGCGTGTCGGCGACCGCGTCGGCAGCGGCGAAGAAAGCGGTGGTGTCGTAGTCCGCCCTTCCCGCGACGCCGACGCCTGAGGCCGGGGCGAGCGTCCCGGCTCCCGATACCTCCTCCGTGTCCGCGGACAGGTCGCCGAAGCCGAAACCTTCTTCCGCCGCGGCGGGAAGTACCGCGAAGACAGCGATGGATACGGCGAGGACGAGGATCGCGAGGCGGGAGCCGGTCCGGCGCGCGGTCTTGTTCGATTCGTCAGTATAAAGCTTTATCGCGCTCATTACGGCCTCCCCGTCTCGAGGTAGCGGGTGGTGAACACTCCCTCGGGAATCTTATCGTCGTATTTCAGGATCTCCACTTCGATGGTCGTGGACGTTTTGGTCTGCGCGTTCGCCATCTTGGTGGTCTTGGGCGTGAGCCGCCCCTGTATATCCTCTATCTTTCCGAGTTCGAGGATCTTTAGCAGGGCCCCCTTCTTGTCGAACATTTCGATCCTGCGGGCGATGGAGCTGTCCTTCTGGATCCAGGACACCATCCGGGAATACTGGTAGCCGGAATCCTTCGGCTTGGACTCGATGACCCAGCAGGCTTTTCCGTCGAGCTCTTCTTCGCGCAGCAGGACGTGCGCGTCCTCCTCCACCCCGCGGTCGGCGGAGGAGACGTCGTCGTAGGAAAAATCGGAGCCCATGAAGCTGCCCGAACCTTCCCCCGCGGAGACTCGGCGGACCTTGCCGAGGGCGGGAAGGAAGATCCAGCGGTCGTCGGACTTGCCGGGATTTTCGATCGTGAGGAAACGGGTGCCCGCGACGCTCGCGGGCTTCTGGAACACGATGAGCGTCTTGCGGCCGCCTGGGCCTTCCACGGCGTATTGGTCGACCAGGCGTTCGGTGGTGGTTCCGTCTTTCGAGCTGATCACCATGCGGGAACGTGTTGAGACGGACTCGGACTTGATCCGGTCGCGCGAGGCGCGGACGATCTCGTCGGCGTTCTGCGAAAATAGGAGCGTCGTGCCGATCGAGAGCAGGGCGGCGATTGCGATTCGTTTCATTTGGATTCCTCCGGTATGACTCAAGTATCCTTGCTGATTCTTTGCGGAAGCCCGTTCGCCTTCATTCGGGCGGAAGGGTGAGCAGGGCTTTGTCGCAGCCTTCGGCCGCGACGCCGCGGAGCATGAGTTCGAAGGTGCCGCGCATTTCCTCCCTGATGAGGCGCGTGTCCCGCGCGTCGCGGGGGAGGCGGGCCACGTTGTCGATGATGGCTGTGGCTATGAGCATGGCCGTACGCGCGATCTTGTCGCTCTGGAGAGTCGGCACCAGGGTTCCGTCCTTCGCCCCGCGCTCGACGATGCGGGCGATGAGGTCCTGCAGTTTCCGTATCGGCTTCCGCGCGGCCATCTTTTCACCGGCTTCACCGGTTTCANNCGGTTTCACCGGCTTCACCGGTTCCACCAACGGCATCCGAAAAGCTGGAAGGATCGATGAAATTCATGATGCCCGTGAGCACGAAGACGTCGCGGGATTCTCCGAAGAAGCTCAGGTAGCTTGCCCAAAGCTTGCGCAGGGCCGCGAGGCCCGTATCCGCGTCTTCCAGCCGTTCTTCGACATAAGCGACGAAGGCATCGGACGATTCGTTCAGGATCTCGGCGAGCAGGGCTTCCTTGCTTTCGAAATACAGGTATAGGGTGGCCTTGCTCAGCTCCGCCGCGTCGGCTATGTCCTGCATGCTCAGCGCGGGAACTCCGCGCTCAAGCACGAGGGCCCTGGTCCGTTCCAGGATGAGCTGCCGGCGTTCTTCCTTCTCCCTCGACTTCCGTTCGGTTATGCCCATGGCCGCCCTTCCTTATAAATCACGGTAAGTATATAACCGTCGGTCATTATTTGTCAATGATTTTTCTTCCAACCCTTGTTTCTCGATTTGATTCACCGGGGCTTCGGACGGCGCGTCAGTTCCCCTTCCGTTTTACGGCGATGTCCGCGTACAGGGTTATCCAATCCGAACGCCTTCCCCGCTTATCCGGCTTCCATGGCGATTTGGAGGGAACCCAGGACACCGGGATGAAACCGTCCTGATCCCTGAGCGTCTCCTGAATTCGCCACGCCCGCTCGAGCCGGGGATCCGCGCCGTAACCCAAGGAAGCGAGCGCGTAGAGGACCTGCACGACATCGGCGCTCCAAGTAAAAGGGAAGGAAGGTTCGGCGACGTCGCGGACCGCGTATTCGGCCGGCGCCGAGTTCTTGAATATCCCTTCCCTGCGGAGGAAATACTCCGCGAGGGAGGCGACGCGGCGATGAGCGCGGTGCCCGGGGAATTGCGCGAATGCGGACAGGACTTTCGCGGCGCCCCGGAAACAGCTTTTCGGGCGTTTGATGAGCCGACCCGATGGTCCTCGATCAGGCTTCTCATGCATATCGCACAGGAACCCGGAATCGGGCCGTTCGGTCCGGAGCAGAAGCTCCAGGGAAGACAGTACGCGCGGATCGTCCCGATAGCCGAGTTTTGCGAACGTGCGCAGGTTCAAGCCCAGGAGGCACGACATGTGGGCCCAGAAATCGCCGTCCTCGGACTGCAGGTTGAGGTAGCGATCACCCGCGACAGCGATCCGGGGATCGCTCCGGTCAAGTCCGAGTTCGGCAAGATACGAAAGGCGGTAGTGCGTGCTGGCGTAGGCTCCGTATTCGACCCCCGCGCCGAATTCCTTGCCGGTGCGCGTGTCCTTCTGGATCCAGCAACCGTCCGGGCGCATATCCTTCATGACGGCCCGGACGCCCGGAGTGTCGGGAATCTCCGCTTTTGCCCGCCTGACTTCCGGATCGTCCTCCCCCGCGTCCGCAAGCTCCCTCAGGGCGAGAAGGCGGATGGAAGGATCGGAGTGGGCTATAAAATGCGTTCGGCGAAGCGCCAAGGCGGACATGCGTTCATTATTCCCCGAATTCCTCCGGAAGCCAACTTTTATTTTAAATGGGTCGCCAACATTATCCGCAGTTCTTCAACCACGAGCGGCCTCCATTCCTTCGGCTCCAAAAGTTCGGCGCCCGGCCCGAGCCATCGGACAAGTTCGGTCGCCGCCTCCGGATAGGATTCGCCGTAGGTCATCACCACCCGGCCGTCCGCTTCTTCCGAAAAAACCGCCGATCCGTAGTACCAATCGCGTTTGAGTAGCCCCGCCTGCCTTCCGGTCATCGCGACGCGCGCCGGGTTGTTCAGCGTCCAGCGAACCATCGCGCCGCGCATCCATTTCCGTTCAAGAAGATCCGCCACGTCGAAATCGTTCCGCGTCGGTTTGAGCGAAGGACCCCGCTTGAGGTCGGATACGCGATCCGCCCGCCACATCCGGAGTTCTCCGTTCCCGGCCGTTTTCCTCCCCGCCAGATACCACCGGTCGCGATCCCACAGAACCGCGTAAGGTTCGACTTCGGCGTAAGGCGCTTCTTCCCGGCTCGAAGCCGAATACCGGAGCCGCACCCGCGAACGGTCCAATATCGAACGCAGGAACAAGCCGACGACCGCCGTCTCGGTGCCGGGCGATGATCGGGGGACTTCAGGATTATCGTCCTCGCGGTGCAGGAGATCGGCAGGCACGCTTTCGAAGCCGATGAAGCGCCCGGCGCGGGAAACCCGATCGCGGGTATCCGCGGGAAGCGCCGCCATGAGCTTCCGTTCCGCGGTTTCGGCTTCCGCGGGGAACGGCGCGACTCTGAGCCGTTTCAGGATCAGGAGGCCGAGAATGAGGGTGATCGCCTCTTCGGCGCCGAGAGCTACCGGCGGCAGGAAATAGCCCTCATGCAGCCTGAATCCGCCGGTGCGGCCCATCTCCGAATATATCGGAACTCCTTGGGCCCCGAGGATTTCTATATCCCGATAGATCGTCCTGACCGAGACTTCGAATCTACGTGCGAGGTTTGCGGCTGAGACGGCCCTTCCGCCGCGGAGCAAGAGCAAGATGGAGAGCGTCCGGTCGATGCGATTCATGTTTTTCCGGTTAAAGTATGACATAACCTGACACATCGCGATAGTAAGCTGTACACGCACAGGAGGCACGCCATGCATAGGAAAATCGCGTACGTGTACGCATTCGAAGGGATGGCCGATTGGGAAATCGGTTATTTGACCGCGGAACTCGCTTCGGCCCGTTACTTCAGGACAGGAGCGGAGCGAATCGACGTGAAGACATTTTCAGCCGGACGGGAACCGGTCGTCACGATGGGCGGACTCCGAATCATCCCGGATTTGACTCCCGATTCCGTTCAGACCGATACCGCGGCGCTTCTCGTCCTGCCGGGGGGCGATTCCTGGATGGACGCCGGCGCCCATGCCGAAGCGCTCGGCCTGGCGCGGCGCTTTCTGCAAGCGGACTTGCCCGTCGCGGCCATCTGCGGGGCGACGATCGCGCTCGGGCGCGAAGGGTTACTGGATGAACGCGCCCATACGAGCAATAATTTGGAATTCCTCAAACAGCTCTGTCCCTTGTATCGGGGGGAAGCGCTTTACCGCGAATACGGCGCGGTCACGGACCGCGACCTCGTCACGGCTTCCGGCCTCGCGCCCCTCGAATTCGCCCGTGAGGTATTCAAGCTGCTTGACGTAATGAGCTCGGCGACATCGGAAGCTTGGTACGATCTCAACCGGAATCGATCGCCCGAAAGCTATTTCGCCCTCATGGCTTCCTTGGAAGCGTAGCGTCGGAAAATCGATGCGGGCGGCCGGATCAGGTCGGTGCTGTCCTATCGGCCGAGGACTGCGAAGGTCCCGCTGTTCGGCGCGGCACTCCCGGCCCAGGCGCCCGGCGCTCCCGGCTCAGGCGCTCGGGGCTTGGGCGCGGCCGGGTCTCAGCCTCCGGCCGTCAGAAAACGCGCTCGGAAGTCCTGAACGAGGCGTTCCGTCCGATCCTTCTCCCCGTAAAATGCGAGGTCCACCGAAGGAATGTCGATCGATCCGAGAGATACCGTTTTTTCGGGCCCGACGCGTACTCCCGAATCCGGACCGATCTCCATCCGATCCCCTATTTCTTCCGCGCCCGCGCTCATGAAATAGGAGACGATAACGGATCGGCGGACGGCTCTCGTCTCGATGTCGATCCGTGTGGTTTCCATTCTACGTTCTATCCTTGGCGACGTCAGGATTGAATGAGAGAGTCAGCATCGCTTCGCTCAGGGGTTTGCTGAAGAAATAGCCTTGGCCGTAATCGCAACCGTAGCTGCGGAGCAGGTCGGCCTGGGCCGCCGTCTCTATGCCTTCGGCCACGACGGTCTTGCCCAGCTCATGGGCGAGGGAAATGATGCCGCGCACGAGTCCGTCGGAGGCGGAAGCGGTTCCTCCGGAGACGCCGGTCCGCTCTATGAAGCTGCGGTCGATCTTGACCGATTCGATGGGAATCCGGTGGAGGTAGCCGAGGGATGAATATCCCGTACCGAAATCGTCGATCTTGAAGGGAACGCCGGCCGCGGCAAGCTGCTCGACCACCGCGATGATCATCTCCCGGTTCTCCATGATCGCCGTTTCGGTGATTTCCAGATGGATCATTGAACGGGGGAGGGAAAGCCGGTCGATGGAGGAGAGTATCAGTTCCATAAAATCGGGCTGGCTCAGCTGGATGGCCGAGACGTTCACCGAAAAGAAGAAGTCGCTTTTCCGGTCCCGGATCTTTATGAAACCGGCTTCCACCAGGGCTGCCGCGGTCTTCAGGGTTTCCAGGAGGACGAGGGTTCCCAGCGGTACGATGAGCCCGGAAGATTCCGCGAGCGGAATGAAGCGGTCCGGACCGATGGGGCCGAATTCAGGATGCCTCCATCGCGCAAGGACTTCGCAACCGGCCGGCTTCCCGTCCATATGGACGATGGGTTGGAAGGCGAGGGTAATGCCGCCCGAGGATAGGGCGAGGCGGAGGTCTCCCAGCAGGCGGTTCTGCGTCGTGTACTGCAGCCGCATGTCCTCCGCGAACACCACGCTTCTGTTTTTCCCTGCGACCTTGGCGGTGTACATCGCGATGTCGGCGTCCCGGAGGCACTCTTCGGGTCTGGAATAATCCGGCCGGCCGTTCAGCACACCGATGCTCGCGGAAGGGACCACCGCGTTGTGGCCGAAGTTGAGCGGCACGGATAATTCGTCGACGATCCGATCCACGATCTCGCCTACGTAGGTGGGACTGCCGACGCTCTCCAGCAGTATCACGAATTCGTCTCCGCCGATGCGGGCGACGGTGTCCGTCTCCCGTACGCAATGCTTGAACCTCAGCGATACGTCGCGGAGGAAGGCGTCTCCGGTCTCATGGCCGTAATTGTCGTTGACGTTCTTGAAAGCGTCGAAATCCAGGTACAGGACCCCGTAGGCGAACGAGGCGTCGCGTCGGGAATGCAGGATGGCCTGTTCGATCCTGCTCAGCACCAAATTCCTGTTCGCCAGTCCCGTCAGGGGATCGTGCAGAGCGTCGTGATAGAGTTGCCGCTCGCTCCGCGTGCGGTGCTCGAGTTCCTCGGAAAGCTTCAGGGCGCTCTCCTCCAGCTCCCTGGTGCGTTCGGCGATTTTCCCTTCCAGGTCGCGGTTGGCCGCGATAAGCGCGCGCTCGGCGCCGACCCGCCGCGTCACGTCGATCAGGGTCAGCACCTGTCCCATATCGCGGTGGTCCCTGAGTATCCTGGCGGCGCGGCTTTCGTAGAGCCTGTCGCCTCTGGATTGGTCGCCTGTCCCTGTCGGCAGGTCAAGTTCATCTGTCTTCTTTCCGAGATCCGCCGCGCCGATACCGAAAGAATTCCTGGCCGCCGAGTTTGCGTACACGAGCTTTTCCCTTCCGTCGAACACCAGTACCGCATCGTGCAAACGGTCGATCGCCGCGGCCTGGGCGGCGCCGATGAGGGTGAGGAAACGGAAACGCGACAGGTTGATCGCCAGAAGAAGCCCGGTCACGGAAAACGCGAGGGGGGTCGGATCGAAGTCCGGGATGGGGAAGAGTCCGAGGATGTACAGCAGGTTCGCCGCGACGGGAAGGACCGTGCCCGCGATCAGCAGGGCGAGCTGGGTCCTGCTCGTCGACTTCCCGGTTCGAAGGCAGCGGAGGATAAGGAAAGTGCCGGCGAGGATCCAGAAATAGGAATACGCGGAATGCAGCCAGAACCAGGGACCGAACGACTTGGCGAGAACGGCGAAGCCGGTCCGCTCCTGCAACCGGAACGAATGACGTACGAGGCCGAGCCAAGGATCCAGCCAGACGAGCAGAAAGGTGGCGGCGGGCAGCAGCCAGATCGCGGGCGACGGATTCCGTCCGGTTTCCGAGAGTTCCTCCTTGCGGAGGGAAGAACCCAAGCCGTACCACACGACGGGAATGGCCGCGATGGGAAGATACTGGAGATTCGCGATGATCAACTTGACCGTCAATCCGTTCGCGATATTCTCGAACGCGTTGAGGGTCGACCAGGCGGCGCAATCCAGCATCAGAAGCGCCATCCAGCCGGCGCTCCTCGAACTGAAGCGCCGTTCGAACAGGTACAGACTGAGGATCGCGGAAAGGGAGGCGGAGAACGCGAGGACCGCCGTCACGATCAGCAGCGCATTTTCCGGATTCGGGTTCGTCATCGGGTTTCCGTCATGGGGTCTCCATCTTTGCCTCGCCCGGTCCGGCCTATCGGTCGATCAGGCTTTCCAGCTCGTCCACCATGCGGGCGAAAGCCTCGCAGGCTTTCCGCACGGGTACGGGACTCGCCATGTCCACCCCCGCGACCCGCAGGGCTTCTATAGGGAACCGCGAACCTCCGGACTTCAGGAAGGCGAAGTAGTCGTCCCGTTCCTTCGCGCCGCCCGAGAGAACGCGTTCGGCCAGGGCGAGGGATGCGGAAACGCCGGTGGCATACTTGTAGACGTAGAAGGCGCCGTAGAAGTGCGGGATGCGCAGGCCTTCCATGTCGCTGGCTTCTTCGAGCTTCATCGCGGGACCGAAATACTTGACCAGGAGCGAGCGGTATTCCCCGCGCAGCACGTCGACGGTGAGCGGCGTACCGGATTCGTGCAGCGCGTGCGTCCTTGCCTCGTACTCCGCGAACATCGTCTGGCGGTATAAGGTCGCAAGGAGGTCATCGATCCGCTTGTTCACCAGCCAGGCCTTGAGTTCAGCGGATTCCGCTTTCTTTTCCAGATGGCGGAACAGGAGCTCTTCATTGAAGGTGGAAGCGACTTCGGCTTCGAAGATCGTGTAGCCGTAGTGCATGAAGGGATTGGAACGGGCCGAATACCAGGAGTGCATGGAATGGCCGCCCTCGTGGGCGAGGGTGAAGACGTCGCGTATCACGTCGTCCTTGTAGTTCATCAATATATAGGGTTCGCCCGTATAGCTGCCCGCGGAAAAAGCGCCGGAGCGTTTTCCCTTGTTCTCGTAGCGGTCGGCCCAGCGGCCGAGGAGCCCGCCCCTGAGGGTGGAGACGTACTCGTTGCCGAGGGGTGCCAGGGCGTCGCCTATCAGCTCCACCGCCTCGTCCCAACTCGTTCTCTTCCGTGCGGCCGGAGCGATCGGCGCGTAGACGTCCCAATGGCGCAGCTCGTCCAGCTTCAGCGCCTTCCTGCGGAGGTCGTAATAGCGGTGCAGGGGGGCGAGATTCGCGTTCACGGTGGCGACCAGGTTGTCGTAGACATCCTCGGACACGTCGTCGCCGAAGAGGGCCATGGCGCGGGCCGAGGGAAAATCGCGCACGCGGGCTTTGACGACATCCTGCTTCACCGAACCCGAATACAGGGCCGCGAGGGTCGTCTTGTGCTTTTCGTAAGCCGAATAGAAGGAGACGTAAGCGCGGCGGCGGAGGTCGCGGTCCGGTTTCTCCATGAAGGAAGACCAGGTGGACTGGGAGAGCGGGAGGGGACCGTCCTCGGTCTCCACGGAGCCGAAATCGAGGTCCACGTTGGTCAGCACAGAGAAGGCTTCGCGCGGTGTGCCTTCGGCCTCGCTCTGGAGGGCGAGGATCCGCTCCTCCTTGTCGGAGAGGATATGGGCTTTCCAGCGGAGCATCTTCTTCAGATAGATTCGGTATTCTTCGATGCGCTCGTCATCGAGGAAGCGCTCCATCGCCTTGTCGTCGATCGCCTGTATCTCGGGAGTCGCCCACGCGGCGGCCGCTTGCGCCTTGGCGGCCGCCATGGCCAACCTTCCGACCCGCGCGCGCGACTCGCTGGCGCCTTCGTCCTCGGTCTGCCTCAGTTCGCTATAATAGGAAAGGCGCTCCTCCAGCATAGAGAGCTCCTTCCAGAAGTCCAGCCAGTCCGCAAGGGCCGCCCCCGACGCTCCGAGAGTGCCCCGGTAGCCCTCGATATTCTCCGCCAGTTTCTCGTAGCGGCCGAGCGCGTCGTCCCAGGCGTCGTCGGCGGAAAAAAGGGCGGATAGATTCCAGGTATCAGCAACCGCGACTTCCGAGCGCGGGGGAATTTTCGTCGTTTTGGCCATGGGAACCCTCCATCGTGCATAAGAGTATAGTTCGAGGGGCATGCGCGATGGAAGCGAAATTCATCATTCGTCCCAGAGCCAGGTGGAAAGATAGCGCTCGCCCGTATCGCAGACGACCGCGACGATGAGCTTGCCCTCGTTCTCCTTCCTGCGGGAAAGTTCGAGGGCGGCCCAGAGGTTGGCGCCCGAAGAGATGCCGGCGAAGATACCTTCCTTCTTGGCGAGCTCCCGGGCCGTCTGGCCGGAATCCTCGGTTTTCACCTTCAGGATCTCGTCGACGACGGAGCGGTCGAAGTTTTTCGGCACGAAACCGGCGCCGATGCCCTGGATCTTGTGCGGACCGGCCTGTCCGCCCGAAAGAACGGGAGAATCGACCGGTTCGACCGCGTATATCTTCACTGAAGGCTTCATTTCCTTGAGAAAGCCGCCGACGCCGCTAACCGTACCCCCCGTCCCGACGCCGGCCACGAAGATGTCCACCTTTCCGTCCGTGTCCTCCCAGATTTCTTTTGCCGTCGCGGTGCGGTGGATTGCGGGATTGGCCGGATTGTCGAACTGCATCGGCATGAAGGCTCCCGGCGTACGGGCGGTGATCTCCTCGGCCGCGGCGATGGCTCCCTTCATGCCCTTCGCGCCTTCGGTGAGCACGAGCTCGGCTCCGAGCGCTTTGAGGAGCTTGCGCCTTTCAAGGCTGAACGTTTCTGGCATGGTCAATATGACCCGGTAGCCCCGCGCGGCGGCGACGAAGGCGAGGGCGATGCCGGTATTGCCGCTCGTCGGTTCGACGATGATGCCGCCCGGTTTGAGGATCCCGCGACGTTCGGCGTCGTCTATCATCGCCTTGCCGATCCTGTCCTTGACGCTTGACATCGGGTTGGCGCTTTCGAGCTTCAAGGCGATCCGCGCCTTGCCGTCGTTGATCCTGTCCACGTACACCAGCGGGGTATTGCCTACCAGTTCGGTGATGTTAGCCGCTATCCGCATCCGAGCCTCCTCCGGTATTTCCCGGTCAATAATTCCTATCCTCAGATATTCCAATCCGACGGCCCTTCCGGGAACGATCGGGCTATGTCCTCGAGCGAAGTGCCGCCGAGCCGTTCGCGCAGCTCGCGTTCGAAGCTCTCCCAGCAGGCGTCCACCGGATCCGGCTTTCCCGCGGGAACGGAACCGGGCGTTTCCAGGGCGTCGTAGATATCGAGCACGCTGATGGAGGAAGGGGGGAGGTTCAGACGGTAACCGCCTGCCTGTCCCCGATCGGCCGCCACGAGGCCCGTTTTCCTGAGCGCGGAAGCTATCTTGCGGAGATACGACTCGGGGATGCCGCGTTTTTTCGCGGCGCTGGCGGCGTCGATCGGCCCTTCGCCCCAGCGGATAGCCAGCTCAACCGCGAAACGCAATCCGTATTTCGTGCCCGCAGAGACCATTGAGCCCCCCAAATGAACTAAATAAGGTCCTGATTGATATAATAGAATAGATGATCTTTTATGTCAACAAAAAGCGGGCGTCCCGCATGCCGGCCGGACGCCGGCCGGACGCTGACCGCACGCCGACCCTTGCCATCAACCTTCCTGCGTGCTAGTCCTTGGGGGTGAGAGAAATCTGCCTCCGCTGCCGCCGTCCATCCACGGCTTGCCTCTGCTCCATGGTCCCGCCGATGCGTTCGGCGGTGAAGCTCGTTTTCCTCATGCACCCGCACGAAGTCAGGAAGGTCAAATCGGGAACGGGAAGGCTAACCGCCCTCTCCTTCCAGGATGCCGAGATCGTCATGGGCGTGGAATTCGACGGGAATCCGCGCGTGCTCGACCTGCTGGCCGATCCGGCCTACCTGCCGATGCTACTGTATCCCGGGCCGCTCTCGCGCGACCTGTCCAAGGGAGGGCTGACTTCGGCCGAGCTGGGGAACCGGCGCCTGCTCGTGTTCCTGGTGGATGCCACCTGGCCGCTGGCCAAGAAAATGCTCAGGTGCAGCCCGTTGCTGCAGTCGCTTCCCCGACTGATGTTCACCCCCACCGCGCGGAGCCGCTGGCTCATCAAACGCCAGCCCGACGAACTTTGCCTTTCGACTCTGGAGGCGACGCACGAACTCATGCTCGCGCTGGAGGCGGCGGGCTTGGATCGCTACGAGCGGCCCGATCAGCTGCTCGCGGTTTTCGCCGCCTTGCAGGCGCACCAGCTGGCCTGCGCCGCCGACCCCGGACGGGCCAGCTACCGAAAGCAGCCGTACAAGTGAGTCGACGAACGGAAGCCGACGCGGAAGGGAAAGAACGCGCGGACGGTATTCTTCAAGGAACCTTGATTCTTGGAACTTTGATCCTTGAATCATGGCTCCGAGAATCAAGGTTCCAAGGATCGGCTATAGGGACAGACCGAGGAAGAGCTTGGGATGGAAGGTCCAGTGCACGCCCAGGAGGCTGGTGGACCAGGCATCGCCCTCTTGGAACTCCTCGGGGACGCTGTTTCCCCCCTCGTATTCGGCATCCAGGATATAGCCCGCGTGCAGCGCCAGACCTATGCCGACCGGCAGGCGGATGGAAGCGCGCGCGCTCGGGAAAACCTTGGGGAAGTACCAGGTTCCGTCCTCGCAAGCCGTCTGGATGGCGTCCGAATCGATTCTGGCTTTGGCTGAAACGTCGAAGTCGAACGCGGGCTCCCAGCGACGGTAGCCTCCGATCCTGAAACCTCCGCCGAGGCCGGCTGAGATCCTCTCATCGGTGACGAACCAGTCGTCCTTCGGAGCGCCCGCGTAGACGAGGGTGTAGAAATTCGAGGTTCCCCGCTGCATGAAGGCGTAGGCCGAACCCGAATCCTCGACCCAGACGCCCATGTCGCTTATGCCGTTGATAACGATGTTAACGAGCCCGACCTGGAGACCGAAGACGCTGTCCGCGACGTTGACCACGCCTATCTGGAATCCGTGCACCTCCCGCGCGATGTTGAAGATTCCGGCCGACTGCACGCCTTCCAAGTCCTGGACGATGTTGAAGATTCCCGCGATCTGGAAGCCGGTGAAATCGCGTTCGGCGATATTGAACACGCCGGCGATCTGGATCGGACCGCCTTCTCCGGCGATATTGAACACGCCTGCCGATTGTCCGCCTCCGAGGTAGCCTTCAGCGATGTTGAATACGCCCGCGCTCTGGAAGCCCGCGACGTCGTCTTCCGCCACGTTGAAGATTCCCGAGCCCTGGAACCCGCCGACTCGGCCTTCGGACACCGAAAAGATGCCGCTGAGCTGGGTTCCGCTGACGGAGCCCTCGGCGACGCTCCCGATGGAACTGGCCTGCAGTCCGTATACGTCGTCGAGCACGCTGATGATGAGGCCCAGTCCCAGGCTGGAATCGACGTCCCTCCCCGGAAGGGGCGAGCCGGGCAACACCGAGAGGGCGATCGGAAGGAAGATGTCGTTCCCGGCGTCCGCTTCGCGTGACTCTTCCCGGGCTTCCTTGATGGCCTCCCGGGCTTCCTCCCGCGCCTCGTCGGCCTCCGCCTCCGCGCGGTCCCGTTCCGCCCTCCGGCGGGCTTCGGCGAGCACCCTGTCTTCGTCCGCATCCGCGAAGGCGGACAAGGCTATTGAAGAGAAAAAGAGGGCGGCGATGATACGTTTCATGTTGTTCCTCCGATTCGGGGACGCTTCGAGCACGAGCCGACCCGGAGGTCCGACCTGCCGCTTCGAGCGGTTTTCCCTGTTATGCCGTCCGATTTCTCGCGGCGACGTTTCAATAGTAGCACGGGACGAAGAAGAAAAACCAATCCGGAAATGCACTTGCCGCCTTTTGATACGGACGGTAATATCAACGCAAATGGATGGAGCCCTGTCCCCCTACCGACTGAAGAAGGCGAGGGGACTTTACAATACCTTCAATGCGCTCAACGCCTTGTCTTTCACGCTCCTGAGCGGAAACATCGTGACCCTCTATGCCCTCAGGCTCGGCGCGAGTTCATCAGCGATCGGATTGCTCAATTCCTTCGTTTTCATCGCCTTCTTCTTCATGCCGGTCGGAAAACGCCTGGTTTCCCGTTTCCCCATCGTCCGCGTCTTTGCCGCCGCCTGGCTTTTCCGGTATGTCCTGATGATTCCTCTGCTCTTCGCGCCGTTCGCCGCATCGCGCGGGCGGGCCGATATAGGCCTGACGCTGATGCTGGTCTCGGTATTTTTTTTCCATGCCAGCCGAGGCATAGGCCTGATCGGCAACAATCCGGTTCTGAACGAATTGGCCTCGGGCAGCGACAAGGGCGCCTATATCACCTCCATCCAGGTGATCAACAGCGCGGTCGCCATGGTCGTGAGCTTCGCCCTCGCATTGCTGCTCGGCAGGTCCCCGCCGCTCGCCCTGTACGGCGTGATCGTGGGGATCGGAATCGTCTCCGGGGTCGCCGGGAGCCTCCTGCTTTTCCGCGTGCCCGAGCCTCCACGCTCCTGCGATGAAGGATCGGGCGCATTCTTCGCGACGGCCGCCCGTTCATTCCGCAGTCCTCCGTTCAGGCTTTTCATCGCGGTCTTCTTCATCGTCAGTTTCGTGTCTTCTGTCGCGAGGGCGTTTTCGGTCGTGTACAGCAGGGAAGCCTACCTTCAAGGGGACGGAGCGATCGCGTTGTTCACCGTCTTCGGCGGCCTCGGCGCACTTACCATGGGCTTGCTCACGCGCCTGCTCGTGGACCGGATCGGATCCAAGCCGTTGTACATCGGATACACCCTGGTCGCGGCTTTCAGTCTGGTTCCCGTCCTGGTCTCTCCTTCCTTGGCTTCCTCGACCTTCGCGACCGTGGTTTTCCTCTCCGCCTTCCATTTCTCCGTCAACTTCGGATTCGCGGGCGCCGAGGGAGTCGCCCAGACCTACTTCTTCGCGCTCGTCAAGCCCGATGAACTATTGAACCTCGGGATCCTGTATTACTTCGTATTCGGCGCGGCCGGCGCTCTCGGTTCAATTTCGGGCGGCGTGGCCTTGGATGGATTGGCTTCCGCCGGATTTTCCGCGGTCGCCTCCTATCGCATTTTCTTCGCCTTGCTTACGGCGGCCATCCTGCTGGCCGCCTTTCTCCAGCGCAGGTTGGTACGGCTCGGATCGCTCTCCTTCCGCGGAGCCTTGGGCGTCATATTTTCTTTCCGGGATCTCAAGGCGCTCACCATTCTGGACCGGTTGGAGAAAAGCCGCAGCTCCTCCGAGGAAGAAGCGCTGCTCGGCGCCCTGCACGACGCACCGTCCGCGGTCGCTATTTCCGGTCTGTTAGATCGCCTGAAGTCTCCCCGCCTTTCGGTCCGGCTGGAGGCGCTTTCGGCGATCGAGGCCCTCGGCGCGCTGAATGCGGAAGCTGAGGCCTGCCTTGTCGCAGACCTCGACCAGAACCCCTATACCACCGCCTATGTTTCCGCCCGCATTCTCGGCAAGCAAAAAGCCCGTTCCGCATTTCCCGCCCTCCGCAGGGCCCTCGATTCCGACGACTATATGCTGGCGGGAGAGGCGATGCTGGCGCTCGCGCGCCTGGACGACGAGGAAAGCCTGCGGGATATAGAGGCGCGCGTCGCCAGGGCCCGTAATCCGCGTATGAAAATCATGGGCGTCGCGGCGCTGGAGACCTATGACGACATCGCCTCCCTGCAGGTGCTGCTGGACCTGCTGCGTGCTGAAGATCCGCCTCCGTACCTCCGGGACGAGGTCGCCCTCGCGATGGCGAGCCTCCTCGGAATCCTGGATCGTTTCTACCCCGTGTTCCTCCGTTACGCCGAGGACCCGACCCTCGCCGCCGTATTGGCCCTGGACGAGGTCGAGGCGGCGTTCGAGCGGAGCGCGGTCCACCGCCGCGGATCGGACGCGGATAAGGAGTCCGCCGTATTACGGGAGGCAGTCGCCGCGTTCATGGAGAAGGGGGAGGGGGCTTCCCTTTCCCAATGGATCCGCGCGCGCCCGGCCGGAACGCGGCCTATAGCCGTCCCCCTGCTCGCGGAAGCGGTGCTGGACGACGACCTGACGGTTTACAGCCGCTTCCGCCTGCTGGTCGCGTGCTGGGCGGCCGACAGCGCCGAGCGGGGCGGCGAAGGGTTCGGGGATGACTGACGCCAGACCTGTACATGCGAAGTCTTGGCCCCGGCACGGCCTATGTGCTATGCTGGACGCACGGAGGAACGGGACGATATGAATACAACCGGCTTCGGAGAGCGCGCCGGATTCACGCGCGCCGCGAAAACGGCGGCCGCGGCCTTCATCCTGCTCGCCCTTTCCTCCTGTTCCCGGCTTCTCGGCTACGGAGTCCTGCTCTGGTCCATCGACGATCCTTCGGTTGCCGCGGGTACCGTGCTTCCCGTCCATATAAGATCGAACATCAACGGCGTCTGGGTCGTTTCGGCGGAGGACGAAGCCGGAGGAAAGGCGCGCCGCTTCGAACTCCCCATCTGGAAACTCGAATTCGCCGGAAGCCGGGGCAAGGCCGAAGCATACTCCGAGGCTTTCTCCGAATTCGCGTCGGCCTACGCGGAAGCCGTCCAGGACGGGCTTCCCATACGCGCCGAACCGGACAATAACGCCAACCGCAATTATCGTCTCAAACTCGGTCAGGTCGTAAAGGTAATCGGCAGGGCGAAGGGCAATCCCGCGATGAGCGGGGACTCTCCGCTTCCCGGCGAGTGGCTGAAGGTCCTGACCGACGACGGCCAGATCGGATATTGTTTCTCCTACCGGCTCCGCCTCTTCCGGCAGGAACGCGGTTCCCCCGTCGCCGCCCCCGCGGCGGCGGAGAGCGCGGAGGCCGATCCCAAGCTCGACCTCATCTTCTCGACCGCCTGGCATCCCGAAGTCTACAAAGAGATGATCGATACCAAGCGTATCGATCTGGAACGTTTCTCCGCCTCATGGGGTTTCTTTCCGGGACAGGATACCGGCATCGTCCGCATCTCCCTTCCCAAACTGGAATTGTCCTATCCGTATTCCGCCGTCGCTCCCGTACGGGACCGGACCTGGCTCTTCGAGGGCAGCCGTGTTCAGGCGAGCCTCCGTTCCGATACGGTACTCTCGGTCCAGTACATCGATGCGGGAGGCGCCCAGCGTTCCGCCGTCTTCGTCGCCCTTCCCTCCAGCGCCGAGGACTTCATCGCACGCGAGACCGAGCGGAGGGATTCCTTGTTCCGGTCCATCTTCCGGCTGGGACCCATATTCAGGAGCGAGAATTACGGCACCCTGGCTTTCACGAGCGAAGGAGGGTTCGCCTGGACCGGCTACGATATCCTCGTTCCTTCCATAATCCCATCCGCTTCGAAGGGAACGGGAAGGGCGAGCTTGCGCCTTTTCCTCTCGGACGATCTCGCAACCGCCTATTCAGGCGCCCTCTCCTTGTCCTTCGATCCCGCGGAAATTTCTTCTCCAGTTAATTTCCTGTATACGCTTGAACCGGGCGGTCTCCGCCTGGAGTACTTGCCGCCATCCTCGCTCGAGGGCGTCCTCGCCCAACGCCGCGGCCCTTCGCCGACGGTCATCTTTTTCTCCAGCGCGGAGCGATAGGCATGGCTTTCGTACAATTCAATCGCGTTTCCCTCGCTTTCGGCGACCGCGACATCCTGCGGAACGCCTCCCTCAACCTCGCTTCGCTTTCGCGCGCGGCCCTGGCGGGGGCGAACGGTTCAGGTAAGTCCACCCTCATGAAGGTGATCGCAGGCAAGCTCTCCCCCGATTCGGGAGAACGAGCCGTCCAGAAAGGCACCCGGGTCGCCTATCTTCCCCAGTCGGGCATAGTCCACAAGGGGCGGACTCTGCTTGAGGAGGCGGAATCCGCCTTCGACGCGATCGCCGTCCTGATCTCGCGGATGGAGGAGCTCGGCAGGACCCTGGAAGGCGTGTCGGCCGACGACGACCGCACGCGGCTCCTCGTGGAGGAGCATCATCAGCTGCACGAGTCGGTCGAGGCCTCCGGCTGGTACGAGCGGAGAATGCGCGTCTCCATGACGCTTTCGGGCCTCGGCTTCTCCGAGGCCGACCTCGACCGGACGGTCGAGGAATTCTCGGGCGGCTGGCAGATGCGCATCGCCCTGGCCAAGGTCCTGCTGGAGGCGCCGGACATCCTGCTGCTGGACGAGCCGACGAACTACCTGGACATCGAAGCCCGCGACTGGCTGGAACACTGGCTGCGCGAGTTCAAGGGCGGCTACCTCCTGGTCTCCCATGACCGCTATTTCCTGGACGTCTGCACGGACGAGGTCTATGAGCTCTTCCAGGGCGACCTGAAGCGCTACGTCGGCAACTATTCCGCATACGAGAAAGTGCGCAAGGTCGAACTGGAGAGCCTGCTGGCCCGCTACGAGTCCCAGCGCGAGGAGATCGCCAAGACCGAGGACTTCATCCGTCGCTTCCGCTACCAGGCCTCCAAGGCCGCGATGGTGCAGGACCGGGTCAAGCGCCTCGAGAAAATCGAACCCATCGAAATCCCGGAAACACTGAAGAAGATACATTTCAGCTTCCCGCCCCCGCCCCATTCGGGACGGCTGGCACTTACGCTGGAAGGCATCGGAAAACGGTACGGCGAGCGGCGCATCCTGTCGGGCCTGGATCTCGTCGTGGAAGCCGGGGAAAAACTCGTGGTGGTCGGCCGCAACGGCGCTGGAAAGACAACCCTGCTGCGCATCCTTTCCGGCATGGATTCGGACTTCGAGGGTTCGATTTCCCTCGGTACGGGCATCTCGATCGGCTATTTTTCCCAGGATGTGGCGGAGACCATGAGCGGGTCGCAGACGGTGATCGAAGCCCTGGAGGCGGACGCGCCGACGGACCTCATCCCCAAGCTCCGGGATCTTTCCGGCGCCTTCCTGTTCCGCGGCGATGACGTGCACAAGTCGGTCTCCGTGCTTTCGGGGGGCGAAAAAAGCCGGCTCGCGCTTCTGAAGCTACTGTTGCACCCGGTGAACCTCCTGATCCTGGACGAGCCGACCAATCATCTGGATCTCCATTCCAAGGACGTCCTCCTTGATGCCCTGAAAGCCTATCCGGGCACGGTGATCTTCGTTTCCCACGACCGTGCCTTCATCGAGGCACTGGCGACCAAAACCCTGGAACTGTCCGCCGCCGGTGCGCGGATTTTCTACGGCGACTACGGATATTACCTGGAACGGCTCGCGCGGGAAGCATCCGGCGAGACCGAGTCCCCCTTCGCCGCTCCCGCGGCAGCGATCGCGAGGATCGCGTCGGCTTCCTCCGACTACCGCGAGGGCGAGAAGAAGCGGCAAGCCGCGGCCAGGAGGCTGGAACGGGAGGAGGCGGAACTGCTCGCGCTGATGGAGAAGCTGGAAAGGGAGAAGGCGGACCTCGAAGCGGACCTCGCCCGCCCGGCCATCTACTCTGATGGGCAGAAAGCCAAGGCGGTCACCGAGAAGCTGGCTTCGGTCAGTTCGCGTATCGACTCCTCGGCCGCCGAATGGGAACGTGTCGCCGCCGAGCTGGAATCCCTCCAGGTCGGCGCATGAACCGGAAGCATGAAGGAGCAGGCATGAAAATATTGATCATCGGGGGGGCGGGGTACATCGGAAGCCACGTCGCGCGCGAATTTCTGGATACCGGCCACCAGGTCGTAGTCTTCGACAACCTGTCCAGCGGGCTGGAGAGGAACCTCTTTCCGGAGGCGCGCTTCGTAAAGGGCGACATCCTCGATACGAACGGCCTGGATGCCGTCATGAAGGAAGGCTTCGACGCCCTTGTCCACCTTGCCGCCTTCAAGGCCGCAGGCGAATCCATGACCAAACCCGAAAAATATTCGGTCAACAACATCTCAGGCACCCTGAACATCCTGAACGCCGCCTGCGCCGCCGGCATCCAGCGCGTGGTTTTCTCCTCATCGGCGGCGACCTACGGCGAGCCAAGATACCTGCCCATCGACGAGGACCATCCGACCAATCCGGAGAATTACTACGGCTTCACAAAGCTGGAAATCGAACGCTTCCTCGGCTGGTACGACAAGCTCAAGGGCCTGCGCTTCGCGGCGCTGCGCTACTTCAACGCGGCGGGCTACGATGTGAAGGGCAGGATCGGCGGACTGGAAAGGAACCCGGCCAACCTGCTGCCGGTGATCATGGAGGCGGCCTGCGGCATGCGGGAGAAGGTCCAGGTTTTCGGGAACGATTACGACACCAAGGACGGCACGGGAGTGCGCGACTACGTGCATGTCTCGGATCTCGCCGCCGGACATGTGGCCGCCCTGGACTACCTCGTGAAGCAGGACAAGAGCCTCACCGTCAACCTCGGCAGCGAGGCGGGCTTTTCCGTCATGGAGTTGATCGAAACGACGCGCCGCGTCACGGGACGGCCCATCGTCGCCGAGATCGTCGCGCGCAGGCCGGGCGATCCCGCCAAGCTTACCGCCTCCTCCCGCCGCGCCCGCGAACTGCTGGGCTGGGAGGCGAAATATTCGGACGTGGACACTCTCGTGCGCACCAGCTGGGAAGCCTACCGCAAACACGCGGGTCTGTAGGATAAGGAGTCAACATGATCGCGAAGATCCTGGAACATATCGAAAAAAGCGTGCCGACCATGGTCGAACTCGAGACCGGGCTCTGTCGGTATCCGGCCCTTTCCCCCGAATCCGGCGGCGCGGGCGAATTCGACAAGTGCGAATTCCTGCAGGCTTGGCTTGCCGAGCGGGGCTTCAAGAACCTCGAGCGCCACGACGCTCCCGATGCGCGCGCCAAGAACGGGGTCCGGCCCAACCTGGTCGCCACCATCCCCGGCGTCTCCGATGCCAAGCGCCTCTGGATCATGAGCCATACGGACGTCGTACCGCCGGGAGACCCTTCCATGTGGAAGAGCGACCCCTGGACCGTGGTGCAAAAAGACGGCCGGCTCTACGGCCGGGGCGTGGAGGACAACCAGCAGGGCCTCGTCGCTTCGGTGGCCGCCGCCTTGGCCCTCCTGGAGAACGGGATTACGCCGGCGCATACGGTCAAGCTCCTTTTCGTCGCCGACGAGGAGATGGGCAGCGAGTACGGCATCCAGTGGGTCCTCGCCAACCGCAAACTCTTCCGCGCCGACGATATGGTCGTGATTCCGGACGGGGGGGACGAGAAGGGCGAGACGATCGAAGTGGCGGAAAAGAACCTGCTATGGCTGCGCATCGCCACCAAAGGCGTGCAATGCCACGGCTCGCGGCCCGATCTGGGAGCCAACGCCCATGTTGCCGCCGCCGAACTTGCGGTGCGCCTGCACGACGAGCTTCCCATGGTTTTCCCCGAGAAGGATGCTTTGTTCGATCCCGACTATTCAACTTTCGAACCGACCAAGAGCGAAGCGAACGTGCCGAACGTGAACACCATCCCCGGCGACGACGCCTTCTGCATGGACATGCGCGTCCTGCCGCGCTATCCTTTGGCGAAGGTTCTTGCCGAGATCGAACGGATCATGGCGGAGGTCGCCGCCAAGCGCAGGGTCGCCATGACGCACGAGACCCTGCAGCGGGTCGAATCGAAGCCCACCTCTCCCGACGCGCCTTTGGTGCGCTTCCTGTCCAAGGCGGTCAAGGAAGTATACGGCGTGACGACCCGTCCCATCGGCATCGGCGGGGGCACGGTCGGCGCCTTCCTGCGCAACGAGGGAATAGATTCTGTGGTCTGGGGGCGCCTGCACGAGAGCGCCCACCAGCCCAACGAATTCACGGTGATCGAGAACATCGTCGGCGACGCCAAGGTCATGGCCAAGCTCATGATGGAGAAGCGCTGAGAGGGCGGCGGGGTCGCGTCTCCTTTTCTTGACTGCCGCACTCAACGGACAAGCAAATATATCCGGAGGATTGAATGAAAAGAACCGTCGCCGTCTTTGCCGCCGCCCTCGCCACAGTCTGGGTCGCCGCCCCCACGGCCTCCGCCGCCGAGACTTCGCTCAACGTGCTGGGCGCCTATTACATACCGAACCATTCGGGCTACGAGGCCACCGACTTTTCGCCTCCGGACTTTTCCGTCATCTCCGCCGACGATACCGGGAACGCCCAGCGCGATCTCGGCACGGGCTGGGGCGGTGCGGAAGCCAAGGTTTCGCTTTCCGTCACGGATAAAGTTCCTTTCCTTGTCGGCCAGGGTCCGCTGCTTTCCGGCAACAATATGCGCGGAAAGTTTTCGGTTGAAATGTCGCCGGTTTCGGTGAACGGGGTCGGCCAGCTTTCGTTGACCCCCGTCGCCTTCCTCGTCTTCGACGCGGGCGCGGGCATCGGCACCGGCTGGACGCTCGGACCCTTCCGCGGACTCGGCATCAATCCGGCCGGGAACGTCGCCGACGATATCGACCTGACGCCCTTCGGCGGAGCGGTCTGGCGCGTCTGGGGCGCCGGAACCTTCCAGTTCGATATGGCCGCGATCGCGCCGGGGGAATGGAACCACGTCGTGCTTTTGGCGACGGCCAAAGTGGAATACGTAGCCAACACCGGCGCCGAAAGCGACGAAGCCTGGCTCTGGGAAGCCGACGACGCCGAGAACTTCAACGGCGCCAAGTTCTACGCAACGTACGTACTGGCATACCAGATGCCGCTCGCCCTCAACCTGGCGGGCATCCTCGTGGAAAGCGAGGAATGGCTGGGCGAGGTCCGGGAATTCTCCCCCATGGACGAGGCGGGCGCCTGGGGTTCCGATTACCGCATTTGGCAGGTCGGCACTATCACCAACTTCGCCCTAGGCAAGGACGATTCGCTGGCGGTCCTGGTCCAGTTCAAGAGGAAGGCCGACCCCACCGACGCGACCGCCCGAAACCGCGATTTCAGAACCCGGGATTATGAGGATGCGTACTGGTACTTCAACCGCATCGCATTTTCCTATACGCATACGTTTGAATGAGGGATAAAGGAATCAAGTAGCCCAGTAGTCGGTACCTGGCTGAGAATAACCATTCCGCGTGGCTGGGATAGGTTTTCTCATCCAACCGGGCTACTGGCTACCCTCATTTTTCCCGCAGCCTGCGGATTACCTTCCACCTTCCGCCGGTAACCAGCGTTACGCTTTCCTGCATTCCCTTCTCCGTACCCCTTCCACAGATTCCCGGCTTTCGCTATTTTTAGAACGATTCCGGACAGAGAGTCCGTTTTCAAGGGGTTTCTAATGAAGAAGTCAACCATAGCGGCTCTTTCGGCCGCCTTGTGCCTCGCTCCGCTTTCGCTCGCTTTCGCCCAGGACGCTATCGTCGTCTACGGCCTGAAGGGACCTTCCGGCCTCGCCATGGTCCGGCTTTTCGAGGACCCGCCCGTCGCCGACGGTATACCGATCTCGGTCCAGGCCTTGCCTTCTGTGGATGTCATGGTGGCAAAGCTCGTGTCCGGGGAAGCCAAGATCGGCATCCTGCCGCCGAACGTCGCCGCCAAACTGGCAGCCGCTGGCCGGTCCCTATCGGTGGTCGCGGTGGTCGGGGAGGGCATGCTGAGCCTGCTGTCCGCGGATCCTTCGGTCGGGTCGGTCGCCGATCTCAAAGGAAAGACCATCGAGGTCGCAGGCCAGGGTGCCACGCCTGACTTCGTGTTCCGCAAGATCCTGTCAGCCTATGCCTTGGATCCGGAAAAGGACCTGAAGCTCGGCTACTCCCTCGCATATCCGGAGATCGCCCAGGCATTGATCGCCGGTCGCGTCTCCCTCGCCCTGTTGCCTGAGCCATTCGCCACGATGGCAAGGTCCGGAAAGCCCGCGCTGACCGCTCCCATCGACATCCAGGCCGAGTGGGCCAAGGCGGGAGGAAACGCTACTTACCCGATGACGACCATCGTCGTCGACCGCGCCTTCGCGGAGCGCAATCCCGGAGCCCTGCGGGTGGTGCTCGGCGCCTGGCGCGCCTCGGTCCTTTGGACTATCGCCAATCCGGCGGAAGCCGGCCGCCTCGCCGAAAAGCACGATCTCGGCCTGAAAGCCGCCGTTGCCGCCGCCGCCATACCGCGCGGCGCATTCGTCTTCATTCCGGCTTCTGAAGCCAGGCCGTCGCTGGAAGCCCTATACCGTACCTTCCTCGGCTATGCCCCCGCCTCCATCGGCGGAGCGCTACCTTCCGACGCCTTCTACCTCGGCTGGTAGGTCCCGTATGGTCGGGAGACCGGAATCAAAACGGAAGGCGCTCTGGACCGCGGGGGGGACGGTGCTGGTGCTGGCGGTCTGGACGCTCGCCGCCCGGGCGGTCGGAAGCGAACTCATCCTCCCTTCGCCCCTGGCAGTCTTCCGCAGTCTGCTTTTTCTGTCATTCAGCGCGAAGTTCCTGCCGGCGGTCCTCGGGAGCATGGCGCGCGTGGCCCTCTCCCTCTCCCTCGCCGTGCCCGCCGCTCTTGCCGTGGGACTGCTGGCCGGCCTGGACTCCCGTTTCCGCGCCTTCGTCAAACCCTTTTTCGCGATCGTCGGCGCGACCCCCGTCCTTTCCATCATCCTCATCGCCCTGCTTTGGTTCGGGCAGGAAGGCACGCCCGTCTTCGCGGCTTTCCTCATGGTCTTCCCGGTGGCCGCCCAGAGCGTGATCGCGGGAGTCGCATCGGCCGATACCCGCTTGCTGGAGGCCTGTGAAGCCTACGGCCTTACCCGCATAGAACGGATCAGGCACCTGTACCTTCCGTCGCTCACCCCCTACCTCCTCGCGGGTTTCCGCAGCGGTCTATCCCTATGCTGGAAAGTGGTGGTGGCGGCTGAAGTCCTCGCCCAGCCCGCCCGTTCCCTCGGCGCGCGCATGCAGTCGGCGAAAGCCCAATTGGAGACCACAGAGCTTTTCGCCTGGACCGCAGCCACGGTGATCCTGGCCGCCGCGACGGACGGTCTCTTTGCGGTCGTGCTCAGGGCCGGCTCCAGGCACGGCATCGTTCCGCCCGCTTTCAAGGGAGCTCGGGATGCCGCTTGACTTCGATGGACTTACCTATTCCTGGGACGGGCGACCGCTCTTCCAGGATTTCGCCCTTTCGGTCGCCGAAAATTCGGTGGTCGCACTGCTGGGGACCTCCGGCTGCGGCAAGACAACCTTGCTGAGGTTGATAGCCGGTACGCTGAAGGGCAGCGGCACGGGCAACAGCCCAGGCCCGGGCCCAGGCGCGGGCCGTGCGGCGGAAGGTTGGGGACCGGGCAGGATTTCCTTCATTTTCCAGGAGCCGCGCCTCTTCCCCTGGCACAGCGCACTTGAAAACGTGGCGCTCCCCCTTCGTTCAAGACTGGGCGTCGTGAAGGCGCGCGAACGGGCCCTTCATTTCCTGCGGCTCGTTGGGCTCGCCGGCAAGGAGCGCGAATTCCCGGATAAGCTATCCGGAGGCGAAAGGCAAAGGGTTTCCATCGCGCGGGCTTTCGCCTTTCCCGCCCCCCTCGTGCTCATGGACGAGCCCTTCCAATCCCTGGACCTTCCGTTGCGCATCCAGCTCATGGACGCGACTCTGGAACTTCTGAAAGCGGAGCCACGCACGGTCCTCGCGGTCACCCACGATCCCCGTGAAGCCATCTATCTGGCCGACCGGGCCGTGGTCATCGCCGGACGGCCCGTACGCAAGGTCGCCGATGAAACAATAGACCTGTCCAGAAATGACCGCGCATACTCCTCGGCTGCGTCGGCCGGGATCGAAGCCCGCCTATTCGCCGCGCTCACTGAACGTACGGAATAGGATAGGGGGACTTCCGCGAGGGGACTGACCCCCACCGCTGACACCGCGGAGCCTCCGTAGCGCCGCGAGGGGACTGACCCCCACCGCTGACCCCCACCGCAGACCCATTCCGCGGAGCCTCGTGCCGAATCGATCCCTTCACATCGGATTATGCCAGCAACTCCCGCGCGTACGCCGCGGGCAGGCCCGTCCGGGCGGCGATCGCGTCGGCGTCCATGCCGGTCCCCGCGAGGCGCCGCGCGAGGCCGCGCAAGGTCTCGCCGACCTCCACTACATGGCCGTCGGGGTCCAGGCAGCGGAAGACGCGCTGGGCCCAGGGCTGCTCGCGCAGGCCGTGGACGAAGCGCGTGCCCGCGTCCCGCAGACGGGCTTCCAGCTCCGGGAGGGCGTCCTCCTCGAAGTAAAGCTCACCCCGCACGCCGTCGTCGCGTACGTTAAATCCCTCGCCGAGAAGCTGCGCGAAGTGCGTGCGGTCGTGGATCGCGAAGCCGCCTTTGAAAGAGACGTTCGGTCCGAAGTCGAATTCGACCTCCTGACCGATAAGGCCTTCGTAGAAGGCGCGTGAGCGTGCGACGTCGGCGACGGCGATCAGGGAGCTCTTGAATTCCGGCATCGCCTAGGCCTTCCTGGCGCGGAAGGCTTCAAGATTTGCCTTCGCGAGGGGGACCTGGCCGAGGAAGCCGCCGAGCTTGGCGCAGGAGGCGTACTCGGCGCAGGCGCCGCAGTTGGCGATGCCTTTGGCCAAGCCGCAGGCGCGCATTCCGCAGTCCGAGCAGTGGCCGATCTTGGCGCCCGCCTGGGTGCAGCCCGTGCAGTCGACCATCGCCGCGGTGAAGGGGAAGCCGAATTCCTTGGTCCACCGTGCCGCGGTCTCCGCGCGCAGAGCGTCGTCGTTCGTCAGGTGCGCCTTCCTCGCGGGGCATTCCGCGCAGTCCAGTCCGCAGTACGCGAGCAGTTTTTCCATTTCCGTCCTCCGTTGATACGTGATGGGGATAGGATACGATGCATACCCTGACAATCCATGTCAGGGTGGAATTCGCGAATAGGACGATTTCCTGTAAGAGGCCCGGGGTTTCCCGACCGAGCGACGGCAGCGGCCCCTATCGATCCGAATTCAAGCGGGCAACCTCGGAGGCTTTCTCCGCGATAGCGCGACGCAGGGTCTCGGGTTCGCGCACGCGGAAACCGCCCCCGACGGAAAGAAGGAGGCGCGCGAGCCAGGAGCCGATGGGGTAGTCGAAACGGTAGGTGAGGCCGAGTTCTCCGCCCTCCTCCACGCTGGCCATGGGGACGGCTTCGTCCAGTGCCATCTTCGCGCAGGGTTCGACGTCCAGGACCACGGGCACGGCGACTTCCCCGGAAAAGCCGAAGGCGAAGGGATCCGGCACGGGGGCGCGGCGACGGGGATCGAAGCGGTCGCCGAGCAGGACGAGGTCCGCGACGCGGGCGAGCTTGAATAGGCGGAAGCCGCCGCGCAGGCGGCACCAGCCGTGGAGGTACCAGGAGGTGCCGCCCATCGCGATCGTGAAGGGCTCGACGGCGCGCGCGCTGGAGCGGCCCTCGCCGTCTCGATAGGAAAAGGAAACGGGCCGGTGCTCGGCGATCGCGCGGCGCAACTCGAACACGAGCCGCGGGTCGGGTCCCGGCGCGCCCCAGGCCGAGAGGGAAGCCAGGAGGGGCGGAGGGAGGCCTCCGGAGGCAGCCTCCGCGCCGCGGGGGCCGAGGGAAGATATCTTGCCGAGCGAGCGGGCGAGGCTCTTGTCCTTGGTGGCTTCGGCGAAGCCCTTGAGCAGGGAGGAGAGGTCGGCGATCTCTTCCTTGGAAAGGAAGCTCCGGTCGATGCGGTAGCCCTCCTCGATCTCGTAGCCGCCCCCGCCGCCCGGAAAGGCGACCAGCGGTACGCCCGCCGAGCAAAGGGAGTCGACGTCGCGATAGACCGTCCGCACGGAGACCTCGAAGCGCGCTGACAGCTCCTCGGCCGTCTTGCGCCCTTCGTTGAGGAGGCAGTCCAGCATCGCCATCAGCCGTTCGTTCTTCATCGAACGATCAGCCCGCTTTCACGGTCCCGATGATTTCGGCGGCGCTCAGGCCGGTGCGGTCCGTCCTGGTGGCCAGTTCACGGAGGGTAAGAGAGTCGGCGTCCAGAGCGGGGCCGTCGGCGACGACCACCCAGGCCAGGCCCTTCTTCTCGGCCGAGGCGAATTGCTGGGGAAGCTTCCTTTTCTCGGAGAAAACCTCGCAGGGGAGGCCGGCGGCGCGGAAACGGGTTGCCAGGGCTTGGTAGCGTCCTCCGAGCGCCTCGTCGACGCAGGCTATCGCGACGCGGGCGAAGCCGGCGCTGCGCTTGGACTTGCCCAGGGATTCCAGGGCAGCGATAAGGCGATCCAGGCCTATGGAGGAGCCGACGCCGGGAAGTTTTTCCTTGGAATACAGGCTCGCGAGGTTGTCGTATCTGCCGCCCGAACACACCGAGCCGATGGAAGGCATCGCGTCCAGGAAGGTCTCGTATACGACGCCCGTGTAGTAGTCGAGGCCGCGGGTGATCGAAGGATCCAGGACGAAAACGTCGGCGACCTTCGCGTCGACCATGAAGCGCCTGAGGACGGCCAGCCGTTCCGTATCCGGACCTTCACCGCCGGCGGCCTCCGCCATCGCGGCAAGGGTTTCGTCCCAGCTCCCCTTGGGTTGGATGAAGGAAAGTATCTTTTCGCCCCGCTCGCGACCCGTGAGCCCGGAAAGGAGGGACAAGGTCTCTTCCTTCCCGATCTTCGCCAGCTTGTCTACGGTCCTGAGGGTTTCCACCGACTTATCGGCCACGCCCAGGTGGGCGAGGAAGCGGTTGAATACCCCCCGGTGGTTCATGCGGATGGATACCTCCCCGGCGCCGATCGAACGCAGGGATTCGCGCATCAGCAGGAGTATCTCGAAGTCGGCGGCCGCGGATTCGGAACCCACGATGTCGAAGTCGCACTGGGTGAATTCACGGTAGCGGCCGCGCTGCGTGTTCTCCCCGCGCCAGACCTTGGCCATGTGGTAGCGCTTGAAGGGGAGGGCGAGTTCGTTCCGGTGTTCGGCCATGAAGCGGGCGAAGGGGACGGTCAGGTCGAATCGGAGGGCGACGTCGCGGCCCCCGTGGTCCTGGAAGCGGTAGACCTGCTTCTCCGTCTCCCCGCCGCCCTTGCCGAGGAGTATCTCGGCGTATTCGAGCGCCGGCGTGTCGATGGGCACGAAGCCGAAGGAGCGGAAGACGGACTCGAGGATCTCGCCGAGGAGCCTCCGTTCGATCTCCGCCTCGGGGAGGAAATCGCGGAATCCCTTGAGTACGCGCGCTTCAATCAGGTCAGCCATGATGCCGTCTCCGTATGGAAATGAATGGGAATGTCGATTATGATGCCACGGAACACGGGCCTAGCGCAAGCGGAGGGGATTTCATGCTGCTCACCGTTGATGTCGGTAATTCGAATATCGTCGCCGGAATCTGGCGCGGCGATTCGCTGGTCGCCAATTGGCGGATCCATACGGTCGCCAAGAAGACCGAGGACGAGTACGCGACGATCTTCCGTTCGCTCTTTTCCGACGCTACCCTCGATCCGAAGGCCGTGGACCGGGTCTGCCTCTCTTCGGTCGTCCCCTCGTTGACGGGGTCTATGGAAGGCATGCTGCAACGCATCACCGGCCGGAAGGCCATCGTCGTCGGACCCGCCATTTACAAGAATCTTCCGATAACCGTCGTGAATCCCTACGAGATCGGAGCCGATCTCGTAGCCGACGCGATGGCGGCCTACGCCAAATGCGGAGGCGCCTGCGTGGTGGTCGATTTCGGCACCGCACTTACCTTCACCGTCGTGGATTCCGGGGGAACGATGCTCGGCGTGGCGATCGCGCCGGGGCTCGGCACGGCCGTGAACGCGCTTTCGCGCGATACCGCTCAGCTTCCCTTCGTCCAGCTCTCCCCGCCTCCGGCGCCCTTCGGCAAGAACACCGTCCACGCGATACAGGCGGGCGTGGTCTACGGATTCACGGGACTGGTGGAGTACATGGTGAAACGGATAAGGGCCGAAGTGGGAGGGGATATGAAGGTCATCGCGACCGGCGGACTCTGCGACGTGGTCGCGCCGCTGACGGACGCGTTCACCTTCGTCGAGCCGGATCTCACCCTTTACGGCCTGAAGCTCATCGCGGAAAGTCTTCCCTGAGGGCTGTTACCCGATCGATCGGGCGGCGACCCGGTTCCTGAACCAGTAGTCGTCCATGATTTCCACGAGTTCGGGGGAGAAGGAAAGGGCCGCCCTGGTTTTCAGGATGCCGCTCGGCAGCCGGGACGATCCGAGAACCACGCCCTGGACGGTCATGCGGTACTTTCGGAAGAAGAGCTGATAGGCGAGCTGCGCCCCCGGTACCCGTTCTCGGGCGCTCGCCGCTTCAAGGTACTCGATGGATTTCGTGCTCAGGGCGAAAAGCTGGATGCGCCCGTTTCCCGACGGATCGGCCGCGACCGCGTATTGGTTGTAACCCATGACCTTCGCGATCTCGGGCGTCATCTTGACCAGGGTCTGCCCGTAATCTTCGTATTGGGTCCCGAGCTTTTCCTGATCTTCCAGGTACGAGCCCAGGATGACCGCGAGGTCGTCGGGCGTCGACTTGTAATCGACGATGAAGAGCCCCACGTTTTCCCTCCCCTTCATCTGTCCGATTTCGGCGATGGTGGAACGGACGAAGAGCTTCAGGGGTTCGGTCCGATTCGGCAGGGCGAATTCCATCGAAAGTCCGGCGATTCCGTTCCGGTAGCGTTGGAAATGCACGAGCTCCTGCGCCGAAAGGGCCGCCATCAGGATGGCCTTCCTGAAGCCGAGCTGGAGCGGTGCGCAGAGCAGGACGAAATCGTCCACCTTCAGGAGGCACCTGCTGCGATCCACGCCCAGGCGAGCGAGCGCGTATTGACTGCAGGCTACGATCTTCTCGGGAAACCGGATCAGGTATTGGGAAGCGCTCGAAGTCGCAGTATGCATCCTAACTCCGCATCGTTTTTATAGGGTCTTTAGTATATCGGCATATTCGGCCGCGGCTACAGGTCTTCAAAGCGTATCCCTTCACCCGCCGGGATGAAGTCCGCCGCCTTCCTGCCGGCGACGGACGGAACCCAGCACGGCGGGAGGCCGGGCCTGAGTTTCTTCTCCGTCCGGAGGACCGCGAAATCCCCTGCGCGGATGGTCTCGCCTGCCGCGATATCCCTCAGGGCATGGATCGAGCGGTTCGTCCGCAGGTAGTTATCCCGCTCCGACGGCGCCAGCCGCTTGGTTCCGTCCCCCCGTACCTTCGCGACCAGTTCCGCTCCCCGCTCGGACGAGACGGCGCTCAGCGTGGCCGGAGGTCCGAGTCGCGACGCTTCCCGGACGGCGCGCGCCATGCGGGCGAAGTCGGCGGGAGGGAGGGCGATCGGATCGTCCAGTCCGTCATCCTGGCGTGACAGGCAGAAATGTTTCTCCACCGCGCAGGCCCCTTCGCAGACTCCGAGCACGGGCACGAGTTCGGGATCCATGCTGTGGTCGCTCACGCCGACGCTCACGCCGAAGACCGAGCCGAGGCTGCCGAGCACGCGCAGGTTGTAGTCGGTTTCCGGCGCCGGGTACGCGGTGACGCAGTGCAGGAGGCAGGCATGTTCCGCCCCGAGCAACCCGAGAGCCCGCTCGATATCGGCGAGCCGGGAGACGCCGGAAGAGAGCAGGGTCGGGAGGCGGTAGTCCGCGATTTCGCGGATCAGCTCGTCGTGGTTGAGCTCGGGGGAAGCGATCTTCATCGCGTCCACGCCCAGCGATCGGAGCTCTTTCGCGCTTCTGAGGCCGAAGGGCGTGCAAAGGAAGCGTAGTCCCCGGCTTTCGGAATATTCCTTCAGTTCCGCGAAGAAGTCGAGGGGCATTTCTAGTTCCTTGAACCGGTCGTAGAGCCTGACGGGACCGCCCGGAAGGGGTACGACGCCCGTCTCGGGATGCAGGATCTCGTCCGCGTAGACGAGCTGGAACTTGACGCAATCCGCCCCGGCCTCCGCGGCGGCCGCGACCAGTTCCCGGGCTTTCGACCGGTCCCCGCCGTGGCCGGTACCCAGTTCCGCCATGATCAGTACGCGTGAAGGGGAATACTCGTCATGGGCGATCGTGAACGGAAGGGGCATGGAGCGATGATTCCCGAAGCGTCTTTTCTTGTCAAGGCTCGACAAGTGCCGGGCCTTGGGCTATAGTTTCCGAAAGATCGAACGGTATACAAGGAGCCCGTCATGAAGACTCTCGTCTGCGACGTTTGCAAGCGCCCGATCCAGTCCCCTCTGAAGGACCGGAATTATTTCCATATCGAGCACAGGGATCTCTGCGAGCCCTGCAAGGACCAGCTCGACATGTCACTTAAACCCGTCATGCGCGCCAAACATCCCTTCAATTACGAATGGTACCAGCGCCTCGTCATGGATTCCATAGAAAAAGCCGTATCCAAAGGTAGATTCTAGGGACGCGAACCACTGGCGGCGTTCCACCGTCCCGCACGGGAAACATCAGGATAGCGCTACATTTCGCTGTCAATCGCATTAAACGGTGCGATTGACAGCGATTTGGGCCTATGATACTACTACTGACGCATTGAACCTTTTCCAGAGAAGGAGTACTCATGTCCGGCCACAGTAAATGGGCGACCATCAAACACAAGAAGGGCGCCGCCGACGCAAAGCGCGGCCAAATATTCACCAAATTGATCAAGGAAATCTCCATCGCGGCCCGGATGGGCGGCGGAGACCAGGATACCAATGCGCGCCTGCGTACCGCCATCCTGAAGGCGCGCGCGGCGAACATGCCGAAGGACAACGTCGAGCGTGCCATCAAGAAGGGTACGGGCGAACTCGAAGGTTCCAATTACGAGGAGCTTTCCTACGAGGCCTACGCTCCCGGCGGCATCGCGCTGCTGATCGAGGTCCTTACCGACAACAAGAACCGCGCGGCGGCCGATGTCCGCAACCTGCTCACCCGGGCGGGCGGATCGCTCGCGACCTCCGGCGCCGTTTCCCGCCTTTTCAAGCGCAAGGGCATCATCACCTTCGACGGCGAGAAATACACAGAAGACCAGATCATGGAGGCTGCCCTGGAAGGCGGAGCCGAGGATGTCGCGAGCAACGACGGCATCGTCGAAGTCACCACGGCCCCCGAAGATTTCGAAGCCGTGCTCAACGCCCTGAACGCGAA
Organism: Treponema sp.; assembly: GCA_003527485.1. Lineage (GTDB taxonomy): Bacteria > Spirochaetota > Spirochaetia > Treponematales > Breznakiellaceae > UBA12037. The sequence goes on along the minus strand of DPXI01000111.1, from coordinate 43,281 downwards.
AAGCTTCGAGTCCATGAGCGCCGAGATCAACATGATACCCGACGCCGAAGTGGACCTGGACAAGGACGCGGCCGGCAAGGCCATGAAGCTCGTCGACAAGCTGGAAGAGAACGAAGACGTCCAAAACGTCTACCACAACATCGGACTTCCCGACGATTACGAAGCCGAATAAGGCTGAATCGAAACCCGGACCCGTTCCCCGACGCATCGTGGGCGTGGATCCGGGCTTGGCCGCGGCGGGCTGGGGCATCGTGGAGGTCCTCGGTTCCCGGCTGACCTACCTCGCCCACGGATGCATCAAGACAGCCGCCGGCATACCGCGCTCCGAACGCCTCCTCGCCATCTACCTTGCCTTCAACGAAGTCCTCGATCTCTACCTGCCCGGAGAGGCCGGCATGGAAACCCTGTATTTCGCCAAGAACGTGACGAGCGCCATGCCCGTCGCGGAGGCGCGCGGCGTTCTCTGCCTGGCGCTGGCGGAGCGTTCCATCCACGTAGGCGAGTATACCCCCATGGCGATCAAACAGGCGGTCGTCGGAAGCGGCGGCGCGGGCAAGGCCGAGGTCCAGGAACTGGTACGGCTTCTGCTCGGCCTGCCCGTCATCCCCAAGCCCGACCACGCCGCCGACGCCCTGGCGGCCGCCGTCTGCCGCGCCCACGACTCGGTGGACCTCGTCCGCCTTGCGCGCGGGAGCCGCGTCGGGATATAGTCGGCCCATGTTCAACAGCATACGCGGACTCGTGACGGAGAAGCGCCAGGATGCCATATGCGTCGAGACGGGGGGCATCGAATGGGATATCGCCGTGCCCGCCACCGACCTGAAAAGTTTTCCGCCCGTCGGCGGGACTGCCCGCGTGTTCATCTGGTTGTACCACCGGGAAGATCAGATGCGCCTGTACGGTTTCCTCGACGATAGACGGAGGGACACTTTCCTTGAACTGCAGAAGGTGGAAGGCATAGGGCCGAAGGCGGCCGCCAAGATCATGGGCGGCATTTCGCAGGCCGAGCTGGAGCGCGCCCTGGATTCAGGCGATGTCGAACGGCTCGAGGCCGTACCGGGCCTCGGCAAGAAGACCGCGCAGAAGATGGTCCTCACCCTGAAGGGCAAGCTCGCTGTGACCGCGACCCGCCCCGCCTCCGTCGCTCCCCATGCCGAGCTCGTCGACGCGCTCGTCGGCATGGGCTATGACCGCAAATCATCTTCCGAGATCATCGCGCGCTGCGTACGGGAGCTGGAAACCGAACTCGCGGCCCTCGAAAAGGCAGAAGCCGAGAAGCTGCTTTTCAAGCGCGCGATAGTCCTCCTGAGCGGGGCATGATGGAAAAGAAAAGTCCGGGGACGGAACTCCTGCATCCCGAGGAAACCCTCGAAGAGGACAAGCGGGATTCGAGCCTGCGCCCGCGACTGCTCTCCGAGTTCCTGGGCCAGGCGAGCATGAAGGACAACCTTTCCGTCTTCATCGACGCCGCGAAGGCCCGCGGGGAAAGCCTGGACCACCTGTTCCTGATAGGACCGCCGGGACTCGGCAAGACCACCCTGGCCCAGGTCGTCGCGAACGAACTCGGCGCGGAGTTCAAGGTCACCTCGGCCCCGGCACTCGACAAACCGAAGGATCTGGCCGGAATCCTCACTTCGATAGGGGAACGAACGGTCTTTTTCATCGACGAAATCCATCGCCTGAAACCGGCGCTTGAGGAAATGCTGTACATCGCCATGGAGGATTACGAGCTGGACTGGATCATCGGAGCGGGCGCGAGCGCCCGTTCGATCCGCATCCCGATCCCACCTTTCACCCTCGTCGGGGCGACGACCAAGGCCGGCATGGTCTCCAGCCCCCTGGTGAGCCGTTTCGGCATCGCCTGCCGCTTCGCCTTCTATGAACAGGCCGACCTGGAAGCCATCGTCTACCGTACCGCCCGCATCTTGGGGGTGCCCCTCCGCGGCGACGCGGCGAGCCTGCTGGCGTCCTGCGCGCGGGGCACCCCCCGCGTCGCCAACCGCCTGGTCCGCCGCATGCGCGATTTCGCGCAGGTGGACGGGCAGGGAGAGATCACCCGGGAGATCGTCGCCGACGGACTGGCGCGTCTGGAGATCGACGAGCTCGGCTTGGAGCGGCTGGACCGCGAGATACTGCGGACAATCGCCGAGCGCTACGGCGGCGGGCCGGTCGGAGCGGAGACCCTCGCCATCTCCATAGGCGAGGCGACCGACACCCTCGAGGATTACTACGAACCCTATCTCATACAGGCGGGCCTTCTGCAGCGCACGCCGCGCGGACGCGTCGCGACGAGCGCCGCCTACGCCCACCTGGGACTGGAACGGAAAATAGATGGAAACGAAGGACTTCTTTTTTAGGCTTCCCGAAGAGCTGGTAGCCCAATTCCCCCCCGAAACGCGCGGCGGCTCGCGCCTGCTATGCCTTGACAGGGCCACCGGGACGCGCGAGCACCGCTCCGTCGCCGACCTTCCTTCGCTGCTCGAGGACGGAACCCTCATGGTCTTCAACGATTCGCGGGTCCGCAAGGCGCGCATCTACGGTGAAGCCCTGGATTCGGGAGGGAAGGTCGAATTCCTTCTGCTGGACCGGCTGGGCGAGGGGCGCTGGCGGGCGATGGCGAAGAGGGCCAAGCGGCAGCGACCCGGAAGGCGCTATTCCTTCCCCGAGGGCGTCCAGGCCGGGATCGAAGGCGAGGACGGCGAATTCCGCCTGCTCCGCTTCGACCGGGACATCGGCGACGACTGGCTGGAGCGCAACGGGCACATGCCCCTTCCGCCCTACATCAGGCGCGAGGACGGCGCGGCCGACGACGAGCGCTACCAGACCGTCTACGCGCGGGCCACCGGTTCCTGCGCCGCTCCCACCGCCGGACTGCATTTCACCGAAGAGCTGCTGTCGGCCTTGCGCGGAAGGGGAATAGAAACCGCCTGGGTCACCCTGCACGTCGGCCTCGGTACTTTCCTGCCGGTCCGGGCCGAGCGGCTGGAGGACCACGCGATGCACGAGGAAGCCTACACCATAGGGGAAGAAACGGCGCTGGCAGTGGAAAAGGCGAAATCCGAGGGGCGTCCCGTGCTCGCCGTGGGTACCACGAGCGTTCGCACGCTGGAGTCGGCTTGGAAGAACGGCGCCTTGGAGAGGGGCACGGGCAGCACTTCGATCTTCATCTATCCGGGCTACCGCTTCAAAGTGGTGGACAGGCTGTTCACCAATTTCCACACGCCCGAATCCACCCTGCTGATGCTCGTCAGCGCCTTCGCGGGGACAGAGCTCATCCGGGAGACTTATGAAGAAGCCGTGCGTGAGCGGTACAGATTTTTCTCGTATGGCGATGCGATGTTTATTCGATGAAAATATCCGTTGGCTTAATTGCCACGAAAGCACGAAATGCCGATCGCGCTTTCGCACATTCGTGGTTGCCATTATTGGTGAACCTCAATACGTCCTCTCGTCCATCGCCCGGAACTTCGCCCTCACCGCTTCCAGGCGAGCCAGCTCGCGGGCGACGATGCGCGCGTAGTCCAGTCCGCCTTCCTCCACCCGCAGGGCTTCGTCCTCCCAGAACTGGGCGCGTTCCAGGTTCATGAAGCGGAAGCGTTTCTCGCCCGCCTTGGCGGCCCAACTCCTGGCGTCGTCCCAGTAGGCGAGGGCGGTCCGGTAGCACTTCTCAGCCGTCTCCAGGCTTTCCAGGTTCTGTTCCTTCCAAGGCGCGTTGTAGAAATAGGCGACGCGTTTGTCCCACTTGCTCCCGAGTTGCAGGTATTGTTCGATCATTTTCAGGTTCACGTGCATCATGAAGAGATATCGGTACTTCTCCCACTGGGCCTCGTTCTCGATCAGGGCGAGCGCGTACAGGGGATTGGCGAAATCCGCCTTCAGGGCCTGTTCCAGCCAGTGGATGTTTTCCATGGTATCGTCAGGATAGCGGTTGTAGTGGACGTGGTACAACTCGTAGAACTGTTCCTTGTACCGCACCGTCCAGCCGTAGGCCGAGGAAGCGATAAAGGCGAGGAGTAGGACGAACGGGGCTTTCCGGAAGCGGAATGCCGATCGCAGGGGTTCTTTCACCCTCCCATTATCGGCAGGCGGGAGATCAGACTCCAGACTTGTCCGGCGACTTCCTCCACGGAAAGCGAGGCGTCTATGCGTTCGATGCGCGACCCGCCCGCGGCATAGTCGGGCAGTATGGCCTCGTAGCGCTCCCGGACGCGGAGCTGGAAGTCCAGTTTTTCGTAGGCGTCCTTCACCGCGCGTCCCTGCAGGCGCCCGACGGCGACCTCCGGGTCAAGATCGAAGTAAAGCACGAGCTCGGGTTGAGGGAAAAGGGAATTGAGGGAGAGGGGGAGTGTTTGTCCGCATTCCAGGCCTTGGTACACGAGGGAGGAGGGGACATAGCGGTCGGAGACGACGAGCTCGCCGCGGGCGCAACGTTCCGCGACGCCTCCCGGGCCGTACAGGTGCTCTCCGCGATCTGCAGCGAAGAGTCGGGCTACGGTTTCAGGCAAGAGGTTCTCGTCGCCGCGGAGGGCCGCGCGAATAAGCCTCCCGATGCTTCCGTCGGTCGGCTCGAAACAGCAATGGAAAGGCGGTCTTCCGGCCCCGCTCTCAAGTCTGTTCCGGAGCAGCGCCAACTGGGTGGAGGTGCCGGTACCGTCCCCGCCTTCGAAAGCGATGAAATTTTCCAATACCATGATGCGCGTTTATACCACGGAGGGGCCGGCATGGCAATTCGCGCGGATACGTGGTATTTTTAAGCGAGGTTTGAGCTTGCATCCGTCCTCTCCCAACGTGTCCGTCGGCGCGCGCCGAACGCCGCGCATATTGTTCGAACTTCTCGCCTTCCTCGCCTTGGTCGTCGCGACGGCTTTCTCGTTGCGGCCCCTGCAGAGGGACCTGTTCGTCCGGATGACCGAGCTGCGGGACCGGGCCCTGGAACGGGCGGACGCGGCGCTCGGACGCCGCATCGAATACCGCTCGCTCGGCCCATCTGTGTTCGGCAATCTGGACCTCCGCGGAGTCAGCATCTTCCGGCCGGACGGTACCGTCCAGGCCACCGTCTCCCGCGTGCGCATCGGCTATTCCCTTTTCGCGCTCCTGGGCGGGAAGGGCCTCGGCGCGGTGAGCGGCATCCGCTTGGACCGACCTGATGTACGCCTCGACGCCGCACTCGATGCCGATTTGATACGCCGATTCTCGCCCGCCGGTCCTTCCGGACGGCGCGGCCTGGAGTTGCCGGGCGGTCTCGTGCGCGTGCGGGAGGGTTCCTTTTCCTGGGCGGAAGGTTCTTCGACCCTGGGCCTCACCTCGCTGAGCATTGATCTGTCCCATTCCGGCGGAGGACGATACGAGGCGAAAGTCCGCTCCGATGCCGAGGCGAAGGGAGGCGGAAAATTCTCCCCCTTCGGCGTGCTGAACGCTTCCGCCGCCCTGACCGCGAGGACCGACGACGCTTTCCGGTCGGCGAGCGCCACCGTCTTCGTCTCCGTCCTTTCCGGAGATCGGGGTTCGATGCGCCCCCAGACCGTCTCGGTCGACTATTCAGGCGGCAACGTCGAAATCCGCAAGATCCGCGACCGCTCCCCTTTCGACCTATCGGCCCGCTATTCCCAGTCCGACCGCGCCTGGTCGGCGGACCTGAAGATGGACGGCGCCGGCCCCCGGAACCTCCTGTTTTTCCGGGGACCGTGGAAGAAGTACGACGCCTGGAATGCGGCGACGGCGACGGGCGAGGTTTCCGCGGTCCTCGCGGCCGATGGCCGCCTGTCCTACCGTTTCGATATCCAGGCCGGCCTGCCGGACGGGCTGCCGGTACCGTCCGGACGCATCCTGGCCCGCGGACGCGGGGATGCGGGCTCCGTCGATCTGGAACGGGCCGTTTTCAGTTCGGAGCGCGGAAATCTTGAATTCGTCGGCAGGGTCGGCTTCTCCCCGGCTTCGGGCGGGGGCCGCTTGAGCATCCTCGGCTGGAATCTCGGCGGGGACGCGAAGCTCAACGCGGAGATGGCGGTCGAGACCGAGGGAAACGCAGCGACCTTCTTCGCCGATAAGTTCTCCATAGGCGACCTGGAACTCTCCGCCGTGGATGCGTCGCTCGTCTTCACGGCCGATTCGGTCGACTTCAGCGCGTCGGCCCTGCGCTTCGTGGAGACGGGCGAATTCGGCGCGGCGCGGATAGGCCGCTTCTCCGCCGAAGGCACCGTATCCGCCGGTCGGCGGCTCGCGGACTTTTCACTGTCCCTGGACTCCTTCCCGCTCCGTGACGCCGCCGAAGCCGTCATTCCCTTCCTGCCCGAGTCTGCGGCCTCCAAGGTCGGCGGCGCCCTCGGTCCGCTCGGAAACCTCACGGTGACGACGGAAGTTTTCGTGACAAGCGATTTCAAGGAACTGTCCTTCAGCGCGCCCCAGGTGGTGGCGGCCTGGGGCGGCGGCATCGATGCGTTCCTCGTCGCGTCCGCATCGGGAACCGCGGGGAGCCTTTCGCTGGAAGACATCAGTTTCGTCTGGAAAGGCGGCACCGTCGGAGGCTCGCTTTCCCTTGATTTTTCCGATCCGGACGACATTCCGTTCCGGGCGAAGGTCGCATACCGCGAAACCGAGTACGGATTCGACGGTGTGGTGCTCGAAGGCCGGTCCTTGAGCCTCCGCGGAGATTACGGGCTCGCGGTGAACCTCAATCGATCCGAGGATATGGGGTTCTCGGGTTCCGTCTCCGCCGAAGCCCTGCCGTTGCCGATAGGCGATTTCCGCCTATCGGCAACGGTCGAAGCGAGCTTCCGCTGGCTGGGGGTCCGGGCCTGGAATGCCGAGATCGCCAGGCTCGAACTGGAGAATGTGGGCGGCGAACTGGAGCGTCCCCTGCGCATCGGACTTTCCGGAACGGCCGATCAGGGAGGGCTGAAAGCGAAGAGCCTGTCGGTGGACGACGGACTCGGAGCCCTTTCCGGCGACGCCCGTTTGTCCTGGGGATCCTCCTTCTCGTCTCCTAAAGGGGAGGTGAGCCTCAGCGACGGAGTCGGTACCGAGACGTACCGGCTGGAGGGCGGCTGGGAGGAGGGAACGGCTGATTTCCGTATACTTTTTTCCCGCGCCCGGCTCGGCCGGCTCCCCGCGGAGGCCCTTGCCGCAGGCGTCGCGACGGGCGAGTTGCGCGGGCATTGGTCCGGCCCCCAATCCTTCGAACTCGGCTGGCGGATCGCGGAATCGGCCGCGATCGTCCGCGGGACGGAACTGGGCGCCTCGTTCTCCGGCGCCTTGGACCAGGATTCCCTCCTGATCGAGAATGCGCGCGTGACCTACGCGGGCTTTCTCGTGGAGGTTCCGCGGCTATCGGTGGACCGGCTCGCCTCGTCGGCTGAGGCCGTCGTCCGCGCGCGCGGCGCACTCAGCGGGCGGGACACGGAGATCGCTGCGGATCTCGGCCTCTCCTTTTCGCCCATCGCCCGATGGTCGGATTTTTCGGTGGCTCTGGAGGCCCTGACGGCCTCCGTCCGCGTTTCCAAGGCGCGGATCGGAACCCTGTCCGCCGAAGGGCCCTTCGCACTCGCGCTCGGTAAGACCAAAGACGAAATATACGCGAACGGAGGACCGGGAGATGCCTTCCACCTCCGTACTGCCGCGGGCGGAGCATTCTATGCCTCTCTCGCCTCCCCTTCGCCGGTCCGCGGCACGGTCGTCGGCAGCATCCAGGGCGGACTCATCGATGCGGGCGCGAACGACCTGTACATCGATTTTCCCGCGCTCTGGAAGCTGCTCCAGGTAAAATCCATCGAATTTTCAGGCGGAATCGCAACGGGCTCCATCCGCGTTACAGGACCGATCGGCGATCCCGCCTTTTCGGGTCGCGCCAGGGCGAGCGGCTTCCGCCTTCATGTGCCCGAATGGGTGGAAGGCGAACTAGGTCCCGTCGCCACGGATATCGTGTTCGACGGGAATCAGTTCGCCTTCGGCCCGGCGCCCATAACGGGAAAGGCTAACGCCGGGACCGTAACCGGCCGGTTCTACCTCGATCGCTGGATACCTTCCCGCTTCAGGATGGACATCGCCATCCCCCGTACCTCCCCCCTGCCCGCCATCGTCAACGTTTCGGGTATCGCCGCCAAGGGGTCGGCTTCGGGAGCTCTGTCCCTGAGCCGGGAAGACGAGACTCTCGCGGTTTCGGGCAAGCTCGCGCTGGAAAGCACGACCATCACCTTCCAGTCGAGGGGAGACTCGGCGGAGGCGGCTCCGGCGGCGGTTCCCGTAAAGGTCGCATTGGAGCTGACCACCGGGCGGAAAGTGGAATTCGTCTGGCCGACCACCGATTTTCCGATAGTCAGGGCGTATGCGGACTCGGGGGATACCCTGAAAGTCGCCTTCGACGGGCTCAGCGGCCGTTTTTCCCTGGCCGGCGATGTCGCGCTCAGGGGCGGCGAGGTCTTCTACTTCCAGCGCAGCTTCTACCTGAGGCAAGGCTCGATGGTCTTCAACGAGAACGAAGTGCGCTTCGATCCGAAATTGTCGTTGCGCGCCGAAATCAGGGACCGCAACGAGGCGGGACCCATTACGATCGCGTTGGTGGTGGACGAATCTCCCCTCAGCGCCTTCGTCCCCCGGCTGGAAGCGGATCCTCCCCTGTCCCAGATCGACATCCTCGCGATGCTAGGCCAGAATCTAGTCGGCATCGACGCGGCTACCGGTGAGGCCCGGCTGCAGGAAGCGCTGCTGTCCGCCTCGTCCGATGTCCTCGCCCAATTCAACGTGATCCGCGTTTTCGAGCGCAACGTCAGGGATGTGCTCAACCTCGATATGTTCTCCGTCAGGACCCAGGTGCTCCAGAATGCCGTGCTGGAAGCCTCGGGCCTCCGCTCCCAACCTGTTGACAGGATCGGCGGCCTCGGTAACTATTTCGACAATACGACTGTTTACATGGGGAAGTTCGTCGGCTCGGACCTATTCCTGCAGGCGATGCTGTCGCTACAGATGGACGAAAGCAAGGTCGCGAACGCCTTCGGAGGATTGACCCTGGAACCCGATATCGGTTTGGAGATGAAGACCCCCCTCTTCCTCCTCCGATGGAGTTTCCTTCCCTTGCACCCGGAAAATCTTTTTATCGACGACCACTCCTTCACCCTGTCCTGGAGATGGTCGTTCTGACCCGCATATCCAAGGAGCATCGATGCGCGCACGAATTCTGGCCGCCCTTCTTCTCGTCTCGCCCCTTCTCGCCTTCGCGCAAACCGCGGGCGATTGGTACATCGGAAAGCCGATCAAGGACGTAACGTTCGAAGGCTTGAAGCATGTGAAGGAGACCGAACTTGAAGGAGTGGTCGAACCCTTCATCGGCCGACTCTTCAACGACGATCTTTTTTGGGACCTGCAGGGCAGGCTCTATGCCTTGGAGTACTTCGATCTCATCGCCCCGAGCGCCGTTCCCGCCGATCAGGCCGGGACGGCGGTGATCCTCAAGTTCGTAGTGACGGAGAAGCCCGTGATCTCCCGCATCGAATTCGAGGGCAATTCGGGGCTCAGGAAGAACGAACTGCTTGACCTCGTGACGGTCAAACCGAACGATGTCGCGAACAGCCTGAAGCTTCGTCTGGACGAACAGGCTATCCGCGACAAGTACCTGGAGCGGGGCTACCCCGACGTGACGGTGCGCGCGGAAACGAGGACCCTGTCCGACGCCTCGCTGTCGGTCGCCTTCGTGATCGACGAGGGCGAGAAGCTCGCGATCGACGGTTTCGTCTTCGAGGGCAATATCGCGTTCTCGGAGCGCACCCTCCGCGGGCTGCTTTCCCTCAAGGCGAAATCCCTGCTGGAGGACGGCGCCTTCCAGGATTCAAAGCTCCTGGCTGACCGCGACGCGATCGCATCCTATTACCGCGAACGGGGCTACGTGGACGCTGCGGTCACTGACGTCGGAAGGGAAACGTCCAAGGACTCGAAGGGCAACAACCTCATGACCTTGACCTTCAAGATCCGCGAGGGGCGCCAATATTCGTTCGGGGGACTTTCCTTCGAAGGAAACAAGATCTTTCCGGTCGAACAGCTGTCCGCCCTCGTTTATTCCAAACCGGGTCAGACGCTCAACGCCAAGAAGCTGGAGGCCGATTTTCAGCGGGTCGCCGACCTGTACTACGAGAACGGCTACATCTTCAACACAATCAACAGGAAGGAATCGAGGAACGAAGATTCCCTGTCCATAGCCTACGTCATCTCGATCGTCGAGCGGGGCAGGGCGCATATCGAGAATATCATCATCCGAGGCAACGTGAAGACGAAGGAGTCGGTCATCCTCAGGGAGATACCCCTGGAGACGGGCGATATCTTCTCCAAGGCGAAAGTCCTGGACGGCCTGCGGAATCTGTACAATCTGCAGTACTTCTCCGCGGTCACCCCCGAGACCCCCCAGGGCAGCGCGGACAACCTCATGGACCTGGTCTTCAACGTGGAGGAGCAGCCGACGGCCGACATCCAGTTCGGCATAACCTTCTCAGGTCTTTCCACGCCGGGAGCCTTCCCGATCTCCGGCCTCATCAAATGGAACGACCGGAACTTCCTCGGGAACGGCAACACCTTCGGGGTGGAACTCAACGCCGCTCCCGATACCCAGAAACTCGTGTTCCAGTTCAACGAGCGCTGGTTGCTCGGGCTTCCGCTTTCCGGCGGATTCGACCTGACGATGGGCCATACCTCCCTCAAGGCGGCGCAGGACGTGGCCGGCCCGATCTTCAACGGGGACGAAGACGAGGCTTTTCCCGATCCCTATTCCTCCTACGAGGAATACTATGATGCGGGCAAGACCATTCCCGACGCCTACCTGATGGCCTACGACCAGTGGACCGTCTCCCTCGGCTTCTCCTCCGGCTACCGCTTTCCGACGCCCCTGGGTACTTTCGGCGTAGGCGGCGGCGTCAGGACGGGTTTCGTCAGGAATTCCTATGACGACCGCTTGTACCGCCCCTTCGACCCGACCCTGCGGGAAGGCAACAACGAGTGGCTGCTCTCCAACTCGGTCTGGGGCAGCGCGTCGCTTGACCAGCGGGACATCTATTATGATCCTTCCAAGGGATACTACCTATCCCAGCGCGCCAGCTGGGTGGGCGTCCTTCCCTGGGAGAAAGAACGCTACATCCGCACCGACACCAAGGGCGAATTCTATTTCACCCTGTTCAACCTCCCCCTATCCGATGTCTTCAGCCTGAAGACCGTGTTCGGCGCGCATACGGGCGTTTCCATGATCCATTCCCAGTTCAACGGGGATCCGGTGATCGAATCCTCCAACATGCTCGCGATCGACGGCATGTTCGTCGCGCGGGGCTGGTACTCCCTGCGCTCGGATCTGGGGCTGGCGATGTGGGAAAGTTGGGCGGAACTCAGGACCCCGCTGGCCCCCGGCGTCCTCGCCCTGGACTGGTTCCTCGACGCCGCCGCCGTGAAGGAAACTCCGGAGGCCCTATTCACCTCCCTGACGATGAGCGATTTCTACTACAGCATGGGGGCGGGGCTCCGGTTCACCATTCCGCAGTTCCCGTTCAGGTTCAGTCTCGTCAAGCGCTTCACCATGGACGAGTCCGGCATCCAGTGGATGCCGGGAAGCATATGGCGGGACTCGGCGGATTCGAATTCCGGCTTGGACTTCGTACTCTCGTTCGCGATTTCAACCTACTGATTGGAGGGCCCGACGATGAACAAGAGAACCATTGCCGCCGCGATCATCGCCATCGCGTCTGTGGCTTCCCTGGCCGCGCAGCAGCTCACGCGCTTCGCGGTCGTGGACCTGGGACGGGTATATACGGCTTTCTACCGGGATTCCAAAGTCGTGCGCGACTTCGAGGAGAGGAGCGCGCGCGTCCAGGCGGAGATCGACCGGATGACGGCCGAGATCCAGACGCTTCAGAAAACCAAGCTTGACGCGCAGTCCGCGGCGGACCAGTCACGGGTCTTGAAGGCGGACGCCGAGATATACGCCAAGACAGAATTCCTGAAGGATTATTACCGGGTGAAGACGGCCGAGCTGGAGGATCAGAAGAAGAAGCTCTCCCAATCGGGCGGCTTCCTCCAGCAGATCTACGACGAGATCAAGGCGGTCGCCGAGAGCGACGGCTATTCGATGGTGATGAACCTGAAGGAAAGCGATGCCGTTATCTGGTACAGCCCCACGGTGGACATCACCGACAAACTCATCCAGAATCTGATGACCAAGGCGGGGCGATAGTTCAGGAGTCTTTGCCGGATTCCGATTGGCCCTTCAGCACGGAGTGGAGGGTCGCGAAGCGCTTCTTGTTCGCCTCGGATAGCTCCATGAGGTTTTCGTGGGCTTTCATGAGGAGGTCGGAGCTCGCAGTACGCGTTTTGACGATGTTTTCCATGTCTTCGGGGAAGTTTTCTTCTTTGACGATCTCGACGAGGGACGTTAGGCCGAGGCCCGAAAGCAGCTCCGCAGCCGTCGCGGTGGGCGCGACAATCGCCAGGCGCTTTCCGCCGCAGCGCGCGAGCCGCTTGTTGAAGCCGACGAGCAGGCCCATGAAAGTGGAATCCATATAATCGCAAAGCGAAAGGTCGACGAACATGGCCGTCACTGCAGGGACCTTATCGAACCGTTCGAAGACGAGGGACCGGAGGTCCGCGCAGAGCGCCGCGCTGATATGTCCCTGCGCCTTGAGGTACAGCTTGCCGCCGTCTTCCTTGTAATATAGGGCTTCGCCCACTCCGGTACTCCTTGCTTCGTCGGCCGAGGCCGCGAGGCGCTCAGACCAAGCGCGTGTTGTACTTTAAAGCATCTACCCCTATAATGCAACTCCCATGCCCGAAGCGAGCCCCATGCTGGAACAGTACCGGCGGATTAAGAAGGAACACCGGGACGATGTTCTGTTTTTTCGGTTGGGCGATTTCTACGAGATGTTCGCCGAAGACGCGATCGAAGTTTCTTCCCTCCTGAACCTCACCCTCACCAGCCGCAACGGTCTGCCCATGTGCGGCGTACCTTGGCACGCCTCGCGATCCTACATCGCACGCCTTCTCCGCGCAGGCAAGAAAGTCGCCGTTTGCGAACAGGTGTCTGAGCCGGGGGCGGGGAAGGGCATCGTGGATAGGCGCGTGGTCGAGGTGATCACCCCGGGCACCACCGTCGACGAGGACTACCTTGACGGTTCCAGCGCCAATCATCTGGCCGTCGTAGCGCTGGTCGCTGACCGCATCTCCTTCGCCTATATGGATCCGTCCACCGGCGATTTCCGCGCAACCAGCTTTCCCGCCGGGCAGGCGGCCGAGCGGCTGCGGCGTGAGCTGGAAAGAACCCAGCCGCGGGAACTGATCGCGCAGGAATCCCTGCTGGAAGAGAATCCGGCCGTCGCGGCCGCGATAGCAGATCGTCCCTCCCTGGTCCTTGACCGCTGGCCCGACTGGCTGTTCGATGCCGCGCGAGGGGCGGAGAGACTGGAATCCCAGTTCGCGGTAGCCAATCTGAAGGGCTTCGGGCTGGACCGCTCCTCGGCGGAGGTGGTCTCCGCGGGCGTCCTGCTCCGCTATCTGGACGATACCGCGCGCAGCCTCCTTCCCCACGTGCGCGGCCTCGTCGTCTACGGGGACGACGACTTCGTCGGCATCGACGAATCCTCCCAGCGGAACCTGGAACTCGTGCGCAACCTTCGGGACGGCGAAGCCCGTTTCACCCTCCTTGAGACGCTCGACGAGACGCGCTGTTCGATGGGCTTGCGCCTGCTCAAGCGATGGATCGTTCATCCCCTGCGCGATCCGGAGCGGATCCGGCTCAGGCTGGACGCGGTCGAAGCGCTGTACCGAAGCCAGGCCAGGCTCTCTTCCCTGCGCGAGGTCCTCTCAAAGACCGGAGACCTCCAGCGGCTCTGCTCCAGGGTGGGAATGGACAGGGCCCATGCCAAGGACCTCGTCTCCATCCGGACGAGCCTGGCCGCCTTCGAACGCACGGAAGCCATCGCCGACGAACTCGCCCTGCCGGGTACGGCCCCGGCGGATGCGGCGGAGCGCTTGCGGGAATTGCGCGATCTCCTGGAGCGCGGCATCGACGACGATCCTTCCATACTGCTGACGGAAGGCAACCTCATCCGCCCGGGCTTCGATGCGGAACTCGACGCGCTCAGGCGGCTGAAGGACGACGGGCGCTCGTTGCTGGAAGCCTACCTCCAGGAGGAGCGGGCCGCGACGGGCATCGGGAACCTGAAGATCCGATACAACCGGATGATCGGTTATTTTTTCGAGGTGACGAAGGCGAACCTGTCCGCCGTCCCCGCCCGCTTCGTCAGACGTCAAGGGGTGGTCGGCGGCGAGCGCTTCACGACCGACCGGCTCGCCCAACTGGAGTCGGATCTCAACGGCGCCAGCGAACGGGTCACGGAACTGGAGAAGACCCTGTTCATCGAAATGAGGGACCGGGCAAAAAACCTGATCGTCGATCTTCTGCTCGCCGCCGGACGCATCGCGGAGCTGGATGCGACACAGTCCTTGGCCCGGGCGGCGACCGTCCGCGGCTGGACCAAACCGATCGTCAACGACGGGCTTCGCCTGAGGATAGCGGAGGGCCGCCATCCGGTGGTGGAAGCCCATCTACCCCGGGGCGAATTCGTCCCGAACGACGCCGAGCTCGACGCGGAAGGCGTGCCTTTCGTTCTTCTCACCGGTCCCAACATGGCGGGCAAGTCGACTTACCTCCGCCAGACCGCCCTCATCGTCCTCATGGCCCAGATAGGGAGCTTCGTCCCCGCGCACGAGGCGGAGATCGGCGTGGTCGACCGGGTCTTCTGCCGCGTCGGCGCCTCGGACAACCTGGCGCGGGGGGAGTCCACCTTCCTCGTCGAAATGAACGAGACCGCCAATATTCTTCGTTCGGCGACCAGGCGGAGCCTCGTGATCATGGACGAAGTGGGGCGGGGGACGGGGACCAGCGACGGCCTGTCCATTGCCTGGGCGGTCAGCGAGGAGCTCTTGGACAACATCGGCTGCCGCACCCTTTTCGCTACCCATTATCACGAGCTTTCGGCCATAGACCATCCGCGGATGGTCAACATGTCCATGGAAGTCTTGGAACGCGAGGGCGAGATAGTATTCGCCCGCAAGCTGCGGGGCGGCGCCGCGACGGAATCCTACGGCCTCCACGTCGCCCGTCTCGCGGGCCTGCCGGAAAGCGTCGTGGAGCGCGCCCGCGTCCTCGCGCGGCAGATCAAGCGCAGCGAGCGGGAAATGGCTTCCGGTGAGGACGGCGACAGCGCGGACCGCGCCGCGGAGGACCGGAAAGCGGCGGGACGCGATGTTGCCCGGGGCGAGCTCCTTCTCGCCGAGCTGGAAAGCCTTGATCTGGAGCGGACCACTCCCCTCGGCGCCCTGGCCGTCCTGGATACCTGGAAACGCTCCCTCGCGGAAGGCGGAATGCCGGCGCCGGCGCGCAGGACTATGGGCAGGAAGAAGAGGAACGGTCCGGAGGAGGGGCCGGCTCTCCTTTTCGACTGAGTCCGAAGCGCCGGGCGCGGCCGGGCCGTATCCCCCGCATGAACCGTATCCTTCTTTCCGCCGTCCGCGATTTCGTCTTTCCTTCCGCCTGCGCCTGTTGCGGCTCCGCGGCCGACGACCGCCGGGAATCCGCGGACGGCGTCTGCTCGGACTGCGCCGGCCTTCTGGTTCCGGAACGCTGCCCTCGCTGCCCGCGCTGCGGACGGCCGCTTGTGTCCGAGATCGGCATGTGCGCGGAATGCCGCCTGCGGGATCCGCCGAGCTTCGACGGGGCGATCGCCCTGTTCCGGTACGGCGGCCTAGCCCGCGGACTGTTGCGTTCCTACAAATTCGGCTCGGCCAGGACGGCCGCCCCCTTCGTCGCACGGCTCTTCGCGGAAGGCCTCTCCCTGCTGGGGGAAACGTACGGGCTCGGCTCCGGAACGTTTCCCGCCCTCGTGCCGGTCCCGCCCCGCGCCGGGAAGCTGAAGGAGAAAGGCTGGGACCAGATGGATGCCATCGCCCGCTTGTTGTCCCGTAATCATGGGTGCGCCGTAGCGCGCTGCCTGCGCCGCCTTCCGTCACGGAGCCAGAAATCCCTGGATCGCGCCGGACGGCTTGAAAACATGCGCTCGGTGATGGTCTGCGCCGGGAAACCGCCCGAAAGTGCCGTCCTCATTGACGACGTCGTAACAACGGGGGCCACCCTGGACGCCTGCGCCCGCGCCCTCAAGGGTTCCGGTTGCGTCTCGGTGTGGGCGCTCGCGCTCTGCTGGGATTGAACGGGCGTCCGGAGGCGGACCGGTGCGGTTCGCCTCCGGACCGGTGCGGTCTGCAAGCGGACCGGCGCGGTCTGCAAGCAGACTGCGTGCAGTTGACAAAGAAGGCCTCCTCCGATAGATTGATCGAACAGTCGAAGCTTCGTAGATCAAAGGAGTCGTTCGAACGACTCCTTTTTCATAGGTGGCGCCGTGCAATTCAGTCCCAAGAGGGATGATCCGTTAATAGATTCCATCGAGGCCCTCGTGCACGGTCTCGGTCTGTCGCTAGTGGAATTCAGCGCGGCGCGCCATCATGGATCCGTCCAGGTTCGCGCGACCGTTTACAGGGCCGGAGGGGTCGGCGTGGCCGATTGTTCCAAGGCGCACCGGGCGATGCTGCCCCGCCTGGAACTCGCCTTTCCGGATCAGGAGATATTTGTGGAAGTCGCCTCTCCGGGCATCGATCGGACGATCAAGGACGCATCGGAATTCCCGTTCTACGTAGGGCGCGGAGTCAGATGCTACCGTACGGACATTTCCGACTGGGTCGCGGGAGTCTTGGAGGAAGCGGACGAAAGCCGCCTCCGCCTGCGCTCCGGCGGAACCGTCTGGGAGATTCCCTACGGAATCGTCGCGAAGGCGAAGCTCGATTACTCACAGGAGGTCGAAGTCTAATGGCATCGGATATGTCCGACGCGATCCGGCAGCTCATACAAGATCGCGGAATTTCGGAAGAGCTCGTGCTCAAGACGATCGAGAACACCCTTCTGGCCGCCTACAAGCGCCGGTTCGGCAACGTCGACAACGCCATCGTTCGCTTCAACGACGATAGGACGGAAGTCGCGATCTACGCGCAGAAGAAGATCGTGGACGGCGTATACGATCCCGTCGCAGAGATTGACCTCGAGGAAGCCCGGGAGCTCAATCCCGAGGCGGAAATCGGGGACGAACTCCTGATCGAAGTGGATCCGAAGGATTTCGATCGCATTTCGGTACAAAGCGCGAAGCAGACCGCCCACCAGTCCATCCGGGAAATCCAGAAGGACAGCCTGTATTCCGAGTATCAGGAAAAGGTCGGCGAGATCATCATCGGATACTACCAACGGGAGCGGAACGGAACGATCTACGTCGACCTCGGCAAGGTCGAGGGCATCCTTCCCCGGAAATTCCAGTCCCCCCGCGAGGTCTACCACCTCAACGACCGGATCAAGGCCCTCATCGTCGAAGTGAACAAGGCGCCTACCGGCTTGCAGGTCGTACTCTCCCGGACGCATACCGATTTCGTCAGGGCCATCTTCGAACTTGAAGTCCCCGAGGTCTACGACAAGACGGTGGAGATACACAAGATCGTCCGCGAGGCCGGTTACCGCACCAAGCTCGCCGTATATTCCAACCGGGACGACGTGGATCCGGTCGGAGCCTGCGTCGGCCTGAAAGGCGTGCGTATCCAGTCCGTCATCCGGGAGCTCGAAGGCGAGAAGATCGACATCCTGAAGTACGATCCGGACCCCCGCCGCTTCATCAAGAACGCCCTGTCTCCGGCAGAGGTGCGCGAGATCGTCATTCTCGACGAGGGCAAACACCAGGCGCTCGCCATCGTTCCGGAGTCCCAGCTTTCGTTGGCCATCGGAAAGCAGGGCTTGAACGTGCGCCTCGCGAACCGGCTGGTCGACTGGAACATCGACGTGAAGACGGAAGGGCAGTACGCGGAAATGGATATCGCCTCGGATTCGAAGCGCGCCGTGTCCCAGCTTTTCAACGACGATCGGTATGAAGAAGAAATCGCCCGGATCTCGGACCTGCCCGACGTCGACCAGAATGTCGCGGAGGCCCTGCTCGAGAACGGGATCGAATATATCGAAGATTTCCTCGCCCTTGACGAGGCGCAGACCGCCCTCCTTAAGGGAATAACGGCGGAACAACTGCAAGCCCTCAGAGCGATCATCGAAGAGAACGTCGAGATCGTCGAAGAGGGAGAATATGGTTCCGAGGGCGCCGAGACGGAAGTCGCGGCCGAGGCGGAGAGCGAAACGGAGAGCGGAAGCGCCGAGGCGGAGAGCGAGGTCGAAGAGTTCGACTGTCCCGAGTGCGGCGCGAAGATCACCGTAGAAATGACCTCCTGCCCGAGCTGCGGAATCGGCTTGAGCTTCGAGTACGAGGACGAAGAGTAAAGGTGAACCATGGCTGAGGAATTCGATACGACGCAGAAACCCAAGGTGGAACTCATAAAGCATCCCAAGGCCCCCGAAGCGGCCGAAGTCGCACATCCGGCTGAAGCCGAACACGCGGAACGCCGAAAGGTGGTCGTCGTCAAGAAGCGCCCTCCCGCGCCGATTGCCGCCAGCCCCGCGACCGGTGCGGTTCCTGCCGCTCCGGCGGCCCAGGTCGCCCGAAAACCGCAACCGAAAGTCGTCGCTGTCTCCTCGGGCGCAGAAGCGGGCACAGTCGCGCAGCCCGCGGCAGCTTCCGAAGCCGCCGCTCCGCGCGAATCGGCCGCGGCGCAAGAAGTTGCGCCGAAAGCCTCCCATCCCGGAGAGCGGGTCGAAGCGCCCGTACCCGCGGCTGACGCGTCAGCGAAACCCGCAGAGGCGCCTGCCTCGGCGGCTCCTGTCGGTCCCGCTCCTGCCCGTCCTTCAGCCATGCCCGGTACCCAGCGACCGGCTGCGGCTGCCGGACGTGTCGGCGGAAGGCCCGTAGGTCCTCCGGTACGCGAAAGCGTATCCGAATCCCGGCCTGAGGGCGATTCGCGTCCGGAAGGTCCGCCCCGGAATGACGGCCCTTCCCGCCCTTCTCCCGTGACCCGGCCGGCGGGATCGCCCTTCCCCCAAAGGCCCGCGGTGGTCGCGGGCCGTGTCGGCGGCAGGCCGATGAGCGGTGGGTATCAGGGCAACGGCGGCGGCGGATCTCAAGGCGGCGGCAGCGGCGGCGGATATCAAGGCGGCGGCGGCAGCGGCGGATACCAAGGCGGCGGCAGCGGCGGCGGATACCAAGGCGGCGGCAGCGGCGGCGGATACCAAGGCGGCGGTAGCGGCGGCGGATACCAAGGCGGCGGTAGCGGCTATCAAGGCAACCGGCCCTCATACGGTCCCCCATCCGGCGGTCCCGGCGGCAGCGGTCCGAGCGGCTACCAAGGTTCCCGGCCTCCCTTCGGAAGTCCGGGCGGCCAAAGCGGCGGCTATCAGGGCAGCAGGCCCGGTTACGGTCCCCGTCCAGGCGGCCCCGGCGGCCCCGGAGGTCCGAGCAGCGGCTATCAGGGCAGCAGGCCCGGTTACGGTCCCCGTCCCGGCGGTCCGGGCGGTCCCGGCGGAAGGCCTCCCTTTGGAGGCGGCCGGCCCGGCTTCGGTCCTCGTCCCGGCGGTCCCGGAAGGCCCGGAGCGCCGGTCACTCCCATTACCGACGGAAAGGGTCCCATCAAGAAGGCCTTCAAGGCCAAGAAACCCGTCTATATGCGCAGGGATCAGGAGATGCAGGAAAAGCTTCTCCAGACCAAGAAGAAGTCCTCCCGCATGGCCAATCCGGTTCCGAAGTCGGTGGACATCATGGAGTCGGTATCGGTTTCCGAGCTGGCCCGGAAGATGAACCTGAAGGCTTCGGACCTCATCCAGCGGCTCATGTCGATGGGAATGATGGTCACCATCAACCAGCAGATCGACGCCGAGACGGCGACCATCCTTGCATCCGAATTCGGCTGCGGGGTCCATATCGTCAGCCTGTACGACGAGACCGTAATCGAAACCGAAGCCGGCAACGAGACCGACTTCATCCACCGCCCGCCGATCGTGGCGGTAATGGGCCACGTCGACCATGGAAAGACCAAGCTACTGGACGCGATCCGAAGCGCCGATGTCGCCTCCGGCGAATTCGGCGGCATTACCCAGCACATCGGCGCCTACATGGTGGAGACCGAGCACGGACGCATAACTTTCCTCGATACTCCCGGTCATGAAGCCTTCAGCATGATGCGTGCCCGAGGCGCCCAGGTCACCGATATCGTCATCCTCGTGGTGGCGGCCGACGACGGCGTCATGCCGCAGACCCTCGAAGCCTTGAACCACGCAAAGGACGCGAAAGTCCCGATCATAGTGGCGATCAACAAGATCGATAAGCCCGAGGCCAATCCTGACCGCGTGAAGAACCAGCTCTCCGAGCTTGGCCTCATGCCGGAAGATTGGGGCGGCACGACCATATTCTGCGATATTTCCGCCCTCAAGAAGCAGGGAATCGAGAAGCTCCTGGAATCCATCCTGCTCCAGGCAGAGATTCTCGAGCTTACGGCGAATTACACATCCAAAGCCGAAGGTAAGGTCCTGGAATCCCGGATCGACCACGGACGGGGCGTCGTGTCCACCGTGATCGTCCAGAAGGGCACGCTCCGCGTCGGAGACTCCTTCGTCGCGGGCATCTGGCCCGGCAAGGTCCGCGCCATTTTCAACGACAAGGGCGAGAAGATCGATGAAGCGTCCCCCTCGATGCCCGTCGAGGTACTCGGTTTCGAAGGGATCCCGAACGCCGGCGACCCCCTGCAGGTCGTCGAGGACGAGAAGACGGCACGCGGCTTCTCCCTGAAACGTCAGGAACTCAAGCGCTCGGAAGGCGCGCGCACCATCAAGAAGATCACGCTGGACAACCTGTACGACACCATCCACGACGGAGAGGTGCAGGAACTCAAGGTCATCATCAAGGGCGACGTGCAGGGATCGGTGGAAGCGGTCCGATCCAGCCTGGAAAAACTGTCCACCAAAGAAGTTCGGCTTACCGTCATCCAGTCCCTTCCCGGCGCGATCAACGAGGGGGACGTCAACCTGGCGTCGGCCTCCAACGCCATCATCATCGGGTTCAACGTGCGTCCGACCCCGCAGGCCAAGTTGCTCGCCGATCAGGAAAAGGTCGATATCCGGAAGTACAACATCATCTACAAGGCCGTGGAGGAAATCCAGCTGGCCATGGAAGGGATGCTGAAACCGGACACCAAGGAAGAGACCATCGCGACCGTCGAGGTCCGCGATACTTTCAAGGTGCCCAAGATCGGTACGATCGCCGGCTGTTACGTGCTCACGGGCACCGTCAAACGGAGCGCGAGCATCAACGTCATACGCGACGGCATCGTGCTGCATACGGGCAAGATCGCTTCGCTCAGGCGTTTCAAGGATGATGCCCGCGAGGTCGCCTCAGGCTACGAGTGCGGCATCGGGCTCGACGGTTTCGACGACGTGCAGGTCGGCGACCAGTACGAAGTGTTCGAAATCATCGAGATCGCCCGCAAGCTCGGTTCTGCGTAAGCGGGAGGCGGATCATGTCGGAATACCGGCTTGAACGCCTCGGGGTACAGATCCAGGAAGAGATCGGCGCGATGATCGTCGCAGGAAAGGTGAAGGACCCCCGGGTCGATTCTTTCCTCTCGATCACCCGCGTCGAGGTCTCCAGGGATCTTTCGTACGCCGAAGTGTACGTTTCAAGTTACGAGGATGAAGGAAAGATGCGCCGCGGGGTCGAAGGCCTCACGAGCGCGGCGGGATACATTCAATCGCTCCTGAACGCCAAGATGCACATCCGCCAGACGCCGCGCCTCCGCTTCCATGCGGACATGAGCTTCAAGGACGGCTTCGACTTGGTGAAGAAGATCGAGGGGTTGAATAGTTGACCCAGGCCGCCGGTGCCGACGGTTATCTGTTGCTCGACAAGCGGGCGGGCCTTACGTCCTTCGATTCCCTGTCAGCGCTCAAGAGAGCGCTCTCGACGCGCCGGATCGGGCATACGGGTACCCTGGATAAATTCGCGGAAGGCCTGCTCGTAGTGCTCGTGGGGCGTTCCACGCGCCTTGTTCCCTGGTTCTCCGCCTGCGGCAAGGAATACGAGGGAACGATCAGTTTCGGCGACGAAACCGATACCCTCGATCCGGAGGGAACCGTCGTCGCTTCGGCCCCGCCTCCTTCCCCCGAAGACCTCAAGAAAGCCATGGCGCTTTTCATCGGTGTCATTTCCCAAGTGCCGCCCGTCTATTCGGCGATACACGTAGACGGCAGGCGGGCGCACGAGCTGACCCGTTCAGGTGTGGTCGTGGACATGCCGAGCCGGCAAGTCGTCGTCGAAACTTTCGAACTCCTCTCATACGACGGTTCCCGCGCGACCGTCCGGGTGCGCTGTTCCAAAGGCACCTATATCCGCTCCCTGGCCCGCGATCTCGCCCTCGCGTGCGCTTCGCGCGCGCACCTCATTTCGCTCAGGCGGACGGCCGTAGCCGGTTTCAGCGTCCTGGATGCCCTCGATCTCGCGGGCGCGGACGACCCGGTCGCGGCGGCCTTCGCCGCCCTCAAGCGGCCCGATGGCGACGCTCTCGCCGCGCTCGGCATCGCTTCGGTGTCGGTGGACGGAGCCGATTCGCGCCTGATCCGCGACGGCAGGCCTTTCGATCCCGAAAGCCGCCTCGCGCAAGCCACGGATCCGTTCCCTTCGACCATAGGCATTCTGGGCGAAGACGGAGGAATCCTCGCGGTCATGGAGAAGGGAGCCGACAGATGGCGCTATGCCTACGTCGCGCCCCGGCCGGAAGTCGGATGAGGATCATCTCCTGGAGCTCCTTCGCGGACGCATCCTTCCGCACGGAGCGCGGAAGCGCCGCGAGCATCGGGGTTTTCGATGGGGTCCATCTCGGCCACATGGCCCTCCTGGATCGCATCGTATCGCGGAAAGAAAGCCTCATGCCGATGGTGATGACTTTCAGCACCAACCCCAAAGCCTCAACGCGGCGCGACGCCTATGAGGGGGACATCCTTAGCCTGGATCAGAAGCTGGAAGTCTTCAGGGAAGTCGGGGTGGAAATCGTTGTCCTCATTGACTTTTCCGAGGATTTCGGTAAACTGGGCGGGAAGGAATTCGTCGGTCTTCTGAGGGACCGGGGTAAATTGCGTTATTTGGCCGTAGGAAGCGACTTCCGTTGCGGACACAGGCTCGATACCGGCGTGCGGGAGCTCCGTTCCATGAACGAGGCGGCCGGCGTCGAGACCGAAATAGTCGAGCCCGTGGAGGCCGGCGGTTTTCCGGTGAGTTCGAGCCGCATCCGCGCCCTGATCGCCGCCGGAAACCTCGTCGAGGCTTCGGCCCTTCTTGGTCGGAACTTCGAGATTGATCTTGCCGGATCGCCCCGTACCCCGGGCACCGAATGGAACTTTTTCGATGTGCGTTCCACGGGCCGGATAACGCCGCCAGACGGCCGGTACCCCGCGTCGTTATTTGATCGCTCGTCCTCCGCGAGGACGGAGCGCGTCGTCGAACTGAAGGACGGCTCGCTCGGTATTCCAGTCGCAATCGTCGCCTCGCGCGTCGAATTCTTGGTCTAGGTCGCAAGGAGTGAAATGATATGTCATTGAACAAACAGGATATCGCGTCGGTCGTATCCAAATTCGGAAAAAGCGAAAAGGATACCGGCGCTTCGGAAGTCCAGGTCGCGTTGCTTACGGAGAAGATCAACCAGCTCACCGAGCACTGCAAGACCTTCAAGAAAGACAAATCCGGCCAGCGCGGTCTGTTAATGCTCGTCAGTCAGCGCCGCAAGATGCTCAAGTACATCCAGAAGACGGATCTGGAAAAGTACAGGAACCTCATCAAGCAATTGGGTCTCCGCAAGTAGTTCGATTGAACCCGGCGCGCAAACGCGCCGGGTATGTCTCTTTCCGGCGTTTCGGCGGGATGGACCTTCGCGTCGATTCCCGCCTCGCCGAACGCCCGGGACCTTCAAAATTCCGGGCCGCATCCCAAGGCAGGAATAATGATCCAAAGAGTGACCCTGAAGATCGGGGGCGAAGATCTCGTCCTGGAAACCGGGAGAATGGCCAAGCAGGCCAACGGCTCCGTATTCGCCCAGTACGCCGGATCCGCCGTCCTCGCGACAGCGTGCGCTTCCGACAGCGCCGAGGAAGGCCTCGACTACGTTCCGCTCACCGTCGACTATAACGAGAAATATTATGCCGCCGGAAAGATTCCCGGCGGTTTCATCAAGCGCGAAAGCAGGCCGAAGGACAAGGAAGTACTCGTTTCCCGTCTCATCGACCGACCGATGCGCCCCCTCTTCGACAAGCGTTTCGGCCGGGACATACAGATAGTCCCGACGACGATTTCCGCCGACCAGGTCAACCCCCCCGACATGCTCGCGATCGTAGCGGCTTCCGCGGCTGTCATGATCTCCGACATTCCCTTCGCTGGCCCGGTCGCCGCCGCCCGCGTCTGCGCGATCGGCGACGAGCTCTTCGTCAACCCCACCTACGAGCAGATCGAAAAATCACGCCTGGAGATCGTCGTCGCCGGAACGAAAGACGGCATCACGATGGTCGAAGGCGGCGCGAAAGAAGTGGACGAGGACCTGATGATCGCCGCCCTCGAGAAGGCCCGCGTCTTCATCGGCGAACTCTGCGACCTCCAGCTAAAGCTCAGGGAACTGGCCGGGAAGGAAAAGCTTTCCTTCGTCGCGAGCACGGTGGAACTGGCCGACAAGGCCGCCATCCGCGCCGCCGCCTACCCCCGCCTCGAAGAAGCCTGCTTCGTCAAGGGCAAGCACGTGCGGCACGCGGCCATCCAGGTCATCAAGTCCGACTTCGCCGCCAAGTACGCCGAGCAGCTGAAGGACGGGATGCAGAAGAAGCTCTTCGACGCCCTGTTCGAAGAGATGGAATACGACATCCTCCGCTCGTCCATCCTGGACAAGGGCGTCCGCGTCGACGGCCGAGGTACCGAGGACATCCGCGAGATCACCTGCGAGGTCGGCGTCCTCTCGCGTACGCACGGCTCCGCGCTGTTCACGCGCGGCGAGACCCAGGCTTTGGCCGTCACGACCCTCGGCACCGTTTTCGACGAGCAGATCCTTGACGACATCGAGGGCGACAAGCGCCAAAGTTTCCTGCTGCACTATAATTTCCCGCCCTATTCGGTTGGAGAGGTCGGGCGCATGGGCACCGGACGCCGGGAAATCGGCCACGGTTACCTCGCGCGCCGATCGCTGGAGGCGATGGTTCCGACAAAGGAAGAGTTCCCGTATACCATCCGGGTAGTTTCAGAGATCCTGGAGTCCAACGGCTCCTCGTCCATGGCGTCCGTCTGCGGCGGCACCTTGGCCATGCTCCACGCCGGCGTCCCGATGAAGAAGCCGGTCGCAGGCATCGCGATGGGGCTGATCACCGACGGCAAGCGCTTCGCGGTGCTCTCCGACATCCTCGGCGAGGAAGACCACCTCGGCGACATGGACTTCAAGGTTGCCGGCACCGAGCAGGGCATCACCGGCTTCCAGATGGACATCAAGATCGCCGGGGTCAGCCCCGAGGTCATGAGGAAGGCCATGGACCAGGCCAAGCGCGGCAGGCTTCACATCCTCGCCATCATGAACAAGACGCTGGACAAGCCCGTTGCCCGCATCAGCGACTACGCTCCCAAGATCGTGTCCATGAAGATCGATCCCGAGAAGCTCGGCATGCTCATCGGGCCCGGCGGAAAGAACATCAAGGCGCTGTGCGAAAAGTACCAGGTCACGATCAACACCGAGAATGACGGGACCGTCACCATCTACGGCAAGAACTCCAAGAACGCCGAGGAAGCCAGAAGCGCGGTGTCCGGCGTGGTGGAAGATCCGGAGGTCGGCCGCATCTACGACGGCGTCGTCAAGCGCATCATGGACTTCGGCGCTTTCGTCGAGATCCTTCCCGGAAAAGAAGGGCTCTGCCATATATCCAAGCTTTCCCGCACGCGGATCGCCACCGTGACCGAAGTGGTCAAAGAAGGCCAGCACATCCCGGTGAAGGTCCTGGAAGTGGACAAGATGGGTCGCTTGAACCTGTCCTACATCGATGCGATCGACGGCGGTTCGGAAGAGGATTCCCGTCCCCCGCGGCGCGAGGATGAGGGCAGGCGGGACCGGGGAAGGAATTGACGGATTCGAGCCGGATCGGCGGGGAGCCCGGTCTCCTCGTCGATACGGTGGCCGCGACCAACGTCGCGGCCGTCGGCGTCTGGTTCGACCGGGGCTCCCGGGACGAAGCGGCCGGAGAATACGGCTCGACCCATTTCATTGAACACATGCTCTTCAAAGGGACCTCCTCACGGAATGCGCTTGATATTTCCCGGGAGATCGACCGCCTCGGCGGAAGCATCAACGCTTTCACCGATCGCGAATGCATGGCTTTGCATGCCGTCGTTCCCGAGGAAGGCCTCCCGGCCGCCTGCGAGATCTTCAGGGACGTGATCCACGATTCCCTTTTCGACAATGAGGAGTTCCTCAAGGAACGGTCGGTGATCGAGAACGAAATCACCGCCGCCGACGACGATCCGGAAGAATTCGCCGCGGACGCGCTGTTGCGCAGACTTTGGGGCGACGAAGGCGTCGCGCGGAAAATAGGCGGGGAAAGCGCGGAGTTGCGCGCGCTCGGCCGCGACCAAGTCAATTCCCTGTACGACGAGCACATACGCGGCGGAACCAGGCTGGTCTCCATAGCCGGCAAGATCGAGGACGGAAAAGCCGCGGACCTCCTTGCCTCCTGGCCTGCCTCCCCGCACCCGCCGGCGATCCGACGGCTTCCCGCCGCGCCGCGCCTTGAAAGCGGCGGAGAATCCTTCCGCTCGGCGCCATTCCAGCACGTGCAGGTTTTTTACACGACGCAGCTCGAGTCCCGGATCGATGAGCGGGATTATTACGTCCTCCAGGTAGCCAATGCCGCTGTGGGAGAATCCATGAGTTCCCGGTTGTTCCAGGAATTGCGGGAAAACCGCGGGCTGTGCTATTCCGTCTTCACCGCCGCGACCCTGCTAGCCGACCGGTCGGCATGGACCGCCTTCGCGACCAGCTCGAGCGAAAATGCGGGAAAACTCGCGGTCGCGCTGAGGGAGGAGCTTTCACGCCTGCTGGAGGACGGCTTGACGGAAACCGAGGTAGCCGACGCCCGCAGCCATGTCCGCGGAAGCCTGTTGATCGCCTCGGCCGATATGGAATACCGCATGCGCCGCATCGCCCGGAGGAAGTTGTACGGTTACGGAGAGCTTTCCTGCGAGGAAGCAGCCGGAGCGGTATCGGACGTTTCCGCGGACAAGGTGAACGCGCTGTTGCGCCGATTCCTTTCGACTTCCCCGGTCCTTTTCGGCGTCGGGCCGAAGGAAGCCCGCAGGGCTTTCCTCCGAGCGGCAGAAGCCTGAACGGTCGCCGTATGGAAAACGACGCCTTGGAAATCCGTCTGGTTCGCCTTTCGGAAGCAGCCCGTCTACCCGAATACGCCTCAGCCGGCGCCGCCGGCGCGGATCTTTTCGCGCTGGTTCCTGACGGAATCGTGCTGGAACCGGGAATGAGGGCGACCGTCCCTACCGGTCTGGCCCTCGCGATTCCTCAAGGCTACGAAGCCCAAGTCAGACCGCGCTCGGGACTCGCGGCCAAGCACGGGGTCACCGTGCTCAACGCCCCGGGGACGATAGACTCCGACTATCGCGGGGAGCTGAAAATCCTGCTGGTCAATCTCGGCGACCAGCCTTTCGAGATACGCGACGGCGACCGGATCGCCCAGCTCGTCGTGGCTCCCGTGTCCCGCGCGCGTTTTGTCGTCGGCCCGGAACTCGGCGGAACCGAGCGCGGTTCCGGCGGTTTCGGATCGACGGGACGATAGACGCATGCGCAGCGAGGGAAGGAGCCAGTCCTGGACGCTTTACCGCTATATCGCGGCGGAGACCGCATTTTCCTTCTTCATTTCCTTCCTGTTCTTCTTCTTTATTTTCTTCATAAACCAGCTCCTGCTCATGGCGGAGGAAATACTCTCAAAACGCGTCCCCATGTTTCAGGTCGCCCTCCTCATCCTGTACTCGCTGCCGGCCATCATCGCGATGGCTGCGCCCTTCGCCAGCCTAGTGGGAACATTGATGGCCATCGGAAGGATATCGTCGGACAACGAGGTCCTCGTGATGAGGACCTCGGGGCTCGCGTACTGGACCATCTTCGTCCCGGCCATCCTCGTCGGCGCGGCCGTTTCCGTGGTGTCTTTTTTCGCCAATGATGTTCTGCTTCCCGCTGGCACCCTCGAATTCGGAAAATTGTACCGCAGAATGCTGCTCTCGACGCCGGCCATCGAACTCGAGTCGAATTCGGTCAAACGCTTCAAGGATACCGTACTCGTGACGGGGGAGGTAGGCGACCGGAGCATCAAAGAACTGCTCATTTTCGATCGGACGAGCGCCGGAGAGCGCCGCCTCATCGTCGCTTCCAACGCCAGATTGAAGGAGGGCACGCACGCCTCCCTTTCGCTGGATCTCACCGACGCCTTCGTCCACACGGCCAAGGAGAACGCGAAAGGCGATTATGATTACGCTGTCGCGGAACATATACTGTATTCGATCAGCGAGAAGGATATCGTCCAATCCATAGGGAATCCGGGACCGCGCGAGATGAGTTCCATGGATGTTCTCGCGGACATCCGGAAGAAGGAAAAGGCGGTAAGCCTGAAGATTGAAGAGCGTAGGAAGAAGGCCTTCGAGGCGGGCCTTTTCCTGGAAGCAGCCCTGCGGGCAGGCCCGGCCGATTCCCGCTGGAACGAGCGGGCCGCCCATTCCGGACGCCTCGTCCAAGAGGTCTCGGCCATGCAGGAACTCGCGCGCGACCGCAACCTGCGCGTGTACCGTCTCGAATACTACAAGAAATTCTCCATCCCCTTCGGAGCGCTTTCCTTCGTGTTCCTCGCGACTCCGCTCGGCCTTTTCGCCCGTAAAAGCGGCCAATCCGTCGGTTTCGGCGTCGGCCTCATCATAGCCATACTGTACTGGGCCCTCCTCATCGGGGGGCAGACCATGGGAGTACGGCTCGGGTATTCGCCCTTCTGGGCGATGTGGCTCCCGAACGTCGCGGCCGTATCTATCGGAGCCTTCCTCTGGCTCGGCCGGGTGTTCCGATGAAACTGCTCGACCGCTATCTGATCAGGAGCTTCCTGCCCGTCTTCGGAGTCGGACTCCTGCTCTTTATCCTCCTTCTACAGTTGATCGACCTCTTCGCCAACCTTTGGCGTTATCTCGCGTACGACGCGACCGCGATGGACATACTCCGCGTAGGTTTTTATTATCTTCCCAAGTGCGTTTCCTACTCCCTGCCCGTTTCGCTGCTGTTCGCGATCGCCTACGTGTTGGGGGACTTGTACGCCCGGAACGAGCTGATCATCGTATTCACTTCGGGCATACCCCTTCGCCGCCTTTCCGCCGGTTTCCTTGTCATGGGCGTCCTTCTTTCATTCGCTTCCTTCCGCTTCGAGGATACGCTCGTGATCAGCGGCCTGAGGCTCAAGAAAACCCTGTCGCGCCAGATGTTGCGCCAGCAGCGCACCGGAAACGAAGCCGACGTGGTGGTGAAGGCCGACGGCGGCCGGACGGTGTATTCCGTGGAATTCTACAACGACGCGGATACCAGCCTGAACGGAGTCGCCATCGTCGAACGGGACGCACAGGGGAAATTCCTGTCCCTGCTGAACGCCCGCCGGGCGCGCTGGAACGGGACTTCATGGATAATGGAAAATCCGACGGTCTACCGCTGGATCGAAGGAACGCTTCGGACCGTTCCTTTCGCGGATGTCGGTGCATTCACCGAGAGCCCGGGAACCTTCAGACGGAGCGCGGTGGATGTCGAGGAACTCAAGGCAAAGGACGCCAGGGATTTCGTCGTGGACCTGAAAGCGGCGGGCCTCCCGTACACGGGAGCCCTAGCCGACTATTACCGGCGTTTCGCATTTTCAGTGACGCCCTTCGTCGTCATCGTCCTTTCGGTGGCGATGGGCGGCCGCTTCAGGAAGAACGTCCTGCTCATGAGCCTTCTTGCGAGCCTCATGGCATCGGTAATCTATTATGTCGCGCAGATGATCTCCATGATGCTCGCCAAGCTCGGCTATATCTCTCCCGAGTTGGGCGCCTGGGCGCCCGCCGGAATTTTCATTTTCATCGGGGCCGTCATGGTCGTGAAAGCCAGAACCTGACAGGGGAACGAATGAGCGCAGAATCGATTTTCATCGCGAAACATACATCGGCAAACGGAAGGGAACGGACGGGGACCATCACTCTTCCACACGGGAAGGTATCCACTCCCGTATTCATGCCCGTGGGAACCGCCGGAACCGTAAAGGCGATGACGAGTGCCGATCTGGAAGAGATCGGCTTCGAGATAATCCTTTCCAACACCTACCACCTGTTCCTTCGTCCGGGAACCGAAGTGATCGAGAAAGCCGGCGGATTGCACTCCTGGATGAACTGGAAACGCAACATCCTCACCGATTCCGGAGGTTTCCAGGTATTTTCCCTGGCTCCTTTCCGCAAGATCAACGAAGCCGGAGTAAAATTCCGATCCCACATCGACGGCGCCTATCACGTTCTCACCCCCGAGCGGGTAGTCGCGATCCAGACTTCCCTCCGTAGCGACATCCAGATGCAGCTGGACGTTTGCACCAGCTGGGGTGCCGAACGCAAGGAAGCGGAACGGGCGCTCCGTATAACCACCGACTGGCTGGGGCGGGCCAAGGCGGCCTGGGACGCACGGGAAGCCTCCTACGACGGAAAGCTCTTCGCCATCGTCCAGGGGAACTTCTTCAAGGATCTGCGGGAGCGGAGCGTCGAGGCTGTCGTGGCCGCCGACACCCCCGGTATCGCTATCGGCGGGCTTTCCGTCGGGGAACCTTTCGAGGTTTTCTCCGAGCAGCTCGCCCATACCGCCGGCCTGCTCCCTGCGGACAAACCGCGCTACGTGATGGGGATCGGGACTCCGGAGTTCATTCTGGAAGCCATATCGAACGGAATCGACATGTTCGATTGCGTATTCCCGACCAGGACCGCACGGAACGGCCTCGCATTCACCTCCCGGGGCCCTCTGGCCATCAAGAAGGAAAGGAACGAGTCTGATATGGGTCCCCTTGATCCCGCCTGTTCATGCAAAGTCTGTGCCGGCTACAGCCGGGCCTATCTGCGCCACCTGTACAAATGCGGCGAAATACTTTCCTCCATGCTCCTGACCTACCACAACCTGCATTTCCTGCACGCCCTGGTCCTCGGCGCGCGCGAAGCCATCGAGGCCGATGCCTTTCCCGCCTACAAGAAGGCGGTGCTCGAGCGCTACGCGGAAGGCGTATGAAAAGGGCGGGGTTTTTCCTGGCGGTTATATTCGGCGTTGGAGCGGTATTGGCTGCGGCGGAAGAAATTCCTGAAGCGGACCGCCGTCGGGAGACGGTAAAATTCGGAACCGACGCGGAAATCCTGGGCTTGGTCACCAAGCTGGAAGCGGAGAAGGCCGATTACCTGGACGGCGAGCTCCTCGCTCTGCTCGATTCGACAGGAAATCCCAAGATCAAGGAAATCCTTTTTTCCTTGTTCGCCCGCCGCAAGCTGGCGGGAGCGGAGAAACGTGCTCTCAGGGTCATCGCCGAACGGGATGAGGAAAAGCGTCCCGTCGTTGAAGCGGCCATCGCTTATGTCGGCGCCCTCGCGCCGAAGGGGGCCTCCGAATCGCTTCGGGATATCATCGAGGAGACCGAAGGTCCGTACCTGTCCGCGGCCATCCGCGCTCTGGGACTGAGCGGCGGCAAGGCCGACGCTGAGTTCCTCATGGATCGCTGGGAAAAGGACAGCCCGACGGAAGCCGTCCAGCAGGAAATCGTGATCGCCCTGGGCGAGCTCGGATACGACACCGCGACCGGCTTGCTGGAGGATGTCGTGGAAGCGGAAGATTCCAAGCCGGTGAGGAAGATGGCGGCCCTGGAATCCCTCGCCAAGATCGGGAAGGGACTCGAGGCCGTGCTGGCCGCCCTTTCGGACGCCGACGCGAACGTCCGGGCTTCCGCCGTCGCCGCCCTCGGCCCCTTTCCGGGAGCGGACGCAGACCGGGCGGTGCTGGATGCTTTCAGGGATTCATTCTACAAGGCCCGCGCGGGAGCGGCCAAGGCGGCGGGCGAACGGCGCCTCGAATCGGCGGTTCCCTATCTTCGATACCGCGCCGAACGCGACGAGGTCGCCGCCGTGCGTGCCGAATCCCTGCGCGCCCTCGCCAAAATTGGCGGCGAGGAAGCGTACCAGGCTCTCCTGTCCGTCTTCGAGACTCCGAAAACGGGGGAAAACCTGCAGGTTGTTGCCGCCGAAGCCTTGCTGTCGGGATTCTCCGATAAAAGCGTCGGCAAAATCGTCCTCGCGGCTGACTCGGCGAGGGAGAAAAAAAGGACCGTCTACGCGAACGGACTCCTGAAAGCCCTCGCTGCCACAAAATCGTCAGGACTTGAAGACCTCGCCGGAAGGCTCCTCGCATCCAAGGACATCGTCGACCGCCACTACGGGCTCGATATCGTGATCGCCAATACCTTCGGCGCGCATGTGGATAAAATAAGGGAATTGGCGAAGGAGAAGAACGAGAGCCTCGCCGGGAAAGCACGCGCGGCCCTCGCAGCCTTGGGAGCCGCCGCTGAATAACCGGGCGTTCCGGTCCGCCGATCAGCGGCCGGGCAGTTCAATCGAATGCAGGAAGCGGTTCAGATTGTCCAAGGGATCCTCATAACGGTCGAACCGTATCCTCAGCTCGAAACCCTTGCGTGAAACCACCCGTATCGTCTTTCCGACGCAGTCCTCGATCGCCTCGTCTCCCGAATCCGGGAAGTAGGAGCGGAGTCGCGGCACCAGCATGCATTTTTCGCCGTCGAATCGGATCTCGGCGATGCGGCGCGGGAAGCGGACAAGGAAGATAAGGAAATCCGAGCGGTCGCCGCCGACGCTGAGACTTGAACCCGCTTTCAGCAGATGGACATTGCGCCTGCCGATCAGGGTGCTCTGATCCTCGACGTACAATGAAAGCATGATGCGCGCGTTCGCCTTCCGTACGACGATG
Source organism: Treponema sp. (assembly GCA_003527485.1). Lineage (GTDB taxonomy): Bacteria > Spirochaetota > Spirochaetia > Treponematales > Breznakiellaceae > UBA12037. The sequence continues at coordinate 10,227 of DPXI01000111.1, read as the reverse complement.
GGCCGTTCCCCGCCTACGGCAAGATCTTCCCTCGCATGCGATGCGGTCCGCTGCGCTATCGTTCGCGACGCCGCTTGCTGTAGCGCCGCTTGCTGTAGCGCGGCCTGCTTCTGCGGTGCCACCAGCTGCTGCGGCGCCGCTTGCTGTAACGCCGCCTGCTGCTGCGCTACGTCCTTCTTTCCCGCGGAGGCGAGGCTCCCGGCAGGCAACATGGGGCCTCCGTCTCCTTTCGTCCGCGCCGCGAAACTCGCCAGCAGATCCGCGTCGCCGCGCGGATTCTCATTCCTGGCCACCGTGGGGACGGAGCTCCCCTGTATGGCCACCGTGGGGACTGAGCTCCTCTTTGCGGGTATCGGGCGGACCGTTTCCGGGTTTGGCCGAGTCGGTGAAGGTAGCCGTGCGGGTGACGGTGCGGGTTTCTGCCGTTCGGCGGCGCCGGCGGCCGCGCGGCCCGGCCCGGCATGCATTCCGCGGATGAAAAGGATGATGAAGAAGGCGAGCGCGAGCGCGATGCCGATGCCGATGCCGAGTATGGCCCAAGGGGCGATGAGGGCGAAGACGGCCCGCATCGGGGCATCCTGTATGCTCACCCGCACGTCGGCGGCGGCCGGATTGATGCGGATGTCACCGGAAAAGACGGGTTCGATTCGGAGAACCGACGGTCCGGCGGCGAAATCGTCGGGCAGGATGGCCTTGATCTTAAGCGTCCTGCTGCCGCGGGGCGGTATCTCCACAAAAGCTTTTTTCGCGATCCGGTCGACGCCATCGACGAGCAGGGAACTCGCCTCTACATAGACTGTGTCGGAGGAGGGATTCCTGATTGTCAGCGGTACTACGACGCGGCGGCTGCTGGTTCCGAGGTCCGCCGGAAATTCCGCGCCGAGGGAACCGAGCGCCGTGCCGACCGCGTCCGCGCCCTCAGTCCCGATATCCACCAAGGGCGCCGCGAGCATGCCGGCCACTGCGTCCGATACATCCACCGCACCGGTTCCGGCGTTCGCGTCGGGACTTCCCGCCGGGGCCGCGCCGGCCGCGCCGGTCTTCTCCGACGTGGTTTCCGGCCGTTCCGTTTCCGAGGTTCCGGCCGGCGCGTTCGAGCTCTGTGCGGTTCCCGCGGACGAGGTCCCGGCCTGCGGAGGCCCGACAGGCGCGGTTCCGGCCGGCGAGGATCCGGCCGGCGAGGATCCGGCCGGCGAGGATCCGGCCAGCGCGGGCACGTTCCGCGCGGTTCCGGTCAACGGTCTTGGGACGAGTGGAACGGGCCGCGTTTCGCCCTGGAAAGGCGTGCGGACGAAGTAGAAGGTCCAGCCGTTTCCTTTCAGGGCCGACGCGGCAGCGCCCAGCCTGTCGAGCGCCTGTTCGCTTCCGATGCCGGCATAGGGGCTTGAGGCCGGCGGCAGGTGCTCGCCGTCCGAGATGAAAAGGACGGTTTTCAGGCGGGTCTCGGGAAGTTCCTTCAAATATACGGACAGGTATTCGAGCGCGGAAATCACGTCGCTGTAGGGTACGATAGGGTACAGCAGCATCATCCTTCCGATGATCGTCTCCACGTCTCCGATCCCTTCGATCCGGCGCGAGAGTTCCATGCGCGGGCGGTCCGAGAAGGACAGGAGGTGGAAAGTGTCCCCGATGCGGAGGAAATCCTTCAGCATGGGACCGATGGCGTATTCGGTGACGGAGCGGAAAGATCCATGCATGCTTGACGAAGCATCCATCACCACCACCAGATCGATGGGCTTCTGATTCTCGGCGAAAGCGGGGAGGGCGACCGCGATCGCGAGACAGGCGATGATCCGAAACGTTTTGTTTTTCATGGCGCCTTTCCGTTGATGATCGCGGTCGGCGGCGCTATAGCGTCGCCGGCCGCGGGTTCGGGTCGAATCGCCTAAATTTTCGCGATGCTAATTTCCCTCACCTTGTATCGGAGGGTTTCGTCGTTGATCGTGAAGTCGAACACTTCGTTCACGCGCTTGTTGAGTATCGTGCCGCCGAAGGGTGAGAGGTAGGAGATGATGTCGTTCTCGGGATCGGATTCCCAAGGGCCGAGAATGGTGTACGTCTCTTCCGTGTCGGTCGTCTCGTTGAAAAGATGCACGATAGTGCCGAAGGCGACACGGGAAGTATTGATCGTGGAAGGGTCGAAGAGCTGGGCTCGTTCGATCTCGTCCTTGAGCTTGGCCACCGTCGCGTTGAGGATTTCCTGCTTCTCCTTGGCCGCCTTGTATTCGGCGTTCTCCCTGAGGTCACCGAGGGCGATCGCTGAGCCGATTTCCTTTGAGTTCGTGGGAACGTCGACCTCCATGATATGCTGGAGCAGTTTCTGCTTCTCGTGGTACTTGGCGGAGGTGACGATGAGGCCGCGGGAGATTATTGCCTTCTCCTCGACGCCGTAGAATTTGAAGGTGGGGCGCTTGTCGATGATACGGTTGCGGAGGCGCATCTTGATGGCCGGATCGAGGTCCTTCACGTCGTCAACGAGGGTATAGATGCGCGTGATGGTGTCGGTGTCCGCCGCATCGAGGAAAGCGTCGATGACCCCTTCCTTGAACAGTATGGTCTGCACCTGCTTGTTGATTTTGCGGTTCTCGGTAGTGTCGTGGTGGTTCTCGATCTCGCGATAGGTAAGATCCATCACGTGGACGAGGACGATCAGGAGCTTTTCATACGAGAGTCCGGTCCTTTCGAACCAAGGCTCCTCGCGGAGATTCCTGAATATCCATACTACGGATTCGCGGTACTCGCGGTAATTGTCGAAGCAATTCTGGACCATAGTGACCAGCTTGTCCTCGAAGCCTTCGCTTTTTAGGCTTTCCACGATGACGGGCATCAACGCGAAGGGGAAAAGCTTCAGATAGATGTCCTCCCAATTGGGCATGAACATCTTAAGATGGTTCAGGAAGTCCCTCTTGAGTTCGGAATCCTTCAGGGAGGTGAACGTCCCTACGATATCGTCGATATCGTCGAAGAGCTCGACGAAATTGAACTGCATGCCGTTGTTCAGGTAGGGGAAACGGCTCACCAGGTTTTTGACCAGGAGATAGGAGGCCACGACGTTCTCGTTCGCTTGGGAATAGGATTTGATCCACCCGACGAAATAACTGAACATCTCGCCGAAGAATTCGGAGTCCGGCTCCGCGTCCTTGAGCGCCGCAAAGGCTCTGATCGTCTGGACCCGGTCGAAGAAATTCTTCTCCGCTTTGAACTCGTTGAAGAGCTTTTCCTCGACGCTGATCGGCCGGTCTCGGACCATGAACAGGTCGATGTTCTCGGGATTCACGCCGAAGGAGGGGTCCGTCTTGAGGATATCACGGGCTTTCGTGCTCCAGGTGGTCCATTCGCTCGCGGTGAGGACGCTCGGGACGAGCTCCGCCTTCACATGCTTGATATCGCAGGAATTGTCGTAGCTGCGGATGATGGTAGCGAGGGCCCAGGACGGCTCGGCCTTGATTTTGTCCCTGAGCTTCTCCTTTTTCCAGGTCGCCTTGAGGACCCATATGTGGTTCTTGTTCAGGGTCTGGAGGGCATTGACCGCCATTTTCAGGGACATGGGATGCTCGCGCTTCTTGGCGAAGTCTATGACGATCTCGTCGCCCTTGACGCTCGCGATCCTTCCGACGCCCCAGGTGCGGTGAAACACGAAGTTCCCGGTGTCGAAGGCGATGTGCTTCTCGAAGTCGGCGATGGCCTCGTGGACGTTGCGCCATGACTGGGTCAGGTTCGACAGGCGGATATATTCTTCAAGCTGGCTGTGCTCGAGGAATTTCTCCCTGAAGCACTCGACTATCTCCTTTCGGGCCCAGGAATCGCGCTCGTCGTAGGACAGCACGAGCTTCAGGATCGAAAGGGTCGTATCGATGTCTTCGCGCTTGCGGTAGGCGGCGTACAGCTCCTGCAGCAGCAGGGCGGCCTTGTCGTCGCTGATGTTTTTGGCGACCTTCTTCTGAACGTGGAGGAAGAAATCGATCTCTTCCGGACAGTAGCCGATGAGCTTGGACCATATCTCCCTGACGTTCGTGAAGAGCTTCTTGTTCACGTAGCGGTGGAGGGCTTTCTTGAAGAAATCGACGGCGTTCGCCTGGTCTCCCTTCTTCTCATAGTGTTCGGCCAGCGCCTTGGCTATGTCGGCTTCTTCGTAGTCTACCTTGACAAGCCGCTCCCAGACGGAGAATACGGCTTCGTCATCGTTCGCGTTCCGGTAGCATTCGGCGAGCATGCGCAACGCGTACTTGGATTCGCCGTAGTCCAGGATCCGTTCGCACAGGTATTGGACGATGTTCCATTTGTGGTTGTCGACGAAGATCGTGATGAGGTTCACGAGGGCGGAGTCGTCGATGAGCTGGCGGGAAAGAGCTATCATTCCGGAAAAGTACAGGGCGATGATGCTGTTCTTGGTGTGGACGAGATGCTCGTCGCAGACGGTCTTGAGCTCGTCCAGCGCGCGTTCCTCGCGCGCCGTCTTGAGCACGGCGTCGAGTTCCTTGAATTGGCCGATCGAATAGTTGCTGAGGGTGGCCCTGGTCCATTTCTCCTCGTTCAGCATCTCCTGCACATTCTTCTCGAGCGTTTCCGACATCGTCATGACTCCTCACCGTAGCGCTTCAATTGATATACCGTTCGTATACGCCTGGATCGAGTATCCGTATCTTGAGGAGCGTCTCGTCGATCCTCGACGCGTCCTCACCGACGTTCACGTAATGGTCGATCAGCCAGAAATACCGGTTGATCAATTTTGGCGCGATGGTTCCGGACTCGTCCGGCCTATCGCGGATTTCGTTCTCCAAAGAAAAAATGGACTGCTTCAGCTTCCCCAGCTCGATGGCCCGCAGTTCCCGCTTGACGGTAAACACCCCGAAAAGGACTCCGTAGACCGGAATCCATTCCTCCAATTCCGGGCTCCGGTAGCCGAGATCGCGCACGCGCTCGTACAGCAGGCGCACCATCTCCGATTCCAAGGCCCGTATGTCGACGCGCTGCGGGTTGGCGAAGAAGGCCTCCCGGAAGAGGGCTTTCGCGGCTCTCGGTTCGTCGACCAGCGCGTATGCGTCGGCCAGCTCCGCCAGGGCTTCCGCATCGTCCTTGTTCAGCCGCGCGGCCTCTTCAAGGTACTTGAGCGCCAGCTCGTAGTTGCCGACGCCCTTGTAGCATCTTCCTATGCGCAACAGGAGTTCCGCGTCCTGCCCGTCCGACCCCTCCGCCATCATACCCTGGAAACAAACGAGGGCGGTGGAAAAGGCGTAGCGGCGGACCGCATACAGGCAACGATCGTATTCCTTCCCTATGCGGTCCACGAAGACGAAGAACGCTTTCCACTGGGAAAGCACGTACTCTCCGCGCTCGTAGCAATCGCGGATTTCGCCATAGCGCTTGCCCCGTTCAAGCCACCAATTGACGCATTTCAGCGCGTAGACAACTTCCGGATGCTCGTAGTCAAGACGCAAGGCTTCTTCCAACGACAAAAGGGCTGCCGAGATCTCCGAGGCTTTCAGGCTGTCGTAGGCTTTCTGAAGGAGCCCCTGTACGTTTGATTCGGCATCCATGTCTTGAACAGCATTACTCTTTTCTGGTACAAACTTCGTCTTTATTTATTATACCATTTTAACGGCCTTAGTCAATTGCGGTCGCCCTTCGATCGGACGACCGCGGAAGGCCCTTCGCGATCCCTTGTCCTCTTCTTTACAAGGCGCGCCGGCGGGGTTATCATCCGCGGCATGAGCAATTGCATCATCGCGCCATCGGTTCTGGCCGCGGATTTTTCGAATTTAGGCCGCGCGGTCGCTGAAGTGGACGAATCCGGCGCGGAATGGGTACACCTCGACGTCATGGACGGCAGCTTCGTGCCCGGTATCACCTTCGGCGCCAAAGCCGTCGCTGATCTTCGTTCTCATTCCAGGGCAGTCTTCGACGTTCACCTAATGACCGATAATCCGGAAAACCTCGTCGCCGCCTTCGCCGAAGCCGGAGCGGATTATATAACCTTCCATATAGAAGCCTGCGTACATGCGAACCGCCTCGCGCAGTCCATCCGCGCTCTCGGAAAGAAACCTGGCGTGAGCCTGGTTCCGTCAACGCCGCTGAGCGCGCTGGAGGAGATCCTCCCCTTCGTGGACCTCGTGCTCGTGATGACTGTGAATCCGGGTTTCGGCGGCCAATCCATGATACCCGCCTGTCTGGACAAGATCCGTCGGTTGGCGGCCGCCAGGAAGGAGAGGGGCCTGGATTTCCTGATCGCCGCCGACGGCGGAATCAACGAGGCGACCGCGCAGGTCGCCCGGGACGCTTCCGTGGACGTCCTGATCGCCGGTTCCGCTTTTTTCGGAGCGGCCGACAGGAAGGCGGCCGTCCGGCGGCTTCGCGGCGGAGCTTGAGCATTCGCGCGTTCCTGCCGACAATGGGATACGGGGGTCCAATCGATGATTAGACGAGGCTCGATCCTGATGGCCGCACTCGTGTTCCTCGCCGCCGCGTCCGCGGTCACCGCCGCCGAATCGGAGGCGCGCGCCGCAGTCTCCCGAGGCATAGAGCTTTATGGAGAAGGAAAGTGGCGGGAAGCGATCCTCGAACTCCGCAAGGCGTCCACCGCGGCGGCATCCTCCGAAGAACGCGCCGAGGCCCTTTATTGGATAGGGATGTCCGAAATCGGCTCCTCCGAGTACGAGGCGGCCGTCCAGGACCTGGACGCTGCCCTCGCCCTTGACCCGAAAGGCCTGAGATCCTTGGACACGGTTTATCAGAAGGGGCGCGCCTTCTTCCATCTCGGACGTTATGACGCGGCCATCCTGCTGCTGAAGGGTTACGCCGACGCCGCGGACGACGACGCCAGGGAAGCCGCAGCCGCCTACTGGATCGGCGAATGCCTGTTTTCCCTCGGCCGGCTGGAAGACGCCAAGGACGTTTTTTCCGCTATCATTGAAAAATATCCCGGGAGCGTGAAGTACGAGGCGTCATCGTACCGCTTGGCGCTCATTGAAAGGAAAAACATCGAAACCGAGTTGCTGAAACTCCTGAAATGGAGCCACGAGGAATCCCTGAAGACGGTCGAAGAATACCAGAGGCGGGAACGTTCCTACGAGCAGGCCATCGTTGCGTACCAGAAGCGCATCGCCGAGATGCTCAAGGATACGCGTACCGCAGATCTGGAAAAGGACAACCGCGCCTTGACGGCGACCCTTGCCTCGCTGGAAGCCGACCTCGCGGCGGCGAAGAAGCGGGCCGAGGACGCCGCGGCGCAATCCGCGGCGGCGAAGGCTGAACTCGACTCCCGCGTCGCGGCCGCCTCCGCCGATGCCGCGCGGGCAGCCCTCGCCGCGGCTGCGGCGCAAACGGCCGCGACCGCCGTTCCCGTCAGCCAGAGCGAAAAGATCGCCCGACTGCTCGCGGTAAAAGCCGGCGCCCTCGCGGTCAAGGAAGTCCTGCTGGAACGCCTCGGGGCTGAAAAGACGGTTACGGAGGACGCCAAATGAGATCCATCAAAGCATGCTGCGCGGCTTTCCTGTTCGTAATCGCGTCCGCGTATTCCGTTTCCGCCTTTGAAATGCAGGAAGGCCGGATCAAGCTCGTGGTGAACGAAAGTTCGGGACGCTTTTCTCTGTACTACCTGGTCGACCTTCAGAAGAACAAGTACGAAGCCCTCTTCGTCGACCAGGATCCCCGCACGTCCTTCCTCGCCCTCCTCGTCGATGACCGGCCGCAGCGGCTGGGGGAGACTTCCGCCTTCCGCGTCCGTACAGAGAAGACCGACGCCTCGGCCAGGATATCTTTCGAATCCTCGGGTCTCGTCGTCCGCCAGGATTTCACCTTTTTCAAGAACGCGGGTTCTCCGCTTTCCGACGGCGTTCGCATCGAAATTTCCGTGGAGAACACGAGCGAAAGGGAACTTTCCGTCGCGCTCCGTTTCCTGATGGACACCAAGCTCGGGGAAAAGAATCCGGAACCTTTCTCCACCGACCTGCGCTCTATCGGCGCCGAAACGTTGATCGTGCCTGCGAAGGATCAGGACGGGTGGTGGTACAGCAAGGACGCTGTTCTCGGGATCATGGGCAACATCGCCGTCAAAGACGTGCGGGCCCCCGATTCGATCCAATTCGCCAACTGGAAGAGGATGAACGACGCGCCCTGGAAAACCGAGCCCAGTCCGGGAAGGAATTTCAACTTGCTGCCGTATTCCATCGGCGACTCGGCGCTGTGCTATTACTTCGATCCCGCTCCGCTGGCGCGTGGAGCCGTCCGCAAGGAAACGATCTTGCTGGCCGTCGCGTCCAATGCGGGCTTCACCACACCGAGCGCGGAAAAGACCGATGACCTGTCCCGCATGCTCCAATCTAGCGTCACCTCCGCCAATGCGCCGGAACTAATGCTCAGGACCGATCTCATAACCGTGCGGGATCTGCTGGACAAGGTCAACGCCCTGCTTGCGGCGGGCGGCGCCGTCGGGGACGAAGAACTCGCCGCGCTCGAGACGGTCGTCGCGCGCCTCAAGGAACGCAGCGGAATCAAGTGAAGAAGTGCCGATGAACGACGACCGCATCCTCCTCAGAGCCGCGAGACTCGTACGGAGCGGAAAATACGGCGCCTCGATCCGCCTGCTGGAACCGGAAGTGGTCCGCTACCACGATTCCTTCCGTTATTACTACATCCTCGCGTCCGCCTGCCTCCGCTCTGGGGACTTCGGCGGCGCGCTGACCTATTTCAGGCGCGGTCGGGAGATCAAGATGCGCGATCCCTCCGTCCTGCTCGGCCTGGCGATACTGTATCTTCGCCGCGGTGAAACGGATCGGGTAGTGGATCTCTGCCTCGAAGTGCTGGAGAAGGATCCGCGGCACCGGAAGGCGGGCAAAATCCTGGAAACGGTACGCAAGAGCGGAGATCCCGACATACTGGCAGCTTGGCTTGAATCCGGCCGGATCTCGCGGCTCTATCCGGACCTGCCGTCCGCGCCCCCATCCCCGTTGTTTTATGCGGCTCTCGCCGCTCTCGCGGCGACCGTCGCGGGCGCGGCCCTCCTCGCGACCGTGGGCGCCGGCCTCCTGAATAATCCCTTCGCTTCGGCGGTACCCGATCGGACAGGGATGGAAACCGTGAACCTGGTGGAAGAGGACAGGGCGCGGCCGGTCGAAACGGGCGGTTCCTGGCGTCTGGTGCTGACGAAGGCCCAGGTTCTGGAAACCTACGAAACGGCGCAGCGCCTGTTTCGGGACTACCGCGACGAGGCCGCCCGTTTTCAGCTGAACCGCATCCTGGATTCCAATGCCTCCGCCGCCATCAAGGCCAAGGCTTCCCTGCTGGCATCCTTCGCGGCGGTTCCCGGTTTCGATACCATCAAGGACAAGTACGAATATGTCGAAGTCGCCCGGGATCCCGCAGCTTTTCGGGACCTGCACGTCGTCTGGCGCGGAATGGCCACGAACGTCCGCGAAGGCGAAAAAACGACCTCCTTTGACCTGCTCGTCGGCTACGACACGCGCAATTCCCTGCAGGGGATCGTGCCTGTCGCTTTCGACAGCGCGCTGAGCGTCGATCCGGAGAAGCCGCTGGAAGTCCTCGGCCGACTGAAGCTCGAGACGCGCGGCATGGTCCTGGAAGGCGTCGCGATACACCAGGCCCGCTCCCTCACGGCCGGTACCGACGTCGACGGGACCGGAAAGTGAAGAACCGTAAGTGAGGGATCGCAAGTGAGGGCCTGGAAGTGAGGGCTGTAGTGCAGAGGGTGAGCGGCGCAAGCGTGACCGTGCAGGATTCCGTCACCGGTTCCATCGAGCGCGGCCTTTTGGTCTACCTCGGGGTCGCCGCAGGCGACAAGGAATCCGACGCCGCATATCTCGCTGAAAAGGTCGCGGGACTCCGGATCTTCAACGACGAAAACGGCACCATGAACCTCTCCCTGGCCGAGGTCGGAGGCGGTGTCCTCGTCGTCTCGCAATTCACCCTCCTTGCGGATGCCCGCAAAGGCCGGCGCCCTTCATATTCCGACGCGGCTTCCAACGACGTTGCCCTGAAACTTTATGAGGAATTCATTGCCGCCCTTCGGGCGAAAGGCCTGGAGACGGCCTGCGGCGTTTTCCGCGCGTCGATGCGGGTCGCCTACGTCAACGAGGGGCCTATAACGATTCTGCTGGATTCGAAGAAACTGTTTTAGGAAGAAGACGGAAGACTGAAGGAATGAGGCGGATCCGGCAGTTGCCAACGGGAATGTCATGACCTGTCGTTTCCCGGCACCCGGCACCCGGCATC
>DPXI01000095.1 GCA_003527485.1 Treponema sp. | reverse complement strand
TCGTCATACGACAGCCGCGCGATTACTCAAAATCACGCGACCTAAAACCAAGGTAAACTTAGCAAAACAGGAGGTGGCTGTCAAGCGGAGGGGGACAGAGCTCAGCCGAGGTCGTTTATCCTGTACACGCCTGCCGCTTCGGCCACCATGGAGTCGGAAACGAGGCTGCGGAGGGCGGGCACAAGCCGGTCTTCGGGAAGGCCCGTCTCATCGGCCAGGCCGCGCAGGCAGGAAGGGCCGGTCGTGGAAAGGATGCGGAGGGCGGCGCCGCGGGCTTGGCGGAGGGAGCCCTGGAAGGGGGACTGGCGGACGTGATGGGCGCTGCGGCGGCCGGGGTTGACGGTGAGGCGCTTCAGCGCGGCGCCGTAATCCATGAGGGCCCAGTTCCAGCGCCGGGGGTCGGAGCGATCAAGGGCCGCTTCAAGGAAGGGAAGGATTTCGGAGTCCTTGACTTCGACCCGGTCCGGGAAAAAGAAATGGATGGCGGCGGCGCGGATGTTGGTTTCGATGAAGGCGATGGGCTCGTTGAAGGCGAAGCAGGCGACGGCCCGCGCGGTGTAGGGACCGATGCCGGGGAGAGTTTCCAGCTCGGATACCTTGCCGCTCAGGGTGCCGCCCATTCGTTCGGTGACCGCGATCGCAGCTTCTTTCAGGAAGCGGGCGCGGCGGTTGTATCCGAGACCGCTCCATTCGCGCAGGACTTCCTCAAGCGGGGCCGCGGCAAGGGCGGCGGGATTCGGCCAGAGTTCCCGCCACCTGAGCCAGTAGGCGATCACGCGATCGGTCCGGGTCTGCTGGAGCATGATTTCGGATACCAGCACGAGCCAGGGATCATCCGTTTCCCGCCAGGGGAAGGAACGGCCTTCGGCAGCGTAGTGGCCGAGCACCGCGGCGCGAAAGTCTTCGATGGTCGAAGGGAGGATGCCCGCGCCGGCGGAACGAAGCTCGCCGGCGATCAACACCAGTTCACCCAGGCGGTCCCCGTCGGCGGTCTGCCGAAAGGCTTCGGCGCGGATGGAGGAGGCGGTCTTGGCGCCGGCGGCAACCGACTCCAGGTCCTCGCGGACCCTGCCGCATCAAGCTTTCCCAGTATGAAGCTGAGGTCCGGCGAGTCCGTTTCGAAAAAGACGCGGAGCCAGACCCAGCCGCCCGAGGAGGCGATGGGCAGGTTCGGAGGGAGCTCCGCCGTTTCCCACCCGGAATAATCGAAATCCGTCCCTGCGCGTTCCGACCCGTCGCGGGTCGCGAAACGCCATTCGGCCAGGTCCCGGCGTAGCCCTTTGGCGCCCCTTTGCCCGGAACGGGACTCCGCGGCGCAGTGGCCGAAAGCCGGCAGGATGAGGAGGAACAGCATCAGCGGGGCACGGATCGCGCTTGGAAGTCTCATGGCGCTCACCGCTACAGGATTGATCCGGGCGGAACGGGATGGCCCCCTTCGGCTCCGATCCTCCTCCCGAGTTCTTCCACCACCATCTCCGCGATTTCCTCGGGCCCCAGGCGGTCGGTGTCGACCACCAGGTCGGCGATCGAATAATCGTCGTTGTCGATCCCGTAAAGCTCAAGGTAGCGCGCATGATCCTGACTGTCCCGCCCGGCGGTGAAGGCCGCGATCTCGGACAGGTCGCCGCCCTCGCGGGCGTGTATGCGGCGGGCGCGCGTCTCGTCGGAGGCGCGAAGGTAGACTTTCAGGTCCGCTTCCGGGAGCATCCAGATGGCCAGGCGCGAACCGAGCACGCAACCGCCGTCCGACCGGGCGAGCGCCACCTGTCGGTTGTCGACCGCGCGGTCCCACCAGTCGTCGTCCTTGGCCAGTCGCAGCACGTCGTGCAGGGTGATGCCCTTCTCCGAAGCGAGACTGCGGAACGTGAAGTTGATGAAGCGGAGGCCGAGTCGGTCGGCGATCAGGCGGCTCACCGTGGTGTTCCCGCACCCGCTCTTTCCGGACACGGCGATCCTGGCGGTCGGCGTTGTCATTCGACGTTCCGCAACTGTTCGCGTATGTTCTCGAGGGCGTCCTTCATGCGGATCACGGCCCGCGAGACCTCCAGGACAGGGCTCTTGGATCCGATGGTGTTCACTTCGCGGTTGATCTCCTGGCAGAGGAAATCCAGCTTCTTCCCCGGGGCGCTGTTCCGTCCGGTTTCGGACTCGAATTCGACCAGATGGGAGCGGAGGCGGGACAGCTCCTCCGACACCGAATACTTGACCAGAAGGACGGCGGTCTCCGTGAGCACCCTCGCCTCGTCCACCGCATCGCCGAGAACTTCCCGGAACCGTACGCGGATGTTGTCCTTGATCGCGGCCTCCATTTCAGGAGCGTGAAGGGACACCTCCTCCACGCATCCGCGCAGGGTCGCCAGGTGGGCAAGTATGTCCTTCTCGGTGGCCGCCCCCTCCCGTACGCGTGCCGACTCGAACTGGCCGAAGGCGTCCGCCAGCACGGGCTCCACCGCCGACCAGTAACGTTCCGGATCCCGGCTCTTCTCGGCCTGCAGGACTCCGTCCAGGGAGAGGATGGTCGAAAGCCTGACGGGCTCGTCCAGGCCGAGCGCGGCCGAAAGCTTGCGGATCGCAGCCAGATACGCGACCGCGGTGCCCTCGTCAATGGAAACCGAAACGGCGGCGGATAGTTCCTTGGCCCTCAGGCTTAGTTCCACCTTGCCCCGCTCGCAACGGGAAGAGACGTATTCCCTCAACCGCGGTTCCAGGGGGGACAGATAGGGGGGAAGGTTGACGAAAATCTCCAGGAAGCGGTTATTGTAGCTCTTAAGCTCCACCGACAGGGACATGCGCTCGTCGCTCTTTTCCTTGTAGCCGTATCCGGTCATGCTCTTCATGTCGGTCTCCTTTTTTGTTCTTCGAGCCTTTGCAGGATTGCCCTCCCCAGCTTCCAGTTGTCGCCCGCGCCCATCGTGAGAAAGAGGTCCCCCACCCTGAGCTCGGCGGCGAGTTCGCCGACGGCGTCCATCGGCTCGTCGATGTAGCGCACTCCCGGCCTGAGCGCCTCCGCGCGCTCGAAAAGCGTCCGGCCTGTCACCCCGCCCGTATACCGCTCCCGGGCGGATGCGTATATCTTGTGCAACACGAGCAGGTCGGCCGCGGCGAAGGACGAGGCGAACTCCTCCAGCAGGGCGGCGGTGCGCGTGTAGGTGTGGGACATGAAGCTCACCACCAGGCGCCGGTCGGGATAGAAGGCCCGCAATCCCTCCAGCGTTGTCCTGATGGCGGTCGGATGGTGGCCGTAGTCGTCCATCACGAGGACGCCCGCGGCCTCCCCGACGATCTCGGAGCGGCGCCGGGAACCGCGGAAGGCCTCCAGGGCAGAGGCTACCGCCGATCGCCTGCGGCTGTCCCAGCCGTCCGGGTTGCCGCCGTCCCCGAATTCGGCGCGGACAAGGGAAGATATGAGGGCCAGTGCGCCGGCGGCGTCCAGGGCGACGTGCCGTCCGGGCACGCGCAGGCGCAGCTCTTCCGGGAAGGACTCGATGCGCAGGATAGTCCGCTCGGCTTCGGTCCGTATGGAATGGATGCGGAACGGCCCCTCCGCCGACTCTCCGTAGGGCACCAGGACGAGGTCCCCGCGCGCCTTTTTAGCGAGCGCGGCGACTTCCGCGGCGCCGTCATCGTCCGCGCAGTAGATCAGCTCGCCGCCGTCCGGCAGCTTCCCCGAGTATTCGACGAAAGCGTCCCGTATCGATCCGTAGGTCGGAAAATAATCCTGGTGGTCGCTTTCCACGCTCGTGAGCACGATGCGCCGCGGACGGAACGAAAGGAAATGGCGGCGGTACTCGCAGGTCTCGGCAACGAAATAGCGGTCCCCGAGCACCAAGGTGGAACGCCCGCCGAAGTCCCCGACCGCGCTGCCGGCTAGAATCTGGGCGGGAAGCTCCGCCGCGCGGCAGAGGGTCCCGCAGATGGCGGTGGTCGTCGTCTTGCCGTGGACGCCCGCGATGCCGGAAGAATCGAAGCGTCCGGAATAGGAACCGAGGGCTTCCGTGTACTTCATCACAGGCAGGCCGCGTCGCAGGGCCTCCGCGAGCTCGGGGTTGGAGTCCGCCGAATATGCGGCGGAATGGATGACGAAGTCCGTGTCCGGAGGGAGGTTGGCGGCGGAAAAGCCGGCAGCGCAGGGTATGCCGAGCTCGGCGAGGATGGCGTCGGTGTAGAACACGTCGCCCGTATCTGACCCGGTCACGCGCGAACCCGACCGGCTGAGCAGCTCGGCGAGCGGACACATTCCCGTCCCTTTGATCCCTACGAGGTGGACACGGGAACGGGACAGATCATCGGGTAGCTCGAACGTGGCCATGCCGGATGTTAGCCCGAGGAAGGTCGCTTTGGCAACGGGATGATGCCTCTGCGCGGGTCGCTCCGCGTACCACGTCGCTGCCTGCAGTTTATCGCGTCAGGAAATCCGAAAGCGCATAGCGAAGTGTCATCCCGCTCTCCGGGTCGGGGAAGCTGACCGCGGTCGCGGTCAGCGCGAGTGAAGGCGTAGCCGAAAGCGGCTCCGCTGCCAGCTCCGCGACCGGCCGGGGGTACAGTTCGTCCCCTTCGATCGGCAAGCCGAGCCACGCGAGATGACAACGGACCTGGTGTCTGAACCCCCTTTCCAGGCTAGCCCGCACGAGGATTCTGCGCTCTCCTGACGGGGACAGAGCTCGGATCGGGGACAGAGCTTGAGCCAGGATCGGGGACAGAGCTTGGATCGACGTACGGTAGGGACGGCCCCGGTCGAAGGCGGCGTCCGCGCGCAGGCGGGAAGGGACTTCACCGGCGGTCGCCGCCAGGATCGGGCGCACGGCCCTCCGCCCCGGCCCGTAGGGCCTGAAAGCGCTTTCGACCTCGCAGGGGGAATCGCCGGCGCGGAAAGGCCGAGGCGGGAAACCGGCCTCGAGTGACAGGTCGGCATACGCGCCGTCATCTCGGAGATCCCTGCAGCGGGCTTCGTACTCTTTCAGGAAGGCACCCCTCTCCTGTTCGCCGAGCAGGAAATCGCAGGTCGCCTGTTCGCGGGCAAAGACGACGAGGCCGGCGGTATCACGGTCCAGCCGGTGCAGGAGCCCGCCTTCCACCGCCTTCCGGCCGCGCACCCGCAGCAGCTCCGGCCAGCGTTCGGCGCACCAGGCGAGCAGGGTGCCCTCCTCCCCCGCCGCGAGGGGTGCGCCGTGCATGCCCCGCGGCTTGAAGACGACGAGGTAAGCCGGCTTCTCTACCGCGACGAAGGGTTCGCTCGGCAATGCTTCATCCATGGGCGGAGCATAGCCGAAACGCCGGGCAACGTCGACTCGACGCCGACTCGACGTCGGCCCGGCTTGCGCGCGGAGCGCGGTCCGGACGATAATAGGCTGATATGACGAGAAACGGCACGCCGCTCAGGAAAAGGTCTGTCTTCGCGCTCTTAGGTCAACGGGCCCTGATGACCGTCGATTTGTTCGGCAAGAACGAACTGGCGAACCATGCCGCGGCGGGGGCATACGGATTCCTGCTCTCAGCCGCTCCCGCCTTTCTGATCGCCGCCATCCTCGTATCGTTCTCTTTCCGTTCCAGTCCCGAGGCAGCCCTCGGCCTGCTCTCCACAGTGGGTGGGCTCGGCAGCGCGCTGGACGCGGAAGAGGTCGCCGCCTCCTTCCTGACCTCCCGGGCATCGGGTTTTTCCGGTCTCGTCGCGGTAGCGAACCTGCTATGGACAGCCAGGGTCTTCGCCGTCTCCCTGCAGCGCGGCGTGCGCGTCGTTTTCTCGGGCGGCCCGAAATCCTCCCCCCTGCGGGACAACGCGCTGAGTTTCGGAATAGAACTGGCGGCGGTGGCCTATGCGCTCGCCATCGCTTTCAGCTCCAAGGCCGCCCTCGCCTTCCTGGCCGCTTCCGGTGCGGTGAAAGCGCTTCCTTTACTGGAACCCCTGCTCCGCGCGACGGCAGCGGTGCTTCCGGTCGCCGGGCTTCTGCTCCTGGCTTACGGCGCGTATCGAATTCTCCCGACCGAAAAACCGGCGCGCCGCGCCGCGGCCGAAGGCGCGGTCGTCTGCGTCGCGGCCTTCGCCGTCGTCTCCAAAATATTCCGCCTCCTCGTGAACACCTCGCGTTACGACCTGCTGTACGGAACCCTCGGCGAGCTGATCGTTCTGCTGGCGAACGTCTACTTCTTCTTCTCCTTTTTCTTCCTCGGCGCCCAACTCGCCTTCGTCGCGGATTCCTTCGATTCCCTCGTTTTTTCCCGTTTCCGCCGCGCCAAGGAAAGCGGCAAGACTTCGTCCCTGGAACGGCGCCTGTTCTCGTCTCCCGAGGGCTTCCTAAAGAAGTTCGCGCGGTCCTATGCCGACGGGGAGGTCCTTTTCGTCCGCGCCGAAGCGAGCCGGGAAATCTATTTCGTTGTGAGCGGCGAGATCGGAATCTGCCTGGGGGAAAAGGAAGCCGCGGACGAACGGGAGGTGGCGAGAATCGGAGCAGGCAATTTCCTGGGGGAGATGGCCTACCTCCTTTCGGAGGCGCGTACCGCGACGGCCCGTTCGCGCGGAGATTCGGTCGTTCTGGCGCTGCCGCCTGAGCTCTTTGACGTGGTGTTGCGTTCGGACAGCGAAACCGCGCGGAACGTGATATCCGCATTGTCCGAGCGCCTCAAAAGGTCGAACGAGTCCTTTTCCCGCGGGCTCGCTGGGCCGGAAGGCCTGCCGCCCTCCGGCGGAGCGTCCTCAGGATCGAACGGAAGCGCTGCGGCAGAGGTGCCGTGAAAGTCGAAGGTGAACTCGCGCCGGGAAGGCGCAGCCTGAGCCTGAGGGCGTGGAGCATGAGGGTCGCGGCCGGAAAGCGGTCGTCGTCCCGGCCATAGATCGGGTCGCCCAGGATGGGGCAACCGAGGCTGCGCAGATGCACGCGCAGCTGGTGGGTCCTGCCCGTCCTCGGCCGCAGCAGCATCAGGGTATAACCGTCGAATCGTTCGACCACCTTGTACTGTGTCAGGGCTGCCTTGCCGCCCGTTTCCACGCAGGCGAAGCGCTTACGGTCGCGCGGGTCCCGCGCGATGCGCTTGTCGACGATACCGGCGTCCAGCGGCGGATTCCCCATCACTATCGCCACGTAAGTCTTCCGGGTGGTCCGTTCCTTGAACTGGTCCGCCAAGAAAGCGAGGGCTTCGTCGTCGTAGGCGGCGATGATGACGCCGGAAGTATCCTTATCAAGCCGGTGGACGATGCCCGGACGGAACCCCTCGGCCGTAAGCGAGCGCGAAAGACGCCTGAACAACAAGGCGTTGGCCAGCGTCCCCGAACGGTTTCCCGCCCCAGGATGGACCACCAGTCCCTGCTCCTTGTCCACCACGACCACCCGCTCGTCTTCGTAGATCACGGACAGCGGAAGATCCTGCGGCTCAAGTTCGGAGCTTTCCGGTTCCTTCAATTCGAGCTCCAGCCGGTCCCCGCTCTCGAGCAGCCGGGAAATCTTGACCTGCTTGCCGTTCACCCGCGCGCCGATGAAGCGGACCTTTAACTGGGACCGGGTCAGCAAGCCGAGGGTTTCGGCCACGTATCGGTCCAGGCGCATGCCGCCCGCGGCTTCCTCTCCCACCGTATATTCGCTGCGCGCCACGTTCACTCCGCCGCTTCGGGAGCCGCTTCCGCTTCGGGAGCCGCTTCCGCTTCGGGAACCGCTTCCACGGCGGGAACCGCTTCCGCTTCGGGAGCCGCTTCCGCTTCGGGAACCGCTTCCGCTTCGGGAACCGCTTCCGTTTCGGGAGCCGCTTCCGTGGGAGGAGCGGCCGTCGGGGGAGCCGGTTCCGCGGGAGTCCCGGCCGGCGCGGTTTCCGCGGCAGGAGGCCAGGGACTGCGTTTCGTCCGGATCTCGCTCTTCGGTTTCCCGCGTTCGGCCTTCGCGGCGGAGTTGCGTCTGATCGTCACGATGGCCCAGTCGATGAGGGCTACCGTGACGGCGCCGACGCAGCCGGCGGTGAAGGCGGCGATGCGCTGGTCCTCGTCCATCTCAATGGCGCCCGCGGACTTCAGGGGCCAGGGCGCGTAGCGGCGGTCCCAGGAGTTCTGCGAAAACCGCCAGCCGTCGATCGCGAACTGGGCGAAGAAGACCGTGAACGGGAGGGCGCCGAAGGCGACGATATCCGCGCGGCGCAGGTCAAGGGCCCAGGAGGGGAATTCCTCGGCCTTGTACGGTTCGATCTTGGCCGCTGTGGCGCCCGTCTTCGGGACCGTGCCTGTCTGGGCGGAAGCTCGCGCGGGCGAAAGGACGGGAACAAGGACGCAGACCGCCATGACGACGGCGAACCTTGCCTTCATCGGCTTCCCTCCGCGAAGATGGCCGTGCCGATCCGCACCAGGGTGGAGCCCTCTTCGACCGCGATCTCGAAATCGTTGGTCATGCCCATGGACAGGACAGAAAAATCCGCTTCGGGAAAATGTTCGGAGAGCCGGTTCCGCGCGGCGGCGAGGGCGCGGAAAGAGGCGCGGACGGGAGCCTGGTCCACGGTGTAAGGCGCCATCGTCATCAGGCCGCGGAGGCGCAGGGAGGCCGTGAAGGAGAGGGCGAACTCGGCGCCACGCAGCAGGGAATCCAGGTCGGGAAAGCCGGCCTTGGAATCCTCGCCCGTATGCAGCTCCAGAAGCAGGTCCAGACGCTTGCCGAAGGCGGCCGCGCGCTTGGCGAGTTCGCCTATGATTTCCGGACGGTCAACCGACTGGATGCAGGAAAAGAGGCCGGCGGCCGCCTTGGCTTTATTGGCCTGCAGGCTCCCTATCATGTGGAGTTCGGCGCCGGGCAGAGCGGGCAACAGGTCTTCGTACTTGGCGGCCGCCTCCTGGACACGGCTCTCGCCGAACAAGCGCGCTCCTGCCCCGTAGGCTTCCAGCACCGCGTCACGGTCCTGGAATTTCGTGACCGCCATCAGCGCTACCTCGTCACGGCGTCGGCCTGAACGCGCGCATGCCGCGTCCAGCCTCTCCGTCACCCGCTCCAGGGCATCCCGGACGCTCATGGCGTCTCCTTCGGCCCCGGCTCCCGCCCGGAGGCGAGGGCTTCCTCCAGCGAGGAGGCGAGGCGGTAGAAGGCTTCCAGGTCCAGGACTTCCGCGCGGAGGCCCGGATCGACGCGGGCGAGCGCGAAGGACTCGTCCACGACGCGGGCCTTGCGCGCGGTGAAGGCGGCCAGGGAAACGCCAGAGGCGGCATAGCCTGCGGGCGCGGGAAGGAGAGAGGCGGCGAAGGCGTCCAGGTTGTGGCGGACCGTCTTCCTGCGCGAGGAGAACAGGGCGCGCACCAGGGGGCGGAACAGGCGCGGCTGCGGCGGGATGCCGACGGCGCGCTCCATGACCACGGCCGCCGAATCGACGTTCGGCGGAGGATAGAAGGATCCGGGCTTCAGGGTCATCAAAACCGAAGTACGGTAGGCCGAGGCGCAAAGCACCGAAAAGGAGGAATAATCCTCATCCCCGGCTTTCGCCGCCATCCGTTTGGCCACTTCCTTCTGTACCGTGACCACCGCGCGGTCAAAGATCGCGCCTTCCTCCACGAAGGTGGCCAGCAGGGTCGCCGCGATATTGTACGGCAGGTTTCCGAAAAAATAGGGAGGCAGGGAAGGAAGCTCGGCCCTCCAGGTTTTCAGGGCGTCGCCTTCGATGAGACGGAATCCGCCCGCACCGGCGAACAGTTCCCTCAGGGCAACGGAGAAGCCGCGGTCGATCTCGAAGGCGGTCACGCCGATGCCGCGATCAAGGAGGATGGAGGTCATCGCGCCGAGGCCCGGTCCGACTTCCCAGGTCCTGCTTCCCGCAGGAGCTCCGAGCGCGTCGACAAGGCGCTCCCGGGCGCCGCGGTTGATCAGGAAATTCTGGCCGAATTTTTTCTGCATGCCCATGCCGCGTTCCTCGAGGAAACTGCGCAGCGCGACGGGCGAATCGTAATCAATCGATGGGGTCAACGCGGTTCCTCGTCTCGTTCAATCGATATCGACCATACACCAGAAGTACGGCGGCCGCAAGGGACGCGGCTGTCGCAATTACCGGAGAGCCGAATAGGAGCGGAGGAGCGCGGGAGGCTACGTTCACGACAAGGTCAGTCGCGCCCTTAAGGAGACGAAGGGCAGGATCCAGAAGGGACGCGGCCGGAGACCAGGCGAAGTCCAGGCCGAGCCAGACGGTCGCGAGCATCATGAAGATGCTGGTGGTCGTCCCCGCCAAAGCTCCCGCGACGAGGCCCGCCGGACGGACGGCGCCGAACGCGAGGGCGCAGAGGGGGACGGTCGCCAGGAAGGCGCCGACGGAAGCTCCCGTTGTCGCGGTCAAGGCCTTGGGCAGGGCCGCGGGAAGCAGGTCAACGACCGCTTCTGCCAGGATGGCGATACCCGCCAGCGCGAGGTAGGAGAGCGTGAACGACAGGGAACGCGCCGAGACGGGATCCCAACAAAGCTGGATCAGGAAGGCGGCGCAGAGCAGGGGAAGGACAGCGCGCCTGAATCCGCGCAGCTGGGCCCATGCGGACAGGAAGAACATGAGGAGCGCACGCAGCAGGGAAGCCTGCACGCCTGCGAACCCGACGTAGGCGGCCGCGGCGGCGACTCCGACGATCAGGGACGCGCGGAGGCCGATGGGCCTGCGCAGGCAGAAGGCCAGGGCGGCGGTCAGCACCGCCAAGTGCATGCCGGAAAGTGCGAGCACATGGGCGCAACCCGCATCGGTGAAGCGCTTCCCCTCCCCTTCCTCAAGCAAATCCTTGCTTCCCAGAAGGAGAGCGACCGCCAGTCCTCCCCACTCCCGGCGCGCGAAACGGGCGATGACCGCTTCCCGGGCGGCGCTCCGCGCCCGGCCGATCAAGGGCGCGGCGACCACGAGTTCCGGACGACGCGCCTTGAAGAAAACCCCGCCGCCCGAAGCCGGACCGAATTCTTCGACAGAGCCCGAGAGCCGGATGACGGCTCCCGCGACCGCCCCATCACCGAGTCCGGCGGCGCCGACGGAGACGAAAGCGCGAAGCGGACCGGCGGCGCTCGTCACCGTGCCCTTCCCGTCCGAGGCCTTCAGCAAGTCCAGATCCGCGAGAACGCGCCCGCCCGCCATCTTCCGCGGATCGGAGGCGAGGCGGCCTTCGACCGAGGCGACTGCGGTACTCCCCATCCCCCAGGAAACCGATGGCACCGAGCGCTCCGACGCGGCCGTCCCGACGACGACACCCGCGGCGAACGCGAGCGCCGAACGCGCGATCCGCCTGCGCAAGCGGACCGGGGAAGACCCCTTTCCCTCCAGGATCGCGGCGAAAGGCGCCAAAGCCGCCCCGGCTATGGCGGCGGCGGCCAAACAAACGATCGAGGCGCGGAGGACGCAAATCCCGGGACCGGAAGCGGCCGGGGGAAGGATGCCGTAAAAGGCCGTAGCGGCGCCGAAGGCCGCGCAGGCGACGGGAGGGGGAAGATCCGGGCTCACCACTTCAGGCGGTTGAGCGCCTCGCGCGCGGCCGCCTTGACGTCGTCCGGGTACGGCAGGTACCCGATGTACAACAGGTAATCGAAGGCGACCTTATCGCCGAGATTCCCGAGCGCGGCGATGACCGCGAACAGGATGTCGGGATCGCTCGTCTTCGTCCTCTCCTGCTCGGAATTCAGGATGCCCAGCTGGAGCGACAGTACCTGGGCCGCCTCGGAGCTGGACATGGCGCCGAGGCATTCTATCGCTTCGATGAAGTGGACTTTGGACGCGAGCTCTTTCCCGTAATCCGTCTGAACCCGGTAGAAATGTTTGATCGCAAGCGATGTGGCCCTCGTCCATTTCTGCGCGGTGAGTTCTTTCACCGCCTCGTAACGAAGGGTTTCCACCGCGGCGAGCTCGCCAGGATTGGCCGGGTACAAGCTGAGCGTGATTTCCAGCGCCGCTTCCGCCAATTCGCCGCGGGCTGCCGCGTTGAAGGTTTCATTGTCCTTCCCGGCCCGGAACGCGGCGAGTTTCTCCTCGCTGGAATTCTTCTTCATCACATCGATCAGGTACTTCTTGTAATCGCCGCGTATCGACCTGAGGGCATCGGTCGCCTGCTTGGCTATCTTGTCGGGGTAACCGGCGATCATCGAGGAGAAGAGCACGGGGAAGGAGGAACCGTCGCCGAGGATGGCGAGCGCCTCGATGCAGGCGGAAAGCGTGTCCAGGTCGGGGGCCATGCCCGAACGGTAGACGTTGTTCTGGTTCGCCAGGTACTGGTTGATGTTCTCGACCACCTGCCCGTCGCCCTTGCCGAGCGCCGAAAGGGACGAAAGCACGGCCACCCTCGTCGTCGAATCCCGGTAAGCCATGAACACGCGCCAGAGGGGCTGCACGGCGCGGATCAGGCCCGCATTGCCCACTCCCCGGGCGGCAACCGCGGCGAGCTCCAGAAGGGCAGGATCGTCCTTGAGGAGATCGGCGTTCTGCAAGCAGAATTCGAGAGCAAGCTCGTACAGCGGACCGAAGCTTCCGCCTTGGACCTTCGATGCGTCTTTCAGCAGGTCGAGCTTGGTCGCGAGGCTCGAACGGGCAAAATTCCTCTGGTAGGAGAGCGTCATCGAATCCGCGCTCTGGGAATATGCCGCGATGGAGACGAGGCAGGAAAATGCGGCAGCGGCCGCGAAGATGAAATTCCTCTTCATGTTGTTCCTCCGGCCTTGGGTACGGCCCGCGCGTTGCCGGCGCTTGGGTCGCCCGGCTTTTCCTTATCGTCCGATCCGGGATCATCGTCATCCGATGTATAGTCGGCCTCATCATACTGCGATTCCATAGGAAATTCAGGTTCCGGTTCCGGGTCGGAGGCCCAGTCGGCCGAATCCCGGTCGGACGAAGACTGGTCGGCGATTTCCTTCTCTATCCCGTCGAGCATCGCGTAGGCGGCGCCGAACTCGGCATCGGGTTGGACCTGGAAAACAGCGGCCAGGATACGGTTCCGGGTCGCGAGGGAGAGGACGTCGGATTCTATATGGAGCAGCGAAAGGTTGTCGTTTTCCGAATAATCGGAGGAACGGACGACTCCCGGCATGGCGACCGTTTCGCCTT
Organism: Treponema sp.; assembly: GCA_003527485.1. Lineage (GTDB taxonomy): Bacteria > Spirochaetota > Spirochaetia > Treponematales > Breznakiellaceae > UBA12037. Next base: position 130,232 of record DPXI01000095.1, on the reverse strand, counting down.
CGAGTTCGAACTGGACTTTGACCCGGAGCCCGACCACCGCCCGGCCTCCGACGGTCAGGGAACAACCGTCCTCGGAGAGGTCCTCTATGATGCAGCGGAGCCCGGGCTCCACCTCGATCTTCTCGGGAGCTTCCTCTCCGCGCGGTATGTACAGGTACGCGGAGATGCGCGTCTTGGTCCGCACGGATTTCCTCTTCTGGGTACGGAAAAGGGAATCCGAATGGGCCAGCTGGAGCACCGGAGTCGACCGCATCTCGACGTCGTCCAGCACCAGGGTGTCGAAGACGTAGCCCGCGTCGTCGCGGCGCCAGAAATAAACGGAAAGCCGGCGCTCCTTCCAGGTGAAGGAAGCAGGAAGCTTGGGACCGACGGGTATGGAGATAGTGAGGAATCGGTCGCTGTTTCTTACTACGGTCGCCGCGAACACGCCGGCTCCGTCGACGAGCACGCGGAGCCTCTGGGTTTCCGCGATGGAGCGGGAACTCGTGATGCCCTTCTTGTACCGGGGCTGGTCGAATTCGATCTTCTTGCGGTAGTCGTAAAGCTTGGACAGGAAATCCTGGGTTTCCTTGGAGCGCTCTTCGCCGGTCAGCCTCGCCTTGCGCAACAGAGCCTTGATGCAGAGGTCCAGCTGCTTCACCGACCAGAAGAGCGCGCTCGGGTCTTCGAGCTCGGCCCGAATGGCGACCCGCCTGAGCAGGTCTATCTCGCGCATGCTGAATCCGGCATCCTTGCCCCGGGCGAAGAAACCCAGCCAGGAGTAGCCGCTCTTGTTTTTCCCCCCGCCGAGCAGGAGGGCGAGCAATCCGAGCACGGGCACCGCGATCAGCAACAGGTAGAGGATCATCCTTGCGTTTCCCTTTTCGGACGAGGTATCATCAATCGAATATATCGTAGCGCGCGGGCGCTGTCAAAAGGAGAGAGCCATTCGCCTACCATCACGAGCCCTTCTCGAACCCGCCCTCCTGTTCTGGCTGATCTTCCTCCCCGGCATCGCCCCGGCCGGCGGCGAAGCGACATTCCTGTCCTTCGACGCGTCGGAAGAACTCTATCGGGTATTCTTCTATGACCTTCCGGCGTTCATCCTTATCCTCTACCTCCTCTTCCGGGAGAGGGAACCCGCGGATTCGGGCTTTTCCCGTCCCCGGATGAAGGACGCCTTGATCGGTGCCTTATCCCTGGCCGCGATAGTCCTTGTCGCCGCGGCCATCGACTTCGCGGCCTCCTGGTTGCCGGGGTCCTCCGAGGCCGCCTTCGTGGAGGCGCCGGCCGGACTTCTCGGTTGGTCCGCCATGCTCCTTTCGAGCGCGACTACGGGTTATATGGAGGAGACTTTTTTCCGCGCCTACATGCTCACCCGCCTGAAAGAGTACGGCGCGTCGAGGATCGCGGGCGTGGTCGCCTCCGTCGTGCTATTCACGGTCTGCCATCTGTACGAGGGTCCGCTGGGATTGGCCAACGCGGCCTTCGCCGGCCTCGTGCTCTCGGTCGCCTATCTGCGTTCGCGCTCCGTCCACGGTCCCGCGTGGGCCCATGCGGCCTACAACACGCTCGTATTTGCCACCGGCCAGTGATTCGGGCTTGCCGGGGCCGTCCTTTTTCGATAATATTCTGGAATATGCTATATAGGAGTATCCAGATGAAACGGTTGTTTTTCTTCGCAGCCTCGGCTTTTGTCTTCTTTTCGTGCTCTCCCGGTGCGGGGACCGCTGCCCCCGCGCAGGACGTGAAGGGAACGACGGCACCGGCCGCGGAGACCGCAACCGCCAAGGCGGTCGCCGGAGCCAACCCTCTGGACGGCATCGGCCTGTCCGTTTTCCCGGAACCCCAGGACATACCGGATATCTCGTTCGTCGCCCTGGACGGAAGCGCCAAGAATCTTTCGTCCTTCCGCGGCAAGGTGGTGCTCCTGAACTTCTGGGCTACCTGGTGCCCGCCCTGCAAGGCCGAGATGCCTTCCATCCAGCGCCTCTCCGACAAGCTCGCCGGCAAGGATTTTACCGTGCTGGCGATATCCGTAAACGAGAGCCGCGCGACCGTCGAAGCCTTCCTCGCCAAGAACCCCTATAAATTCCCGATCTTCCTCGACGAAACCGGCCAACAATCCTCCGGTTTCGTCGGACGGGGAATCCCGACCACCTACCTTGTCGACAAGCAGGGCCGCGCCCTCGCGGGGATCATCGGTTCCAAGGAATGGGACGATCCCGCTGTCGTCGCCGCCTTCACCGCCCTCGCCGCGAAATGAACGAGGCCCCCGGACTGTTCGCCGCCTTCACGGCCGGCCTGCTGTCTTTCCTGTCCCCTTGCGTGCTGCCCCTGATCCCATCCTACCTGGGCATGCTCGCGGGGACGAGCGTGGCGGAGCTCCGTTCCGCCTCTTCCGATCGCCTCCGCATCCTCGCGCTTTCCCTGGCCTTCTCGGCGGGCTTCTCCGCGGTCTTCATCGTCCTCGGCATCGTCCTCTCCTCCGCCGCCAACATGCTCGGCGGAATGTCGCGCTCCTGGACCGTCGCGGGAGGAATCGTCGTGATCCTGCTCGGCCTGAACGTCGCGTTCGACTTCGTCAAGATCCTCAATATGGAAGCGCGCTTCCATATTTCCCGCCGCCCTTCCGGCGCCGTCGGCGCCTTCCTCTTCGGCGCGGCCTTCGCGGCGGGCTGGAGTCCCTGCGTCGGTCCTATCCTCGCATCCATCCTGCTCCTGGCGGGGCGCGGATCGGCGGGGAGCGCGGCGGGCCTGCTGGCATCGTACTCCGCCGGCCTCGCCCTTCCCTTCGTGCTGACGGGAGCGTTTTTCGCCCGCCTTGAAGGCGTGATGGCGGTCCTCAAGCGCCGTTTGGGCGTGGTAAAGCTGGTCTCGGGAGGTTTCCTCGTACTTGTGGGAGCGGCCATGGCCTTCGGCAGCCTATCGGTCCTGCCGGCCTTTCTTTCCCGCCTCGGCTACCGCCTCGCGGATCTAGCCGAAGTCAGTCCGGGCAGCGTGAGGACGGCCTTTTCGATCGCCTACGGAGCCCTGAGCCTTGCATTCGCGCTGCCTCTCTTCCTCGGACGGCGAAGAAGGGGCTGGAAGGTCCTCGCGGCGCTTGCCTTCGGATTCTTCCTGCTGGCTATCCTTGAGCTTTCGGGCTTCACGGAAAGCGCGCGCGTCTATTCGTCCTGGCTGCTGTACCAGGGAATATGACGCTTCCGGTCCGCCCATCCGGCGGACCGGTGGCCGCGCGGGCAACGCCCCGGTTCAGGCCTCGGCTTCGGCGCGGGAAAGCTCGAGGTAGGCCTGGTCGGCCAGGCCGAAGCCCGCGTTCCTGGAAAGGTTCTTGGCGTATTCGTCGTACAGCATGTCCTCGTACATCTCGCCCGCGAAGCCGCCGCCCATGAACTCGGATTTCTGGACGGTCTTCCTGAGGCCGGAAAGCAGGTTCTTGATGAGGAAGGATTCCAGTTCGCGGCACTGCTCGTACAGCTTGTCCGTCCGGTCGATGGATTTCGCCTGAGCGCGCGACCGGTTCTCGTCGGCGGGCAGCGAGTTCGCCGCGGCGCCGAGCGGACGGCCGACCGCGGGAACGGCCGAGGCGGCTTCGGCGCCTGAGTCCTTGGCCTTGGACTGAGCCTTGGCGGCGGCCCGGAGCATGAGCTCGAAGGAGGAGTCGCCAGCGGAGGAAGTCCCGCCGAGCGCCGCGAACGGAGCTGACTTGGCGGCCGCGAAGTCGTTCAGATAAGCTTTTCCGATCGAAGCAGCGTCCATGATTATCTCTTCAGGCCCGTCGCGATTCCGAGCATGTTGTCGCTCGTCTGGATGGTCTTGGAATTGAACTCGTAAGCGCGCTGGGCGACGATGAGGTTCACCATCTCCCGCACGACCGATACGTTGGACATCTCCAGGAATTTATGGGCCAGTTTGCCCATGCCGTCGAATCCGGGCCGTCCGGGAATCGGCTGGCCGGAAGCGTTCGTGATCTTGAACAGGTTCTCGCCGACGGCCGTGAGGCCCACGGGATTCGGGAAGCGGTACAGTTCGATCTGGCCGACGAGTACGGGATCGTCCCGTCCGGGGATTTTCACGCTCGCGCGGCCGTCGGCGGAAACGGTGAGGCTCTCCGGGATGAACCCTTCCGGCATCACGATGTCGGGCAGGACCTTGTAGCCGTTGGAGGTCACGAGCCGGCCGTCTGCGTCGATCTTGAAGGCGCCGTCCCGGGTATAGGAATAGGTGCCGTCGTACATCTGGATGCGGAAGAAACCGTCGCCCTGGATGGCGATGTCGGTGACGTTCTCGGTGTTCTGCAGGCCGCCCTGGGTGAACTGGCGCTGGGTCGCGGCGACCTTGACGCCGTGGCCCATCTGGACGCCCACGGGTACGACGGTATCCTCGGTGGCCGGCGTACCTGCGGTTTTGATGGTCTGGTAGAGCAGGTCCTCGAAGTCGGCCCGCATCTTCTTGAATCCCGACGTATTCACGTTCGCCAGATTGTTGGAAATCGTATCGATGTTCGCCTGCTGCCCGATCATGCCGGACGCGCCGGTCCAAAGGCTCCGTACCATTTATCTTCCTCCGCCTACACGCGCGCTATTTCGTTGATGAGCTTGCCGAGCATGGCGTCCTCCGCCTGGACGACCTTCTGGTTCGCTTCGTACGCCCTGTTCACTTCGATCATCTGCACCATCTCGCTGACCGGATTCACGTTGGAGGCCTCCGTGAAACCCTGGACCACACGCGGCCGGCCGCCCGCCGCGATCACGCGGGCTTCGCCGGAGGTCTCGGTCGCCTTGTACAGGCTCGAACCCTGCTTGGCCAGATAGCGGTCAAGGTCGAATTCGACGATCTTCAGGGTATCCAGGAGCACCGTGCTCTCCCATCCGTTGTTTTCCTTGGATACGAGCCTCGTCGGATCGTCGTCCGCATAGGCTCCGTTCACCCAGACCTTTCCGTCCTTGTCCACCATGAAGTTGTTCGCCTTCACCTGGATGGGACCGTTCTCGCCGAGTACGGGAAAGCCTTCCTTCGTTTCAAGGAAGCCTTCCTTGCCGAGCTGGAAGGATCCGTTGCGGGTGTAGCGCTCGCCGCGCGGCGTGGACACCGACATGAAACCCTTCCCGTCCAGCGCGATGTCGAAGTCGCTTTCCGTCTCCTTCATCGATCCCTGTTCGAAATTGGTGAACAGTTCGTTGAGCTCGACTCCCGTGCCTATTTTCCCGATGATCGGGGCTGCATCCGCGGATCCGAAGGGATGGAGGTAGACGCCGTCATCGTTCATACGGCGCATCAGGAGCTCCGGGAAGGCCTTGTGGATCGCCGTATCCTTTTTGTAGCCGTCGACGTCGACGTTCGCCAAATTGTTGGAAATCGCGTCCAGGCGCCATTGCTGGGCCGTCATTCCGCTCGCGCCCGTATACCATCCTCTGACCACGGCTTTGCCTCCGTTCCGAGTATCGGCCGATTAGGCGCCTTCCTTGACGCTTGCCGTGACCATATCGATCCGATAGGATTCGGCCCCATGGACAGGACAACGAAGGGGCTGCTCGCGATCGTGGCGTGCGCGGTCCTGTGGAGCACCGGCGGACTTTTCATAAAACTCGTGGCTTGGCATCCGATGGTCATCGCGGGGAGCCGCAGCCTCGTCGCCGCCGTATTCCTGGCTTCGCTCAGGCTGCTTTCCGGGCGGAGCCGGAAACCGCTGAAGGCGGGGACAGAGGCGGGGACGCGGGCGGGGACGGAAAAGAACCACGCGGCCATGTACGGGGCGGCCGCCGCCTACGCGGCCACCATGCTCATCTTCGTCGCCGCGAACAAGCTGACCGCCTCGGCGAACGTCATCCTGCTGCAGTATTCGGCGCCGGTCTACGCGGCCCTCCTCGGCTGGCTCCTCGTCAAGGAGAAACCACGAATCGAGCACTGGCTGGCGCTTGCGGCCGTCTGTTTCGGCCTGACGCTGTTCTTCAAGGACGGCTTGAAGGGCGGTTCATTTCTCGGAGACGGTCTCGCCGTTATTTCCGGGGTGACCTTCGGCGCCTATTCCGTGTTCATGCGCATGCAGAAGAACGGGCGGCCCGAGGATTCCATTCTCCTCGCCCACATCGTGACCGCGGCGATCGGGCTCCCCTTTGCGCTCGTGGCCCCTCCCCTTCTGGAACTGAAGTCGGTTGCGGCCATCCTCGCCCTCGGCATTTTCCAGATCGGGATAGCCTCGCTATTCTTCGCCTACGGGATACGGAGGGTGAGCGCCGTTCAGGCCATGCTCACGGCGGTGGCGGAACCCCTGCTCAACCCCGTGTGGGTTTTGCTGGCGACGGGCGAGCGGCCGGGAGCGGCCGCGATCGCGGGGGGCGGCGTCATCCTGACCGCGGTCACCGTTTCATCGATCTGGGGCGTCAGACGTCAGCGTCGGTGACGGATGCGTCGGTGACGGATGCGTCGGTGACGGATGCGTCGGTGACGGATGCGTCGGTGACGCATGATTCCACGGCGGCGATGAGATCCCTGGCCCGCCAAGGTTTGCGGAGCACGGCCCTCAGACCGCATTCGGCCTTCAGCCGTTCCAGGCTCTTCTCCTCGGCATGTCCTGTGATGATGATGGAGCGGATGCCGGGATAGCGCTTGTGCACCCGTTCCAGGAATTCGTCGCCCTTGACGCCCGGCATGAGCCAATCGGAGATGATCGCGATGACGGTCACCCCGTCGGCGGCCAGTTCGTCGATGATTTCCATCGCCTCGTTCGCGTTCAGGGCTGTTTCGTACAGGAACCGGTCCTTGAAATGCCCCTTGAGCTCCTGCTTCAGGGACAGGACGATGATGGCTTCATCGTCCACGCAAAGTATGGCTTGCTTGATCATGCGGTCCTGGACTTCCTCCAGCGCATGAGCTGGAAGGCGACGGGTACGGCGAGCAGGGCTAGTCCGGCGATATCGGTGGCTCCGCGGGGATCTATCATCAGGAGCCCGCCGGCGAAGAACACCAGCCGTTCCAGGGGATTGGAGCGGCCGAGGAGCCAGCCCTCCGTCGATACGCAAATCGCGGCCATGCCGATGAGGCTCGTCGCGATCATCTGCACGACGAGAAGAGGGGTCGCGCCGATCAGGAGCATCACCGGATTGAACACGAAAATATAGGGAATGATGAACGCGCCGATGGCCAGCCGCGTCGCCGTCACTCCCGTCTTGAACGGATCGCTCTTGGCGATCGCCGCGCCCGCGTAGGCCGCCAGAGCCACCGGCGGGGTGATGTCCGCGACGATGCCGAAGTAGAAGGTGAACATGTGGGCGGCCAGGGCCGGAACGCCCAAAGCCACGACCGCGGGAGCGGTGATGGTCGCGGTTATCAGGTAGTTGGCGGTGGTCGGAACTCCCATGCCGAGCACGAGCGAGGCTATCATCGTGAAGAACAGCGTCAGTATCTTCACGCCGCCGGCGAGATCCACGAGACCCGAAGCCATCTTCAGGCCCAGTCCGGTGAGGGTCACCACACCTACGATGATGCCGGCCACCGCGCAGGCGATGGCCACTCCGATCACTCCCCGCCCCGCCTGTTCCAGCGCGTTCACGAAATCCTTGAAGGACATGCGAGTGCTCTTCCTGAGCACGCTGGCGACGACGGAAAAGACGATGCCCCATAACGCCGCGCGCATCGGGGTGGAGCCCTCAGCCAGGAAATAGACGATGGCGATCAGCGGGATGATCAGGTGGCCTTTTTCCTTCATCACCGCGCCCAGACGCGGAATCGTATCCCTCGGCATGCCTTTCAGGCCCAGTTTCTTGGCTTCCAGATGCACGCTTATGAAGATGCCGGTGAAGTACAACAGGGCGGGGATGATCGCGGCCTTGGCGACGTCCAGATAGGGGATGCCCAGGGTCTCCGCCATGAGGAAGGCGGCCGCGCCCATGATGGGCGGCATGATCTGGCCGCCGGTGGAGGCGGCCGCTTCCACGGCGGCCGCGAATTCCGGTTTGTAGCCGAGGCGCTTCATCATGGGGATCGTGAAGCTGCCCGAGCCGACGGTGTTGGAGACGGAACTGCCGCTGATCGTTCCTTCAAGGGCGCTCGTGATCACCGCGACTTTGGCCGGGCCCCCCGCGTAGCCTCCTGCGACCGCGTTGGCGAGGTCGATGAAGAACATCCCTATTCCCGTCTTTTCCAGGAAGGCGCCGAACAGGATGAACAGGAAGATGAAAGTGGCGCTGACGCCCAGGGGAACGCCGAGCACACCCTCGGTCGTGAAGAACAGGTGGCTCACGATCCGTTGGGGCTTGTAGCCGCGATGGGCCAGGAAGCCGGGCATGTACGGGCCGAGCCAGGCGTAGGCGATAAAAATCAGAGCTATCGTGAGGATGGGCAGGCCGACCACGCGTCTGCAGGCCTCCAGCACCAGTAGGATGCCGATGATGCCCACGACGAAATCGGTTTGCGTGTACGCGCCCGAGCGCTCGATCAGGGCGCGCGCATTGACCACGAGGTAACCGACGACGCAGGCGGAGAGCAGGGCTAGCACGATGTCATGGGCGGGAATGCCTTTGCCGCCCTTCCCGCGGCGCGCGGGATACAGGAGGTAGGCGAGCACCAGCACGAAGCCCAGGTGCACCGCCCTCTGGATGCGGGCCGGCAGGAGACCGATGGAGGCGGTATAGAGCTGGAAGAGGGTGAATATGATCGCGATCGCGGAGACGATTATCGCGGCGGTGCCGGCGAGCCTGCGGAACGCCGACTCCCGGTCGATCGAGGCCAGCAGGTCGGCGGCCGACAGACCGGACGCATCGGGCGAAGAAGTCGCCGAGGTCGTCGCCGTCCCTCCGTTCGTCGCGTCCTTACTTTCCTTTCCTTTCAACGCTTCCATTGCTTATCCTTCCCAGTCGCGCGAGCGATACGTTTCCGAAACCGATGCGTACGGAATTGCCGGCGCCGGCGATATCCGCGAGTCCGATTTCCTTGCCCGATACGCGGAGGCGATGCTCCGCGATAGTGCCGACGGCGAGCAGGAGCGTCCCCACCCGCCGGTTCATTCCCTTTATCGTGACGCCCGCGGGTCCGATGCTCAACGCTCCGTCCCCGTCCAGGCCATCGCTCATGCCCGCGCCGAAGGACTCGAAAGTCGTCTCCGTGAGCGTGAGGGCCCCGTCCCCGCCGATGATGTAACTGTCGGTGACTAGACCCTTGTTGACCGAATGCCGATAGACGAGTTCGAAACCGGATCCCCGCTCCGCGCCGAACGCGGCGAGGATCTCGCCGCGTTCGATGCCGCCGCGGGCGGAACGCACCCAGAGGGCGCCCTCAAGCGGGGCCCACAGCCGGACCGCCGCTCCCGCGCCGAGCGCAAGCGCGGCCGCCGCGCCCAGCGCGGCGATCTTCTTCATGGGACCGGCTATTTGATACCTTTTTCCTTGTAATACTTCAGGGCGCCGGGATGGAAATCGACCGAGACGCCGTCCACCGCGCCCTTCAGGGTAAGCTCCTTCCCCTTCGCATGGGCGGAGGCGAGTTCGGGCTGCTTCTCGAAAAGCGCCTTGGTGATGTCGTAGACCACCGCGTCCCCGAGATCCTTGCGGACGATCAGGGTGGCGTTCACCGCGAGGGTCTTGGCGTCGGCGTCGACGCCGCGGTAGGTACCCTTCGGAATCGTGACGCGGGTATAGAACTTGTAGGCGGCCTGTATCCTGGCCGCTCCCGCATCATCGATGGCGAGGATCTTGACCGGAGCCAGGGCGGAAAGCTCCTGGATGGCGGCGTTCGGAATGCCGCCGGTCACGAAGAAGCCGTCCAGCTGCTTGTCCTTTAGACCGGAAGCGGATTCCTTGAAGGAAAGGCGCGCGGCCTTCACGTCGTCGAAGGAAAGGCCGTAGGCCTCCAGTATCTGCTTCGCGTTCGCTTCGACGCCGCTGCCCGCGTCTCCGACGGAGATGCGCTTGCCCTTCATGTCCGCGACCGAATTGATGCCGGAGCTCGGGCTGACCACGATCTGGACGAATTCGGGATACAGCACGGCGATGGTGCGGAAACCTTCGACCTTTTCTCCCGCGAACAGCTCGATGCCCTTGAACGCATAGTCCATGACATCGTTCTGCACCATGGCAAGATCGGCCTCGCCGCGGCCCACGAGCCGGATGTTTTCCTTGGATGCGCCCGTCGACTGCGCGGTGACGTTCATGTTGGCTATCGATTTGTTCCAGATCTGGGCCATGGCCCCGCCGAAGGGGTAGTAGGTGCCGGACGTGCCGCCGGTCGCCAGGATGAGGTTGGATTGCGGAGCTCCGAAGGTCAACGCGGGGACGAGGACGGAAAACACGATCGCGGCCGCGAGCTTCGCGGCACCTTTTACCTTGGACATGGAATCCTCCTGTTGTTCGCGCTTCGGGCGCGACCACGCATGATACCATGCGCCAAAAGCATTTTACAATATTCATGTACTTTTTCGGTTAAGTCTCCGGAGCCCGGATCCGGGGCCGGTACTTCACCTAGCGAAGCAAAAGATGCATATTGAATATGACCTTTATCGTCAGGAGTCCGCCATGCCGATCAAGATTCCCGCAACCCTGCCCGCCTACGACGCGCTCCGCGCGGAGAACGTCTTCGCCATCACCGAAGACCGCGCTACGCACCAGGATATACGCCCGCTGAGGATCGCCATCGTCAATCTCATGCCGACCACGCTGGACACGGAAATACAGCTCCTGCGCCTGCTCGGCAACAGTCCGCTGCAGGTTGACGTGACCCTCCTGCGGATGGGCAGCCACGATTCCAGGAACGCGCCCGAAGGGCATCTCGAACGTTTCTACGTCACCAGCGACACCGTGCTTCACGAACGCTTCGACGGCCTGATAATCACCGGCGCTCCGGTTGAAACCCTGCCTTTCGAAGAAGTCGATTATTGGAAAGAACTGGCCGGCCTTATCGACTATTCAAGCAAAAACGTCTTCTCAACCCTCCACATCTGCTGGGGAGCCCAGGCCGGCCTGTACCGGCGCTACGGGGTCGGCAAGAAGCCCCTTGCCTCCAAGCTCTTCGGCGTCTTCCCCCATGCGGTCAACGAAAAGCTCAACCCCCTGTTCCGCGGCTTCGACGACGAATTCCTCGCCCCCCAATCCCGCCACACCGAGGTTGACCGGAACGCGATCGCCTCCCGCAAGGAGCTGACGATCGAATCCGAGTCCGCCGAGGCGGGAGTCTTCATCGTCACCGCGCGGGATGGACGCGAGATCTACGTCTCCGGCCACCTCGAATACGATCCGATGACCCTGGACCGCGAATACAAACGCGACGTCGCGAAGGGCCTTCCCATCGCCGTCCCCCGCAACTACTATCCCGGCGATGACCCCCGTCGCCCGCCCCTCGTCCGCTGGCGCGCCCACGCCCACCTTTTTTTCTCCAACTGGCTCAACTTCGTCTACCAGGAGACTCCGTACCGGCTGGAGGATCTGTAACGGGGGAAGGACAGTATGGTCAGCGATTATGATCTGCTCGGCATTAAAGAAACCGCCGGCGCGTCGGAAATCAAGAGCGCCTTCCGCAAGCGCGTCAAGGAATTGCATCCGGATACGACTTCTGACGGGAACGCAGGCAAAAACCACTTCCTGTTCGTGGAGATATGCAAGGCGTATCAAAGGCTATGCGGAAAACATCCGTTCGCAGGACAGGAGCCTGCGGTTCCGGCAAACGGTACCGCCCGGGACGGTCCGCGCTTCGCCGTCGCCGAATATTCGGATCCGGCGTACGCTTATTACCGGAACGGAATCAGGTATTTCTCCAAAATCCATCCTTCGCAATGGAATATCGACTCCGGCGGGACGCCGGACACGAAGCTGTCCGATGATGACGGAAGCCAGGATATCATCAGGAAAAAGGTGAAGGATCTCGTTTCGTTGTTTCCCAAGGCTTATTACTACTTCAGCATCGTGGTCAATGAATATCCGGATTCGATATGGGCCGCCGACTCCAGGGAGAAGACGGCGATCATCGAGGAACGGATGATCCGCTACAGGCACATCATCGAGTCCTTCAGCGCCTGGAACGATTACGGGAACAAACGGAAAGCGCGGTACGAGGAAATGTCGCAGAACAACGACAAACGGTATCACGAGTTCAAGGATGGGTTTAGGAAGAAATGGGAAGAGGATTCGACCTGAATTCGCCCTTTTCGCCTCGCCGCGCAGGACCGGGAGGCAGCGTCGATATTCGCGTCGGGCCTCCTTGCTGGAGATCCCAACGACGGCGTAATTGTTTTTGGAGTACGGCATGGTTCCGCGCTCTCCGGAGAAGGCGGAAGGCTCAGTTCCCACGCCCAGCGCCAGGAACCGGTCCGCTTCCTACCGGTCCGCTTCTTCCTTCCCGAGCCCTCCTGCTCTCTCTCCCCTACCACATGCTCCGCGTTTCCCCGCGCAGTTTGGCGAGGGCTTCGACGAAAAAATAATCCCCGTAGATTATCGGGACGTTCCTGCCCCGTTCCTGGTGGTAGGCCATCGTGCCCTTGGTGAGTATCCCTTCCTCGTCGGAATCCCAGGCTCCGCAGTTTTCGTAGAGGGAGCGCAGCATCTTTTCCGCGGCGCGCCGGAAGAGGGCGCCGTCCAGTTCGGGTAAGGCGGCCGCGATGTCCAGGAAAGCGCTGGCGGCGCAAGAGCCCGCGGTGGCGTCCTTGATCCAGAGCCCGTCATTCGGGCAACGGAAATCGCAGGGCGGAACCGAGTCATCGGGCAGGCTCGCGATGAAGAAATGGCCGACGCGCCGCGCGGCGTCCAGGTACCGGCGCTCCTTGGTATGGTTGTACGACAGGACGAAGCCGTGGATCGCCCAGGCTTGGCCGCGCGACCACGCGGAACCCAGGGCGTAGCCTTGACCTCCGAAAGCTTGGACGAACTCGCCGGTTTCCGGATCGAATTCGACGATGTGGTGGACCGATCCGTCGGGTCTCACGAAGTGTTCCAGCAGTTTGTCGGCGTGCAGCCGGGCGATTTGCGAGAAGCGCGGATCGCCGGTCTCTTCGCTCGCCCAGTGGAGCAGCGGAATATTCATCAAGCTGTCGATGATGGCCCAACCGACCTTGTCGTCGTTCCAGGCCCGGATGTACCGTCCGGCGTGGTTGAACCGCCCCGCCAGCAAGTTCGCCGCGAGAAGTCCGCGCCGTCGGGAATCCGGGTTGCCGGTGATCCTGAAGTCGGCGACGGCGGAGAGCAGCCACATGAAGCCCACGTCGTGGTGCAGGCCGTAGAAGTCGAGGAAAGCCTTGTCCATCTTCGCCTCGCACTCCTCCGCTATGCGCCGCAAGGATTCGTCGCCGTTCTCCCTGTAAGCGACCCAGAGGAGGCCCGGCCAAAACCCGTTCGTCCACCAGTCGATCGTTTCGTCGTCGTAGCGGCCGTCGATCGAAAGGTGCGGGAAGGAGGCGCCGATCCGCTCGCTCGTCCGTCGTATTTTTCCTGTGGACTTATTCCAAGCCTCGTCCACCCAAGCGGGATATGCCATCATTCGCTCCTCGTCATGTTGTCTTGGCGTCAACCCTTGAGAGTTCCCGCCATAATCCCGGAAACGAAATATTTCTGGAGCAGGGCGAATACGACGATGACGGGTACCATGGAGATGAGCGTTCCGGAAAAAAGCACGTCCCACCGCACCTGGAATTCTCCGATGAACGCATAGATCTCCACGTTGATCGTCTTGGGCCGGTTCGCGGGCATCACCATGAGGGGCATGAGGAAATCGTTCCAGATGTTCAGACTTTGGAGGATGACCATGCTGGCCGTGCAGGGCGCGAGGAGCGGAAAGACGATTTTCCAGAAGATCTGGAAACTGCGGTAGCCGTCGAGACAGGCCGACTCTTCTATCTCCTTCGGAACCGTTTTGATGAAGCTGGAATAGAGCAGGGTGCCGAACGCGACGGCGCCCGAGACATAGACGAAAATCGGGCCTTGCAGGGTGCCGAAAAGGCCGAGGATCTTCAGTTGCCGGAACAGCGGGATCATGTAGACCTGGAAGGGAATCATCATTCCTGAAAGGAAAAAGATGTACAGGAAGCGGCTGAATCGGGTTTTCCGCCGTTCCAGGGCGTACGACGACATCGGGATCACGAGCACCATGCAGAGCGTGGAGACGATGGTGAGGAAGGCGCTGCGCAACGCTGCCGCGGGGATGTTCGTCTTCTTCCATAAGTAAATGAAGTTGTCGAAGCGGAGCGCGCTGGGGAGCGCGATCGGGGACCTGAGTATTTCTCCGTTCGTCTTGAACGCGGAGATGAACGTGAAGTATATCGGGAAAAAGAATCCGGCGGCCAGGACCGCGGTGACGGCGATGATCGCCGCGTCGGATGCCCTGATTTTTTTCTTGTTCATTTCATGCCTGCACTTCGCGCTTGCGCAACGCGGCGTTCTGCAAACCCGCGAAAACGAGGGTTACGAGGAAGAGCACGATCGCCAGCGCTGTGCCGTAGCCCTGGCGGCCTTCCGCGAAGGCGACGGAGTAAATCTGGTACGTGAAGGTTTCCGTCGCGAAACCGGGACCGCCCGACGTCATCGCGACGATCTGGTCGAAGACGCGCAGGCCGTTGATGAGCGAAAGGGTGAGGTTAATGGTGAACGTCCCCGCGAGCAGCGGGAACGTGATGGAGGCGAACTGCCTCGGAGCGCTCGCGCCGTCGATGGAGGAAGCCTCCATGAGTTCGTTGGGAATGCCGCTCAGGCCGGCCATGTAGATGATCATGTAGTACCCGGCTCCCTTCCAGACGAGGACGGCGACGACCGTCCAGATCGCGAAATCGGGATTGCCGAGCCAGTCGATTGCGAAGGAGTCGAGACCCACCGCCTTGAAGAACATATTGACGACTCCGAACGTGTAATTGAGGAGGGCTACCCACACATAGCCCGTGATAATGCCCGAGAGCAGGACCGGCAAGTAGAACGCGCTGCGGAAAAGGGTTTTGCCCACTTTGACCCTCTCGACGAGGAGGGCGAGCAGGAGGGCGAGGACGTTCTGGAGGATCGTCAGCGCGATCGTAATGGTGAGCGTATTCTTGAGGGCGTTCAGGAACCGCGCATCGGCGACGAGGTCGCGGTAATTCCTGAGGCCGACGAATTCCATGGACTTGGAGATGCCGTCCCATGACGTAAGGCTGTAGTAGATGCTGGAAACCGCCGGAATCACCACGAATCCGGCGAACAGCAAAAACGCGGGCAGACAGAGCGCGTACGATACCTGGAAGGCCGTATGCTTTCTTCTTTTCCGGGGTATCGGCGTCTTCGTCATTGCCGGCATCTCCTTTTCCGATGGTTTACTTCGTCGCGACCGGGACGAGCGCGGCTTTCTTGAGCGTACTCGGATTGAAATCGCGGCTTTGCACTTCCCATTCGGCGTCCATGGCCTTGAGGGCGTCGGCGACGCTGACCTGGCCGAGCATGGCTTCCTGCAGTTTCTTGTAGCTCCAATTGCGGAAGGTGGACGGCATCTCGTTCGCGCCGAGGCCCTGGTTCCAGTTGAGCGATTTCGGAGCTTTGCCGAACGCGTCGAGCACCGTGGCCATAGTCCCGCTCACCGTGTAGTTCATTTTCTCCTTCGTGGTCGGGAAACCGTTCGTAGTCTGAAGGAAGTACGCGTACTGCTCCTGTCGGAAGAAGAATTTGATGAACGCGGTGAACGCCTTGACTTTTTCAGGATCCTGGGCCGCTTTCGCCGAGAGGGCCCAGCCGTTGGAACTCGCGCCGCCCATCAGCTTCACGTTGCCCGCATCGTCCGGAACGGGGAACCATCCGAGTTCGAAGGCGGGATCGGCTTCCTTGATCTGCGTGAAAACATGCGTTCCGCAGTAGTACATCGCGGCCTTGCCCGCCAGAAGCACCGAGACGCATTGGGATTCCTTGGTGCTCATGAAACCGCCTTCGACATACCCTTTCCGGAAAAGGTCCACCATTTGCTGGATTCCCTTCGCGAAGTCGGGATCCGAGAACTTGACCTTTCCGGCGTAACGGTCAGCGATCCAATCGGGATTCTTCGTTCCGATGTTGTCAACCCAGTACTTGCCGAACCAGAAACCTAAGTGCCAGATGTCGGAAATGCCCGCGACGAGCGGAGCGACTCCCTTGGCCTTGATGGCTTCGCAGAGCTGGATGAATTCGGCGTAGGTCTTCGGATTCTCGTTCAGGCCGTTCTCACGGAAGAACTTCTTGTCGTACATGATGCCGTTCGGTCCCGCCGCCGAATAGGGGGCCGTGTAGACGGTGCCGTATATGGAGATCGGGGATTCGAAGATCGGAACCAGTTCCTGCGGAAGGGGCGCGAGCATCTCCGCGCGGACGAAGACCGGCGTATCGCGGCATTCGAAGAAGTCCGGAAACATGTCGGCGGCGTTCATCGTCTTCAGCGAATCCAGGTAGGCTCCGGTGGAGACCGAAAGGTTCTCCTGGATTTTCACGCCGGGATTCGCCTTCTGGAACCGCTCGATGATCTCGTGGGTGGTCTCCTTCGTCAAGGGATCGCCGGTAGCGTAAGTGACGGTCAGAACGACCGGCTTCGCGGCCGAAGCCGCCGATTCCTGCTTCCCTTCCGCGAACGCGGCCGATGAAGCGATCATCGCGGCGGCGAGCGCGAGCGCGGCGGCTTTGTTGGATCGATTGGACATACTGCCTCCTCCTGGATTGCCGTTGCATGACTTGATGTTTTGCGATTGGCACATATTGACACTATCATTGAAAGCGCAATCTGTAAAGTATTAATAGTACAAAATTGTTGATGCTTAGCAAAAATGACAAATATATATATATTATGGTTTTGCAATTATATACTATTGATCCGGACTGCGATATTTTAGTGTCAATATATGTCAATTTTCATATTTTTATATGTGTATGACATTGATTGTGTCAAATACCATTTACAAATTCATGATGGAGTGGTACGCTCGATCCATCAGGATGCACGAAATGATGAAAGGCATTAAACATACGAAGGAAGAGGCTGTCGAGGATATCGTCGGCGCGTCCGGCGTATCGCGGAGCACGGTGTTCCGTTACCTCGCGGGAAAATCGATACGGCCCGCATCCCGCGAAGCGATCGCCGCGGCGCTCCGGACGTTATCCATTCCCGAGACGCAGCCTCTGTCAGCCGCGATCGATATCGTCGTATCGGTGTCGCCGATCTTCAACCGTTTCCGCGGCTATGCCGAAGTCCTGGAAGGCGTGCTCCACCGTTCTGGCGAGGTCGGCGCCCGCGTCCGCATGAACTGGGACCCCCGCTCCGACAGGACCGGCTGCGGCACCATCATCCTCGGGAAGAACCACGCCGAAGAGGACGAGGAAAGCGCGATACTCAAGGCCCAGCGCCGTCCTTTCGTGCTGATCAACCGGGTTATTGACGATCCCGCGCTTAGTTGGGCGTCAGCGGATACGCGCAACGCGGCGCGCGAACTTGCGGACCACTTGCTCGAGCAAGGATGCTCGCGGATAGCCCTTTGGGTGGAGACGACGGGCCGCGTCGGCCGCGATAAATATTCGGGCTACTGCGATGCCCTGCAGGCTGCGAAATTGCCGGTGGATCCGAAGCTCGTCTTCAATATGGAAAAGATCGGATTGGAGGAAGCTTTCAACACGGCGCGGACGCTGGAGGCGCCGCCGGACGCTTGGTTGTGCATGGACGACGAGAGCGCCATCCTCGTCATGCGCATGGCCCTCAAGGCCGGGTTGCGGATACCGGAAGACCTGGCCGTCGCCGGGATGAACGATATCGAATCCGCCGGCCACGTGACCCCCTCCCTGACGAGCATCCATATCCCGTTCCGCGAGATGGGCATGGCGGCGGTGGACATCCTGATTTCCCTCATTGACAAGCCCCTCTTCCGCTCCCACAAGATCCTGGTGGAACACCGCCTTGTAATTCGGGATTCAACCCAACGGAAACGGCAGGACGACCGATGATCGATGCCGCGCGAAACGAGCCGTTCCTCAACCTGTGGTTCGGCAACTTTTACGAACCCGCTTACGGCGATCGGGAGGCCGTGGAGCGGACCCTGGGCGAGATCGCGGAGCTTGGCTTCTACAACGTGATAATGGATTCAAAAACCTGGCAGGATTTCTCCAGTCCGCCGGTCCTGGGCGAGTCAGTAATGCGCTTGGACGGTTCGGACGGGAATTGGTACAAGTATCGGTCGTCCTCCGTCCACGATGTTATGGAACGCCATGTCCGGGGTTTCCCCTCCTTGTACCGGGAAGGTCATTCCGCCGGCCGGACCGAGGATGGCGAGCGCTTGCCGATCTGCAGCATGTGGGCTCCTATCGTCGCGCCCGGCTTCGACGTCGAAGGGAGGGAGCGCTACCGATTCTGGCTGTCGGCCGCGTACGGCGGGGATATCGCCCGCCTCAACGCCGCGTACGGCACCGCATTCGCCGATTTCCGCGAACTCGCGCCTGCCGACTATTGGTTCGCCGCCGCATACGGGGAAACGGCGACCTTCGAAGCCGCCGACACGGAAGAGGCTATGAACCGGTTCAGGATCCATGCCGACAACATGAGATGGCGCGACGAGCTCGTTTCGTATTGCAGGATCATGAAGCGGCGCCTCCGCGCAGTGGAGAGCCGGTTTCGCCCGGCGCCCGATTTAACCCAGTGGAGTTTCTTCCTCCTGGTACCCGTGACGCCGTCCGGGGATCCGGATGCGTACGTGGCGACGTGCCAGGCGGCCATGATCCGCGCCATGAATACCGATTGTGAATTCACCGTCGGCTTGTTCCTGGGCCGCCTCCGGTACAACGATGAGTATCGGCAACTCAGTCCGGAGGAGGTAATCGGCTCCGTCGTCGCGTCAGGCGCGCGGCGTCGGTCGCGCGGGGCGCCAAGGATATCGAGACGGCGGAATTCGAGAAAGGCCTTGTAGTCGTCAATCATTCGCCGTTACCCCGTCGCCGGATGATGAAGCTTTCCGCGGCCTGATCCCCCTCTTCCAGTCATTGTCGGGCGCGGGGGATTTGCCGCCGCATTCTGCGGTCTTCCTGGAACGGCGAAAGGCGGGGTCGCCTGACGGCGCGCTGCACGGAGACTATTGATCCGCACGGAAAGGAGATTCTTCTATGGAAGCGACGCCCATTCAAAACCCTGTCCTCCGGGGCTTCAATCCCGATCCTTCGGCGATCCGACGCGGCGAAGATTACTACGTCGTCACGTCCACGTTCGAATGGTTCCCCGGCGTGATGATCCATCATTCGCGGAATCTCGCGGATTGGGAGCCCGTCTCCCGTCCCCTGGACAGCTTGCCGTTTCTTGATCTGGCCGGTTGCGCCGCTTCGGCGGGCGTCTGGGCACCGAACCTAAGCTGGTCCGACGGTTCGTTCTGGCTCGTCTACACGAATGTCCTGAGCGTCCAGTACCCTTTCAAGGACGTGGAGAACTGGCTGACGACGGCGCCTTCAATTGAAGGACCTTGGTCGCAGCCCGTCTTCCTCAACGCCTCCGGCTTCGACCCCGCCCTTTTCCATGACGATGATGGGCGAAAATGGCTTGTCAACATGAATTGGGATTACCGCCCCGGAACGAACCGCTTCGGCGGCATCCTCATCCAGGAATATCGGCCGGACCTGCGGAGCCTCTTCGGCCCCGTCCGGACCTTGCATCCCCCCAAGGGGCTGCGGGAAGGCTCCAATCTGTACAAGAAGGACGGCATGTACTATCTCCTCGTGGCGGAAGGCGGCACGGGGACAGAGCACGCGGCTTTGATGTCGAGGTCCCGCTCCCTTTTCGGACCGTACGAGGACGATCCCTCAGGTCCGTTCCTGACCAGCCGTTTCGACCCGACCTGGCCCCTGCAGAAAGCGGGCCATGCGTCCATCGTGGAAACCACCGAAGGCGAATGGTACGTATTCCACCTGGCCGGGCGCCCCATACCCTCCAAGGGCCGTTATCCGCTCGGCCGCGAGACGTGCATCCAGAAATTCGACTGGTCGCACGACGGTTGGCCGAGGCTTTCCCACGGCGACATCCGTCCGGCGCTCGCCGTGCAGCCCCCGAAAAACATGGCGGAATTGATGACTCCGGACGCAGGAATCGCCCGATCTTCAGGTCCCGCCAGCCCTACGGGCTCCGCCAGCCCTACGGGCTCCGCCCGCTCTACGGGTTCCGCCCGCTCTACGGGCTCCGCCCGCTCTACGGGCTCCGCCCGCTCGGTCCACGACGATTTCGACGCGCCCGCCCTATCCATCCATTTCAATTCGCTTCGCGTGCCGCTTGGCCCGGAATCGCTGTCCCTCACGGAACGCCCCGGTTGGCTCCGCCTCAAGGGCGGCGAATCGCTGTACTCCAAACGCCGCCAGAGCCTGGTCGCGCGCCGGGTCCAGTCCTTCCGGTTTACAGCTACGACTTGCGCAGAATTCCGATCGGACCACTTCAAACGGACCGCAGGGCTCATCTGCCTATACGATCACGAGAATTTTTATTATCTCGCGCTCGGCGCGGACGATGCGGGAAATCCGCGATTAAGGATCGTCTCCAGCGCCAACGGCGACTACCGGGAAAGCGACGAGACTCCGTACGACGGCGGACGCATCCATCTCAAGGCCGATGTCGATTGGGACCGATTGTCGTTCAGTTGGAGTACGGACGGCGCGGCGTGGACGCGCATCGGGGGCGACCATGACTTCAGCACTCTCTCCGACGAATACTGCAGGGAAGGTTGGTTTACGGGAGCCATGGTCGGTCTCTGTTGCCAAGACCTGACCGGAGGGAGGCGGCACGCGGATTTCGATTACTTCGATTACATCGAGCGGGAGGCGGCCGGCTAATCCGTCCCGGAACGCACTTCCGTCAGTTTGAGATAAATCGAATCAAGGTGAGCTTTCACGGATGCTTCGCTGAAATACGGGACCATCTCCGATAGATCGCCCGCTTTGCCTGTGGTGAGTTCCGCGAGGCGTTTGATTTCAGCCGACCGCCTGCGGGCGCGGCCCCGGACAACCGCCGTCCTCCGGTTTCAGGTCCCCCGCGGTTTCGGCGCCGGCCGTGGCCGCGGCGCCGACCGTGGCCGCGGCCGGCTTGTCGCCTCCGCCACCAGGGGATCCTCGGGCCAATAATGGCGCGGGTAGCGGCCGCGCATTTCCTTGCGCACCTCGGCGTAGGTGGTCCGCCAGAAACCCGCAAGGTCCCGCGTGGTCTGCAGCGGCCGCCCGGCCGGTGACAACAGCCGGAGCAACACCGGCTCACCCAGCACGCGCGGGGTCTCCGGCAGGCCGAAGAGTTCCTGTATCTTCGCATCCAGGGCGACGCCGCCGCCTGAGTATTCGTAGCGCCGGCCGGTGCCCGCGGGTGTCCGGAAGCGTTCGGGGGCCAGGGAGTCAAGGTCGACGGACCAACCGAGCCGCGCGCGGAGCGCCGAGACGAGGGAATCGGGACCGATCGCGTTCCCGCCCTTCCCGTCCAGGAAGGGGCCGAAGGCGGCCAGAGCATCGGAGACGAGGGCCTCATCGCTCCAGTCTTCGGCGATCACCGCCCCGGAATGCGAGGCGACGAAACGTATCCGGTCCAGCAGCCGGCGCGGCGCGCCTTCGCCGCCGTCCCAGGGGAGACAGGACAGGGAACGGGCGGCTATCAGTTCCGAGAAGGCGGGAGCGAGTTCGGCGGTTTCGGGCTTCCGGCGGCGCTCGGAGAGCACCAGGCGGCCGGCGACTCGCCGCTCGACCAGGCGCGGCACCAGACCGCTCCATTCCACGCGCCGTTCCGCGACCGTGACGGGAGCCAGGGCTTTTTCCGCTTCCTCCCATCCTATCGGGGCGCAGAGCCTCACCGTAGCGCTCCGTTCCCCCGCGTCCACCTCGCAGGCGACTATCCAATCTTCCTGCGCCAGGGGCCCCGGAACGGCAGCCTCGCGGCCTGAGGGAAAACGGAAGACGCCGGAAGGCTGCCTGGCCGCGATGCGGTCGGGGAAGGCCGCGGCCAGAAGATCAGCGACGCGGGCTTCGTCCTCCTCCCTCCAGCGGAAGACGGCACGCCCGCCGCCGGCCGCATGGCCGCCGGCAACATCGCCGCTTGCCGCACGTCCTTGCGTCCCGGAACCACGGATCTCGGTCCCGCGGGAAAGCCGGGACCGGAGATCGGCCGCCACCTGCGCGACCCTGTCCTTCCACGCCGAGGACGAGAAAGAAGTCCCGGACTCGGAGCGCTCATCCTCGTCGCCGCGCAGGAAGGCGAGGCGGCGCCGGAAATCGGCGTCCTCGCGCACGGGCGACTGGTCCCGGTCCGAAAGCATCGCCGCGCAGGCGCAGGCGAGGGCCGTCTTGCCCCGCTCCTCGCCGACCAGCGCCAGCGCCGCCAGTCGAGGGTCCAGACCCAAAGAGGCCATCCGCTTTCCGCGCGGAAGAGGGGAACCGGAGGCGTCGATCGCGCCGAGTTCCCGCAGAAGCTCGGCCGCCGCCTCCCAGGCCGAACGCGGCGGCCTTTCCAGCCAGGGCAGGTCACCGGGCGTCCTGGCTCCCCATAGCGAGCATTCCAGCACGAGGGAGGAAAGGTCGGTGCGAAGGATCTCGCATTCCGTATCCGTCCCGCGCGCGTCGCCCTCCGTCCAGAGCCGGATACAGCGGCCGGGCCCGAGCCTTCCGGCGCGGCCCGCGCGCTGGTCCGCCGAGCGCAGGCTCGAACTTTCAAGGGAAAGGCGGTTCATCGCGACGGAAAGGTTATAGCGTTCCAGGCGCACGAGGCCCGTGTCGACGACCGTCGTGACCCCCGGCACCGTGAGGCTCGTTTCGGCCACGTTCGTGGATAGAACTATCCTCCGGCCCGCCTTCCGGAGGAGAGCCGCGTCGTCCGCTCGGCCGACCACCCGCCTCTGTTCCGCCAGGGGCAGCCCCCCGTGCAGGACCTCGATCGAAGCGCCGGTATCCATGCGCGAAAGAACACGGCGGGCATCTTCGATTTCCCCCTTCCCCGGGAAGAAAGCCAGAAGGTCCCCTCTTTCTTCGGCGAAGAATTCGTCCGCGATCGCGGCGGCCGCCTCATCGCCGAGCCGGCCCCGCCGTTTCAGGGGTCGGTATTCAACGGCCACCGGAAAGGGACGCCCCGGACATTCGATCGCCGTCACCTCCCGCGCCTCCGTTTCGCCCATGAAACGCGCGATCCGTTCCGCGTCCATCGTGGCTGACATCACCAGCACCGCGAGGTCCTCGCGGATGCGCCTGAGATCCAGGACGAGGGCGAGGCCGAGGTCCGCCTGTACGGAACGCTCGTGGAATTCGTCGAAAATCACGGCGCAGACTCCGGAAAGTCCCGGGTCCATCTGGAGCCGCCTGGTCAGAATGCCTTCCGTGACCACCTCGATCCGCGTCCCGGCTCCCGCCCGGCGCTCCATGCGGACGGCGTAACCCACCGTCCTTCCGATTTCCTCCCCGATCAATTCGGCCATGCGGGATGCGGCGCCGACGGCGGCGATCCTGCGCGGCTCGAGCATCAGGATGCGGCCGGCGGAAAACGCGGGATGCGCGGCGAGGGCCAGGGGGACGAGGGTGGACTTGCCGCTGCCCGGGTCGGCGCGCAGGACCGCGGCGCGCCTGTCGGCGAGAACGCGGGAAATTTCCGCCAGACGAGGAACCAGGGGAAGGCCCGTCGCCTCCGCCGCGCGGAGCAGGACTTCGCCCGGGATATTCGGCATGATTCCTATTCCCTGACGATTTCGACGCCGGAACGGGAAAGCAGGGTGTAGACCGCGCCGACCTCCGCCGTGCGCAGGGACCTCACGTCGCGGTACGCGCCGGCGAAAACGCCGTCGAGCACCTTCGCCGTCCTGCGGCGGGCATCCGCTTCAGCGCCCTGTCCCGGCTCGGACCCCTCGCCCTTCGAGCGGTCCCAGGCGCGCAGCAGGCCGAAAAGATCGGACAACGCCTCACGCGCCTTCCCGTCCAGCGCGGGCGAGTCGAAAACGGCCGGAAAGCCCGCCCGATCGTAATAATTGAAAAGTTCGGTCCCTATCCTGGGGACGGCCGAATCGGCGAACACGCGCGACGGGAAGACGAGGGTCCGGCCTGCGACCGGAACCACCAGGCATTCGATCGAAAGCTCCCCGCCCTTCCAGGATCGTTCGAAGGCCGCGATCTCAGTGCCGGCCGCGTCGTAGAAAGCGAAACGGGCGGATACCGTCTCCCCGCCGCGCGAGAGTATCGTGAAACGCAGGGGAGCCGCGGCGCCTTCCAGCATATCGATCCTGTCCTCAAGTCGGGCGATCGCGGACTTCTGCCTGGCAAGGACATAGACGGCCACGCCGAGGGCGGCCGCGACCAGGAGGACCGCGACGAGGACGGTGGAACCCGCGGCCGAGCGGGCGGAAACGCGGGGGGAGGCGCCGGGACGGAGACCGGCCTTCATTTCGTCGCGTCCCCGAAGAGTTCTCCCTGGCCGGCGGGCAGGACGGCGGCGCCCGGGTCCCGGGCGGAAGCGGGATCGGCCAGCAGGGCGAGAAAGGCGGCTTCGTCGATCACGCGGACGCCGAGTTTGCGGGCTTTCTCGTTCTTGGACGAGCCGGAAGCCGGGTCGTTGGTCACGAGGAAGGAAAGGTCCTTGACGACCGCCGTCTTGGCCAAGGCTCCCAGAGCCTTGATCCGCGCCTCCGCCTCGTTCCGTTTCATCGCGGCGAGTTCGCCCGTGAAGCAGAAGGACAACCCGCGCAGGGGCGCCTCCTCCTCCGCGAGAGGAGCTGCGATGGAAACTATACCGGCGGCGAGGGTGGCGTCCATGTCCTCCGCCGTCTCGGCAAGGCCTTCGACGATGGCGCGCGCGGTGATCTCCCCTATGCCGTGGACCGAGGCGAGTTCCTCGGCGTTGGCCGCGCGCAGCGACTGTAGGGTGTCGAAACGGGCGAGCGCGATTTTTTCCATGATGGTCTCGCCCACGCCCTCGATATCGAAGCCGGCCACGAAGGCGGCCAGCGAAAGGCTGCGCGCGGTCCTGATGTTGCGGACCACCTTCGCGGCCGACAGCTCGCCCATGCGGTCCATGGCCGCGAGTTCCGCGGCTTCCAGAGTATACAAGTCCGCGACGCGGCGGACCCGGGAGGATTCGTACAGGCGTTCCAGCAGGCTCGCGCCCAATTCGCGTATGTCCAGGACTGAGACCCATTTTTCCACGCGGTGGCGCAGGCGCTTGGGACAGGCCGGCTCGGGACAATACAGTCGCGTACCGGCATCGCGCAGAGGCGTCCCGCAGGTCCCGCACACCGACGGGTAGCCGATGTCGGCCTCGCCCCCGGCATCGCCTTCCGCGAGCCGCTCGATCTTGGGGATGATCTCTCCGCGCTTGACCACCACCACCTTGGAACCGATGCGCAGGCCCATGGACCTGATCATGTCGGGATTGTTGAGGTTGGCCCGCCTCACCGTCGTACCGGCGAGGCGAACCGGTTCCACGACGCCGATGGGCGTGTAGGTGGCGCCGGATTCGCTCCATTCCACCGCGAGCAGCGTGGACCGGCCTTCCTCCAGTTCGAACTTGAAGGCTATCTGGCGTTCGGGCCGGGTCCTGCGCAGGTCCGTCATGTCCGTTTCGCGGTCTTTGACCACAAGCCCGTCGATGTCGTAGGGGAGCGAGGTCCGCTCGGCGGCCACGCGCTCGCGGTAAGCCACGACCTCGGCGGCGGTCGCGAAAGCGACGGTTTCGGTGACGGCGAAGCCGCGCGCGCGGAGCCAGGCTATTTTCGCCTCCTCGTCCCGGAAATACCGGTCGTCCGAGGAGGCCGAGGCGTCGTAGCAGACCAGCTCCAGGTGCTCCGTCCCCTCGCCGTCCTTGCGCCGCATCAGGCCGTTGGCCGCGTTGCGGCAGTTGGCCTTGTCGGCGAAACGTTCGGTCCAGACCGCGCGGGGCATCACTACCTCGCCCCGGACTCCGCCCGAGAAGGGCAAATCCAGCCTGGCGACGCAGCCCTTCATCCGTCGGGCATTCCGGGTGATATCGTCGCCGACGAGGCCGTCTCCCCGGGTCACCGCGCGGGAAAGTACGCCCTCATCGTACTGGAGCTCCAGGCTCGCCCCGTCCAGCTTGTGCTGGACGATGAAACGGGCGGGAGCGGTCTTCTCCGCCCATGCCAGGAACTCCGGGGGGGAAGCGGCCTTTTCCTGGCTGCCCATCGGGATCAGGTGGCGCGCCTTGGGAAAGCCGTCGGTCGAATCCGCGCCCACGCGGGAAAAGACCGCGTTGAGCGGGTCAATGTCCCTGAGCTCGTCCCACAGCGCGTCGAATTCGGCATCGGAGATCTCCGCCTCGCCGTTGTAATAGGAAGCCTGGTAGCGCGCGATGAGCGAAGCGAGTTCGGCGGCCCGGTCGGAGGTCGCGTCGGAAGCGCTCATACGCCTGCCCCTTTCACGAAGTACAGCTCCCGGACCTCGTGCTCCTTGGCCAGCCCCTTTGACTCGAACTTCGTCTCGGGCCGCCACAGCTGACGCGGAGCGAAATCCGCATAGGCGTTGGTGAGCGTCGGAGTCGCGGAAAGCTCGGCGAGGGCCCAGTCCCCGTATTCGACCCAGTCGGTGGCCATGTACAGGTAGCCCCCCGGCTTCAGCTTCCTTGCGAGCAGGTCGGTGAAGGGACGGGTTACGAGCCGCCGCTTGTTGTGCCGCTTCTTGGGCCAGGGATCGGGGAAAAAAATATGGAAGGCCGAGACGGAAGAATCATTCACCATGTCCTCGAGCACTTCCACCGCGTCGTGCTGGACGATGCGCACGTTTTCGAGCGAGCGGCCCTCGATTTCCCAGAGCAGCCGGCCGATCCCCGGCGTATGGACCTCGATGCCCAGGTAGCTTCGATCGGGATTCGCCTGCGCGATCTTGGCGGTGGCGATGCCCATGCCGAAACCGATCTCCACGGTGACGGGCCGGTCGGCGCCGAAAGCCGCGGCGTAATCGAGCGTTTTCCTTTCATAGGGCAGCAGGAAGCGGGGGGCGAGCGTTTCGTAGGAACGCCGTTGGGCGTCGCTCATGCGGCCCGCCCTGAGGACGAAGCTGCGGATGCGGCGGGAGGAGGGCGCATCGGCGGAGGGTTCCGTTTCTTTCGTTTCCATGATTCACCGCAGGGGTACGGGATCGGTAAGCGCCGCCACTCCCGACGCCTCGTCCTCGGCCCAGAGGGCGACCGAACGGATTGAGGAACCGAGGGCGAGGTCGGCCAGCTTGCCGTCCTTGGTTTTGAGCGGGACGTTGCGGACGGCCGCTCCCGAGGCGTCGTAGGCGACAAGGAGGTTCTTGGGGTAATCGGACTGCACCCGGTAGGCGCCGTCGGCGACGTTCAGGGTCGGGAAAGGCCTGGAAGCCCGGACGGGAGCGTCCATCGTCAGGCTGCGTTCGGCGCGGTCTCCCCCCTTGTCCACAAGCAAGGCACGGTAGACGCCGCGCGGGAAGGCACCCCCGTCGCTCATCGAAATCGAATGGGACCCGACCCAGGTCTGACCCGAGCGCTCCGCCACGAGCCAATCGTCCGCGGTGAGCTTCCAGTACAATTGGGATCGGTCGTTCACCAGATAGAGCTCCTCCAGATCCACGAAACCGTCGTCGTCCGTCGCGAGCACGAAAAAGGAAAGCCGCTCGGAGCCCTCGGAGGAGGAAGGGCGGTAAACGAGCCTGAGCGTGGCGAACTGTATGCTGGGAACGGCCTGGGAGCAGGCAGAGAACGCCACGCCGAACGCGGCGACCGCGGCCGCGAGGAAGAAGCCGCGCGCTGGGCACTTTCGCATCGTGCGCCCACTATATCGCCCTTGCCCTCAGACCGCAAGAGCGTATATTTTCGTAACCATGAGATCGGAGCGGGATCCCGCCCTTGGAAGGGACGGCCCGTATACGGTACGGTAAGGATGACGGGGGACACTCAATGTTCGATTACCTGGAATACTCCAAGGTCGAAGGAAGCGACGAGCGCCACGATATCGAGATATACGCCCTATCCACCTGCGGCTTCTGCAAACGGGCCCTGGCCTTTCTCAAGGAACGGGACATCGCCCACCGTTTCGTCCACGTGGACATGGTGCCGCTGGAGCTCAAGAACAAGGCCAAGGCCGAGCTCCTGGAGCGCTTCAAGGTACACGTGTCCTTTCCCTTCGCGGTCATCGACGGGAAAGATTTCCTGGTCGGCTTCATAGAAGCGGATTGGCGCAAGACACTTCTGGACGGAGAACCCCGCCGTGGCTGAGAAAACGATCGAAGAAGTCAGGAAGTTCATACTCATGGTCGCGGCCAAGCAGGGCTGGTTGCCGACCCGCGACGAAAGCTTCCTTGAGGATCTTGCGGAAGGCCTGCGCGTCAATTGGAACCGCTACGGCTACTTTCTGTGTCCCTGCCGGGACAGCGAGGGTTCGCGGGAGGCCGACGCCGACGTGCTCTGTCCCTGCGTCTACGCGCGGCAGGACATCGAGACCTACGGTTACTGCTTCTGTTCGCTGTACTGGTCCTCTGCCTTCGCCAGCTCGGGCGGAGTCCCCGGCGGGATTCCGGAACGCCGCGGCCGGGGTCCGACCCCGAGCTAGATGTTGAAGGTGAGCGTGATCACCGTCGTATCTGAACTCTTGATGTGGCTCACCAGGGATTCGAACTTGACCCCGACCTTCTCGCAGGCCTCGTTGAGGTAGGAAAGGTAGTACAGGCCGAGTTCGATATCGGCCCCGCCGTCGGGCATTTCCCGGTAGAAATCCATGAGGCTCTTCTTCTTCAGATCGACCGATTTCTTGGATTCGATGGAATCCTTGAATTCCTTGTAGCCCATTTCCTTGTTGTACAGGATCACCTGGAGTTTTCCGGCAGTCCCGATGGAGCTGCTCCGGCCGCCCAGCTTCCACGAGATGTAGACGAGTTCGCCCTTCTTGACCAGCTCCTCCACGACCTTGCGCCTGATGTTCGGGTCGAAGAGGACCGCGTTGGGATCGACCACTCCCCGGTGCAGGATCGCGGCCTCCCGGCGCAGGTTCGAGTTCTCCGCGTTCACCGCGAGCTCGATGATCATCAACGCGACGTATTCCGCGATGCGCGATTTTTCCATGTATTCGGAAAGGCAGGACCGCACGTTCCGCGCGATGGCCTCGTAACCGTCGACGCCCCGGAATTTGGCCAGGATGAACCAGGTGATCGGCCTCAGGTTGTTCAGGAATTTTTCGCTGAGGAAGAGCTGGACGTTCATCTCGTCGGGCAACAGGTTCGAATTCTTGGTGATCACCTCGCGCAGGGGCAGGAGCAACTCCGCCTTGATCTCCGCGATGGCCTTCTCCTTGTCCAGAAGGAAGGACTGCAGGAAGCCGTCGTTGAAGCGGGTTTTCTCGTCCAGCGCGGAGGCCGGATTGGCGCGGTTCCAGCGTTTGATTACGTCCGAGGACAGGATGCGCGCGAAGAGCGTCGAATCGTACTGACGGTACAGCAGTCCGTAGACGATGAGCTTGGAGAGGTCCATCACTTCCTGCCGGATAGTGACGAACTCGGCGCGGGAAATCTCGATCTTGGAAACGTAATCGATTAGGAGGAGGCGCTGAACCGCCGAAGGGACGAATTTTTCCAGATGGAGACCGTATTCCTCGACGTCGTCGGCGAGCTTGAATTTGGTGAGCTTCTTCTTCTGCCGGATGAATACGGTGGTCCCCTCTTCCGTCAGCACGACTTTCAGGGGAAGGTCGAGAACCGTTTTCCGTTCCTGGCTCGGCATCGGCGGGTTGTGCTCCTCATGTTAAATTCACGCGTGGAAATCCGATTATAGCCGAGGGTCTCCGATCTGTCATCTCCCGCGCCGTACCCGTGCCGTACCTGCGCCGCTATTGACGGCGTCCGGGGGGGACGGCTATCCTGATTCGGTGCATTCCTTTCGGCTCATACTGGTACGCGCGTGTATGGCCGTTCTCATGCTTCCGGCGTCCGCCTTCGCGCAACGGGATGCCGTTTCCGACCTTCTGGCCGAAAACGCGGCGCGCGAGCGGGCCGAAAGTTTCCTCACGGAAAAGGGTATCGCCTTCGAACGGCGGTCCCTGCTCGCCGAGCGGGGAGGCTTCGGCGTCTCCATCCACGCGCTCATCAAGCCCCGGCTGATAACGGAAGACTCCGAAAGGATCACGCTGGTGGTCGCGGCTCCCTTGGGTTCCATCGGGAAAGGCGCCCGTTTCGGCGTGGAAGCGGCCCTGCTCTTCGCCGAGCGCGCTTCCCGCCTGGGCCTGCCCATGGACGTCCGCATGGCGCTGCTCGCCGACGAGGCCGGCGAACTGCCCGCCGATCTCCGGGGAGAGATCCTGCTCGGCTCCCGCGACCTGGCCGATCTGTACGAGGACAGGGAACGCGTCGCCGTCGTTTACCTCGATCTCGGCGATGAAGCCCGCTCTCCTTCGATCCAACACGGAGCCGCGGGGACTCTCGCCCCGCTGGGCCTGCTCCGTCCCCTGACGGAAGCCTTCGCGGCCCGGGGCTTGGTCCTCCCCGTCGCGATTCCGTACAATGAACTGTACCGTCTGCGCCTGGTCGCCGGACCCGATCCGCTCGCCTTCCTCAACGGAGCGGGTTTCCAGGCCCTGCTGATCTCGAATTCCGCTCTGGCCGAAAGATCGCGCTCATCCGCTCCCGTCTCGGCCGAAGACTTCTCGGCAGCCCTCTACGATTTCGCCCTGTCGCTCTCCCGCTCTCCAGCCGAACTGGACCGGCGCTATACGCTCTTCCCCCTCGGTTTCGGCATCGCGACCATCCCCGAGATCACCTCCGTCGCGCTTTTCCTCCTTGCTTTCGCCATCGGCCTCGCCGCCATCCTCGTCTATTCGATCACGCACCGGCACCTCATGATCGCGCGCGGAGTCGTATTCCTGCGCCGGTCCTGGGCCCTCGGCCTCTTCCTCGCCGCGCTCTTCATCTCCCTGCTCTCGGCCGATTTCGCGCTTTCCGCCGCCTTCCGCCTTTTCGGCGCCCAGGCTGGCGGGATCGGCTACGGCCGGGCGGCGGTCAAGCTCATTCTCGCGCTCGCCGCGTACCTATCCTTTTCCCCCCTCCTCCACCGCCGGCCGGTACCCCGCAGGGCGCATTTCTACGGCGCCGCCGCTGAAATCTATTTCGCCGCGGGCGTCCTCGTGGCCGCCGTAATCGACTTCACCTTCGTGCCGGTGTTCCTCTGGGCTTTCGTGCTCTCCGTCGCCGTCGCCCTCATCGAACGGCCCGGAATCGCCTTCGCGCTGGCCACGCTTGCTCCCCTTCAAATCGTGGGCGCCGCGGCTGCGGCCGCGGGTTCGGGAGACGACAGGGTCGCGCTCCTTTTGGCCTCCAACGATCCCCTACTGAGCCTGTACCTAGCGTTCATCATCCTCCCCTTCATCTTCCTTTTCCGCCGCGCGTCAGCCCTCTCCGTTTCCCGCTCGGGAGCCACGCATGCGCTCAGGAGCCGCTGGGCCCGCCTGCTCCTGCTCCTGGGCGCCGCGCTCACCGCCGTCGTGTTCGCCGCCAACGAGACCCGGGCCGCCGCCGGCGCCGCCGAACCGGTACGCGTCCGGCTGTCGGAAACCACGGGCCACGGCGAACTCGCCGCAAGGATGCTCCGCGTGACGGAAAGCGACTCCCCGTTCCTTGACCGCCGCTCCTTCGTCCTCAAGGTTGAGGCCGAAGGAAGACCCTCGCGGATAGACCTATTCCTCGAATCCGGTCAACCCATCCCCGTCTACGATTCGAGCGTGCCCTTCGAACTGTCCGACGACGGCCTCACCGCCTCGCTCAGGCTCTCCGAACGTCCTCCCCAGCCCCTGGCCGTCGAATTCGTCCTTCCGCGCGACCTCCAGGCCATCGTCCGCGCCCGTGCGCTCTACGTCCGATCGCCGCCTTCCGCTCCTCCCCGGGGCGACGCCTCCGACTGGGCGCTCACCGTGGAGACGAATCTGGAAATCGGGCCCGGCAGATGAGCGCCTCGGTCTTCCATGCCGACCTCGACGCCTTTTTCGCATCGGTCGAACAGCTGGACCACGTCGAACTCCGCGGCAAGCCGGTGGTGGTGGGTGCCCTTCCGGGCAGACGCGGGGTGGTATCCGCCTGCTCCTACGAAGCGCGCGCGTTCGGTATCCATTCGGCCATGCCCATCTCCCGCGCCTTGGAGCTCTGTCCCCACGCGGCCTTCCTGCCCGTGCGTTTCGAACGCTATCGGGAACTATCCAAACGGGTGATGGCGATCTTTTCGGATTTCACGCCCGACGTGCGGCAGATATCGGTGGACGAGGCGTTTCTGGACATGAGCGGAACGGAAGGCCTGTTCGGTCCGCCGAGGGCCGCCGCCGCCGCGGTTAAGGCGCGGGTGCGCGCGGAGACGGGACTTACCGTCTCGGTCGGCGGAGGGGCAAACCGCTACGTCGCCAAGCTCGCGTCCGCATTCTCCAAACCTGACGGGCTCCTCGTGATAGACGCGGGCCGGGAAGAGGAATTCCTGGATTCCGTCCCCCTTTCCAGGCTCTGGGGAGTCGGAGGCAAGACCTTCGCGCGGCTTTCCGCCCTCGGAATCGATACCGTTCCCCGTCTGCGCGCATTGAGCCCGGAGGCCCTTGAACGGGCGGCGGGAAAGGCGGGAGCCGCCTTCCTCGCGGCGGCCGCGCGCGGGCTGGATCCGGGCATCTTCGGCGACGAGCCGCAGTCCCGGTCCATGAGCGCCGAAACCACCTTCGAGAGGGACGTTACCGGGACGGAAGCATTGGAAGCCGTACTTCTGGAGCAGGCGCAGGAACTGATGTTCCGCCTCATGGAGGAGGGGCTGCGTTCGCGCACCGTCCACCTGAAATTGCGCTACGAGGATTTCGAGACCACCGGCATCCAGGAAACCTTCGCCGTCCCCTTCGCGAGCGCCGACGAGATATTCTCGCGCGCCAAGACCCTGCTCGCGAAAAAGCGGGAAGAAGGGCGCGCGGTCCGCCTGATCGGCCTCGCGGTCGCGAACGTAGGGGAAGACCGGGGCGCCCAGGGAGAACTGTTCGCCTCGGGTTCGGAAAAGGTCGCGTCGGTCGAACGGGCGGTGCTGGACCTGCGCAGGCGCAAAGGCGCGGTCGTCACCCGCGCCCGGCTCCTGCAACGCCCCCCCAAGTGAAGGACCGCGGTTTCAGTCGAAGGAGCGGGCGATATCCCCGGAATGCTCGGACAGGTCTTTTTCCGTCTGCGCCCGGATCGCGGCCAAGGCCGCCTGGATCGCGGCCTCGGGGCTCCCGCCCTGCCCCCGCGCGCTGAGGGCGGGCCGCGAGGCGGCGACGCTGCCGTCCGAACGGACGATGCGCAACTGCCCCCGCGCATTCGAAGTATAGATATCATAGGTCTTGCCCTGGTAGACCATCCTGCGCGGCTCCTCGTATTCGGCCAAGGCCATCACGAGGTAGGAAGGCAGCCTGCCGCCCGACGCCGCCGCGGCGAGAGCCGAAGCGACCGCCTCGCGCGAGCCGCCGAAGGCGGCCAGGAAGGCTGCCTGGTAAGCCTGCGGATCCGATGAGGCGTCGGCGGGAAACAACTCCACGCCGCTGCGCGAAAGGCCGCGGGAAACCGCGTCCACCAGGGGGGAGCGGGCGCCGGCGGCCGGGCCCTGAGAGCCGGAAGCCGTTTCCAGAGCCATGACGCGCGCGGCCCTCACGGCGGGCAGGTAGGTGAAGTCAAGGAAAACCTCGCGGAACACCCGCGTCTTCCCGCGTTCTGTGACCGCGAGCACGGCGCGGATTACTACCGGCTTGTCGGTGCGCGCGACCGAGCGGACGACCGCGGACACCACTCCGGAGGAATCGCTGACCGAACGGCCGGTGACCTCCCCGATGCCGTCCGCGAAGGCGAAGCGTATCGGGGCGTCGGCCACCACGGCCTTGCCGAAGTCGTAATTGACTACGAGCCGGGCCGACGGCATCAGGCCCGCGCCCTTGGCCAGGTCGCGGACGTTCCCCGCGATCTGCGTCCCTCCGGCCAGCCATTCGTCCATGGGTTCCAGCGTGAGCCGCGCGCCGATCGCGGCGAGTTCGGCGTCCGCTTTGCGCGCCAGTTCGCGCCGCTCGTCGGCGGCAGGGTCCGCAGCATTCGTTCCGGCCGGGGACTCCTCGTCAACGGCGAGCAGGGCCACCAGATGGCGCAGGGCCTCCACGGGGTGATTCGTATCCATGGCCTCGTCCGCCGCGGCGCGGAGCTCGCGCATGGTCAGGAGGCCTGCCGACTGGGCGGAGGCCGGAACGGCGGAAACAACGGCGATCGTGATCGCGGCCGCGGCCGCGGCCAGGACGGCCGCCTTCGCCCGCATTCCCCGGCCGCGCTCCTTCGCCGGATTCATTCCTTCCATGTTACGGTCCAGTCCAGGTTTTGGCCGGAGGCCAGGAGGTCGGCCACCGGAGAATCGAAGGAGGCGGTCCGCGCGGAGGGATTCGAGGTACCCGCGGGCGACGAAACCGGCTCCGTGGGAGTCTTGATCCGGATCCTGACGGAATAGCCTTTGAAGACGGTCCGCACGAGGGTTTCCAGGTCGGGATCCAGGGCGCCGCCGCCTTCCGACAGCCGGAGGATCAGGCTACGCTCGCCCGCGTTGTCGGCGAACTTGGCCGACCTGCCGGTAGCGTCCAGAAAGGTCACGAGGGCGTCCGCGTTCGAAAAAGAGAGTTCCGCGCGGACGACGAGGTCGGTCTCGTCCTGGCTGGATGACCAGGAATTCAGGGCGAGGGCCGGAACGCGGGCAACCGTGCGCTCGAAGTCCGCCCGGGAAACCGGCAGGGGCAGCCAGCGGTCGTTCCCGTCCACCTTGCCCATGGATTCCACCATGCGCGAGACGCGGTATTCCATGGCGATGGTGCCCGAAAGGTCCGACTTCAGTTCGATATCGGCGCCGATGCCGATGCAGGATGCCAGCGCGAACGCGGCGAACGGGAGAAGCGGGGCGAAAAAGCGGCGGCGCTGAAACATCGTGGGCTCCTAAAATTCTTCCGAATGGATGCTTACGTCCTGGATGCGGACCGGTATATCTTTTTCGACCATGGCGAAGGCTTTCGCGAGCACCGATTCGCCGAATGTTTTTGAATTGGACACCAAGGCGCCCCCGATATGAGCGAACGAAAGCGATTCCTGGAGGTCGATCTCGGCGGCGCTCATGCGGAAGCGCTGCTGGAATTTGTCCTTGACTGAGCGCACGATCCGCCTCTTGTCCTTCAGGCTCGAAGATTCAGGAATCTCCATGACCAGCTGGATCATCGAAACCACCATAATCGCACACCTCCATGGACGCGGGCCCCCGCGCGCGGGCTATAATATACACCATCGATGCATCCTTTGCGAAGCCGCGATCCTCTCCGCCCGACGGCTTGGGCCTGCGCCCTACTCGCTTCCGCCGGCGTCGCGGTACACCCGGCGCCCTCACCGCTCCCGCTTCCCGCAGGGGACGGCGGGGCCGCGGCCGGCACCGAAGCCGCGGCCGAGCTACTGGCGATGGACATCGCCGACTCCGAGGTTTCCCTGTTCCTCGCGGGTTCGTGGAAGGGAACGGTAACCGCCGCCTCCGGCATCGCCTTCACCGAACTGGGCGCGGTAGCCGCCGCCTCCGAGGCTCCCCTGCTCTACACCCAGGAAGTGGACCTTTCGCTGGAGCTGCTGGTCCGCCGCCGCTGGTTCGTGGAGGCGAGTTTCCTGGACGATTACGCGCTGAACACCTACCGGGCAGGCTACCGCGGCCTGGAAGGCGAGACCGTCCGCTACGCGGGCTTCGGCAACGTCGGCCTGTCCTTCCCCGAATTCCCCTATCTGGACCTCGGCGGCGACGCGCCCAATTCCTTCGGCGCCTATGCCGAGTTCGGTTCCGGAGACCTGTCCCTGCACGCGCTGGTCCGTTACGACTCCGCGGTCGCCTCCGAACGGGTCTACATCGGCAAGTGTGAGCGCACCGTCAGCGAAAAGCCCGTCTCGGCGCGCCTGCGGGGACGTTCTTTCGTGCTGCCCGATGACGCGCTGGACGCCCCTCCCGTCGTATATATAGAAGATTCCCAAGGCAGCCTGCGCGACGTCGATGGCAGGCGCTACCGCGAGGCCGTCCCTTCGGAACACGCCGCCTCCGCCG
Organism: Treponema sp.; assembly: GCA_003527485.1. Taxonomy (GTDB): domain Bacteria; phylum Spirochaetota; class Spirochaetia; order Treponematales; family Breznakiellaceae; genus UBA12037. Next base: position 94,286 of record DPXI01000095.1, on the reverse strand, counting down.
TCCTCGGACTCGTCGAGCTCGCCGCGACTCCCCCGGGCCGCGTCGCCGTCGCCTACCGGAAGGGCGGAACGGCCTCGCCGTGGACCGCATCGCTCGGAACGTACGACGACGGATCCACCGCAGGCACGCTGTTCCTCGGCGAGGTCCAGACGGCCTTCGCCGAGGCCGATCCCTCGATTCTGCTCTCCGAATACCCCCAGTGCGGCGGAGGGGTCAGCCCCGCGACAGTATTGATCGAAGGAACCGCAGCCCTGGTTATCTGGGAACCGGGCGCCTTCTCCCCCTTCGAGCGCGCCTCCCTGTACCCGGTGCCGGTGTCCACCTCCACCTCGGTGACGGTCTCCCTTTCCCGTTCTTCGACGGGCGATTCCCTCTCAAGGTATGAGTTCGTTCCCGTCCGCCTGTTCATGACTGACCGGAGCGTCACGGAGGGACAGGTGAGCGGCGGCCAGGCATCGCCCCCGGCTTCAACCGGACTCGCGTCCACCGCCTTCGCGGCCTACGAGCTTGTCGACACCGAAGCCGTCGGCGACCGCCGCGCCCCGGCCTCGCGCTGGCCCCTCCTGTCCGTGACGCCCCGCGCCTTCCTGCCCGGCTTCCGCGGATCCAGCGAAGACCTCGCGGTCCGCTATTCCTCCTTCGGGGCCGAAGGCTCCTATTCGATAGGAACGGACGTCGTTCCGGGTTCCGTCCTGCTTACCCGTGACGGGGTACCGGATGCCGCCGTCTCCTACGACCAGGCCAGCGGAATCGTGACCCTTCAGGAGCCGGCTTCCTTGAACGAAGTGATCCGCATCGCCTTCCTGAAGCGCAGCGACGAACGGCGCTTCGGCAGTTTCGCCGCCGGATTGGGCGCTATCTACGGCAACGAAGGCCCCCTCAGCGCCCGTGCCGCCTTCGGCCTCCGCTGGAACGTCTCGGATTCCGCCTTTTCCGAAGCCGGCGAGTCGAATCCCGGAACCGCAGGCTTCGGGGGCGAGGTCGCCTGGAAGGGTAAGGAACTCGCGGCCGACCTCCGTCTCGCCCTCCGCGCCCGCCAAAGCGATACGACCGGCCTCCTGCGGATCGCGGGCATGGAAGGCTTCGACGCCGCCCTGCCCCTCTCCGAAAGCGCCGCTTTCCCCAGTCCGGGGGCCAGTCCCCTCGTCTACCGTGATTACCGCTCCTCCGATCTCCTCGGGAACACGGTTCTGGAGGCCATCGAATGGGACGGAGCGAAGGTAGACGCCGAAAAGCAGGGTCCCTACGCTGTCTCCGATTCCGGATTCGGCGGAGGCGTACTCGTGGCCGAATTCTCGCTTGACGGCGGCGCGGCTCCCGCTTCCACTTGGACGGCCTTCCAGAACCGCATCGGCTCCGAAGCCTTCGCGCTCGAGCGCGCCGAGAGTCTCGTGCTCCCGTACCGCTTCTACGGGCTTTCCGGAAGCGCCTCCTTCCAGGTCGTCTTCCAGGCCGGATCCCTGGCCGATCCTGACGAAAGCCTTCCGGAGTCCGCGGAACGCGTCTGGACGAAGATCGTCTACGATTCGGCCACCGATCCATCGCCGGGCGAGGCCTGGTCTTTGGCGACCCTCTCCCTGGACGACGAGGACCGCAGGCGCCTGGCCGACGTCCGCTCCATCCGAGTCAAGGTGATTTTGGCCGACGGCGATCCTGGCACGCTCTCGGGGCGGCTTCTGGTCGGTCCTCCCTCCCTTCTGGGCGCCAACTTCAAGCCGGTGCTCGCCGCTCCGGGAGAAGCGGTCTCAACCGCTCCCGATGCCAGAATCCCGTCCGACCGCGGAGTCGCCGCCTCCGAACTCCCGGATTCTTCCTTGCGATCGGCATACCCCACGGAAATCGGCCGCCTCCACGGCTCGGGCGAAAGCCAGCGGGTCCTGACGGTCGCGTGGAGCGGCTTGTCGGCGGGCGAAGCCGCCGGCGTGGACGCCATTGTCCCCCCGGTGCCCCTGGGCGACTACCGGAAGCTGACCCTCTTCATCCGCGGACCTCGGCAGGAACCGGGCGGCGGCGCCTTCGCCGACGGCACGACGCTGCGAATCCTCCTCGGCAATGCCCAGGCCGATACGGCGGATTCCCCTTCAGCCAGCCCCGTCCTGGATGTCCGCGTGCCGGCCTCCGCCTTCGATCCCGGCGTCTGGACCCGGCTCGTCGTCGATTATGGGGGGGCGGATCCTGCGGTGACGGCGGGAGGGGCATCGGTTCCCGGAGCGACCGTGCGCTACGATCGCGGACTGCTCGCGGTCAACGGTGGATCGGATCCTTCATATGTCGCCCTCCTCGTGGAACCGCCGGACGCGTCGGCGTCCCTGCCCGCCGGCTCCTTCGCGATGGACGAACTCTGCGCGGAAGAAGGGTCGTTCGCCTGGGGAGCTTCCTCGGGAGGCAGCCTCGAGTGGAAACGGAGCGGTCCCTTGCTTTCCGTCCTGGGAACTGACCTTCTTTCAGATCCCGCCCTGGATGCGGCATTCGAGTCCGCCGCCACGTTGAACAACGCCGCCTCGCTGGTTAGCGGTGCCGCTGCGGCGGCAGAGGGAACGGCGGCGGCCTCCGGGCGCTTCGGGCTCGCGGCGACCGTCCTCGGAGCCAGGATCGGCGTCCGCGGGGGCTTATCGGCCGGCTCCTTCGGCACTTCATGGCGTGCGGCGCATTCGGTAGGGCTGCCCTTGGGCCCCCTGTCCCTGGAAGAAAGCTTCGAGCTGAAGGGCGAAGAAGAACTCGCCGACCGCAGCTTCGCCCTGTCACTCGCCGGGCCTGCCGCCGGCCGGCTTTCCGCCCGCGCGAAGGCCGAGGGGGATGTCGTCGGGCGGACCTGGCAATTCTCCGCATCGGGCGACCCGGCCGCGGTGGAGGAAGGGGCCCCGGCCCCCGTTCTCCGCGCCGCGGCCGCCGCGACGGTCGCCTGGACGGGAGCGGCGGAAAACGGCCGCTACGATTTCGGGAACTACGGCGCGGCATGGAAGGAAAGCTGGACCGCCCTCCTCCCGGACGACGGTAGCGGGGAACGAAAGCGCGACGCCGATTTTTCGGCCTCCATGGACCTGGATCCCCGGCCGGTGGGTCTGTCGGCGTCGGCTTCCGCCACTTCCGCCTATTCCCGCGCCGACGACTCGCTCGGCTCCTCCGCCGCGATCGGCTTTTCCCTACCCGCCAAATTCGGAACTACCGGGGCCAAGTTCACCGCTCGACGGTCCTTCGCGCGCGTGGACGGCGACGCGGGGGAGAGAGCGGCGGACGATGCCGAGGCTTTCCTCGCCTCGCAGGCAGAAGCCCTGTCCCTATGGAGCCAGGCGCCCTTCGCGGCGCTGGCTTCCCCGGCCGCGGGCGAGGCCTTCGGCCTCGCGGCCGCCGGATCGACATCCGCGTCCTTCGAGGACGGCATCGAGCTCGCCGTCGACCGCGGCTCGGCCATGGGCATCTCTTCCCTCTTCGTCCCGTCCCTCGCAAAAATCGGCATCCGCCGCAACCTGACGACCCGACTGGATACCGCGTCCGACGCGCTCAAGTACGACCTGTCACTCTCCTTCGCCGCCGTCAACCTCTTCGGGAAGCTCGGATCATCCGGAGTCTTCGACTTCTACCGCAGCGACGAATTCAACCATTCCGCCTCGGTCGCGATAACAACCGCCAAGAACGAAGCCCTCGAATGGACCGCGTCGCTGCGCCAGCAGGCCGCCTTCTTCGGAACGGGAACCTCGTCCTTGGACCTGTCGAATTCCGTCGCCTTCGGTTCATCCGCCTGGAGCGAGGGACTGATCATCGGGTGGAAAGCAACCCACCCGAAAAGCTTCCTCTCCGCAGTCTACTCCCTCGCTTCCAAGGGCGTCTCGGGCGCCTCCGGCAGCCCCGCCCTCGCATCATTGGCCAAGGCCGAGCCGAAAACCGAGCGGCGGGAATCCCTCGAACTGTCCGTCTCCGACTCTTCCGCCCTGACGTGGAAATGCGCCGCAAGGCACGAATCCATCGTCCGCGTGGACGGCAGGCTATCCCTGTCGGCTTTCGCAGACCTCGGCATTTCCGGCGGGGACCGGGACGCACCTGTCGTCGCGGCCCTTTCCCTCGGCACTTCGCTCGCCCTTTCCTTTTAGCGGTGCGGGTTAGGTGCACGGGATCCTTTCTCGGACATTGCAAAGACGAGTCGAGTATTTTATGATGTGTAGTAGTATACTCTAGCCATAGATGGTTGCTTCCAGGAGGAATATCGATGACAAGAAACAGAATGGTCGTCGCGTGTCTCGTACTGACGTTCGCGGCGTCTTTCGCCGCCGCGCAGGAAGCCGCTCCCGCGGCCTCAGGCGGATTCGAGCTCGGACTCGGAACCGCGAGCCTTCCGGTGGATCCGACCGATCCCGCTACCGAATATGTCACCTACCAGAACCTCGCGCTGAAACCTGAATTCGCCTTCGGAAAATTCGGCCTCGGCCTTGACCTGACCGTGAATTTTAACCTGAGGCTCGGCTCCACGGGCGAAGGTGTAGAGTTCTACGAGCCGGACTGGAATCCCGATGCCGCCGGCAAGTCCTTCATCGAACTGTACCTGCCCAAAATCGCCTATATACGATGGGCCAAGAAGGGCGACCCCTTGTACCTGAAGTTCGGATCCTTCGACGACGGGACCCTCGGCAACGGTTTCATCATGGGCAACTATTCCAATACGCGTTTCCTCCCGGGGACCCGCATCTTCGGCGCGGCCGTCGACGTGGACGGCGCCCTGTTCAACTTCCCGTACGTCGGCATTGAGACTTTCGCGGGGAACCTTGCCCGCCTTGATGTCGTCGGCACCCGCTTATTCGCCCGTCCCCTGTTCGATATGGAAAATCCCATCCTGAAGAACCTGCAGCTCGGCGCGACCATCGCGGCGGACCGGGAACCGTTGATTTACGACAGCGACGAGACTAACGACGACGAAGGTTCCGTCGCGGTTTTCGGCATCGACGGCCGGCTCCCCATACTCGGGACCCCCATGGTCAGCCTCGCGACCTTCGCCGATATCGCCTTCCAGCCGGAAGGCCGCTGGGGTACCATGATCGGCCTCGGCGGACGGCTGGCCAGCATCTTCACCTACGGGGCACAGCTCCGCCTTCTCGCCCCCGGCTTCATCCCCACCTATTTCGACGGTTCCTATGACATTTTCCGGCATGCCAAATACGCCGTAGTCTCAGAGGCTCCCGAAGGCTCGGCCTACGCCGGCTGGCTCGCGAGCATCGGAACCTCCCTCATGGCCGACGTCATCATCTTCAACGTCACCCTGAGCGGTCCGTTCGGCGCCGAGGATTCGGGCAAAATCACCGACTACCCGCAGCTTCGCGGCATCTTCACCATCGGAGAGGGACTCTTGGGAGGCTTCTCCTTGGACGCCTTCTACGAGAAGTATTACCTGGGGGCGGACACGGACCAAGTGCCGCTCGGGACCGGCGATTTCTTCACCGACCTCATCGACCCGAACAATGCGGTCATCGGGGCCAAGATCAACTACGCCACGGGTCCGGCGGTCCTTTCGCTTCTTTACAACCTGCGCTACGATCCGTCCGCGACCAACAATTTTATAGTAACTTCGAGCCTGATGAGTTCGATCCGCTTCTAAAGGAGGCTTTCCGATGACGCACGGCACCATGTTCAAGATAGATTCCCGTACCGGTTCACGGATCGCGGCGCTTTTCGCCGCGCTCCTGCTGCCGGTCGCCGTCTGGGCCCAAGGCGCCCCTACCGCTGTCCTCGTATACGCCGACAACGAGTCGGCGGTGAAGATCATGGACGCGGACGGCTTCGGCAGGGACGCCTTCATCGGCGACGAGATCCTGGCGGGCGAAACGCTCAAGACCGTCACCTCCACCGCCGAAATAAAGCTCACTCCCAACGGCACCATCGTAAAGGTGGCGCGGAACACCAGCTTCAAGGTGGAAGCCCTCGCCGGAGCGCCGGGCAAGGATACGAACGAATTCGCCCTCCTCGGAGGGAAAATCCGGACCGTAGCCTCCCGGACCTCCACCACGAACGCGTACCGCATCAGAACCCCCACGGCGGTCTGCGGCGTCCGCGGCACCGACTTCTCCATGATCGTGCAGGAAGGAGCGCGCGACGCGGTCTACGTCAAGCGCGGCATGGTCGAATTCTCCCGTACCCTCGCCGACGGGGCCCTCGAATCCGTCATGGTAGGGGCCGGCCAATTCGCCGACGCCTTCGCCGCTTCCTTCGCAGCGGCTCAGTTCGACCCCGCCCAGTTCGCCGCCGAATCCGAAGAGCTCGAATTCACGGGCGTCGATCCCGCCGCCGTCGACCAGGGCGAGGAACCCGCCGCCGAGGCGCCCGCGGAAGAACCCGTAGTAGCCGAAGCTCCCCCCGTCGTTGAAACCAGGCCCGCCACCGAAGAGGAAGTCGAGGCCGTCAAGAAGGACTCGGAATCCAAGGTCATGGGTTGGCTCGGCGAAGTCCTCGGTTTCGAGATCGGTTCGATCGTCATCAACGAGCAGACCTATTCCAAGGCCGTCATCCAGCCGACCTTCAAGCTCGGGAAAGCGAACATCGGCCTGTACATCCCCATCATTTACACTTCCGACCTGTTCAATCCCGACGATTGGTACCATCCCGCCGGCAACGACGAGTGGTCATTCGGCTCAGAGCACTGGTCCGACGATCCGCTGGCCGCCACCGGTGACGCCATCGGCGACCTGATGCTGAAGATCCGCTTCGTCGAATACGGCGACCGTTACGTCGATCCCCTGTACTTCAACATCGGCAACCTGAACTCCATGACGATCGGACACGGCGTCATCATGCGCAACTTCGCCAACGACGCCGACTTCCCGGCAGTCCGCCGCGTCGGCCTCAATACGGGCATCGACCGCGGATTCTGGGGCGCCGAAGCCGTCGTCAACGACCTCGCCAGCCCCGAAATCTTCGGCGGCCGCGTCAAGGCGCTTTGGGTCCTCGGTCTCTCCGTCATAGCGGACATAGATCCCGCCGGCGACCTGCCTTCCGCCGAACGGGAAGCGGTCGGCGACCCGATCTTCCTGGGTACCGGCGTCGATCTCGATCTTCCGATCCTGAAACTGCCCTTCTTCAGCCTCCGCGCCTTCGCGGACGCGGCGACCTTGCTGCCCGTTACCCGCAACGACCTTCCCGGCCCCGACGGCGTACTCGGTACAGCCGACGACGTAGCGGCGGGCGCCCAGGTCAAGGCGATAGCGAATACGGACAACGGAACGGGCCTTGAAGCCTTCCGCAACTACGGACTCGTCGCCGGATTCCTCGGAAAGGCCATCTTCATCGATTGGCGCCTTGAATACCGCAACTACCGCGGTGCCTTCCGGCCCAGTTTCTTCAATTCCGGCTACGAGCGCAACCGTGGGACCTATGCCTACGAATACGCAAGTCTGTTGAACAGCGCGGGCATGGGCACCGATGCGGTGACCGTCAACGGCATCTACGGCGAGGCGGCCTTCTCCATCATCAAGGACAAGATCGTTTTCAACGCCGGCTACATGTTGCCCTGGAGCCCCGATTCCACCGAGGACTGGGTGGATATCGCGGCCAACGACTACCTGCTGGCCAAACTGGAGATCAGGAAAGGCCTGATTCCGTCCTTGGACGTGGCCGGAGCCTTCAGCTACGAGCGCACCGGCTTCATGCACGCCCTGCTCGGCAACGCGTCGGGAGTCAGCCTCCTGGACGAGAAGACCGTGCTCAAGGGCGAAGTGCTGTATCCCATCACGAAGGGAGTGGACTTCGCGGTCGTGCTTTCCACGGCTACATCCCAGGATGCCGACGGAAACGTGATCTACGAAGACCACAAGCCGTTGGTCGAGCCCACGGTCACTTTCGAGACGAGGATACATTTCTAGGAAATAAGTTGTTCGAACCGCGCGGAGGAAACCAGAGCCTCTTCCGCGCGACTGTTTTACATCTTCGCGTACCGGCCGACCCGCAAGGGCCGGCCGGTTTTTTTACTCTCCCGAACCCCATTCCTGTATCAGGTCGTTTTCCATGCCGAGGCCTGACAGGACCCGGGCGGCGATGAAGTCGACGAGATCATCCATCCCAGTGGGCTTGTTATAGAAGGCGGGCGCGGCGGGGAGGATCAGCGCACCGGTATCGGAGAGAACCAATAGGTTGCGCAGATGGATCGAGGAAAGCGGAGTTTCCCTGAAGACGACCACCAAGGGTCGCCTCTCCTTCAGGTGAACGTCCGCGGCGCGGCGCAGTAGATCGCCGCCCGACCCGCCGGCGATCGCGGCGACCGCGGCCATGGAACAGGGGACGATAGCCATGCCGTCGGTGCGGAAGGAGCCGGAAGCTATCGGCGCGAAAAGGTCGTTGCTTTCGTGCCGGAATATCTTTCCCGTCGCCGACCCGCCCAAGTCCTTCATGAAGGCGGCGCCGTCCATGCCGGTCTCGTGGATCATCACCCGCTCGCCCGCCGCAGAAAACACCAGGTGCAGTTCGTGGCCCGCTTCCGCGATGGCCTTGGCGACGCGGACGGCATAGACCGAGCCCGAGGCGCCCGAGATCCCGAGGACATAGCGTTTCACAGGGCGAACTCCAGGATTGTCGCGGCCAGGAGGACCAGGGATACCATCTGATTGGCCGAATATGAGGCGAAAAGAACGTGCGCGCGGTAATTTTCCCTCGCCGCGAGGGCGGCCGCGACAAGCAACGCAGCCACGATGATGATGCCCGAAAAGTAGGGAAAACCGAGCCGGACGAAAGCGCCGAAGACAACCAGGAAGGCGACAGCGGCGAAGTGGGAGAGTACGGCGATGTCCAGCGCGGGTTTCTTTCCGAAGCGGGCGGGTATGGAATGCAGTCCGGCCGCCCGGTCGAATTCAATGTCCTGCACCGCGTAGACGATGTCGAAGCCCGCGACCCAGAGCGCGTTGGCGGCGGCGAGCAGAAGGCCGGGAAATTCAAGGGTTCCCCTGACCGCTATCCACGCACCCGCGGGGGCCGCCGCGCAGGCTACGCCGAGCACGAGGTGGCAGAGCCAGGTGAAGCGTTTTGTGTAGGAATAAACCAGGATGAGAACCCCTGCGACCGGAAGCAGGGCGACGCAGACGGGATTCAGGAACCAGGCCGCGACCGACAGTACCAGGAACGACGCGGCGGCGAGGAGGCCTGCTTCGATCGGAAGGAGGAGGCCCGCGGGAAGGTGGCGGGCGCGGGTCCGCTCGTTGGCCGCGTCGATGTCGCGGTCGATGATGCGGTTCAGGGCGTTGGCGCAGGTCCTGGCTCCGAGGAATGCCGCCGTCAGTAGGACGGAGGTCCGGACTTCGGGGAATCCGCCGGAGGCGACGCAGGCGGAAAGGGCCAGGAAGGAAAACGAGAAGATCGAATGGCTGAACATCACGAGTTCGCCGTAGGCGCGCGCGCGGCGCGCGGCGTCGCGCGCGCCGCGCAGGGCGGTTTCTAAAAACCGTACTCGGACCATCTTCCGTCCACGAGCGCGCGTATATCCGCGCTCATTTCGATATCGTCAGGCCATTCGCGCGTATGCCCTTCTTCGGGCCACTTCTTCGTAGCGTCGATGCCCATCTTGTGGCCGAAATGGGGCAAAGGGGACGAGTGGTCCAGAGCGTCCAGCGGCCCGTCCACCACTATCACATCGCGCGCGGCATCTATGTTGTTGAAGACTTTCCATGCGACCGTGGAGATGTCCTGCACATCCACCTTCTCGTCCACGATCACGATCATCTTCGTGTACATCATCTGTCCGAGTCCCCATAGCGCGTGCATCACCTTCCTGGCTTGACCGGGATACTTCTTCCTTATGGAGACGAGAGCGCAGTTGTGGAAGACGCCTTCAAGCGGGAAATTCATGTCCACGATTTCCGGAACAACCATCTTCAGAAGGGGCAGGAAAAGGCGCTCAGTGGCCTTGCCCAGGAAGCAGTCTTCCATCGGCGGCTTGCCGACGATGGTGCAATTGTATATGGGGTTCTTTTTCCGCGTGATCTTTTCGATATGGAAGACAGGATAAGGACCTTTCAGCGAATAATAGCCGGTATGGTCGCCGAAAGGCCCTTCCTCGCGGAGAGGCTCATCGGTATCGATGTAGCCCTCCAGCACGAACTCGGCCCGGGCGGGCACCATGATGTCGTTGGTGAGGCACTTGGTCCTTTCGATCGGGGCCTTGCGCAGGAACCCCGCGAACATGGCCTCGTCGATGAAGGGCGGCAGCGGAGCCGTCGCCGCGTAGATCATGGCGGGGTCGCAACCGAGCGCCACCGAGACCGGCATCCTGCCGCCTCCCGGCGTCCTGCTTCCTCGTTCGCGCCACTTTTCCCAGATCGCCCTTCCGTCCTTGTGCAGATGCCAGTGCATACCGGTGGTCCGTTTGTCGTAGACCTGCATCCGGTACATGCCGACGTTCTGCCTTCCGCCGTCCGGCTCCTTCGTGAACACCAGGGGCAGAGTCAGGAAACGGCCGCCGTCGCCGGGCCAGCATTTGAGCACCGGGATAGCGTCCAGGTCCACCTCGTCCTCGACCACTTCCTGGCAGGGAGCGCCGAAAGGCGACGGCAGGGGCAGCACGCAGGCGAGGCGGGCGAGCTTGGGTATGGCCTGCAGCTTCCCCGCGAAGCCGACGTAGCTGGAGACGTCGATAAGGTCGGCGATTTCGCCGGCTATCCTGTCCAGGCCGAGCCTTCCGCCTTCTTCACCGAGGGCGAAAGCCATCCGATCGTACCCGGCGAACGCGTTGATCAGCAGGGGGAAACGGCACTCCTTGACCTTGTTGAACAGCAGCGCAGGTCCGCCCGCTTTCACGACCCGATCGGCGATCTCGGTGATCTCCAGGTCGCGGTCGACCTCCGCGTCTATTTCCTTGAGCTCCCCGCGTTCGCGGAGCGCATCGACGAAAGCGCGGAGATCCTTGAATGCCATGCTATTCCTTCGTCCCGGTATCCGGAACAGGCAAACCATCCGTTTTGCCGGGCTCCGTCTCCGCCGGCTTCGTTGTCTCCGTCTCCGTCGGCATCGCTGTCTCCGTCTCCGCCTTCGCCTCTTCAATCGCCGCGCGTACCGCATCCCTGTCAGCGATCCGCTCATCCTCCAGCAAAGCTCCCAAGGCAGCCTCGTCCGAGAAGCCCTTCTTCAGAGCGGCCGTCAGGCTCCCGAGCGCATCGGGATTGGATGGATCCGCGATGAGGAGGGCTCGGGCTTTATAGAACAGGATCCCGCCCTTCTTGAAAGGTTCCGCAGTATCCTTCCCCGATTTCAGAATAGCATCGTAATTTTCCACGGCTTTCGCAAAGAAGCCCGCGGATTCGCAGGCTTCGGCCAGCTCGCGCCTGACTGCGGCATCGTCCTTCACCGCCAACCAGGCCTCGTACGAGTCTATCGCTTCAGGTCTGTTCAGAGCCTTGCGGGTTCTGGCCAGCAGGAGCAGGGCATCCTGGTCCTCGCTCTCGGCCGCGAGGACCTTGGCCAGGATATCGGCCGCCCGCTCATAGCGTTCCGTGGCAAAAAGGACGAGGGCGAAATTGTAGCCCGAGTCTTCCGTTTCGGGCAGGAGCGCGGCCGCCCGTTCGTAGAAGCCGACAGCCTTCTCGTAATCCCCGTTTTTGATCCGCGCGTATGCCGCGGCCCTGAGCAGAGTCGCGTTCTCCCCGTCCTTTTCCAGCAGGGACTCGAATATGCGCGCGGCTTCTTCCGTCCTTCCGAGTTCGAAGGCGATCCGGCCGAGATTGTATTCCGACGCGTTCCTCGTCTTGTCCGCGGCGCGCGCTTTCTGGAACCAACGCTCCGCTTCCGCGTATTTTCCGAGGTCCAGGTAGGCAGATCCGAGGCTGAAATATTCTTCGGCGGTCGCCGCGTCGCTCGTCGCGCAGGAAAACTCCAGGAGGACCGCGAACGAGACTCCCAAAATGCTTAGGAGGAAGGACCCCGCTTTCATCGCTTCAGAGCCCGAGGACCGTCTCTTCGATCTCCCTCAATTGGGACCGATAGAGGTTCGCTATGTTGGAGCCGTAATCGGCGATGAGCTGCATGATGTTGCGCGGATGCTCGTCCCCGTCCTTTCCGTTGATGCGGTCCCCCGCGTCGCCGAGTCCGGGCAATATATATGCGGATTCATTGAGCACAGGATCCATCCAGAGGGTGTAGACTCCGCAATTGTCCAGGGCCCGCACGACCCTGAGCGCCCCTTTCAGGGCGGATATAACATTGAAGAATTGTACGGAACGGGGCTTTACGCCCTGGTCCAGCAGGTATTTCACGACGGTGACGAGACTACCCCCGGTCGCGTTCATCGGATCGGCGAACACCAGATCCTTTCCGTCCAGGTCTTCCAGCCTGAAATAGGATTTCTCCAGATCCAGGATGTATTCCATGTCATTCTCGTGCTTGGAATCATCCCGCTTGATTTTGAAAAGGGCGAAGGGGGTGACGTAGCCGCGGGAAGAATACTCTTGGATCTCCTTGGATACGATCATCGAAGGCAGGAGGGCGCCCCTGAGCATCACGCACATCACGGTGTTCTCCACTTTGTCGTCGATGTTCGGAATCTTGTGGACCGCGAAATTCTGTACGGGCATGGTCACGGGAGTTTTCACGATCAGGTAGTTTTTGCTGGAGGCTTCGGCGCCGGCGTAGGCGAGTTTGAACAACATCTCATAAGCGCGCTGCGTATAATAGATGAATTCCTGATTGCCGGTCCTCACGTCGCGCAGCTTTGCGATGAGGCGGGAGGCCTCCGGATGGCTTTCCTGCGGGGTCAGGAAGGAATATACGTGGATGCGCGGCTCGTTCTTCGTGATTTCCTGCATGAAGCGGCCCATCTCGTTGTACAGATCGATCAGGCTCTGCTCCTCCCGACGGCGTTCCGCGGCCGAAGTCGTGACCGAAAGTATGTTGAAGGAAAGCATCGCTTGGCGGAATACGGTGTCCATGCGCGCGATATTGGACTTGTCGGCTTCGGTCAAGTACCCGTCCAGATCCTGCGCTTTCAATACGACCTTGTTCATTCGCTCTCCCCTCGTTTCGATACTAGCATGGCTGAGCTCGCGCCCTCAAGGTTAAAAAAATGGAGGCCTCTCGGCCTCCGTTCGGAACTTGCGGTCGTCTACTTCAGCCAGATCCTGAGCCCGAGCTCGCCGGGGATGAACCAGTCGGGGAAGTTGAACTCCGGAAGAAGGCTCAGCCCGAGCGATGGCGCGATTCCGAGCCAGAGCTCGAACTCCCTCGTGATGTGCCAGGACAGGCCGATGGGGAGCCTGGCACCGAGGGATGCGTTGGCATCGCTGTTGCCGAAGCCGAGGTTGGCATAACCGCCGAGTCCGGCGTACCAGTCCAGTTTGAAGCTCCCTTCCTTGAAAAGCATCTTGTCGATCATGTACTTGTCCCCGGTGACGCCGAGCCCGAAGTAGTCGGCGTTCAGGCTAAGGCGGGCCGCCCAGAAAATGGGCATGCTCGGGAGCTTGAGGCTGAGGCCGATGTCGGTGGCCGCGCCGCCTGAGCCGAAATTTCCGCCGGCGACGAGGCCGACGCCCATGCCCTTGGGATGATCGGCGAAAGCCGCGACCGAAACGAAAGTCGCGGCGAGCAGGATCATAATCAGCTTTTTCATGTTTCCTCCAAATGATTGAATTTCAATTTATCCATTGCATCTTAACATAAACCCGGCTCCGGTTCCAGCGTGGGAACCGTCCGCTGAACGGACTAACGAGGTACGGCCGGCTCGATGAAGGGCTTGGACAGCTGGCGGAGCGAGCGGAGCCTCCACTCGCCGGCCGCCGGCCGGTTTGCTACCGCGCGCCAGAGCTCAATCGCGCTTTTCCCGCGGCCGACAGCGTACAAAGAAGCCCCGAAATAATAAACCGTCCGGTAGAATCCGGTATCGGCCAGGTATTCTACCGCCGACTCCCTTTTCTCGGCCCGGTCAAGGATATCCGGAAGCGTCGTCGCCTTCCATTCGCTCTCAGACCGTTTGATCTCGTCTATGAGTACGGTGACCTGGATGAGGAATGCGAAGGTGAGGTGCGCGGCGGCACGGTCGTGCCTTCCGGAACGGTAAAAGTAAAGCCCAAGGTCGCGGTGGGCCCTCAGGGCCCAGGGCGAGGAATAGCGGTACAGCAACAGAAAACGATCCAGCCCCTCGTCGGCGAGCGTACGGGACATGGCGTCGCGGATGAACGCGCTCGATCCTGAAGTCCAGAGGATATCCTCCTTCAGGATCTCCAGCAGGGAGGCTTCCATCGCCGGATATTCCAGCCGCTCGGCCTGGAGTTCCGCGATCTTGTACAGTATGTCGCGTCCTTCATCATGTACTTCCAAGAGGTCGCGGAGGGCGTATGCCTTCTGGTACTGCTTCAAGGCTATGGCGCTCTCACCTTCCGCGCGGTACGCCTCGCCGATCCAATATTCGGCTTCCGGATATGCGGCGAGCGAGAGCGCGGCGTCCATCGCCGCAAGGGCGGATCCGTTCATGCTGTCGCGCGGAACTAGGGCGTAGACCGCGGCGAGCGCGTCCTGCGCGGCTTTGAGCTTCCGCTCGGCGGCGTAGGTTTCGAAACGCGTGAGCGAATCGTCGAAGCGTCGCACTTCGGGAAGCGAAAGGGCGTCTACAAGCGCGCGACGGTGACGCGCGAACAGCTCGCGGCGCCCGCGAAGCGCGTCCTCGAAAGAAAGAAGGGCATCCCCGTACCGTTTTTCACGGAACAGAAGCTTACCCCGTTCCAGCGTCATCCAGAAAGGCTCGTCAGTGACCGCGCCACGCTGCGCGAAGGAGATGCCAGGACCTGCGAGAAGCAGGAAAGCGATCAGGACCGGAAAAATACGTTTCCGGTTCATAACTTTTCCAGCTCCTCGGCGAACGCCGCGTCGGCCTCGGAAGGATCGACGGTTCGTACGACCGCGCCGCGCCTGAAAATCAGGACTTTGTTTCCCGCGCCCGTGATGCCGAGGTCCGCGTGGCGCGCCTCTCCGGGTCCGTTGACCGCGCAACCCATGATCGCCACGGTCGCGTCCTTCTTAAGCGAATAAAGCCGGTCGCGCCAGCGCTCGGCGAAGGCATGCGTATCGAAACCGTTCCGGCCGCAGCGCGGGCAGGAGACGATGACGACTCCGCGCCCTGCCCCTCCCCGACCGCAGCTATCGGCCACCGCCCCCAGTATTTCGCGGGCGGCGAGGACCTCGCTCTCCATCGTATCGGAAAGGGAAACCCGTATGGTCGCGCCGATGCCCTCGGCGAGCAGGGCATGGAGCGCGACCGCGTTCCTCACCACTCCCGGGATCAGCGGCCCCGCCTCGGTGACGCCGAGGTGCAGGGGGATATCCCATTTGGCCGCGAACAGGCGGTTGGCGGCGAGCGTATCGATGATGGAGGAAGCCTTCATGGATACGAGGACGTCGGGAAAGCCGAATTCTTCGAATATCGCCAGTTCCCGCTCGGCGGCTTCCACGAGCGCCTCCGCGCGGGTCTTGGTCAGGGCTTCCACCGCGTGCGCAAGATCCTGGGGAAGGCTGCCGGCGTTCACGCCGATGCGTATGGGCCTGCTTTTTTCCGCGGCCTTTGAAAGTACGGCCTGCACCTTGTCGCGGGAACCGATATTGCCCGGGTTGATACGGATTTTAGCGATGGGATGGTCCAGGCAACGCAGGGCTATGCGATGGTCGAAGTGTATGTCGGCAACCAGCGGCATGGAAACGCGTCCGGCCAGCTCGCCGAGCGCGTCGGCGGCCGCGAGATCCGGCACGGCGAAACGAAGGACGGCGCAACCGAGGTCCGCCAGTTTCCGGATGCGTTCGACGATAGCCGCACCCGAAGCGCCCGACAGGTCCTCCGGAAGGAGCCGGTCCTTCCACATCGTCTGGATGACCGTCGGGTAGGATGCTCCGATGAGCACCGGATCCACATGGCCGAAGCCGCCGACTTTCACTACGCGGAAATCGCGTCGGGTTTCGTCCATGCGGTCCGGTTCTAGATCGCGCCGAAGGTGAAGGCCATCACGAAGAGGGCGACGGTCTCGCAGAGGCCTACTACCGTAATATAAAGGCCGAAACCTTTGCCGGTTTCGCCGAAAGCGTCGCAGCTGGATGCGGAGGCCCGGCCTTGCGCGATGGCGGACATTCCCATGCCGAGACCGCTGGCGAAACCCGCTCCAAGCAGGAGGAAGGGATCGGCGCTCGACTGGAGCATGCGGCTCATCAGGATGAAACCGTAAATGGTCTGGGTAAGCGGAGCGCCCGCGAAGGCGACGAGGAGGAAGGAAGCGGGCTTGTTCTGCAGATAGTTCCGCTTCCACGTGCCGATGGCCGCCTGTCCCGCGATTCCCGCGCCGATTGCCGAACCGATGGCCGAGAGGCCGAGGACGAAAGCGACGCCGATCATTCCGATATTCATAGTTGCTCCTTTGACGTGGTTTCCTGGGTATCGACCCTATCCCTGAAGGGGTCGTATGAGAATCCGGACCATTCCATTCCGAGATGGCCGGAGAACTCGAGCATGTTGAGACGCACCCCGTGCACGATCACGGAGAGCACGCTCAGTATCATATTAATGCTGTGGCCGAGGACGAGGATGACCACGCCGACCGCGAAAAGCGAAAATTCCCCCAGCATCGGACCGACCATGTCGTTGACCGTCTGGCTGATGGCGAGTCCCGCCAGTCCGACCGCCCAGAGCCGTATGTAGGAGACTATGTCCGCGAAGATATTAACGATGCCGAGGAAAACGGATACGATGTTGGTGAGGCTTCCGATGATGCCCTTGAGTACGCCGCGGAAGAAACCCCAGCCTGCCTCGTAGCTCGCGAATATGAAGTTGAGGGCGAAGCCTCCTCCGATCATGGCGGGAGCGAACTGCCAAAGCGGGAACCTGACGGAGCTGATGACCAGGTTCAGCGCGAGGCTCAACATGCCCACCACCATCGACAACTGGCCTATCTGCGCGAGGAATTTCAGCGAACCGAAATCGCGCTTGATGTTCTTCATGTGCGCGATCGCGAGCTGCACCGTTCCGAGATAGAAGCAGACCACCTTCACGTTGTCCCCGGACGACGGATTGTCGTTCGAGATCCAGTACAGGTCGACGGCCTTGAGCATCCCGGGCAATTTGTCGGGCGCTATGCCGAACCAGCTCAGGGTGAGCACGCCCCAGAATATGGTGAAGCCCGAAAGCAGGAAAAGCAGGCGTACCGCATCGGGCACAGGCTTATTCTGCCTCTTGGCCTTGACCGCGAGCCCGATTCCCGAGAGCAGAAGCAGCGAGCCGTAACCGGCGTCTCCAAAGATCATGGCGAAGAAGAAACAGAAGAACAGGAGGAACCATGCGGAAATATCGTATTCCCGGTAGTTCGGAACGGTGCCGAGGAAGTCGAACACGGGCTGGACCACGCGGACTATAGCCGAATTGTTCACCTTGGTGGGCACAGCGTCGTCCGCGGTCGGATCGTCCGCAAGCAGGGCCCAGCCGTGCTTCTTGGCCGCGGATATCACCATCGGCAGATCGGCGTCGGGCACGTAACCTTCCAGGCATACGAGTGAATGCGGATGGTCCGCTTCCGTGAGCAATTCCATTCCCGCGCGCGCCGTCTCGAATTCGGCCTCGGCCTTGGCAAGCGCGAGTTCCCTTTCCATTTCGTTTTTCCGCGGCGACAACGCGCACAAGGCGTCTCCGATAACGGCGATCCGCGCCTCCGCCGAACCGATCCGCTGCCGGAGCGAGTCGGTGGAACTTTCAGGAAGGGGTACGATGGAAGCTTCATCGGGAAAACCTTCAGGCGACTTGCCGTCGGAGCGAAGCAGAAGGCAACGGACGAGGGACTTCGTTTTGGACAGCACGATCACTCTCACCGTATCGGGCAAGGACGCATGGGTCCGGGCCGGCATTTCGCAGAGCGCGAGGTTCACCCCCGCCGAAGCGAGGGATGAGAATGAAGCGGGATCCACCGACCCCCAGACGGCGATGCGATCCAGTTCGGCCTTGTCCTTCGCCACCGCAGTTTCCAGGCTCGCCTGCTCGTCAGCGAAAGCGAGGACGGCATCCGTGACGGATTCGCCTTCGGCTATCGGGGAAACGCCCTTCCCGGCCGGAGCCTTGCCCTTCCGCGTGACGGCCTCTTCCACTTTCCGCATCGCCGACTCGATCCGGGCCTTTTTCTCAAGGATAGGAACGAGGGTCGTCCCCTCGACGGCGCGGGCGGCGAGATGGACCACCGAAAGGCGCCTGAGCTCCCGCAGGGCGCTCGCCCGTTCCCGGTCGAGCAGGATTAGGGTCAGCTTCTTCATCTCTACGATCATTCGGCCACCCTCTCCATTCCGCGTTTGGCGATCTTGCCGCGGACGACGGCAGCGGTCTGCTGGTCGCCCAGATAGACGCGGATCTTCTTGATGTTCGACTTCGATTCGGGGATCTTCACCTTTTCGAAAAGGTTCACCCTCTGCGTCGTCGTGCGCAATTCCTTTTCCAGTCTCCGCCGCTGTTCTTCCAGCGTAACGGACTCAAGGTCGAGCAGCAGGACTGCTTTCAGTTTCTCGGCCGCGGAATCGATCCACATCGGAGTCGCCATCAGGTCGTAGGCATCGATCATGAACTCCGCCCCCTTGAAGACGGGAATCTCGACGCCCGCGATATTTCCCGTCGCGGTTCTTATCGCCGTGACCCTCAGCAAGCCGGGATAGAATATTCCCCGCTCGCCGAAGACCGCTATCCAGGATCTGAAGCTCTCGTCGATGCGTTCCTTCTCGGCGCGGAGGGCGCGGATCCGGTTCTCCGTGACCCGTATTTCCGTCTGCAACTGCTGCTTCTTGAGCATCAGGGTCGGAAGGTAGCGCTGATACATCTTCAGCTCGTCCTTCTGCTTCTTCAGCTCGTTCTTCGTCAGCTTGATCTTCGCCATGTCCGCTCCCGGCTTACGCGGTCTTCGGCCAGAATTTTTCGATGAGTTCGGTTCGGAGTCCCGTCTCCTCCGGCGCGAAGCACGCGGCCAGGATTTCCCAGCCGAGGTCAAGCGCCTTCTCAAGCGGAATATTGACCGACAGGTCCATCATGCCCTTCTCGAACTTTTCTCCGTACTTCAGCAACTTGGAATCCCAGTCCGACATCATAAAGCCCATCGCCTTCTTTTCGAGGGTATCCTTGTAGGCCGCGTAGAGCTTGATCATGCCGTCCATGAGGGAGCGGTGATCCGCTCTGGTCTTTCCGTTTACCTGCTGCTTCAGGCGCGACAGGCTGCCGAAGGGTTCGATGCGGCCGTTCTTCAGGTAATACTGTCCTTCGGTGATGTAGCCCGTGTTGTCCGGCACCGGGTGGGTGACGTCGTCGCCTGGCATCGTCGTGACGCCGAGGATGGTGATGGAACCGGAAGTGTCGAAGTCGACGGCTTTCTCGTAGCGCGAGGCGAGCTGGCTGTACAGGTCGCCGGGATACCCGCGGTTGGACGGCACCTGCTCCTGCGTGATGGAGATTTCCTTCATCGCGTCGGCGAAGTTGGTCATGTCGGTGAGGAGCACGAGGACGTCCTTGCCCTGCAGCGCGAACTGCTCGGCGACGGCGAGGGAAACGTCGGGAACCATGAGGCATTCGACCACGGGGTCCGCGGCGGTATGCACGAACATGACCGTGCGCGAAAGCGCTCCGCCGTTCTCCAGCGTGTCCTTGAAGTACAGGTAGTCGTCGTACTTCAGGCCCATGCCTCCGAGGACGATGACGTCGACCTCCGCCTGCATGGCGATACGGGCGAGCAGCTCGTTGTATGGCTCGCCGGACACCGAGAAGATAGGAAGTTTCTGGGATACGACCAGGGTGTTGAAAAGGTCGATCATCGGAATTCCGGTGCGGATCATGCGGCGCGGGATGATGCGCTTGGAGGGATTGACCGAGGGACCTCCGATGGAGATCAGATTCTCCTTCAGTTCAGGCCCTTTGTCGCGCGGTTCGCCGGAACCGGTGAATACGCGGCCCATGAGGTTCTCCGAAAAGGACACCTTCATGGGATGTTCCAGGAAACGGACTTCATCGCCCGTGGAAACACCGCGTCCGCCGGCGAAGACCTGCATGGACACCAGATTTTCCTGGAGCCTGATCACCTCGGCCAGGGAAGTCCCGTAGGTGGTCTCTACTTCAGCCAAGTCCCCATAGCGAACGCCTTCGGCGCGCACCGTGATGACGTTGCCCGTGATGGATTCGATTTTGCTGTAAACCTTCTTCATGGCGTCCTTCCCGTCCTACGCGAGTATCTTGGCGGCGGCCGGATCGGCGCCCGCGGATCGTTCGGTTATCGCAGAGCCGACTTCCTTTTCGAGCGTCGCGAAGCGCTCGCTCTTCCATTCCGATCCGTTGTAGTCCAGGAATTTCTGGCGCAGCCTGTTGAACCAGGTCCGGGCTTCATCCTTGTCCTTGAACGCCATCCGGGCGGCGAGGATGCCGAGGATGATATCGAAGACGTGCTTCTGCCGTTCCGGGCTCACCGCCGCGTCGACCGCGTCGAAGGAATTCTGCTGGAAGTATACGGAATCGAGGAAATTGCCTTTCAGGAAGATGACGTAATCGTCCAGGCTCGTGCCTTCCTCGCCCACGACTTTCATCATCTGCTCCACCTCGCTGCCGCGGGCCATGTAGCCGTGGGCGTAGCGCACCTTTTCGGTCGCGATGATGCCCTGGTACTTGGACCAGGAATCCAGGGGATGGATGGCCGGGTACTTGCGCGCGTCGGAGCGCTCGCGGGAAAGTCCGTGGAAGGCGCCGACGACCTTCAGTGTGGCCTGGGTTACCGGCTCCTCGAAGTTGCCGCCTGCGGGGGAAACCGTCCCTCCGATGGTGACGGAGCCGAGCTCCCCGGTCCGCAGGCGCACGATTCCGGCGCGCTCGTAGAAACTCGCGATGACGGATTCCAGGTAGGCGGGGAAGGCTTCCTCTCCCGGTATCTCTTCCAGGCGACCGGACATCTCGCGCATGGCCTGGGCCCAGCGGCTGGTGGAGTCGGCCAGGAGCAGCACGTGCAGGCCCATCTGCCGGTAGTATTCCGCCAGGGTGACCGCGGTGTAGACGGAGGCCTCGCGGGCAGCGACCGGCATGGATGAGGTGTTGCAGATGATGACGGTCCGCTCCATCAGCGAACGGCCGGTCTTGGGATCCAGGAGTTCGGGGAATTCCTTCAGCGTCTCCACGACCTCGCCCGCGCGCTCGCCGCAGGCGGCGACGATGACCACGTCCACGTCGGCGTGGCGGCTCGTGATCTGCTGGAGCACCGTCTTGCCCGCTCCGAAGGGGCCGGGAATGCAGTAGGTGCCGCCCCGGGCGACGGGGAAGAAGGTATCGATGAGGCGGACCTGGGTGACCATGGGCTCGCCGGGCTTCAGCCGCTCGTCGTAACAATCGACCGCACGCTTCACCGGCCAACGGAAGGACATGGTGACGGGAATCAGGTTTCCCTTCCCGTCGTCCAGCTCCGCGATCGCGTCGCGCACGTGATAGGAACCCGCTCCCTTGATGGAAGCGACCGTGTAGCGGCCGTACATATTGAACGGCACCATGATGCGGTGGGTGAATGAGCCTTCGGGCACGGTGCCCAGGCAGTCCGCACGCTGGACGGCGTCGCCGACCTTGGCCGTCGGCGTGAACGCCCAGGAAGCGTCCAAGGGAAGCGCGTCCAGGTAGATTCCGCGCTCCAGAAAGTAACCCGCCTCTTCGGCGAGCTTGGGCAACGGATTCTGGAGTCCGTCGTAGACCTGGCCGAGCAGTCCCGGCCCGAGTTCGACGGCGAGCATGTCGCCGGCGAATTCCACGTTGTCCCCGACCTTGATTCCCTTGGTCTGTTCGAATACCTGGAGCTGGCAGATGTCGCCGCGGATGCGGATGACCTCGCTCTTGAGCTTGACGTCGTCCACCTGGACGTAGCCGACCTCGTTCATGGATACGGCGCCTTCGAAGCGGACGCCTACCATGTTTCCGTTGACGGCTGTGACGGTTCCCTTTGTTGCGGTCATTTCGGTTCTCCCGATGAGTTGCTGGTTGGGGCGGCTTCCATGACGGAAGCGTAGATCGCCTTGTATTCGGCGAATCCTTCCTCGACGCGGAAGAGGGCCTTACGGTCGAGGATGAGAAGTTTGAGCAGGTATGCGTATACGGTATCGCGGCTAAAATAGGGCCCGCTCGCCAACGCCTCGATGGCCGCCCAACGCGAACGGTCGAGCTGCTGCTCGGCTTCAAGCGGGGAATCGAGAGCGAGCGCGGAACGGGCAGCCTGAGCGGCGTCCAGGGGCTCGAACGGCGCGTCGGGCAGGACAACATCCTCCCTCTTCAGACGGGCGGCGCGGTATTTGGCCAGATGGATCCGCAACGAGCGCTCCCAGGCGGCCCACCCGTCGATCAGGGGCGAATGGGTCGGGTCGCCGCCCGCGATCGCCGGATCGAGGGAACAGCGCGATAAAAACGCGGCGTCGCCCGGATCCATCAGTTCGGCGCACAGTTCCCTGAATTTCCTGGTCTCCATCGGCGACGGAAGGCCGTAGGCAAGGTAGGGAAGCTGGGCTACGAGGTAATAATAGGAGGCCACCGCCTACATCCCCTTTACGGCGGCCTTCAGGATCTCCGCGAGGCGGGGATTGAGGTAGGCGGAAAGGAGTTCGGCGACGGCGTCCGCCGAGAAGTCGTAGTAGGCTGATCCGTCCCTCGCGGCGATGCGGAAACCAGCGCCGAGCGTGCGCTCGCCCTTGATCTCCATCCCCTTCTTGAGTTCGGCGGCGAGGGCGGACTTGAAGAAGCCGTCCAGGCGTGCCACCGAATCCGCGGGAAGCAGGAGATCCAGGGAATCCTGGCCCCTGGCGGCCCATGACTTCACCAGCTCGGGGATGACGGCCTTCAGCGTATCGTCGGAATACGCGGCGGCCGTCTCGCGGACGACGAGGGCTTCCAGAAGCCGTTCCATCTCGGCCTTGAACGAAAGCACGAGATTCCGGGACGCCTGCTGGACCGCGGCGATGCCCGCCTTCTCGGAGCGCTCCGCGTCGGCCTTGCCTTTGGAGACGAGGTCCGCGGCTTCCCTGCGGCCTGCTTCTACGATCCGTTTCGCCTCGGCTTCGGCCTCGGCCCGTACGCGGGCGGCCTCGGCGGAAGCGGATTCGATCCCGTCCTTCTTGATTTTATCGATTAGTTCCTGCAGTTGGACGTCCATATTCTCCTCTTCACGATCCGATTGGAATTGCCGCCGGCCGCGGCCGATCAATATTCTTTTCCGTTCGCTTGTCTATCCGTTTCAATGTCCGTCCACGTAGCGGAGCACCTTCAGAAGCTTTCTCTTGGCGATGCCGTAGACCGCCTCGGGATCCTCGTACTCCACTACTTTTTTTTGGATCATATCATCCACGCCAGCCGCCAACGCACCGACCGATCCGTAGCGCTCCAGAGCGATATCGTCGATCGAAGCTATGACGGTCTTCAACCCGGAGATTTCCCGCGAGAGGAGGGCTTCGTTCTCGCGGTATACGTACTCGGTGATCTCCTCGCCCTTCCTGCGGCGGGCGTAGAGGATCGAGAGATCTTCCACGTCCTCAAGGCAATCTTCGAGCTCCGCCTTGAGCACTTTCAGGAAAAATTTCTTGCGTTCCGGCATCTCGTCCCCCCGTGATCCAATTCAGCCCTAATCTAAACCAGGAGCGCTATCGGCGCAAGTCACCAGTCGAACGAAAAGACCGACTTTTCCTGGTACTTCCGGTCAGGCCCGAAGACGCAATCGGGAAATTCCTTCCGGTTCGGTCCGTCGGGGAAGTGCTGGGTCTCAAGGCAGAAGCCCGCGTGTTTGTCGTATACGGCCCCGAGTTTCCCGGGGATGCCGTCAAGGAAGTTGCCCGTGTAGAATTGGACGCCCGGCTGGGTCGTCGAGAGGCGCATGGTCCGGCCGGAGGACGGCTCGTAGACTTCGGCGCAGGGACGCAGCTCTCCCGGCTTACCGTCCACCGCGAAGCAATGGTCGTAGCCGCCTCCGGCGGCCTTCAGGTCCTTGCCGATGCTCTTTCGCTTGGAGAAGTCGAAGGGGGTGCCTTCGACCTTCGCGATCTCTCCGGTAGGAAGGAGGGCGGCTCCGACGGGAACGTAGGATGAACAGGAAAGGGCCACTTCATGGCCGAGGATGTCTCCGGAGCCCCGGAGATTGAAATAAGCGTGGTTGGTGAGGTTCACCGGACAGGGCGCGTCCACCTTCGCTTTGTACTCGGCGACCAGTTCGTCGTTGCCGGTCAGCCCGTAGACGACGGTCGCCTTCAGATTTCCAGGGTAGCCTTCGTCCCCGTCCGGGCTCGCGAGCGTGAGGCGCAGGTATACGCCGCCCTTCTCTTCGAAGGCTTCGGCCGCCCAGACGTACTTGTCGAAACCGCGCAGGCCGCCGTGGAGGGTATTGGCGCCGTTGTTCTTGGCCAGCGCGTAGGTCGTCCCGTCCAGCGAAAAACGGGCATCTCCGATGCGGTTGGCGTAGCGGCCGATCGTAGCTCCGAAATAGGGATTCTTGCGCGTGTAGGGATCGAAGGTCGAATAGCCGAGCAGGACGTCGTCGTATTTCCCGGACCGCGAAGGAACGATAAGCGAGACGAGCGTGCCTCCCCAAGTGGAGATGCCGAGCGAGAGGTCTCCCGCTTTCAATATGTAAAGGTCCGCCTCTTCACCGGTCGAAAGCGTTCCGTACGGACGTTTCTTGATCTTCACTTTGGGCTCCTCGCTGTGGGAATCTTATCCGCAGTGTACATGGAGGAATACCGGCTCGGCAAGGGTGGTCGGATATTCGCGCAGTCGCTTCATGAATCAGAAAGCGCACGGCCAGAATCGGTAACGAGGGGTGGCAGGGGAAACGCCGGTTGAGCGTAAGCGCACGTGAACGTGCGCTTAATAGAGGAAACGGTTGGACATCGCGGCTCACGCCGCTTGAGAATCCGCAACCCATCGGCCGTAGGCCGACGGGCGATTCCGCCGCGCGGCCGACGGGCCGCGCCTCCAACCCCTTCCCATCGGACTCGACTGCAGGCCGAGGGACTAGCGAGACCGGGGTTTCCCCTGACAGGACCCCCGGGAACCGCTCATACCGTGCGCTTCCTGATTCATGACGAGGCGTACGCCGAACGCTTGCGCCACGGCCCCGCGACGCGCTACTATTCCCCAGGAGGCTCCCATGGACCGGTTCTTCGATCGTCTCGGCGATGTAATCAAGAATTTCCTGGACGACGAGGACGACAAGGTTTTCGGCCGCGGCTCGGCCAGACCGGCGGGCGGGGACCCGGACCTGGACGCGGCCTATGAGGAACTCGACGATTTTCTGAAGGGCGGAAAGACCGCCCGGCCCGAACCGGGACGCGCCGGGAGCGAAAAGCCCCGCCCCCAAGGCGCCGCGAAAAACGGCGGAATTCCGGAGGCCTTGCGCGCGGATTTCCAGGAACTCAGCCTCCCCTTCGGGGCGGGCGCCGCGGACTGCAAGGCCGCCTACAAGAAGTTGCTGAAAATCCACCACCCCGACCGCCATGCCGGCCACGAGGGCAACATGAAAAAGGCGACCGCGAAGGCCGCCCGCATCAACGCATCATACCGCCGAATAGAAGCCTGGCGGGAGACGGGTCGGATCGAACAGTAGCGGGTAGCCGGCACTCGCAAAGCCGGCTTCCGGCACCCGCAAAGGCGTCTACCGGCTACCGGATCCTGTCATTCTCCTACCTCGCGCCCGCCTGCTCCGCGACCTCCTGCTCCGCGCCCTCAGCCTCCGCGCCTGCGCCCTCAGCGGCATCAGCCTCGCCGTATTCGGCGAGCTTGCGGTGCAGGGTTTTGCGGCCGATGTCCAGAACCTCGGCGGCCCGGCTCTTGTTCCCCTTGTTGGCCGAAAGCGTCTCGCGGATGACGACCTTTTCGGCTTCGGCCAGGGTCGTTCCGACCGGGATGCGCATCCAGCCCTGCTCGCCCGTCGGACGCACCGAGGGCGGCAAGTCATCGAGCGCGACGACGGCGCCTTTGGACATCACCACCGCGCTTTCCAGACAGTTCCGCAGTTCCCGGATATTGCCCGGCCAGTCGTAGGCATACAGCGCCGCCCGCGCGCGCGCTTCCAGGCCTTCGATCTTCTTCCCGTTCTCCCGCGCGAACTCCTTCAGGAAGGAAGCGGCCAGCAGGGGAATGTCGTCCTTGCGTTCTCGCAGGGGCGGAACATGGATATTCACCACGTTCAGCCGGTAGAACAGGTCTTCCCGGAAATTGCCCTTCTCGATCTCCGCCTTGAGCTCCCGGTTGGTGGCTGCGATGATGCGCACGTCGACCTCCAGGGTGTCCTCACCGCCGACCCGCTCGAATTTCTTGTCCTGCAGCACGCGGAGGATCTTGATCTGGACGTTCTGGTCTATCTCGCCGATCTCGTCCAGGAAGAGGGTCCCCTCGTGCGCCAGTTCGAAGCGGCCGCGCCTGCGGCCGGCCGCGCCGGTGAAGGCGCCCTTCTCGTGGCCGAAGAGTTCGCTTTCCAGAAGGGTGGAAGCCAAGGCCGCGCAGTGGACTTTGACCAGGGGCTTGCCCTTTCGGGGAGAAAGCTCGTGCAGGGCGTCGGCGATGAGCTCCTTGCCCACGCCCGACTCCCCGGTGATGAGGACGGAAGCCTTGGTCGGCGCGACCCGGCGGACCGTGTCGAAGACCTTCCTCATCGCGGCGCTGGTCCCCACGATATTGTCGAACTCTTTCTTCCGCTCCAGGTCCTCCATGAGACGCCGGTTCTGCAGGGCGAGTTCCCGGTTGGAAAGGGCGCGCTTGACGAGGAGGGAAAGCCGGTCCAGGTTGACGGGCTTCGTGAGGAAGTCATAAGCGCCGTTCCGCATCGCCTCCACCGCCGTCTCCACCGTACCGTGGCCGGTCAGGACGATCACGGGAACGCCGGGAGTCTCGGAGGAAATGCGCTTGAGCAGCTCCTCCCCGGATATGCCGGGCATCCGGAGGTCGGTGATCACGAGGTCCACGTCGCCGCGCTGAAAACGCTTCCAACCGGCATCGCCGTCGGCCGCGAGCGCGATTTCGTAGCCATCCAACTCCAGCGCTGTCCCGAGGCCCTCCCGTATGTTCTTTTCGTCGTCCACGATGAGCAGCTTGAAATTCACGACTCGCCCCCTCCCCCGTACGCGATCAGCCGGGTGACTTTCTGGGGAACCGGGAGGACTATGGAAATGCGGGTTCCCTCCCCTTCCCTGGATTTTACGCTGACTTCGCCGCGGTGTTCCTTGACGATCTTGAAGACGAGGGTGAGCCCCAGGCCGGACCCCGTCTCCTTGGTCGTGAAATAGGGTTCGAAGATTTTCGGTAAGTTCTCCTCCGGGATTCCCATTCCGGTGTCCTCGATCGTAACGCACGCCTTCTCGCCCGAAAGCGCGGTGCGTATCGTGAGTTTTCCTCCGGACGGCATTGCGGCGACAGCGTTCTTCACCAGATTGAGAAGGGCCTGCTTGATGAAACGCTCGTCGAAGCGCAACGGCGGCAGGTCGCGGGAAAGGTCGAGAGCGCATTCGATATGGGCCGCCGCCAGCTCGAAGCGCATGAATTCGACCAATTCGCTGATCAGCGCATTGAGGTCGTCCTCGCGGAGTTCCATGTCCATCGGCCGGACGGCGAAAAGGAAGTCAACGACGATGCGGTTCAGCCGGTCGATCTCTTCCGTGACCACGGCGAGGTATTTTTCGATATGGTCGAAAGGAGGCGCGGCTTTCCGCTCGGCTCCCCCCTTTTTCCTGTCCCGGGCCAAGGATCGCAGCGGAAGGGTTTCCCCGTCCCCCCCGTCGTCAAGGCAGGCGGCCCTACTCGCCTTCAGCGCCTTCTGGATCAGCTGGATGTGGATGGAAATGGAACCGAGTGGATTCTTGATCTCGTGCGCGACGCCTGCGGCCAGCGTCGTCAGGCTCGCGAGGGTTTCTGCGCGCCGGAGCCTCGCCTCCTCCCCCCTTTTTTCCGTGATGTCCTCGGCGTGCACCAAGGCGCCCGTCACCCGCTTGTCCTTCACGAGGGGAAGGACGCTGATCGAAAGCAGGCGCTGGACGCCCTTGGCCTCCACATCGAACTCGCGGTCCACGACCTTGTCGCCCCGCGGTATGGCCTCCCGAAGGAATCCGGCGACAGCCTCATCTTCGACCGCGGTCCAAACGGGCCTTTCCGCCTGTTCGCTGAGCTTCAGGGGAAGGATGCGCTCGGCTGCCTTGTTCAGGATGATCAGGTTGTAATCCGCGTCGCAGACGAGCAAGCCCTCGGTCAACGAGTCCAGGACCGACTCCAACCGTTCGTTTTCCGCGGCGATCGAGAGGAGAAGGGCGGTGATCTGTTCCGCGTTCATCTTGGGCAGCTTGCGCAACGCCCTTTCTATGAAATTCCTCACGTCGTAGCCGTCCGCCCGAAGTTCCGCGCGGCGGAAGAGAGGGTTGCCAGCTCATGGAAGAGCCGCTCCAGGGCCAGGGCCGGCGATTGGTTATAGACGGCGACCGCCTCGTCGGCGGAGCGCACAGCCATGGACCAATCGGAAGCGAGGGCTGCGGCGGACGGTCCCGCGGTCCCGTCGCGCAGGGGAAGAGCGGCGTAACGGAGGACCCCGTCCAAAAAGGGCCGGAACAGGCTCCGCGGTTCGAATTTCCCCGCCGCCTCGGCGGTTCGGGCGCAGGCCGACCTCGGATCGGCGAGGGGCCGGCCGAGACCGCCGGCCTCGGCCCTCGGGGCCGAGCTGCGGCCGAGCGAAACGATCACGGCGGGCGTCGAGCCCGCATTGCGCCGGCGCGCCTCCGAAAGGGAGGCCGCTGCGACCGAGGAGACGAAGAAGGCGGCGGCGGCGTCCAGGGAATCCGGCGGGACGGGCTGGAAAGAATCCAGGTAGCGGGAAACGAGGAAACCGGCGGCGGAAGGGACGGCGGAAGCTTCGGCGGCTGCCGTATCGCGGAAAACCCTCCTCACGACATCGCGTTCGGCCTCTTGGTCCCTCAGGACGAACGGGTAAGTCCTCACGCGCGATAGGATGGTGGGCATCATCGCGCCGCGGCGCGCGCTCGTGAGCACCAGACTGGTGGTCGCCGGCGGCTCCTCGAGTATCTTTAGCAGGGCATTCCGTGCGCCTTCCTGCATCCGGTCGGCGTTCTCCACCACCACGACGCGTCGGCGGCCGGAGGGAGCCATCCGGGCCCAGTAGGATGCCCGGCGTATGTGGGCGATTGGGGTGGAATCGGCCACGCCCTCGCTCTCCAGCTTGATAGCGGTCTGCCGCGCCGACTCCGTGAATTTGGCCAACGCCGCGTTTCCCGCGATCTTTCCCGAAGCCATCCCCGCGACCGTCGTTTCGATCTCCTCGATATCCTCGCCCAAAGAGACGGCCAGGGACGCGGCCTTGCCGAGCTTGGCCTCCTCGCCCTCCCAGAGCACGGGAGAAAAGCGCGCGAGAAGCTTACGGCAGGCGCGCAGGAACAGGAAGCGGGCGGCCGTGGAAGGATCGCGGAGGAAGGCGGCCGCGGAAGCGGCTATTTCGGCCGAGAAAGCCCGCGGCCCCACAAGGAGGAGGTCGGGATGCACCAAGGCACGGTGCCTTTCGCAGGAAGCGCAGGGACAATTCCATCGGCCTTCGATCATTTCGCAGGAAAGGACGCGGGCGAGTTCGAGGGCGGCCGTGCCCTTGCCAGACGCGGGAGGACCGGAGAGCAGTATGGAAGGCGGAAGGACGCCGGAGGCGATATCGGAGGCGAGGGCCGTCGTCGCGCTCTGGGCGATCACGTTTTCGAACATGGACCCTATTTGCCGGTCGCGGCGTGCACGGCGGTCCGGCCGGCCTCGGTGACGAGGGGCAACAGGTACCGGGCGAAAAGGCTGCCTTTCAGGAGGGGGGCCGAGTCGAAGAGCGGCTGGATCGAAAGGATGAACAGGAATACCGATACCACCAGCAGACCTTCCGCCAGACCGAAAAGCGCGCCGAGCAGGCGATCCAAGCTTTCCATATTCACCCGGTCGATGATGTCGGCCAGAATTTTCTCCAGTATCTTCACGACTATAAAAGCGATGAGGAAAAGGGCGACGAAGGCGACGAGTTCCGGAGGAACGGGAAGCTTGAAGTTCTTCTCCACGAGGACCGCGCCCGGCTTGAACAGCAGCACCGCGCAGAGGGCCCCGAAGACCACGGCCGCCATGGACATGAACTCCTCGATGAAGCCGCGCAGCGCGCAGCGGACGACGAGGATGAGGACGAGGCAGCCGAATACGATGTCGATAGTGGCGATGTTCATGCGTTTCCTCCATTAATCCTTTCGATGATAGCTGATGCGGCTAGATCGGCGGCATCTGCGAAGCCCGCCGCCTTCGAGGCCGCGGCCATGGAAGAGAGGCGGCCTTCGTCCCGCGCGAGGGCGATGACGGTATCGGCGAAGGCCGCCGCGTCAGGTCCCTCGCCGTCATATACGATGGCTGCGCCCGCCTTGCGGAATTGCTCCGCGTTCTCCACCTGGTCGCCGCGGGTCCCGCGGCCGCGCAGGGGCACGAGGACCATCGGCTTGCCGGCGGTCGCCGCTTCCCATACGGTTCCTGCGCCGCTGCGCCCGACGACGAGGTCGGCGGCGGCCAGGATGTCCGGGAGTTCATCACGAATATACGGAAACGGCTTGTAACGCCCGTCGGCGGCCGCGGCGATCTCCTGCCCCGCTCCTGTCTGGTGGACCACCATGAACTCCGCGCGCAGGAGCGGCAGCGCGGCGGCGACCAGCTCGTTGACCTCGCGGGCTCCCTGGCTTCCCCCGAGGACGAGAAGGATGCGCTCGCCGCGGACCGCGCCGAGGAAGCGCCGTCCGCGTCCGGCGTCCGCGAGGCGGAAAGCGGCGCGGACCGGATTTCCGATCACGGAGGTCTTCGCTCGTACCGCCGGACTCAGGGAGTCGCGGGTATCCGGATAGGCGACGAACAAACGTTCGGCCCAGCGGAGGTTGAGCCGCGTCGCGAGCCCCGTCGAAAAATCCGATTCATGCGTGAAAACGGGTATGCCCAGGGCGGCGGCGGCGGCGCAGGGAGGTACGCTCACGAAACCTCCCTTGGAGAAAAGAAGCCGGGGACGGAGCTTCTTCAGCGCCTTCCGGGACGCGAGGAATCCCCCGGCGATCTTGAAAAGGTCCAGGATGTTGCGGAAAGAAAGGTAACGGCGGAGCTTTCCGGAGGGGACGCCGATGAACTCCAGTCCGGCCCCTTCCACGATCGAACGGTCCATGCCCGAATCGGAACCGATCCAGACGATACGGCATTCGATCCGCAGGCGAAGCCTCTCCGCTATCGCGAGGCCGGGATAGATGTGTCCGCCCGTCCCTCCGCCGGTGAATGCGATGACGATCATATGATTTTCAAGCTACACGATCATTCCCGTTTCCGCAACATCCGTTCCGCGCCGCGCCTATTTCGGCGGATGCGTTTCCATGAGCGCGGTCATCTTCGGGTCGTGGAACAGCTTGGCGTACTTGCGCGCGGAAAACCCGAGCTTGTCGGCGGCCTCGGGATCGGCGCCCGCTGCCAGCAGCAACGCCGCGGATCCCGAGTCGTTCTTGCCGACGGCGATCACGAGGGCGGTCTGCCCGTCTTTGCTCCGATGCTCCAGCGACGCGCCCGCAGCCAGAAGATCCTCCATGATGTCGAGGAAACCGCCGGCGACCGCATCCATGAGCGCGGTATTGCCCCTATCCTCCGCCGGGATATCGGGGGAAGCGCCGTTTTCCAGGAGCAGGTCCAGCAAGGCGCGGTGTCCCGTGCGCGCGGCGAGGCACAGCATGGGAACCCCCTTCAGGTCGCGGCTGTCGACGGGCATGCCCGCGCGTATGAACAGCTCGACCGCGTGCACGTTCCCTTCGCTGACCGAATCCGCGAAAGCCTGGCCGCGGAAAGACACGCCCAGTTCCATCAGCTCCTGCCTGGCTTGGCGGCGGATGGAAAGCGCGGCCCATTCCCTGTTCTCGGTCTCCAGGAAGGCGGAGAGGTCTTCCGGCGAGCTGAAAAGGGGAAAGGAAGCGAGCCAGGCATCCTGCTGGGGTTCGCGGGAAGGCCGGAAAAGCAGCAACGGCTTGCCGTTGCCGAGCGCGTAGCCTGCGGCGAAGGGGAGCCAGGAGCTGGATGAGGAACGCCCGGTGAAAGCGACGATGAAGTGCGTGAAGGGCGCGAGCGCCTCGTCCAGGCATTTCGGTCCCGTCCTCCAGTCGGCGCCTATCGAAAAGGCGGAGGATGGAACGCCGAGTTTCCTTAGCAGCCTCAGCAGATCGAGGGCCATGCCTTCGTCATTTTTCGAGCACAACACGCAGGTATTCACATCGCACTTCCCTACCCATCATCGGAAAGATTCGCCTTGGAGATGAGCGGCGCTTGGGCGGAGAAGATCAGGCGCGGGTCTTCGCGATGCAGTTATCAAGATAGAAGGCGGCGGCTCCGTCCTCCGGGAGGTTCTCGATCACCTTCCTGAAGAAATACATGGCGCCGGTGAATTCCTTCTGGTAATAACTCATCATTCCCTGCTCGAAGAATCGGCTCGCCTTCATCTTCCTATCGAAGAGTTCAGGATCGACGCCGTCGAAGATCTCGAACACGGAGACGGGTTCCGCCTTCCCCTTCACGCGGACTTTCCCGATGAAGCGGTAGAAGTAGGCGCCGGGATCCTGCAGGCTCTTGAAAGTCTCCTCGCTGATGGCCAGCGAGACGTTGAAGACCTTCGTGATGCTTTCCAGCCGGCTCGCGAGATTCACGGCATCCGAGATGACGGTGTTCTGCATACGGTCTTCGACCCCGACGACTCCGAGCATCAGGGTTCCGGTATGCAAGCCTATGCCCATCGACAGCGGCCGGTAGCCGCAGGTCGCCCGGTGGCCGTTGTATTCGACTATTCTCCTCTGCATCGCGATGCCGGCCTGCACTGCCTGATCGGCTCCGTTGACGGTCGGAAAGAGCGCCATGATGGCGTCGCCTATGTACTTGTCCACGAAACCGCCGAAGTCGGTCACGACCGGGACGATCCGGGCGAGATATGAATTGATGAACTTGAAGTTTTCCTCGGGGGTCAGACTCTCGGAAAGCGTGGTGAACTTCCTGATATCCGAAAAGAATATCGTCATATCCTGCTTCACATGGTCGCCGAGCATGAGGTCAGCGACGGATTCCTTTTTCAATATGGCAAGAAATTCTTTCGGAACGAAGCGGGTAAGGGCCGCCTGGTCGCTGAGACGCGGCACGGGAGCCACGATGACGTCTTCCTTGTCCACCCGAATCGCAGGAGCGCCATGGCGCGTCGCGGCAAGCAGGAGCGGCACCAGTCCCGCGAAGGCGAGCGAGGCCTCGGCGTTCTGCTCCCAAACGATGCCCGAAAGCGCGAACGCGGCTGCCGACAAGGCGGCGCCGAAGGAGAAGATGGCTTCCCGTCCTGCGCGGAGACTGAGCGCGGCTATGAACGATACCGAGAAGACCAGGAAGGAAAAGGCCGAAAAAGCTAAAAACGGAAGCGCCGGGGGAAAAGATGTCAGTACGGAAAAGGCGGCGGCGGCCGAAGCCGCGGCGGCATAGACCAGGAAAAGCACGAAAGTCCAGCGGCGCGGCGAGAGCGAGACGAGGGCGAGCGCCGCGGTTACGAGGAAGGCGGCGAGGGAAAGGGGGGCGATCCGCGCGGCGAGCGCCGAGGCGGAACGGAAACCGACTATGGAAGCGAGGGGAAGAAGGGCTGTCAGGCTCGCGAAAAGCGCCGAAATGAGCATGGCCGAAAGAGGCAAGGCCGGGACCGCTGAACGGCGCAGGCGGGCGAAGGAATAACCCAGCAGGGCCGCGGCGAGCGTCGAGAATAACAGACCCCGCGCGATGATCGCCAAAAGCGCTTCCCTTAAGGGCATGACCGAGAGGCCGCGCAGGGCCAACTCGGCGGAGCCGGGAAAATCAGGATCGGCGACAAGTTCGAAAAGGGCATCGGGGCTTTCCGCCTGGAAAACCAGGGGAAGTCCGCCGCGGACGACGCGGTTTTCTCCGTCCGGCGATATCAGGGCGAGGGAAGCCGAATAGGGGGCAGCCGCCAGGTAAGGCAAGCCGGTCGTCAGCTTCGCCGCGCTGACGGTAAAGACCGCGTTGCCGATTCCGCCATCGGGCAGGATACGTTCGGTTCCGAAGGCGGGGAAGTCGCCGATCACGCGATCGGATCGGCTCGCCCGGACGACGGAGGATTCCGCAATTCCCGCGGCGAAAGAAAAGGCGGGAAGAATTAAGGAGGCCGTGACGGCCAGCGCCGCGAGAAGACTTTTTTTCTTCGCTACTGAAAACATACGCCTACACTATACGCCAAACCGCGCGGGCGCCGCCACTCGCACGGCGCCATAAGCAAAAAAAGGGCGCCCCGAATCGGGGCGCCCTTTGTGCCGCCAATGGGAATCGAACCCATGACACAAGGATTTTCAGTCCTTTGCTCTACCAACTGAGCTACAGCGGCTCAATGCCCGGCTTTTATACCCGGCGCTGTGAAAAAAGTCAAGCTCGGCCTAATGGTTTTTTTCGGCCTCCGATAGCGGTATACTATATTAATAGTCATTTCAGGAGGATACGGCAATGATCAAACGCATCTCGGCTATCACCCTCGCCCTTTTCGCTTCCGCTTCTCTCGCTTTCGCCCAAGTGGACTTGAAGGCTATCCAGGACGGCGCGGACGCGCTCTCGGAGACCCTCGCTCCCGCCCTTCCCTTCAATTCGACCGTCGGCCTCAACTGGTCCAGCGCCTACATCGGCCAGCTGGTCGGCATTCCCCCGCACTTCGGCGTCGGCGTCGCGACCGGCATGACGACCGTCAAGGTGGAAGGAATCGCCGACATGCTTTCCCTCATCGGAAATTTCTCCCTCCCTTCGGGCATCGGCGATTTCCTGCCCCTGCCGGCGGCCGTGGCTGAGGCCCGGATCGGCGGTTTCATCCTCCCCTTCGACCTCGGCCTGAAAGTCGGATATCTTCCGGACTCCGCCAAGGCGAGCCTGGAGGATCTGGCCGGCGGACTCTCCGTCGACTACCTGCTGGTCGGCGCGGATGTACGCTACGCGCTTCTCAAGGGCAATATCCTGCTGCCGGCCATCTCCCTGGGCGTCGGCTTCAACTACCTCAAAGGCGGACTGGGCAGCACTGTTGGAAGCGAGCAAGATTTTTCATTCTCCGGTGGCGGCATAACGCACCAACTTTTCCTGCCCGCTCCTGACATCGGGCTCCGCTGGGAATCCAAGACGATCGACCTCAAGGCGGAAATTTCCAAGGGCCTGCTGATTTTCACCCCCTACCTCGGATTCGGCGCGAGCTACGGGATATCGAGTGCGGGTTATTATCTCGAAAGCGACGTGCAATACAGCGAAGACGGGGGTACGACGAAAACCCCGATCAGCGACGCGAAGATCGCCGAATTGAAGGACGCCATGAACGCCGCCGGGATCACCCCTCCCGACTTCTCGTCCACGGGAATCTCCTCCGACATCGAGTTCTCGGGCTGGTCTTTCCGCGCCTTCGGCGGACTGTCGTTGAACATCATCGTGCTTCGCCTGGACCTGACGGGCATGTACAACATCGCCGACGGCAGCTACGGCGGGACCCTCGGCGTCCGCTTCCAGCTCTAGCGATAGTTTCCCGGCCGCGCGGACCCGCCGCGCGGCTTTCCCGTTTGACGGGGGAGGGTCGCGCGGCTAAAATGGAAGGTGAACGGGAGGAATCCATGAATGACACGAATCAGTACCTGACCTTCACCTTGGAGGGCGAACAGTACGCGATCAGCGTCCTCAAGGTCCGCGAAGTGCTGGAGTACACGCGGATCACCAAGATTCCGAAGACCGCCGCCTACATGAAGGGCGTGATCAACCTTCGGGGGAGCGGCGTTCCCGTCATAGACCTGCGCGCGAAATTCGGCATGGGCGAGGCGCCCAATTCCAAAGACACGAGCATAATCGTCATGGAGGTTGAGGGCGGCAACGGCGGAGTCGTGCTGGGAGCCCTCGCCGATTCGGTCCAGGAAGTGATCGAACTGGAACCGTCCCAAATAGAACCCCCGCCGCGCTTCGGCACCCGGCTCGCGACGGAGTTCATCCTGGGCATGGGAAAGCGCGACGACAAGTTCATCATACTGCTCGACATCGACAAGATCTTCTCAAGCGACGAGGTCGTCTTCCTGAAGGAGATCGAAACCGAAAAGGAAACCGTACAGGCCTGACCGGCCTCAGGCTCCCCGGTTCTTGACGATTCCCGCCTCGGATAGCAGGCGGCGAGCCCGGACGGCGTGCGATCCCGTTTCTCCCGCGGCCAATTCGAGCGTCTGGCGGAAGAGGGGTTCGCCCGTCGCTTCGGCCGCGTCCATCACCGCGTTCCTCACCGTCGTTCCGGCCCTCGCCCACAGTGCGGCCATTTCCGAGGATGCCTGAAACGCGCTCAGGTCCGCGACGGCGCGCACCGCCGTTGCGACCACTGTTTCGTCGCGGTCGCCGAGTGCCCTGCGCAGAAAAACGTAGGCCGCTTTCTTCCCGGAAAAGCCGAGTTTGCGGATGGCGCGGCGCCTGCCGGCGGCTTCGGGGGCAGTCAGGGCGAGGCAACCCAGTGAGAACATGTCGTCTTCACGCGATTCGCCCAGGACGCGCGCGCGCACGCGGTTGGATATGAGCCGTTCCTTTCCCAATTCCACATCGAGGGTCTTGTACGCCTTCATCACCCGCATGAATCGGAGGGTGGTCGACGGGTCGCCCGAACTGTCGGGATGGTACTTTTTGGACAGATAACGGAAGGCCGCCTTGACCTCGCTGCCGTCAGCATCGGCGTCCAAGCCGAGGATGCGGTAGGGTTCGTTTCGATCCACTTTGATCAACCTCCGACGGGCTTGCGGGATTCAAGTTCGGCCACGAGAACCTCCAAGGTCCAGGTTGCCGCCTCGGCCCTCTTGGCCAAGGCATCGGGTACGGCGGCGCCGGCGTACCCCGCCGTCTCGCGGGCCACCGTTTCGGCCTCTTCGGCCGTCTGCCGAAGCTCCGATTCAAGGGAACGGTCGCCCGCCGCCGCCGCCGCCAGATCCCGCGCCCGCGCGGCCAGGGAAACGAGGCGGTCGGCGCTCGTCTTCCGCTCCCCGTCAGGCGCCGAAGCGATGACGACCGCGTGGGCAACGCCGGTATCGACGTCGTGCGCCCGCACGTGTAGAATTTCGTCAGGATCGATGGAGAACTCAAGCTCGATACGCGGCTCGCCCCGTTTGCCTTCCCTGATGCCTGACAGCAGGAAGCGGCCGAGGCTGAGATTCTCGGAGGCTTTCTTCGATTCGCCCTGCAGGACGTGGATCTCCACGGTGCTCTGTTCGTCCGCGACCGTCGTGAAGGCGCGGACCCGGCTCACGGGGATGGGGGTGTTCTTCGCGATGAGGGGAACGAAATCGTCGCCGTCTATCTCCACCCCGAAGGTGCGGGACACGGCATCCCTCACCTTGAAACCGTCGGCCGCCGCCGTACCGGAAAGGCCCGCGAAGACGGCAGCTCCGAAAGAGACTATTTCCTCGGGATTCACCCTTGCCTCGGCCTCCCTTCCCGTGAGGGCGACGAGGCGCCTGCGCACGAGGGGTATCCGGCTTGATCCTCCCGAGAGCACGAGGCGGTCGATCCCCCCCCCGCCCGCCTCCTCGATCGTCCGCGAAACGATTTCCATCGTCCTGTCGATCAGGGGCGCGATCATCTCCTCGAATTCCGCGCGGGTGACGAGCCAGGAAGGATGGTCCCCCTTGGCGGCGCCGACGAAAGGCAGGGTCACGCTTGCGGTTTCACGGACGGAAAGCTCCATCTTGGCCCGCTCGACGAGTTCCGAGAGCTGTTGGCCGAGCACCGGATCGGAGCCGACGCTTCCCGGCCCGAGCTGCGACTCCAAGGCGTCGAACGCCCGCTTCAGGAGCAGCGCGTCAAAGTCGATGCCCCCCAGGGTATTATCGCCGGAAGCCGCGAGAACCGAGCATTCGCTGCCCCGCATGGAGAGCACCGTCGCGTCGAAGGTCCCGCCGCCGAGGTCGTAGACGAGCACGCGCCGCTCCTGGACGTCCTCCCCGAAATTTCGGTTGGTAGACCATGCCCACGCGATGGCCGCCGCAGTCGGTTCGTTCAGGAGGCGCCGGACGCGGAGGCCGGCGAGCGCGCCGGCTTCCCGTGTAGCGCGTCGCTGGGCTTCGGAAAAATAAGCGGGCACGGTGATCACCGCGTCTTTCACTTCGTCCCCGAGGAAAGCCTCGGCGTCGGCTTTCAGGCGCGCGAGCACGTAGGCACCCGCTTCCTCCGCCCGAATCATCTTTTCGCCGAAGGAGATGAGTCCGCTCTTTCCCATCAATCGCTTGGAATGCCGGATGGTCCGGTCGGGATGGAGCACCGCCTGGTTCCGGGCCGACTCCCCCACGAGGATTTCCCCGGAACGGGAGATCGCGACTACGGAAGGAGTTGTCCGCGAACCCCGTTCGTTGGGTATCACGACGACCTCGCGCCCGTCGTAGATGGCGCAGGAAGAATTCGTCGTTCCGAGGTCAATACCCAGAGTCGTCAGCACCGGTTCCATCCATCCTTCCAGCAAGGGCTATCGCCAGATCAACTTCCGCGACGGTCGAGCGGAGCCGCTTGGCTATCAGATCGGCCGAGAAGCCCGCCCGGTGGAGTTCGGCCACGCGTTCGGGAAAGGGAAGATTCTTCGGCACGATTTCCGTTTCCGAACGGCGGAAACGGGGAGCCGGAGGCNNGGCGCCGCGGGGGTCGGGGGTACGAGCACGGGTACCGGCGCTGCCGAGGGGGTGCGCGCTGCCGAGGGGGTGCGCGCTGCCGAGGACTCCGGGAGGTCACCGAGCGCCGGCTCATGAGACGGCTGGTAACGCCTGGCACGCCGGCCGAGTTCGGAATAGGCGCGTTCCTCGGCCCCGCGCCGCTCGACCTCCCGAGCGAAGTTGGACACGCGCTTGTCGGCATCCTCGATCAGCGCGCGCAACGCTTTCACCCGGTCCTCGACCAGCGTTACGTCACGGTCGGTCGCCGCGTCGATCTCCGCGATCAGCTTGCCGGTTTCCTCGCGAAGATCCGAAAGGATCCTTTCGACGCCGGTGCGCTTCCGCAGGTAGGAACGGAAGTACAGGAAAGAGGATGCCCACAGGATCAAGACAAGGGCCGCTATCGCCGCAGTCGCTTCCATCGCCTAGCCGCTCAGGTCCACGTTCCGCCCCAAGTCAGGATCGCGCACGATTTCGGACGATTCATGCTCGTCTTCGTCCTTCTTGCCGTCTTTCTTCCTGGAACCCTTGTCTCCTCCGCGCTTCGGCGGGCGATCCTTCACCTTCTCGGGGCCGTCCCCCGGATCCCGGGTCTCGTTGACGGAACGCACGCGATCATCCAGCTTCTTCTGATTTGCGGCGCCCACGAGGGCTTGCTGCATCTGCGCCCCTTCCTTGAGTTCCGCCTGGGATTTGCCTACCTTATCCATTTGGGAAAAGAGGGTTTGCAGGTCAATCGGTTGAATAGCCATCGGGACCCCGCTTGATATCCTCGTCGGTTTCCTCGTACTTCGTCACGCGGATGAGGTTGTTTTCCAGGACGAAAGTGACGGCGCGGTATTCGGCCTTCACGTCCTCCTTGACGTCGCGTATGACGATCCGAACGCCTGGGTAGACCTTGGCGGATGCGGACACCCGCCCGCGAGTCTTGAGTGTAGCCAGGTAGCTCTGGATATCCGATATTTCCTTGGAAAGACGGGCGATGTCCGTGCCGATCTGGCGGCGCCTGTCGACGAGTTCGCGCAGGAACGCTTCCTTGTCCTCGGGCAGGGACTTCCGCTGCTTCTTGATGTTGATGAGGGTCTGGAGATTGAGCTCCACTTCCTCGAGCTGCTTTTCCGCGGCGACCTTCCGGCTTTCAAAGAGATCCAGCTTCTCCTTGCTCTTGGGATCGAACCCGACCTCGCAGACGGTTTCGGTGCCGCTCACCGGACTCCCGAGGATCTTGGCGTTGATCTCCTCCGCCGCGCGGAGCTGGCCGCCGACGATATGCGCCCTCTTTCCCTGGCAGATGATGCGCTTGTTGGCGTCCACCTGGGAATTGATGATGCCGTCGGAGACGACGACGAGGGCTCCGGCCTCGACCCGGGCGTTCTCGATAAAACGCGCCCAGATGGATTTTCCGGCCCGTACGAAACCCGCGCTCTTCCCGGCGATGCCCTGATGGACGATGATGTCGCCTTCGGCGTCCAGCTCCGCCTTGCCTACGGTCCCGTGGACCTCGATATTGCCCGCCGCTTTCACGGAAAAGCCGTCCTCTACGTTGCCGGTAATGATCACCGTACCGAGGAAAATGATGTTTCCCGTACGCAGGCTCACATCGCCCTGAACGGTATAGACGGGTTCGACGTTGACTTTTCCGCCGACGATGACGACCTGGCCGTTCATGTCCGCGACGATGGTAAGCTGGTCGTCGGATACATGGACATTTTTCCCGAGCGGTATCGGTATGTCCTTGCCGTTCTTGGCAGGAAGGATCTTCCCCGTCACGGTCTTGCCCGGCGATCCGCGTTCCGCGGGCACCTTGCGAGCCAGGGGCTGTCCGTCCACCACGTTCTGGATGATGTTCAGTTCCTTGAAATCCACGCGGCCGTTGCTGCCTTCCTTGAGCTTGACGGTAGTCTGGTCGACTACGAAGTTGTACTGGATGAACGCGTCCCGTCCGTTCACCGGGCGGGTGCCATCGGCTACGCAAACCATTTCCTTGTACTGCGGTTTGTCGGCGAAGTTCCTGACGAATTCCTCGTCCACTCCGTGGACGACCCGGTTGTTTCGCAGGAAGCTGAAGATAGTCTCGGCCGATAGGTCGCAGCCTCCCGCGTTCGGGGGGGTCACGTAGATATACGCCTTCATTTCCTGGTCGCCGATGTCGACGGTGACCATCCCGTCGGCCGCCGGATTCATGGTGAAACTGCCGACCCGGATGTATTCGCCTTCGGAGGATTTTACGACCTGGGAAACCATCCCTTCATCGATATCATGGACCGCGCGCGCGCGCAGCGCGTCCATGGCCTGGCGCTCCGTGGCTCTCCTGCCTTTGCCGACCGGCGGGGCGACCTTCAGGAAAGCGCCTTCCTGTCCGAGATGCACGAACGCGGCGCCGTCCCTGTCTTCGATTATGGGAGTCGCGATTTCGAAAGCTTCCGAGGAAAGCGAGGGCATGGCCAGGTTTTCGCCGGCCTGGACCAATTCGTAAGCGCGTATCCGCCAATCCTTGCGCCCTGAGCCCATGAATCCGGCCGCGCCGCGCTCGACGATCTCGTACTGCAGGCGCTTCACCGTCACCCCAAGCATGGAGGCGGCGTTCGCCACCGCTTCGTCCAGCGTAGCCCCGACCGCTTCGGTGGAGGTGATGGAACGGTCCGCTTCCAGCCGCTCCTTCATGATCTGCTGCAAGCGGACGAAATCGATCATCGCCCGTGCCTAAACGATGCCCTTACGAATATTGGTGAGCTTCGCCCGCAGGCGAAGTATGGCCTTCGTATGGAGCTGGGAAACCCTCGACTCGGTGACTTCCAGTATCAGCCCTATCTCCTTGAGAGTCAGGTCTTCGTAGTAATACAACACGAGGACTTTCTTTTCCTTTTCGGGCAATTCGTTTATGGATTCGATGATGACGCGCCGGACTTCTTCCTTTTCAACGATTATGTCGGGATTGAGGCTGGAAGGAGCTTCGATGCTTTCGCCGATGGAGATCCGGTCCGATTCGTCCCCCGCGAACCACACGTCGTTCAGGGAGAGGACGGATGTGCCTGAAATCTTCAGCATGGTTTTCAGGAACTCGTCCTCGCTCATGCCCATGGCCGCGGCGATCTCCTGGTCCGATACCGTACGGCCGAGCTGGGCTTCCAGGGAACCGATGGTCTCCTCGATTTCGCGCGTCTTTTGCCGGACCGAACGCGGAACCCAGTCGATCGAGCGGAGTTCGTCGAAGATGGCTCCCCTGATGCGGGTGACCGCGTAGGTCTTGAACTTGACGTTTTTTTCCGGATCGAATTTATCGATCGCGTCGAGCAGGCCGAAGACGCCGAAGCCGACCAGGTCGTCGAATTCCACATTGTGCGGCATCCCGACGGCAACCTTGCCGGCGACGTATTTGACTAGAGGAGCGTATTGCTTGATGAAGGCCTCGCGGATTTTTGGATCCCGTCCGTGCCTATAGAGACCCCAGAGTTCTTCTTCGGTCTTCTGCTCCAGGAGGACGTTCCCCATAACCTATCCTTTCTGGTCCCGTTTCAAAATAGTTTGTATCGCGGACGCCATCTCCCTAGGATCGAACTTTTCCGCTCCATCGCCTACGGAGCCCCTCTTGGCGGGCGGTCGCTCCGCGTCCCCGCCCTCCCGAGTCTCGTCGACGATCGAAGAGACGAAAGAATCCGACATGCTCTCCAGATCGGGAAGAACGTCCACATCGCCTATCAATTCCGGAGGACGGGCCGGAACGGCATGTCCCGCGTCGTCCCGGAAGGCCTCGCCCGAAGGCGCCCCGCCTGTCCGCGACACAGTATAGCCGCCTTCGTCCCGCTGGTCCAGACCTGATGGACCTCCGGCCGATCCGTCCTTGGTACCGATCGGATCGGCATCTCCATAAAGGGTCTCCGGCTCGTCTTCGCCGAGGCCGCCGGCCGGCCGGAAAGAGTTGTCGGCAGGGTTGAACGCCGAATCGTCACCGATCGAAAGGTCCACGCGGCTTCCCGCGTACGAAGACACCTCATCCCGCCCCTCGGGCTCTTCGCCGACGGCGTCCGCCCCTCCGAGCAGCTCGGGAAGGAAGCGCGAAACGATCAGCTGAACGCCCGCGACGAAACCGAAGACGAAAACGCCCGATGCGAAGGCGCGGACGAACAGGAAGAGGAAACCGGCGCCGCTTACGAGGCCGACGAGAAAAGAAAGGGTAAAAGCACCCGCGGCGGCGATGCCGCATATCTTGAAATCCATCACCGCGATCCGTCTCCCGCTCGGCTAAGCCTAGAGGATGGTCCCGGAAACGTCAAGGAAATCCTCATTCCTCCCGTCCGAACAGTTTCCTGATGAGGCTGCCGAGGCCGCCTCCTTCATGGTATTCGTTTTTTTCCATCCGCCCCACGATGTGCTGGACGCATTGGGAGGCTTTCGATTTCGGGTCCATGACGAGGAAAGGCTTCTGGCGCAGGACCGCCAGGGGAACCGCCGGGTCGTCGTAAATGAAACCGAGGTAGTCCACTTTGAGGTTCAGGAATTGGCCGGCGATATTGATCATCCTATCCGCGACCTTTTTGGCCTCCGCGACG
This sequence comes from Treponema sp., assembly GCA_003527485.1. Taxonomy (GTDB): domain Bacteria; phylum Spirochaetota; class Spirochaetia; order Treponematales; family Breznakiellaceae; genus UBA12037. Next base: position 51,054 of record DPXI01000095.1, on the reverse strand, counting down.
GTCTTGACCCGGTTCACGATGAGTTTCAGGCCGATGTTCAGGTTGTCGATCTCGGTGGCGATGATCTTGATGATGCCGTACGCGTCGGTGATGGCGGTGGGCTCGGGAGTGGTGACGATCACGGCCTCGTCGGCGGCTGCGACGAAGGCGAGTACGTTGCTCGACACGCCCGCGCTGGTATCGATGATGATGATGTCGGCCGAGGACAGGGATTGCATTTCGTCGATGAAATTCTGCCGCTCCCCTTCCGAGAGGTTCGCGATCTTTGAGAAACCCGAGGCTCCGGCCACGATCTGGATTCCGTATTCGGTGTCCAGGATGATTTCCCTCATGGTCTTCTGCTTGCGGATGACGTGATAGAGGTTGTATTTGGGGATGATGTTGAGCATGACGTTCACGTTGGCGAGCCCGAGGTCGGCGTCCATGACGATGACCTTCTTCCCGAGCCGCGCGTACGCGAGCGCCATATTCACCGAGACGTTCGTCTTTCCCACTCCGCCCTTCCCGCTGGTGACGGTGATGATGCGCGTCTTCCTCTTTTCCCCCGGTCCCGGAGCGGACGCGGTCTTGGCCCTCATCAATTCCCGCAGTTGTTCAGCCTGATCTTCCATGCCTATCTCCACTGTATTTTGCCGTTCGACTCTTGGGGGAAACGCTCGTCGACGCGGCGCCTGTCGACCCGGAATCCTTCAAGGTTCATGAGGAACCGGACCGTGGACGCGCGCGAGATGTCCTGTGGAACGCGCTGCCCGTCCGTTATGTAGGATACCGACTTTCCTTTCTCCGCCAGGGCGCTCACCACGTTGCCGACGCGAATCGTCTCGTCCAGCTTGGTGACGATCACCGAGCGGTAATTGAAAGGTTCGAATTGTTGCAGGGCCTCGCGCATGTCGCTGGACTTGGTGGTGGCGGAGATCGCCAGGTGCACGTCGGCCGAATTACCGCAGGCGGTAAGCAATTCCTTCATCTCGGCGAGTTTCATGTAGTCGCGGGGGCTCTTCCCGATGGTGTCGATGAGGATGAGGTCGACGTCCTGGGAGTACAGCGCGATGGTCTTCCGCAGATCGTCGAAGGTCTCGACGCAGGAGACGGGAATGCCCATGATGTTGCCGTAGGTCTCGATCTGCTGTCGGGCGGCGATGCGGTAGTTGTCTATGGTGATCATCCTGACCGAAAGCGGACGCGAACCGGCGCTGCCGATGCCGTACGCCGCCGCCAGCTTGGCGATGGTGGTAGTCTTGCCGACTCCCGTGGGACCGACCAGAACCATGACCCGCGGCCTGATCTGGAAACCGTCGTCAGCGTAAACCTTGATGCTCTCCCCGATCCAATCCACGACCTTGTCCTGAACCGCATCGAAATCATCAAGCTGCTCCAGCGAGAATTCCTTCTTCATCCTGTCCTGGAGCTCTTGTACGAAGAAGGAAGAAAAGTCGTTGAGGTTCAGGAGTTCAGCCACACGCGAGAGCGCTGGATGCTCCTCGGCGCCCCTGGCCCCGGCGGCGGCGTTCGCGTCGATCTTGTCCTTGAGGCCGCGGACTTCGTTGAGCACGAGCTGCAGCGCCTGGTCGCCCTTGAGGTTGGCGAGGAACTTCTTTTTCTCCTCCTCCACGTCCAGAGGCTTTTTGACCTGCCGGGCGGCATCGGCGGCGAAACGGCCCGTATCCGAACCGAGCACGCCGGAAACTTCCACGCCGTCCCTGGAGAACAGGCCGAGCATCCCGCCCATGCGCACCGAACGTTGCATGAGGACGCGCGCCCCTTCTCCGTATTTCGTGCGAATCTTCCGCATGCATTCGGAATAGGTCGGCGCCTGTTCGGTAAAATATTCCATGCCCTTTCCTTACACTCCCTGGCCTTCGAGCCTGATTTCTCCGACCGCTTCCACCGTGACGTCGTTCACGATTTCGGGGACGGAGAGGACGACGAGGTCGGGAAGCTCACGCTCCGTACTCGACTTGACGAGGGGACGAGCCGCCTCGGAACAAAGTATCACAGGTATCCAGCCCTTCTCGTGCACCGCCGCGACCGAGCGCGAAAGCGCCTTGATCCAGACGCGCTGCACGGCGGGCTCCAGCGCGGCCACCGCGCCGCCGGCCGTCTCCACCCGGCTTTCCACGATCTTCTGCTCCAGCGCCTGGTCGATCGTCAGCACGCGCAGCGTCTTCTCGTCGTCGGCGAACTGCAGGCAGATCTGGCGCCCGAGAGCCTGCCGGGCCTTCTCGGCCAGGTAGCCGGGATCCTTCGTGACGGGCGCGTAATCGGCCAAGGCTTCCAGCACGGCGACCATGTTCCGTATCGAAACCTGCTCGCGGAGCAGGGACTGCAGCGCCTTCTGGATTTCGCCGACGGAAAGGGTCTTCTGGACCTCGTCCACAACGGCGGGGTATTCCTTCTTCAGGGTCTCCAATATGGACTGGGTTTCCTGACGCCCCAGGATCTCCGAGGCATGGCGCTTGATGATCTCGGTCAGGTGCGTCGCGATGATGGACGGCGGATCGACCACCGTATATCCGGCCCGCTCGGCCGTCTCGCGCTTGTCCTCGTTGATCCATGTAGCCGGCAAACCGAAGGCCGGATCCTTCGTCCGTTCCCCCGGTATTTCGTCCTTCACGCCGCCCGGATTGATGCACAGGAAGTAGCCCATCCGTATCTTTCCCCTGCCGACTTCGACGCCCTTGATCTTGAAGCAGTATTCGGAAGGTTCCAGGCGCATGTTGTCGATGATCCTGATCCGGGGCACGACGAGGCCGAGGTCCAGCGCGGATTCCCGGCGGATACGCGTCACCCGCTCCAGAAGCTCGGCGCCCTTGTCACGGTCCACCAGGGGTATCAGGCCGTAGCCTAGTTCAAGCGAAAGCGGATCGAGGGGAACCACGGGCGACATCTCCGAAGGTTCCTCAAGCGCTTTTTTCGCCTGGCCGGCTTTGAGCTGCGCGTCGAAGGCGGTCTTGACTTCCTTCCGGCCGAGCCGGTACGCGAGGACGCCCATGAGCAGGGCTAGAGGGATCAGCACGTACCAGGGAAAACCGGGAAGGATGGCGAAGCCGCCCAGTACGCCCGCGGCGATCCAGTAGATTCGGGCGTCCCGCGAGAACTGGGTGGAGATGTCCGACCCGAAGGTTCCGTCCGAAACCGAGCGGGTCACTATGATGCCGGTGGCCGTGGAGACGAGGAGCGCCGGAAACTGGGACAGCAGGCCGTCCCCGATGGTAAGTGAGGTATAGGTACTCAGCGCGAGCCCTGCCGGCTCCCCGTGGATGGCCATGCCGATGATGAAGCCGCCCAGCAGGTTGATCACGGTGATGAAAATGCCGACCTTCACGTTGCCGGAGACGAACTTGCTGGAACCGTCCATGGCGCCGTAGAAGTCCACCTCCCTCTGGAGGTCGCCCTTGCGCTTGAACGCCTCCTCCTCGCTGATCGCGCCGGAATTGTACTCGGCCTCTATGGCCATCTGCTTGCCCGGCAAGGCGTCCAAGGCGAATCGCGCGGCGACTTCGGCCACGCGGGTCGCGCCCTTGGTGATGACGATGGCCTGCACCGCGATGATGACGATGAAGATCACGAAACCGATAACGAGACCTTCCGTTCCGGAGCTTCCCACGACGAAGCTCGCGAAAGCGCGGATCATCCTTCCGTCGAAGTCCACGCCCTTGGCCAGGATGAGCCGGGTGGAGGAGACGTTGATCGCCAGGCCGAACACCGTGGAGACGAGGAGCACCGTGGGAAAGACGTTGAAGTCGGTGGCTTTCTTCGTGTACAGCACGATGAGGAGGATCAGGAGGGCGAGGATCAGGTTGATCGCCATGAGCGCATCAAGGAGGACCGTGGGAACGGGGATGATGAGCATGCAGACGATGGAGATGACGCCTACGGCGACGAAGATATCGCTGCGATCCTTGGTGAAATTGGCCGTAAATACGCTGCGGGCGTCCGACATCGCTTATCCCTATCCCCCTACGCGCCCGCCGCGGCTTTCCCGCCCCGGCTTTCGTCCATCTTGTACACGTGCGCGAGCACGACAGCTATCGCCTGGTAGTACTGCTCCGGAATAGCGTCCCCGATCTCCGTTTCCGCGAAAAGCGCGCGAGCGAGCGGGCGGTTCTCCACGACCGGAACGCCGCTGTCCTCGGCGATCCTGCGGATGCGGAAAGCGACCTCGTCCGCGCCTTTCGCCGTGACCACCGGGGCGCTCATGGATTCCCGGTTCCATTCCAGCGCGACCGCGAAGTGGGTCGGGTTCGTGATGACCACGTCGGCTTTCGGAACGTTGGCCGCCATGTTTCGCGATAGCAGCTCCCGCATCCGCTGCCTCAGGCGTCCCTTGATCAGCGGATCGCCTTCGTACATCTTCCGCTCTTCCTTCACTTCCTGCTTGGTCATTTTCAGGGATTCGGTGTACTGCCAGCGCTGGAAAAACAGGTCGGGAACGGAGAGGGCGAGCAGGAGCAGGGCGGCGACGATGAGCAGACGCATGGCGAGCGACGAAACGAGGGTCACCGACGACCAAAGTGAAGCGGTCTGCAGGTTCGCCAGGCGTACGATTTCCCCTCGGATGATGATGAAAGCGACGATGCCGATGATCGCCATCTTGAGTACGGATTTGGCGAAATTGAATAAGCCTTCCATCGAGAAGAGCGTCCGCTGGAAATATTTGCCGAAGCGCGGGAGGATCTTGGAAAAATTCGGGGTCAGGGGCTTGGTCGTGAAAAGGAAACCCGTCTGGACTACGTTCGCGAAGACGGCGGTGAAGACGGCGACGAGCATGATCGGAAGGGCGAGCTTGATGAAGTAGGAAAAAAAGGCACGCGCGACGATAGGGTCCTTGGTCGGATCAAGCTCCACGGCGCGCTCCAGGAAGAAACGGACCATCTCCACGCAGGTCTTCAGCATGGTCTTTGCGAGGAACAGGATGGCAAGCGCGGGCATGAGCAGCACCAGGGCACCGACCAGCTCCTGGCTCTTGGGGACCCTCCCCTCTTCCCGCGCTTTGCGGATCTTGTATTCGCTCGGTTCCTCCGTCCGGCCCTCGTCCTCGGCGGCGAACCACTGGAGGTCCATGAGCAGCGCCTGCTGCAGGGCGAGCTCGTCCGCGAAGGATCTCATATCCCTGTCCCCGCCAAGGCAAGGAAATCCGCCAAGCGCGTGAAGCCCAGGTCGATCACCCGGGCGAAGGCGCCCACGAGGAAGGGCATGGTCGCGAGGATCAGGGAGAAGGCGACCGTGATGGAGATCGGGAAGCCTTCGGTGAGGATATTGATCTGGGGGGCCGCCTTGGAAAGCAGGCCCATGGAAACCGATACCAGGAAGAGGGTGCCGAGTATGGGCATGGATATCACGAGGGCATCCACGAAGAGGCTGGAGAGCCCGCCGATGAGCAGGGACAGGAAGTCGTCGCGGGAGGAGATGAGCGAGATGGCGCTGATCGACTGGAGGGAGCGGAAGAAGCCCCCCAGGAACAGCTTCTGGAACCCGCCTACCGTCAGGAACGTCAGCATCGCGATGAGGTTGAGGTACTGGCCCATCACCGGATTCTCCATCTGGGCCAGGGGATCGTAGGTTTCCGAAGCGCCGAAGCCCATTTGGAGGGCGAAGAACTGGCCCGCCGAAGAAAAGGCGGAAAACACCATGGTCAGATAGAAGCCGATGATGATCCCGATGAGGGCTTCCCCCATCACGAGGAAGACGAAGGAGAGGGAGTAGTCCGGCACGCGCCAGGCTTCGACGGGAGCCGACGGGAAAGCCGCGAACGCAGCGAAGCCCGCAAGGGCGACCTTGGCGGTCTGGGGGACGGAATCCGACGAGAGCAGGGGCGCGGTCTCGATGAGGGCCAAGGCGCGAACGGCGATGAGGAGGAAAATCGGGGCGTTCGCGACGATCTCGGCGAGCACGGTCGCTAGCCCGCCATATCCGGGATGAGGTTGAAGAGCTGGACGGTGTAATCGGCGAGGGATGCGAACATCCAGCCTCCCAAGAGAGCGAGGACCAGGAGGATGGCGAAGATCTTGGGGACGAAGGTCAGGGTCTGTTCCTGGATGGAGGTAGTGGCCTGGATGATGGAGACGATGAGGCCTACCACCAAGGCAGTAAGTAGCAGGGGAGCGGACAGCATCAAAGTCTCGAAAATCCCGCCCCTCATCAATGCGGTTACTTCGCCGATTCCCATCCGCCGCCTCCTACACGAACGAGCGGACGAGCTGCTGGGTCAACAAACCCCAACCGTCCACCAGCACGAAGAGAATAAGTTTGAAGGGCATGGAGATCATCACCGGCGGCAACATGATCATGCCCATCGACATGAGGGCGCTCGCGACCACCATGTCGATGACGATGAAGGGAATGAACAACAGGATGCCTATCTTGAACGCCACCGTGAGCTCGTTGAGGATGAAGGCCGGAACGAGAACGTAGGTGGGAACGTCGGCCAGGGTATCCGGCTTCTCAAGGCCGCGCATGGCCATGAAAAGCCTGATATTGTCCGGATTGGTCTTCATCTGGTTGTACATGAATAGCCGCAACGGCTTCTCGGCTTCCCTGTACGACTCCTCCACTCCGATCGTTCCGGCGGCCAGCGGCTTGTACGCCTTTTCGTAGATAGTTTCGAAGGAAGGCCACATGATGAAAATCGTAAGGAACAGGGAGATTCCGAGCAGTACCTGATTGGGCGGCGCATTCTGGAGGGAGAGTGCGCGCTTGATGAAATCAAGTACTATGGAAATACGCAGGAAACTGGTCATCAAAACGAAAATGCTCGGCGCCAGGGAAAGCACCGTCAGGATTAACAGCAATTGAAGCGAAAAGGCGACTTCCTGCCCGCTGCGCGGTTCGCGGACGCTCAGATCCACGAAGGGAATCACGGGATCGGCGGGAGGCGTCGGCACCCGCACTGTCCCGTTCGTCGCGCGGCCCGGAAAAGCCTGATTGCCCTGCTGAGCGTCGACGCGTCCCGGTACCGAGAGGAAAGCGACGAAGGCGAGCAGCGCGACCGATACGAGCCTCTTCATGTCCCACTCCCGCGAAACGTTTTTTCATGCACCGGACGAAGCGCTCCGCGCTTTCTGCCGTCCGATGCTATCCGGCGGATCTTTGACCCGGCGGATCAAAGGCCGCGAAGCCGTTCTCTTCCTTTGCGAATTCCTTCCGCCGACGAGTGACCGCCGGGAAGGTCCTGCAACCTGCGCACCCCCAGCTTCTTCATGAAGGAATTGAAGTTCAGCGCCCAGGCCGCCGAGGTTACGCCGGCGGAACGGGAATCATCCAGCTGCATCGTGTCCACGGCTTCCTTCTCATCAAGTTCGGCGATCAAGGCGACGCCGCCGTCGGAGGCGCCGACGAGCCAGGCCTTGGTACCGACCGAGATTACATGGACATAGCGGTTGGATCCCAGATGCTGGCTGGCGAGGACCTTCAGGTGAGCGTTTTTAGGTTCCGGGGGTCGGGCGAGCTTCTTCAGCAGAAAGATGGCCCCGTAGATCGCCGCGGCGACGACAGCCAGAGCCAGGACGGTCCGCACGATAGCCCAGACCGTCGAGCCGCTGTTCTCGCGTATCCCTTGGGCGGCCTCCGTCGCGACCGGATCCAGCAAGAGACTCGTCTCATCGACCTCCGCCGCGGGGACGGACGGAGCCGCTTGAACTTTCTGCGAATAAACGGGAACACCGACCGCCGCCAGGATGAGAGCGGCGGCCATCGCGCGAATGAAGTGCAGTCTCTCCCCCCCGAACCGGGTCGAAACCCGGACCGAGGCTATTCTACCCCATATCCGACATTCTTTCCATAGGGGAGACTATTTCCGTGACNNACGAGTATGTCCACGGGCTCTCCGGCGAGCTTGTCGAGCTCGATGATCGTGCCCTCGCCCATCCCGAGGATTTCCTTGATCAACTTCTTCGTGCGCCCGAGCTCGACGGTCATCTCCATGAAAACGTCCATGATGAGACCGATGTTGCCCTGCTCCGAATGTGAACCCTGGGGGATCAGGCTGGGAAACTGGATGGACTGCACGTTGGCGGGAGAACCGCCGCCCATCCCGAAGGCTCCCATGCCTTGCATGCCTTGCATGCCCTGCATTCCCTGCATCATGCCCTGCATTCCGCCGCCCTGGGAGTATTGCTGTTGTTGCTGTTGTTGCTGCTGCGATCCGAAACCGGAACCGCCGAAGCCTCCCATGTTCCCCATGTTCCCCATGTTTCCCATGGAGGACGGGGAGTCGAAGGCGGACATGTCGACCGCGTCGTCCTTGCCGCCGCCGAGGGCGCGCGCCATTTCCTTGACGACCGAGGCGCCGAAGACTTCCCAGATCGGCGCGGTCGTTCCGTCGCCGAGATCCAGCTGGTAGGTCGCCCGCATGAAGTCGCCCGCGGGGAGGGCGACGACGGCTTTCGGCACGTTGGTCGCCTGGGGCGGTTCCGACGAGACGCCCTTGTTTCCCGTCTTGTCGCTCAGGGCGGTGATCTGCGTGCCGACGAGCTGGGAAGCGACCTCGCCGATCACCGACAGGGCCATGTCGTCCAGCTCGATGTTCTCTTCCTTGTTCATGAGGCTGGCGATCTTCTTCGCCGTCTCGTCGCCCATGATGAACACGTGCTCGCCGGGAAAGCCCGCGGTGAAGTCGGCCTTGACCGAGGTCACCATATCGGGCAGGCGCTGGAGGAAGGCCTCGCGGTTCACCGACTCGACCTGAGGAGAGCGGAGGCTTACCTGGGCTCCGGTCATCATCGAAAGGTTCGAAGACTGGGCCTGGACGGTCGTCGAAAGGAAATCCTGCACTGCTTTCCGTTCGCCGTCGGGCAAGCCCGAGGAAGAGGCGGCCGGAGCGCCGAAACCCGAGGAATCCACACCCGCGAGAAGGGCGTCTATCTCGTCCTGCGAAAGGGCGCCGTCGCTCATAAGCTATCTTCTCCTTCCGACGCGAGCTCCTCGAATTCGTCCTGGACGAGCTCCGCCATCTTCTTCACGATCTGCACCGCGATCTTCTTTCCGATCACGCCGGGGCGGCACAGGAATTTTTTCTTGTTTCCGATATTCAGGGTCATGGGATCTCCGACGCGGACATTGTACAGGCGGATCACATCCCCCTTCCGCAGGGACAGCACATCGCGGACGGGAAGCTGGATTTTGCCGATCTCGGCGACGACGTTCACGTCGACGTTGGAGAGCTTGTCCTTCAGGATGTTCAGGTTTTCGGTGGTGGTTCCGCGCCGCACCGACGAATACCAGTACTGCGCGGAAAGCTTGCTGATGATGGGTTCGATGGTCAGGTAGGGTATGCAGAAGTTCATCATCCCCTCCACCTCGCCCACCTTGGTCTCCAGCGTGACGAGGACCACCATTTCCGTCGGAGGGACGATCTGGGCGAACTGGGGATTGGTGTCGATCTGACCGAGGCGCGGCCGGAGATCGATCACCTGGGCCCAAGCCTCGCGCATATTGCCGAGGATGCGGACGATTATGCCTTCCATGACCGATTGCTCGATGTCGGTGAGCTCGTGCTGGGCCTTGGTCCCCTCGCCCGTGCCGCCGAAAAGCCGGTCTATGATGGAAAAGGTGACAGCCGGATCGATTTCCAGAATGGCGTTGCCCTTCAGCGGATCCATGTTGATGATGGCGAGGGTTGTCGGAGTGGGGATCGAACGGATGAATTCCTCGTAGGTCAGCTGATCCACCGAGGCGACGTGGACATGGACCATGCTCCGGAGGTTGGCCGACAGGGAAGTAGTCGTCAGGCGCGCGAAAGTCTCATGCATGATGGAGACCGTGCGGATCTGTTCCTTGGAGAACTTGTCCGGTCGCTTGAAGTCGTAGATCTTGATCTTGCGGGTATCCGCGGCGGGCCGGAAGTCTTCGGGCTCGGTTTCCCCCGCGTTGATCGCGGTGAGCAGCTGATCGATCTCTTCCTGCGAAAGTACTTCGGTCATTCCTGCCGTCCGCTATCCAGGTTCACATCTCTACCACATCGAGCTGCTGGAAGAGTATTTCCCGGACCTTCGTATCCTGCAGCACTTGCGTATTGAGAATTTCCCGCATTTCTATCTTGAGCTGGGCTTCGTTGTTCGATTGGAGTTCCGCGGCCGTTTTCAGGCTGAAGAAATTGCGGATGAAATCCTTCAGCTCGTACAGCCTGTTCGTGAGCTCGTTCTGGGAAACCTTGCTGTCCAGATCGTAGCCGAGGATCACGTTGACGACGACGGAAAAGGGGGTCGGATCCTTGGTGCGGGTGCGTATTACGCCGATGGTCGTGAACCAGGAGAGCTGCGGCTTCTTCGGCGTGTACTCGTCGACCGCGACGTTGACGGTCTGGGCCTTGCCCGTGCCGTTGAGGATGCGGAAGGTGATGACGGAAACGGTGACGATGAAAATGAGGGCGCCCAAGCCTATGGCGGCGAATTTCAGCAGACTGGGCAGAAGCGTGGTAAGGCCCGACGCTTTCTTCGGCGAGGCATCGCCGCCCGCCGGTTCCGATCCTTCAAGATCGAGCTCGTCACGATTGTCAGACATCCGGAATCTCCTCGATTACGCTATAGTACACGAAAACGAACGCCTGTGCAAACGAACGGCCTGTCGTCTCCGGAGGGTCCGCTACAGGTGTCCCTCATCGAGGATGACGATGTCCACCCGGCGATTGTAGGCCCGGCCTTCGTTGGTATCGTTGGACGAGATCGGCACCGTATCCGCAAAACCGGAAACCTGGAAGCGTTTCTCGTCTACTCCAATATCGGCCAGGTAATGCAGGACATTTACCGAGCGTGCCGCCGAAAGTTCCCAATTCGATTCCCAGGGTCCTTCAGGATCGACGGGGGCCGAATCGGTATGTCCCTCGATCCTGAACCTGCGGCCCGCGACCTCGTCGGAAGCGAGGAGTCCGCCGAGCCTTAGCAGGATGTCCCTGGTCTCCTCGATGTTCACCGCGGCGCTCGCGGGTCCGAAGAAGGCGTCCGATGCGAGCGAGATCACGAGTCCGCGTTCGTCGGTGCTGACGCGCACCTTGTTGGACTTCACCTCGGGGGAGAAGAGGCTCGTCGCCTTCTTCTTCGCTGTGGACATGGACCGTCCCCGTTCCATGGAAGGAAGCGCCATGATCGTGTTGCCGAGGTCGACATTCCTGCCGGAGGAGAGGGTCGCGCCGCCTTCGGAGGCGCCCATGCCGATATTATTCAAGGAAGAGATCATCTGTTGGAGCTGGACTTCGTCCACGTCCGAGACGTTGAAAAGGGCGGCGAAGAACGTAAGCAACAGAGTCACCATGTCGGAATAGGTGACCATCCATTCCGGCGCGCCTGCCGGACAAATCGTCTTCTTCACTTTTTTTGCCATCGGCTAATCCTTGAGTATCTCTGCCTCGACGGCTTTCCGGTCCTTCGGGGTCAGGAAGGAAAGGAGCTTGAGGGCAAGGATCCGCGGATTGTCCCCCGCCTGGATGGACAGGACGCCCTCTATGATCATTTCCTTGACCTTGGTTTCGGCCGCGTCCTGATCCCGGAGCTTTCCGACGATGGGAATGAGGATGACGTTGGCCATGATGGCCCCGTAGAAGGTGGTGATGAGGGCGACGGCCATGTTCGGGCCGATCTGGCTCTTGTCTTCCAGGTTCTTCATCATGGCGATGAGGCCCGTGACCGTTCCGAGCATGCCCATGCCGGGCGCCAGCTTGGACCAGGCATCGACGATGTTGATCTTGCCCGAGTGCCTGTCCTGCATCTGGCTGAGCTCAGTGTCCATGAGATTGCGGATGATCTCGGCATCCGTGCCGTCCACCACCAGACGCAGTCCCTTCTTCATGAACTCGTCGTCCAGGTCTTCCAGCTCCTCTTCCAGGGCCAGCAGGCCTTCGCGCCGCGCCTTGTCCGAAAAGCCCATCAGCTTGGTGATCATCGCCTGCTCGCCGAATTTCGGGACCTTGAGCGCGATTCCCATGATATTGAAGACGCCGAGCGCGTCGGACATGCTCACTTGGACGAAAAGCACCAGGTACGATCCGACGACGGTCATGAAGAACGAAGGCACATCGAAATATGTGAGCAACGATCCGCCGGAGGTGAGGATGGCCATGATGACCATGCCTAGACCGCCGGCAAGACCGATGATGGTTGCTAAATCCATGCGATCCTACTCCTCGTTCTTGAAGCCGCCGATGCGGCGCCGGTACTCGACGATCCTATCCACGATGAGTTCGGGCTTCTCCCGGACGATTACCCTCTTGCCCGACAGCATGAGGAGGGTGGTATCCGGATGGACTTCGATCGATTCGATCTGGTGGGGATTGATGAGATATTCCTTGCCGTCCAGCCGGGTGACCGTTATCAAGTGCGCCTCGGATCGGGGAACGCCCCGCGGCGTTCCCCGTGTTCATCATCGTTTACTTCTTATCATATTAGCGCTTGAGCGTTAAGAGTTCCTGGAGCATCTGGTCGGAGGTCTGGATCGTCTTGGAGTTGGCCTGGAAGCCGCGCTGGGTGACGATCATGTCGGTGAACTGTTCTGCGAGGTCCACGTTGGACATCTCCAGCGCTCCGGCTATGAGCTTGCCCTTCCCCGCCACGCCCGAAGGGCTGACGTTGGCGAGGCCCGAGTTGTTGGATACGACGAAGGTGTTCTCGCCGGCCTTCTCAAGGCCCGCCGCATTGGCGAAGCTGGCCATCGCGACCTGTCCGATGAGGCGGTTCGTGCCGTTCGAATAAACCCCGGTGATGACGCCGGACTGGTCGATCTTGAAGTTCTCAAGATAGCCCATCGGATAACCGTCCTGCATGAAAGCCTTGGTGGAACTCTTCTCGGCGAATTGGGTGATGGTGCTCACCACCGACCCTATCCGGCCCAGGTTGATCGCGAATTCCTGCCGGGCCGGCGCGCCGCCCTCGGCGGCGGTCGCGCCCTGGACGTCGAAGCCCACGCGGACGGCGATGTCGCCTTCCGCGGGAGAAGTGCCGCCCTGCGCGTCGGTGACCCGCTGCAGGGTCCCGAGATTGGAGAATTCCACCTGGAAGGTGTTTCCGGCGCCGGCCGCCGCGCCCGCGAAGCCCGCGGACGCGTTCGTCGGCGTCGCAGCTTCGGGATCGACGTTTACGGCCGCCTGCCAGCGATTGTTGGTTCCGGGCACCCGGGTGAAGTCGACGCGGAGTATGTGCTCCTCGCCGAAGGTATCGAAGATCTTAAAATCGGTGCCCCAGGTTCCGTCCTGGCGTGCCTGGGGGCCGGCGCCCTCCGGAATCTCGGGGGTGCGCTTGTCGAGGTTGCAGGCGAAGTTGACCGATTGCGTCGCCCGTGCGGGATCCTTGGAGCCGACAGGAATCCGGAGGTCCTCCACGTCGCGGGCGGTGTCTATGCGCTGCGCGCCTTCGACGGTCCTCGCGGCCCACCCCTGGACGCGCATGCCATTCGCCGGATTGACGAGGGTGCCCGCGTTGTCCAGTCCGAAAGCTCCGGCGCGGGTAAAGAAGGACTTCTCGCCGTTCTTCAGCACGAAGAAGCCCTGTCCCTGGACGGCCAGGTCGGTGCCGACCCCGGTAGTCTGCAGTGAACCCTGGGTATGGATGGTGTCTATGGAAGCGACCGACATGCCGAGGCCGACTTCCTTGGGATTGACGCCGCCGATTTCGTCGGTGGGCCGCGCCGCCCCGGACATCTGCTGGTACAGCAGGTCCTGGAAATTCACCCTTCCCTTCTTGAAACCGGTCGTATTGACGTTGGCAATGTTGTTGCCGACGACGTCCATGCGGGTCTGGTGGTTCTGGAGTCCGGACACGCCGGAGAACAATGATCGCATCATATCGAATTACTCCTCAAAAACCTTCGAGACCTGGTCCCAGCCGTAATACGTTCCATCCACGAGCACCTGCGGCGAGGCGCCGCGGGTGACGGCTTTCACCGTCCCCGTGACCGTCCGATCGCCCTCGGTCAATTCGACCGACTTGCCGAGCGCGCCGGTCGCTTCGCCGCTGGCCAGCAGGCCCGCGAGCTTCGTGAAGTCCTTCGCCATGTTCGTCATCTGCTCCAACGAAGAGAATTGGGCCATCTGGGAGATGAACTCCTTGTCCTCCATCGGAGCGGTCGGATCCTGATGCGTCAACTGGGTTATGAGTATCTTGATGAAGTCGTCCTTCCCGAGGTTCTGGGTACTCTTCTTCCCCTGGTCTATCGTCTTGTTGAAGGAATCGACCTGCATCCGCAATCGCGCCTGATCCTGCGAGTCGATGGTAGCGCTCAGTTCCATTTCGATTCCTCCTATACCAGTACGTTCACGAGAGAGAGGGGCGCGTCCCGCGCGGCGGCGGGAGGAACGGCGCCCGGCAAGGCCGCATCGTAACTCGTGGCCGCGACGCGTTCTGACCAGAACGGCTTCGGCCCGTCGCGCCCTTCGGCGAAACCGCCCTTGCCGCGCGCGCCGTCCGACGAGACGGACAGCTCCAGGCTCGCCCCGTCGAAGCCGCCGTCAAGGAAGGCCTGCTCCAGCGATGCGATCTCCTTCTCGAAGGCCTTCAGGGCTTCGTCGCTTTCGACGATGATGCGCCCCGCTATCTTGTTGTCGGCGAGCTCAAGGCGAATCTTGACTGATCCCAGGGATTCGGGCTTCAGGGAGAGGCGAATCAGCCCCTCGTTACCGTCCCGGAGCACCAAGGCCGCATGCTTGACGATGTCGGAGTTCGCGTTCGCCCGGAGCTCGCGGGCCAGCGCGTCGGAGAAGGAGGCGCCTCCGCCGGCCCGCTGTCCGGCTTTCGATTCCGCGCCGTTCTCGCCCCGCTCGCTACCGAGGGAGAGGACCATTTCGGTTTCCGTGCCCTGTTTGCCGCCGGCCGTCTTGCCTCCGGACTCGGCGAGGGTGGGATCCTTCGCCGGATCAGGCTGCCGGGCGCGGTAATCGTAGACCTCGACGTCCATCCTATCCTTCCGCCTGTCCTTCCGCTTGGCCTCGACGCCTTCCGCCTTCTGCTTCTCTTCCGGGGCGGGGGCGGATACCTTGGTTTGAGGGACGGAACGGGACACGAAAGCCGCCGCGTTGAGGGAGTCCGTTTCGACCTTGGCCGAGCCGTCGGAACCGTCGCGCTTGGGCGCGCGGCGTGCAGGGCGCCCGGACTTCAGGTCAGAAGACGATCCGTCCTCCTGGCCGTCTGCGCCCGCGTCACGCGGATTCTTCGCCTCCGCGGCTTTCCTTGCGGGTTCCGTTCCGGTGGATGCGGCAAGGACGGGGATGCCTTTGCCGGGCGGCGTCCGCGCTTCGGCGCCTTCCCGGACTGATCCGCCGCCGGTCCGGACCGCCGTCCCGCGGTTTCCGGCTTTGCCGGCAAGGGCGAGGCCGGCCGCATCGGCACGTTTTAGCGTTTCCGAGGCGCCAGCCTTGGACGCCGCGGCCTCTGCCGCATGAGCCGGAGAGGTGGCCCCTTGCGCGGATGAGGAGGGGCGCGCCTGTGCGGTCCGCGCCGAAGCGGCTCGCGCGGCATCCAAAAGAGCGGAAAAAAAGGAGGACAGGCCGGGCGGGAGCGATTTCCCCGCCTTCTTGGCCCCGATCGCCTTTGCGGCGGAAGAGGACTCGAGGGCGGGACTCGCATCGACGCGCGTTCGTTGGAACGACTGGATCACCGATTGAACCTCCTGCGACGGGCGAACGCGCGCCTGTCCGGAGGTCGCTACGCGCTCTTCAGTTGAGGGTCCGCGGCTTGCCCGCCATTTTCCTCTGAAGCTCCGCGGAACGTTGCGAGGGCAAAAGCGACAGCCAGTAGGAGACGATGGACGCCTTCCCTTCCTGCTTCGCGATTTCCTCGGTCATCCGGAAAACGTCGATCGCGTCCTGATCGTCCATGGCGGCGATGATGCCGACGGCCTTTTCGGGCGGCATGCCGGTCAGGTAGCGCGCGTTCTGCTCGACGTTTACCCTTCTATTCTCGAACTGTTCCACTTTTACGTTGAAGGATTTCTCTCGTTCATCGATCGCTTTTTGCCGTTCCTCGAGTTCCTGGGCCATTTGTTCGATTTCGCCCTCGCGTCGGACGATCGTTTCTTCCCGTTTGTCCTGTTCCAGACTACGCAACTCCAGGGCTTCCAGCCGGACCGCCAGGCGCTCGCCGTCCAGGGAAATCGCCTCGTCGGGAGGAAGGTTCTGTTGGGTGCGCGGGGCGAACCCCAAAAGGCGGTATGCGGGACTCAGATAGGCCTTGGCGTCGATTACGCCGAGGTAGTCGAACCAGACTACGCCGCCGAGGACGAGGACGATGATGAGGAGGATGAGGACGATCACGCGTCCCAGGATTCTCGGCTTACCGTATCCGGCCAATGGCGTACGCTCCCGATGCGTCCGGCCTGAAGGCTTCCGGCGCTTCCACAGTATGGTCCGTCCTTTCCCGCCTCGTCAAGAACGCGGGGGAAATCAGGACAACAGCGAGATGCGGGCGAGCACGTAGTCCAGGGCGTCGGAATTGAGGATGGCGCGCTTGCGGCTTCCTCCGGCGATCTCGTCGATTCGGTAGCCGCCGCGGCTGACGAAGTGCTTTCCGGCGCCCTCGGTGTACCAATAGACGAGGGATATGCGTTCGCGGTCCAGTTCGATCGCGTTTATGCCCTTGTTCCCGATGGCGCTGCCGGAATTGAACAGGCAGGGCACAGGAAGCTCGTCGCCGTACAAGGTGTCCTGAAGGCTCCTCCTGCGTTCCTTCCGCTTCAGCTTCGCCAGTTCGAAACGCAGGGCGCGTACCTCCCCTTCTATTTTCAGCCTCTCCTCGCCGGTGGCCGCGGGATAATCGCGGCAAAGCCTTTCGATTTCGAATTTGATGTAGTCGAAGCGGGCAAGGGATTCGAAAAGGGGCCGGTGGGTATGGCCGATCACGGACACGATGCCGTTGCGGCGGGAGAAATCGTAGGCGCTCCGTTCCACGGAGAAGCGCCTGCGTTTGCGCCGCGCCGCGGAGATGTTCCGGATTCCCAAGGGCTTCAAAAGGTAGCGCATGAAGGTGCGCATGACACGATGGTAGCGGGAATAGACTTGGGAGCCCTGATGGCCGTGGTACACGTATACGGGCAGCACGCCCGTATCGATCCTGAGCGCGTCGAATAGGGGATAGGGATAGCCGGCCTCGAAGCGGATATCCTCGTCGTGGTTCCCGATTATCCTGTACAGGCCGCCGCGCGCGGCGAAGCGGTCGAAGAGGGCGTACAGGCGCTTCCAGCGCATCCGTATCTCGGCGAGGGAGAATCCCTGCAGCTCCTCGATATCCCCATTGAGCACCAGGACGTAGCCCCGGGGCAAATACCAAAGCTCAAGGGCGTCCAGCAGGAGCCCCTCGTTCCTCACCAGATCGTCCCCGCGTCCTCCGTCGCCCATGTGGAGGTCGCTGAGGATCAGCACTTTGTCCCCGTTCTCCAGCGAAAGCGAGCGGCCGGCGCTGATCTGGCCGAACAGCTTCTCCGAGAACGCGGATTCCGTCACGGGCGGTTTTCCTCCGAGTCTTCCCGCAGCAGTCCGGCGTAGGCGACGGCCAGGTCCGCCGCCAACGCCGCGTTGTTGAGCACGAGGCGGATATTGGAATCCAGGCTCTCGCCCCCGGAAAGCTCGCTGATGCGCGCAAGCAGGAAGGGGGTGATCTCCTTCCCCTTGATTCCCAGGTCGGCCGCCTCGCCGAGGGCGCGTTCGATGATAGCGTCGATCTCGGCCTTGCCCATCGCGTATTCGGCGGGGATGGGGTTGGCGACGACGATGCCGCCCCGGAGGCCGAGCTTCCACTTGATGAGCATGGCGCGGGCGAGCAGACGGACGGAATCGATACGGCGGTCCAGCTTGTGGCCCGAATAGCGGGAATAGAAAGCGGGAAGCTCCTCCGTTCCCCAGCCGACGACGGGTACTCCGCGGGTTTCCAGGTATTCCAGGGTGAGGCCGAGATCCAGGATGCTCTTGGCGCCCGCGCAGACGACGGCTACGTCGGTATGCGCAAGCTCTTCCAGATCGGCCGAAACGTCGAAGGTTTCGGTCGCGCCGCGATGCACGCCGCCGATTCCCCCCGTCGCGAACACGCGGATACCCGCGAGGTCGGCGACTATCATCGTGGCGGCCACGGTGGTCGCCCCGTCCGCACCGTCGGCGACCACGAAGGGCAGGTCCCGCCGGCTCGTCTTGATCGCCGACTGCCCCGCCTTGGCCAGCTTCTCGATGCCTTCCGGGGAAAGCCCCGCCTTCAGTCGGCCGCCGATCACGGCGATCGTGGCCGGAGTCGCGCCGCGCTCTCGCACGGCGGCCTCCACGCGGAGGGCAGTCTCGGCGTTCCTCGGCCAGGGCATCCCATGGCTGATGATGGTCGATTCCAGGGCCACTACGGGCCGCCCTTCGGCAACCGCGGCCTCCACTTCTTCGGAAAAGTCCAGGTATCCGCGCAAAGCCTGTCGGTCATTCATTATCTGCATTCCTTTCCGGCTACCACGCCGGATCGCCGCCATCGGCCTACGATATCCTCCGCGCGGACGGCGCTCAATCCGGGCGGGCAACTTTCGCTTGAAGCGAGCGCCATGGAGGACGCCGCGCAACCCTGGACGACGGATTCCTCAATACTATCTCCGAGGAGGATCGCCCGCAAGGCTCCGGCGAGGAAGGCGTCCCCTGCCCCCGTCGCCGAAACGACTTCGACCGCCGGCGGCTTGAAGCGGAATTCGGCGCCGCGGCCGGCCGCCGACACGCCTTCGGGGCCTTGGCTCACGTAGAGAACCCCCGCGGTTCTCCGCAACAAAGCCGCTCCCATCGCGTCGGCCTCGACCCGATTCGGCTTCAGAGCGGCGAAGCGCCCGACCAAGGCTCCCGATCGCCATTCGGCGAAACGCCGCGCCTTGGTGGTGGATACTGGATCGAACCAGGCGGGCGTATCCGGGAACCGGTCCAGCAGCGCTTCCACCGTAGCGGGCAGAAGGTTCCCGTCGAGCATGAGCGCCGAGAAGGGAACGGATGAGGGGCGGACGAAGGAACGCGCGGAGGCCGCCGCGGCCGCCCTCACGCAGGAAGCCAGGGCATACTCGGGAACGAAGCGATCGCAGATTTCCATCGATGACAGTGCGAGCGCCATCTCCCCTTCATCGTCGAGGATGGACAGGTAGCAGGAGGTCGCGGATCCTTCCATCCGCTCCACTCCCGCCGTACCGATGCCCGACGCCGCCGTCCTTTCCTCAAGATCCCGCCCCGCCGCGTCCGCGCCGACTGCCGCGGACAGTTCGGCGGCGATGCCCAAGCGGACCAGGTTCTCCGCGACGTTGCGGGCGGCCCCGCCGGGGGCGAAACGGATGCGGCCGGGATTGGAATCGCCGGCCACCAGCGCGGCGAAGGAACGGCCCTCCATATCCAGATTCGCGCCGCCTGCGACGAGCACCGGCAGGGGGCGAGAAAAGATCGAGAGCCGCCCGTCCAACACCTCCCGGAGGGAGAGTGACGCGCGTCGGGAGAGCAGACGCAGGGAACGCTCGGAATAGAAGGAGACGTGGGTCGGATCCTCTATATACCACCAGCGCAGGAAAGCCGCGTCGTCCTCGGGCGCGATGCGGGTGTGGACCGCGGCATACCCGCCCGGACGCAGGCAGGCGGCCATGGCCATGAAATCGGGCACTGGGTCAAGGAAATGTTCGGCGACCTCGATGCAGAGGACCAGGTCCGAGGATCCGGCCGCGGGAGGAGCGCCGTCGGCGAAGAAGGGATCCCAGATCGAAACCTCGAGGCCCCGCGCGCGCAGCAGGGAGGCGCAGACGGGATTCGGCCCCGAGCCCCAATCGACTGCCAAGCGCACGCTTGCGCCCGATCCGGCCTCAACCCGCGAAAGCGCCTGGTCGATGATGCCGGAGAGGTAGCCGACGTACTCAGGATCGCCGGCCTCGTTGCGGTGGAGCAGGTAGCGTTCGCGGCTGGCGGCCGAATCGGGCCGGGAGGAGGGCGAGGACCATGCGAAGCCGCATTCCGCGCAACGGAGGAAGGAGCGGCGGGGCGTGGAAAGGGCGTATTCCGAGCCGGATGAACAAACGGGACAGGCCATGCGGCGGATTCTAGCCCTACCCCGCCGCTCAGGCAAGCGCCGCGAACCGATTGCATCCCGCCGCCCAGGCGCTATACTTGAATACGGAGGCGGCGGTGGAACCTATCAGGGACCTTTCCTGGATGGCCCAGATGGCGAACGGCCCGCTCGAGCGCTTCGAGCTGGAGGGTTTTTCCGTCGCGGCGGTTTCAGGCTCCCCGTCGCATGACCGGACCGGCTCATCGGTCCGCTTCCGGCTCCTGTTCACGCAGGCGGGCGACCATCGCCCCGTCTATGCGGTCAATCTGGAGCGGTCCATCCTCGGAGAGTGGCTGCTCACCGAACAGGAACGCGACGCGCACCGGATTTTCGCCCGCCTTTCCGCGCCTCTCGCCTACGACGAATTCCGCATCCGTGCCCTGGAGCGGGCCCTGCAGAAGCTGTCGGCACCCGACAAGGGTCCGTCCCCGTCCAACAAAGAAAACTCTCAAGTTCCGCCCCGCGTCCGCCGATAATCAAGCCGACTTGGTGTTCTTACTTCGCCTTTCGGGGCGGAGCGGATACTCCCTTGCCATAAATCGGCGCGCGCGCGTCCTGCCTTGAATCCTTTCGGATTCCGGAACCGCGCGGCCGGTCAATATCGGGCTCAAGGGGCACGGATGCCCCTCGACATAGTCTTTTCAAGGAGGATGACATGATCATCAATCACAATCTGAGCGCGATGTATGCGGATCGTACACTCAGGACCACCCAAGGCGCCCTCGACAAGTCGATGGAGAAGCTTTCTTCCGGCATGCGCATCAACAGGGCCGGCGACGACGCTTCCGGCCTCGCCGTTTCCGAGAAGATGCGGAGCCAGATCCGGGGCCTCAACCAGGCTTCGACCAACGCCTCCAACGGAATCTCCTTCATCCAGACGACGGAAGGTTTCCTCCAGGAATCGCAGGACATCCTGCAGCGCCTGAGGGAACTCTCCGTCCAATCGGCCAACGGCATCTACACCGACGAGGACCGCATGCAGATCCAGGTCGAAGTGTCCCAGCTCGTCGACGAGATCGACCGCATCGCCAGCCATGCCCAGTTCAACGGCATGAACCTGATCACCGGCCGCTTCGCCCGGGAAACGGGTGAAAACCTGGTGACCGCGTCCATGTGGTTCCACCTCGGAGCCAACATGGATCAACGCGAACGCGTCTTCATCGGCACGATGACCGCGGCCGGACTCGGCGTCCGCAACCCCGGCGACGGGACCATCATCGCCCTCGACACCCCGGACGGAGCGAACCGCTCCATCGGCAGCCTGGACGAAGCCCTCAAGAAGGTGAACAAACAGCGCGCCGACCTCGGCGCGTACCAGAACCGCATTGAGCACGCGATCCGCGGCATCGACGTAGGAGCCGAGAACCTCCAGGCCGCCGAATCCCGCATCCGCGACGCGAACATGGCGAACACGATGGTGACCTTCATGCGCGACCAGATCCTCTCCCAGTCGGGGAACGCGATGCTCGCCCAGGCCAACCAGCGGACAACCTCCGTCTTGCAACTTCTCCAGTAGCGGTATACAATTTCCTGAAGGACCGGACACCGGCGCGGGTTCCTATCCGCGCCGGTCCGTTCTTTTCGGAAACAGACTTTCGTATCGTCCGATCGGGGCGTAACGGCGTTCTTTGACAGATACCCTCGCGAAGGGCGCGAGGCGGTACGGAGCGCGTCTCGGCGCCGCGGAGCCTTCCGGTTCCGCGGTTTCCAGGACGATGCGCGCTCCGTTCCGCTCACGGAAGCACGGCGGGATCGGCGCGATCCTCCCGCACGGCGACCGGTCGCGCGGTTCGACCATCGGCTACGGATAGCCGGAGGTACCATCGCAAGGAGGGTCATATGATCATTAATCATAACATGAGCGCCATGTACGCCAATCGTCAGCTCGGAGTGACGCAGGGAGACGTGGCGAAAAGCATCGAGCGCCTGAGTTCCGGGCAGCGGATCAACCGCGGCGGAGACGACGCCTCCGGGCTCGCGGTCTCCGAGAAAATGCGGGGCCAGATCCGGGGACTCAATCAGGCCGAGGCGAACATCCAGAACGGCGTCTCCTTCATTCAGACAACCGAAGGTTACCTCCAGGAGTCGCAGGATATCGTCCACCGCCTCCGCGAACTGTCTGTGCAGTCCGCGAACGGCATCTACACGGATGAGGACAGGATGCAGATCCAGGTCGAAGTCTCGCAGCTGGTCGACGAAATCAACCGCATCGCGAGCCACGCCCAGTTCAACGGCATGAACATCATGACAGGAGCCTTCGCCCGGAATTCCGCGGTGAGCCGGACCATGACGTTCCAGGTCGGAGCGAACATGGATCAGAGCGAACAGGTCTTCATCGCCACGATGACCGCGCAGGCGCTTGGTTTGCAAGGCGCTCAGGGTGATTCCGGAATGATCTCCATAGCCACGCCCGAAGGAGCCAACCAGGCCATCGGATCGTTGGATTCCGCCCTGAAGCAGATTTCGAAGCAGCGCGCCGACCTCGGCGCGTACCAGAACCGCTTCGAAATGGCAGCGAAAGGCGTAGCCGTTGCGGCCGAGAACCTTCAGGCTTCGGAGTCGACCATCAGGGACGCCGACATGGCTTCCGAAATGGTCACCTTCACCAAGAACCAGATCCTGTCCCAGGCAGGAAACGCGATGTTGGCGCAGGCCAACGCGCGGTCGCAGAACGTGATGCAGTTGCTTGGCTAAGGACCGGATGAACCGAATGCTTCAGAAATTGAATATAGCGTACTGAGAGACCTCTGGACGTCGTCTTTCGGAATGCGGGACGGGAGAGGATCGCGCCCTTTTCCCGTCCTTTTTCTTTTTACAGGGAGGTAGCCATGGGTATCGCGATCGTCGGAGCCGGAAACGGATATCCGCCGCTGGAGCTGCCGGGAGACCACAGGAATCAATCGAACCAGCCCGCCCGCGTCGACACGGCCCAGGCGGCCGCGCAGGTCGCGGAGAGGCGGCGCGCCGTGAACGCCGAAATCGGAGCGACCGCTTCCGATCTGGAGAAAATCAGCCTCGCCTTCAACAAGAAACTCCGCTTCGTAGTCAACGAGGAACTGGACCAGGTCGTCGTCAAGGTCATCGACCCGGAAACCGATAAAGTCATCAAGGAACTTCCGCCCGAGGAACTGCAACGATTGCACCTCAAGATCAAGGAGATGATAGGGCTCCTGTTCGACGAAACCGTGTAGCGAACGGGCGGGAAACGAGCGCGGCTGATGTCCGATATCTTCATCCCAGGCGTCAAAAGCCGATTCGAGACGGAAAAACTCATCGACAATCTCATGAAACTGGAACGTCTTCCCAAGGAACGCGCCCAGAAGAACGTCGATGACCTGGAAAAGCAAAAGCAAATCTGGCAGGAAGTAGGCATCAGGATGCGGGCGCTACGCGAAAGCGCGCGCGTCCTTTTCTCGTTCCAGAATCCCTTCAGCGAGCGTATCGCCCGGTCGGCCGACGAAGCCGTCCTTACGGCGGAGGCCACGCGGGAAGCCCGGGAGCAGGAACGCAGCTTCTCGGTCAAGCGGATCGCGGAAGCCGACCGTTTTCTCTCCGATCCCCTCCCCGCCGACTACCGGGTGCCTTCGGGCGAATACGAGTTCACCGTGGGCGACGCCGAGATCGTCGTGCCGTTCCGCGGCGGCAGCGTCGGCGACTTCACGGAGGCGGTCGGACGCAGGGGAAAGGGGAAGCTCGGCGCGTCCAGCATCGTCGTCCAACCGGGAACGCGCTCCCTCGTGATCGAGGCTCTGGTCACCGGAGAGGAAAACCGCCTCGGTTTCCGCAAGGACGCGGAGAAGCTGGCCCTGGAAACCCGAATCGTGGAAAGGATCGACGACAAGGAGCGGAAACCCGCCATCGACGGCGCCTCGCTGCGCGGCGTTCCGCCCGCGGCCGCCCCCTCCCAAGCCGTCTCGACGGCAGGAACGCTTTCGGTAACCGCAGGAGGCCAGGCCCGCATAGTCGTTTCCCCCGCCGTCCGGGCGGAGGGAGGCATGAGCCTGGAATTCGAGTTCCGCTCAGTTTCCCGGCCGAGCGAAGAGGCCGCGGCTGAAGGTCCCCCGCAAGGCCCCTCGATTCCGCCCACCGGATCGGCCACCTACGGCGGCATCACGATTCAGAGCGATCCTTCGACCGTTCCCCTGCCGCCCTGGACGCCCCCTGCCGTGCCGCCCCGGGTGGACGACCTCAACCTGGTCAGGCTTTCCTTCACTGACGGGACTTCCGCCGACATCCCGCCCTTCGCCGATTCCGGTGACTTCGTCCGCCATTCCTTTCCGCTATCGGACTTCGGCGCGGGAAAGACCCTGAGCGCGATCGACCTGGTCAACCGCAACACCCATAGGGACGCGTCGATCAGGTCCGTGCGCGTCTTCGACGCCCAGGCAAGAGGCGGACTGAAGCCCAAAAACCCGATATCCCTGGCGGCCGATGCCCTCGTGGAGATGGACGGGATCGAAGTCGAACGCCCCTCCAACGTCGTCGATGACCTCATACCCGGGGTGAAGGTGACCCTGCGCGGAAAGTCGACCTCCCCCGTGAAGCTTTCCGTGGAGCCCGACCGGAACGCCGCCAAGGAAGCGGTCATCGCCCTCGTCGGCAACTATAACAAGCTCATCGCCGAAACCAACGTTCTTACCCGTCTGGACGGCCAGGTGATCAGGGAACTTGACTACCTCAGCAAGGACGAAGCCAAGGCGATGGAGGAGAAGCTCGGAGCGCTGCAGGGGGATTCCACCCTCAACCAGTTCAAGGCTACCCTGCAACGCGCGGCGAGCACTCCGTATGCCACGAGCTCTGACAGGGACCTTTCCCTGCTCTCCCATATCGGCGTCTCCACGGACGCGTCCCGCTCCGGCACCGGAGGCGGCTACGACGTCTCGCGGCTGCGCGGGTACCTTGAGATCGACGAAAAGAAGCTGGATTCGGCGCTGAAGGACAGGCTCGGATCCGTCAAGGAGCTGTTCGCCAACGATACCGACGGCGACCTCATCAACGATTCGGGCTTCGCCATCAAAGTGGATGAACTCACGAAATCCTATGTCGAGACGGGGGGCATCCTTTCGCTGAAAACGGGCGGCATCGACACCCGAATCGCCCAGGACAAACGCCGGATCGAGACGATGGACGCGCAGCTGATCGCGAAGGAAGACGACCTCAAACGAAAATACGGGCTGATGGAAGGGGCGCTGAACCGCATGGAGAGCACCTCGGGCTCCATAGACCAGTTTAACAAGAATTCGAACCAATAGAAGTACACCCATGGAGCAGCCAATGATCGTTACGGTGAATGGACAGACGCTGGACCTGACGTTCGAAAACGAACGCACGGTGGCCGAATTGCTCGCTCCCCTTTCCCGGTGGCTGGAAGACGGAGGCCTGAGCATCGCCTCCTTCGCTCTGGACGGCTCCCCCGTGGAGGAAGCCGGGTTCGAAGCCGCATGCGAGCGGGAACTCGCGGGAATTTCCAGGTTCGACGCGATAGCCGATTCCCGCATCGAGCTCCTGCGGGAGGCCCTCGCCGATGGCGAGCGGGCCCTCTCGCTCGCCCTCTCCGGCGGCGACAGGCTGACGGCCGCCCTTTCCGCCTGGGAAACGGGGCCGGCCGCCCTGTTCCTTTCCCGCGGCGATGCGCGCCTCGGAGCCCTCATCCGCGAGGCCCTGCAGGGGCCGCCGGAGAAAACCGCGGCGGCGCTCGCACAGGTCAGGGAGCGGGCGAAGGAAGCCGCATCGCCCCGCGATGAACTGCTCGGCATCGGCAGCGCGATGGAGCCCCTGGCGGAGCGGCTGGAGGAGCTCCCCCTGGAACTCCAGACGGGCAAGGACGCGAAAGCGGCGGCGACCCTCCGGGATTTCTCTATCATTGCGGAGAAGCTGCTGCGGATCGTGCCCCTACTCCGTTACGACGGGCTGGACATACATGCTTTCGCCGTCGGGGAGACGGATTTCCGTAACTTCGTCGAAGAGCTGGGCTCGGCCCTGCGCGAGCTCGTTGCCGCATACGAATCGGGCGATGCGGTGCTTGTCGGCGACCTGTCCGAATACGAGGTCGCGCCCCGCCTCCGCTCCCTCGCGGCCGCTCTGCTTGCGGAGCGCGCTCTGCTTGCGGAGCGCGCTCTGCGCGCAGAGCGCGATTCGGCGGCGGTCGGGGCATGAGCGCGATGCCGACCACCCTACTCCAGGTTTCCTACTTAACGGAAAGCGACCCCACCGCGGCCATCGTCCTTTTTGTGACGATCGGCATCATCATCGTGTTCCTCACCATCACCAACATCGCCAAGAACGGCATCGGGGGAGGATCCTCCTTCTCATCAAAATCCGTCGGCGCCTTCCGCCTCAGCAAAGGCGCGGTCAAGCGCGCCGCCGCGGCCTACGGGCTCTCGCACGAACAGACGTCCCTGCTGGACGGAGTCCTGAGGAATTCCCGGATCTCGGATCCGGTTGCCGCGCTGGAAGATACGGCGACGGTGGACCGGGTTTTCAAGCGGTCCTACCGGGATATCGAAAAAAGCGCCGAAACCGAGAACGACGCTGAGGAAGGCAAAGCGAGACTCTTCTCGATCAGGACGACCCTCGACTCCGCCCAGGGCTCCGCAGCGCGAATCCAGTCGACGCGAAGACTTCCGGACGGGCAAGCGGCCACCATCACAGGCCCGAACGGCGACATCTACCCGGTCAAGATCGTAACGGCCAAGGGAGAACGTCTCGCCGCGGACGCGCCCAAGGACGCCATCGGCACTACCGTCAAATTCGCGCGCGGAACCAAGGTCGTCCTTGCCTTCTACGCGAAATCCAGCCAGGGCTACCGCTTCGAGACCAAGGTCGTCGGCTATGAGGACACCCCGCGCGGCCCCGTGATCATCCTGGCCCATTCCGAAAAAATAGCGTCTCTGCCGAACCGGCGGTTCAGGAGGAAGGAGGTCCGCGTCTCCTGCTTCTTCTCGCTCGTGCGGGTGGAACAGCGCATGGTGGGAAGAAAAACGGAAAAAAAGACCATCGTCGACGAACGGCGCGCCATGGGAACGATCATGGACATTTCGGCGGGAGGCTGCGCGATCAAGAGCGCCGCGGCGATCCGGACGGGAGAATACCTGAAGGTGGATTTTGACGATGCCCAGGGAAGGACACTCGCGGCCCTGGGGCGGACAGTGAGGACCAATAAATCCGGCGGCATCGGCGGCATCATGCACATCCAGTTCATGAAGGTACCCCGGCGGGCGCTCAACGCGATAAACGCGATGGTATACGGCTATGATCAGGATTGACCGCCGGTAATCCCATACCGTACAATATCTTTCCATAGGGGCCAGATGAAAGTTGTTGCAGTGAAGGATATCACCAGGAAGGACGTTCCCATCTATTACCGAAGGGTCTTCACCGCGACGGCCGTACTGGAAATCCTGAACGAACACCTGACGCGGAATATCGAATTCATCATCGAAACGAAACCGACGGGAGCCCGGGAAGTGACGGTCAACCTGCTCGAGCTGCTCGAATATCCGCTCGTTCCCGTCCTGCGCGAATTGCGCGAGAGCATAACCGCCATGGACAAGAACGGAGCCCTTCCCTGATCGAATTCATCACCTCCGATTCCGAAGAGACCGTTGCGCTCGGTCTCAGGATCGGACAGGCCTTGGGTCCGGGGAGCGTCCTTGCCCTCCGGGGAGGCCTCGCCGCCGGGAAAACCACCCTCGTCAAAGGCATTGCCCTCGGAATGGGGATCCGGGAAGAAGTCACCAGCCCCAGCTACACCATCATTTCGGAATATTCGGGCCGCCTTCCCCTGTACCACATGGACGCGTACAGGCTGGATGGAGACGAGGACTTCGCCGCGCTCGGAGCGGACGAATACCTTTGCGGCCGGGGAGTGAGCGTCGTGGAGTGGAGCGAGCGGGTGGAAGCCTCCATCCCCGCCGGCGCGGCCATCGTCAGCCTGGAGACCCGCGCGGACGGCAGCCGCAGTATCCGGGTCCAGGGAACGGCTCTCGAAGAGGCCCTGTCATGAACGTCCTTGCCCTGGATACGGCGACCGACATACTCTCGGTAGCGCTTTCCACGGATGAAGGCGTCCTCTCCTTTGAAATGGACGCCGGCCGGCGCCATTCGGAAAGGCTCATGGAACTCGTCGACGCCCTGTTCCGCGTTGCCCGCGCCGATCCCGCCGGGATCGATCTGGTCGCCTGCATGCAGGGGCCCGGTTCCTTCACAGGTTTGCGCATCGGCATGGCTACGGCCAAGGGCATCGCGGCGGCGCGCGGCATCCCCCTGATCTCCGTCCCCACCCTCGACTGCATCGCCGCGCCCCACGCCGCCTGGCCCGGCTGGGTCGTGCCACTTATCGACGCGAAAAAGGGACGCTGGTACGCTGCAACGTTCCTGCGCGGCTCGCGCCGCTGCGAAGACTTCGACGCGGAGAGCGAGGCTCTGGCGGCGCTGCTCCCGGGGGAAGAGCCCGTATTCGTCGCCGGTCCCGACGCCGTATCCGGCGCCGCGGCCCTCTCCCGTTTCATCTCCCCGTCGCGGCTCGTCGCCGACCCCTCGCCCCGCCGAGGCGCCGGCAAGGTGCTGCTCGCCGCCGCCGTCGCGGCCTTCGCCTCCGGCGCCGCAGGCGATGCCCCGGACGCGGGCCTCGTCTACCTGCGCCGGAGCGAGGCGGAACTTACCCTTGAAGCGAAACGCAAGGGGATGCCCGCATGAGCGACGAAGACGCGGTCGAGGAAGCCGAGGAGCTGGAAAGCCTCGACGAGATCGAAACCTCCGCAGAAACCCCGGAAGCCGACCTCCTGCCGCGCGACCGGGAAGAAGACGACTACCTGCAAAAAGCGCGCGCCACTTTCGCCTCGAATCCCTTCCCCGTCCTCCTCCTCAGCGAAAGGATGCGCATAGAATTCGCCAACGAGGCCTGCGAGCGCCTGTTCACCGACTATTACCGGCTTTCGGGCAACCTGTTCAGCGATGCTTTCGGGAAGGCGCTGGGCGCGGGCGTCCTGCACGAATTGTACGGATCGGTCCATTCGAGGGAAAAGGGTTATTCCTGGAAAGGCCTCATCCGCAGCAAGACCCGGGGATCCGGTACGGTACTAACCAAGGCATACCTGTTTCCGCTGTATTCCGTCGGCTCGCGGTCGCCGTCCAATTACATCGCATTTTTCGACGACGTGACGACCGAGAACAAGAATCTGTTGCGCAGCGTATTCCTCAGCCTGCTGGAGGCATCCAAGCTCAAGGACAACGATACGGGGAAACACATCCAGCGCGTCAACCTCTACGCGCGGCGCTTCGCCGAAATCCTGTACGACCAGTTCGGTTACCAGTCCATCGACCGCGATTTCATCGAAGACATCGGCTTCCTCGCTTCCATGCACGACGTCGGGAAGATCGGCACACCGGACGACATACTGAACAAGGAGGGGCCTCTCGCCGAATGGGAATGGTCGATCATGCAGGAGCACACGAAAAACGGCGCCTACATCCTTTCGACCTATCCCAATCCCATGGCCCGCGAGATAGCCCTGAACCACCACGAACGCTGGGACGGTACCGGCTACCCCTTCAAGATCGAAAATTCCATGATTCCGCTGTCGGCGCGCATCGTGAGCATCGCCGACGTGTACGACGCGCTCAGGATGAAGCGCAGCTATAAGGAAGCCTTCGACCACGCCACGGCGATCGAGAACGTCAAGGAATGGAGCGGCAGCCATTTCGACCCCGCCCTGGTCGATGTTTTCGAACGCATCGACGGGGAATTCGAAAAGATCTACGAAGAAAACGCGGACTGATGGACAAGGCCGGAGGCCAGTAGCTGGTGCCCGAAGGCCGGAGGCCAGTAGCTGGTGCCCGGAGGCCGGCAGGCGGTAGCCGGTGCCCGGAGGCCGGCAGGCGGCAGCCGGCAACTCGAAGCGCGCTACCCCATCCTTTTTTTTCCTCTTCTTGCTGGATTCTGGTTGCTGACTACCTTCCTGCTCGCGTTGCCTACACCTTCTCCCGTTCGGCGCCGAGATCCACCGGAGGGAAGGTGACCGCGGATTCCGCGGCGGCCTTGTTTTCCGCCATGATGGCGTCGAAGACCTCGCGACGGAACACCTTGACCGAACGGGGCGCGTCCACGCCTATCTTCACCTGGTCCCCGCGTATCTCGATGATGGAAATGGCGACGTCGTCCCCTATCATGATCTTTTCGTTGACTTTCCGCGACAATATCAGCATGGCGCCTTCTTCGCGCTCGCGAGTTCGGCGACTATGTCGTGCCTGGTTTTCCAACGCGGATCGGTGAGGACGGCCTGCCGGGCGAGTCGCTGTTCCTTGTTGATCACGAGCGGACCCTGCAGATTCGCGGTCATCGGCGAACCGTCCGCGGGTATCGTGACGATGGAGAAGATCAGCGCCTCCTCGGGATCATCGATCCTGATCTCGGCCAGATCGATATCGTCTATGTCCAGCTCGTAGTCCGGCCGGAAAAGAAAAGGATTGACCAGCACGAAGGCGACCCGTTCGACCTCCACCGACTGGAGCCAGTAGAAAGGCTGCCGCTCGGCGTCCAGGAGCACGTAATCCTGGAATTTCTCGAAGCCGAGGAGCCCGTGCGGGAAGGAGATCCTCTGGCGCTCGTCCACCTCGATGGCTCCGTAGGGCTTGGTGTTGATTCTCATTTTTTCTCCTATCGCAGGAAGTCCAGCAACGTCGGCTGGATGATTTTGGCGGCGGTCTGCAAGGTGGCTTTATGGGCGAATTCGAGCATGCCGAGATCGGTTGCCGCCTTGGTGAAGTCCAGGGAGGATTCCCGCGCCAGATTCGCCGTCACGTCGGGAATGGCCTCGTTGACGCGCTTCCAGGTCATCTCGGCGCGTTCCTGCCGGCTCCCGACTTCCGCCAGCCGCGATCCCAGGTTGTCCAGCGCCAGGTCGATGCCCGCCAGCGCCTGACCGCCGGCAGTTTCCGAATCACCGCGGTACAGGGCATCGCGCAGGCGCAGCACCATATCGAAAGCCGAACCGCCGGATACGCGCGCCGTGGCGTTCCAGGCAGGGGCTGAGGGATCTGAAACCGTCTTCAGGATGCCGAGTTCCTTGAGCGCGGAGGACCCCCGGGCGTCCTCCAGCCGTATCAGGTGCGCGCTCGTGCCCTCGAGCGCGATGCCCCGGGTGACGGGATCCACGTAGGCCTTCACTGGAGCGGCCGAATCGTTGATCTTGGCCACCACGGCGGGCAGGGTATCTCCGGCGGACAGGTCCACGCGGACTCCGTCGACGAAGAAAGCGGCGCTTTCGGCGGCGCGCCAGTCGGTCGCGTCGACGGAAGAGAATATCTGCATCTTCTCCGCCCAGAAGGCCTCCCCTCCCCCGATGTCCAGCTCGGAGTAGGCGCCTTCCGAAACCTCGGTCCTACGGGAACCGCCGGAGCCCTGGTATTCGACCGCGGTGACGATCGTTTCCGAAGCCCCTGCTGCGCTCCCCTCGATGATGCGGAAGGGTTCGGTGAATGCCTTGTCCCCCGCGAAAAGCCGCTTCCCGTCAGGACCGATCGCGTTCGCCGTGGAGACCAGCTCCTTCAGCAGTTCGTTCACTTCCACGCCCATGTATCGCAGGTCTTCGGCCGCGTAGGTTCCGTTCGCGCCCTGCACCGCGAGCTCGCGTACCCGCTGCATCACGTCCTGGGCCTGGCGGAGATAACCGTCGGCGGTCTTGAAATGATCGCGCGCGTACAGCGCGTTCCCCTCGAAGCGGTCCAGGCGCGCGAGGTAGGACTCGTAGCGGACCGCGTGCGCGGCAGCCAGCGGATCGTCGCGCAGTTCCTTGATCCTGGTCTGGCTGGCCATTTTCGATTGCATCGAAGACAGGGCCGCCTCGTTCCGCCTCATGCGGTACTGCATGTCGTCATTGGGCATATCGGTCGAAACGCGTCTCATGCTTTGTTACGCTCCCATTCGGTTGATGATGGTGTCCAGCATTTCGTCCATCGTCGTGACGAAGCGCGCGGCGGCGGCGTAACCGTGCTGGTATTTGATCATTTGCGACAACTCCTCGTCGATATTGACGCCCGAGATCGAATCGCGCATGTCGCGCAACTGTTTCATGATGAGGTTCTGGGTTTCCAGTGACCGGTCGGACTGCTCGCCCATGAGGCCGACCCGCGCGACCGCATCGGCGAAGTAGTCGTCGAAAGTGTCCAGCTTGCCTACCATGACGGCGCCGTTGCGCAGGGACGCGATCGCGAGGGCGGCCTCGCCGTTCCCGGGATTCGCGGGTTTTCCGTTCTGCCCGTAGCCCGCCGCGATGGAGGAAGGATCCTTGACAAGTTCGGGATTCAGCTCTATCCAGCCGGAGGGATGGGCGACCGGGGCCACAGCGAAGTCCAGCGCCCCACCGCGGAGCGAAAGCACCGCGTCGGCCTTGGCCCAATCGTAGGCACCCTCTTCCCCGCGCCCCAGGAGCACTCCCGCGTAGCCCTCCAGGAAGCGGCCGGAATCCTCCAGGTGCCTGATCACGAAATCCGGATTGGCCGGATCGGCGGAAGGAGTCCCCTTCAATGACAGGCGCCCCTCCCGGTCCAGCCGGGCGACGACCTCGGCGCCCGCGTCGTTGATGCGCGCTACCACGTCGGCGACGGTATCCGTCGGATAGTAGGGCACTTCCACGTCGCCGTCCGAACCGGAGAGCTTCATGATCCCTTCCAGCCCGATCTGGGCGCGTTCTTCCAGGCTGTTGGAGCCCGAGATGCGGAAGACGTAGGACGAATCGTACGCGCCGTCCCCGTTCCGGTCGTAATTGCCCGCGACGTTCGTCACGAAGGGCCGGTCCACGAAGAAATCCAGGCCCGTCTTCCCGTTCGCCCCGCTTCCGGGGCGATGGGCGTCATTCACGAGGTCGGAAAAATTCATGGTCATGGAATCGAGGCTCTGCAGTTCCGTCCTCAGGGTTTCGTCGCGGAGCTCCACGAGGGAAGCGAGGCTGCCGCCGGCGAAATGCGCGGCCTCGCCCGAATCCTTCCATACTATCCGCGAATATCCTTCGGTATCGATACCGGACTGGAGGCCGAATTCCCGCGCCGACCTTCCCTGGACCAGGACGAAGCCGGCCGTATGGACGACGAACTCGTCCGGATCGCGGCCGTCGGTCGTCACGTCGATGATCGAAGCCAATTTCTCCACGAGCAGGTCGCGTCGATCGTAAAGGTCGTTCGGATTGTCGCCCTGGGCGCGTATCTTCTGTATTTCCTCATTCAGGCCCGCGATCCCGCGGCTGAGGTCGTTGACGCGCTTGACCGTACCCTGGATGTCTTCCTCGGCCATGTCGCGCAGGCCCTTGACTCCCGCGTAGCGTTCGTGGATCGCGTCCACGAGGGTCTTGCCCCGTTCGATGACCGCCTTGCGCGGCGCCGAGTCCGCCGGATGAACGGAGAGTTCCTGCCATGAATCCCAGAACGCGTCCATGCGGCCGCGGATGGAGACGTCCGCGGGTTCGTTGTACAGCCGCTCCAGCATGAGCACGTACTTGTCGCGGGTGTCCCAATAGCCTTCGCCGTTGGATTGGGCGACGATGCGCCGGTCAAGCAGCTCGTCCCGAACCCGCTCGATGCGCTCGACCACGGTTCCCTGCCCTATCTGGCCCGCGGTTTCTTCCCGGTTCAGTCCGGGAAGGTAGATGGGTTCGAAGGGGGAAAATTCCACGCGCTGGCGGGAATAACCCTCGGTCGAGGCGTTGGAGAGGTTATGGCCGGTGGTCGCCAGGGCTTGCTGGTGGGCGACTACCGCCCGCTTGCCGAGCTCGATGCCGGCGAAGGTCGATTGCATGGTTCCTCCGCTTCAGGCTACAGGCTTCTGTCCAGGACGAGGCTGCGCATTTCGGCGTGGACCGCCGTTCCCCTGCGGGAATAGATCCGGCCTTTCCGGTCGGGAAAGGCGGCGTCCATGAAATCCGAAAGGGTCGAACGGGCGTCGGCCAGATAGGTCGAGAGCGCGTCGTTCGCCAGCCGGACCTTCAGTGCGTCCAGCTTGAGCCGCCGGTACAGATCGGTAAGCTCCCGGCGCATGAGCGGCTCCAGCCGGGATACCAGTGCGTAGAAGCCCACGCTTTCCCGCTCGGCTCCGACTATGGGCGCGATCTCCGCGAATACGCGGGCGCGCTCGGCTTCCAGAAGCGCGAATTCATGGCCGTACGCATCCAGCCGCGAAAGCATCGATTCCAGATCCGCCCAGTCGCGGGCGAAAACCGCGTTCCTGACGACTTCCTGGGCTCCCGAGAGCCTCGCGAGAAGGGCCGTTTCCTGCCGCAGCACATCGGCGCAGCGTTCGATCAGTCTCGATTCGATGGTTTCCATATAGGGTACCTCGATTCATATATCGGCGGGTAAGGGTCACGGGTGAAGGAATAATGAGGAACTCGTTTCCGGCGTTTTTCGCGAAAGACCTTCCAACGCTCTTGCCGCTCGGGGTATAAAGGTTCAAAAGAAGCACTTCGTGAAAAGAACCGCCGCTTCCTTCGCCCTCGCCTCCTTCCCTGTACTGTTTTTTTTGGGTGAATCGTATTGACTCTTTAAAACCTTTCGGGCATATTCACCAAGTCAGTTCGATGGTGGATGTAGCTCAGTAGGTAGAGCGCCAGACTGTGGCTCTGGGTGTCGCGGGTTCGAGCCCCGTCATCCACCCTTCCTGCTG
Source organism: Treponema sp. (assembly GCA_003527485.1). Classification (GTDB taxonomy): domain Bacteria; phylum Spirochaetota; class Spirochaetia; order Treponematales; family Breznakiellaceae; genus UBA12037. The sequence goes on along the minus strand of DPXI01000095.1, from coordinate 16,395 downwards.
AGATAAGGAAATGCGCCCGTAGCTCAGCTGGATAGAGCGACGGACTTCGAATCCGTAGGTCGCAGGTTCGACTCCTGTCGGACGCAAGTTGATGGTTTTTGCATCCGGGCCGCTAGCTCAGTTGGTAGAGCAGCAGACTCTTAATCTGCGGGTCGAAGGTTCGAATCCTTCGCGGCTCAATCGGACTTTCCTGCGGAAAGTCCGCCCTTCCCCTTCGGGGGTAGGTAGATGCGGGAATAGCTCAGTGGTAGAGCGCCACCTTGCCAAGGTGGATGTCGCGGGTCCGACTCCCGTTNNCCGGTATTCCGGACGCTTTTTTTTTGCCCGGCGGGAGTCGGACCGTCCAACCCATTCCGCTCGACACGCGCCCTACTGGGCGCATGGCGCGGGTCCGACTCCCGTTTCCCGCTTCATTGCCCGGAACTTCGGTTCCGGGCTTTTTCTTTTCCAGCGGGAGTCGGACCGTCCAACCCATTCCGCTCGACATGCGCCCTACTGGGCGCATGTCGCGGGTCCGACTCCCGTTNNCCGGTATTCCGGACGCTTTTTTTGCCCGGACGGCCTGCCCTCCGGAGCCGTGGAGCGAGCGCGGCCCGCGCGGCGGCCCGTGGATGCGTTGACAGCATCCGGGTTTTTCCGCTACACTCCGGCAGTCGTCCGACGCCGAGCGAGAGTGGTGAAATTGGTAGACACGCCAGACTTAGGATCTGGTGCCGCAGGCGTAAGGGTTCAAGTCCCTTCTCTCGCATGCCGATAGGCGGAGTGAAGGGTCGACATGAATGCGGGAATAGCTCAGTGGTAGAGCGCCACCTTGCCAAGGTGGATGTCGCGGGTCCGACTCCCGTTTCCCGCTCTCAGGCGGAAAGCGATCCGATGAGCGGATCGCTTTTTTTGTATCGTCCGCCGAGTCCGGCGGGGTTCCACCCGCCGGTCGGCCTAATCCTGGGACGCGCATAACGCGTCCACAACGAGAAGAGGAACAGAAGTGGTTTTATCCAAGGAAATAGCCCGTCTCGAACATTCGTCGGTCATGCTGACCGTCACCGTCGGAAAGGACGATGTCCGCGCCCAGTACGACGAAATGATCAAGTCCTACGCGAAAAGCATTCAGATCAAAGGCTTCCGCAAGGGCATGGTGCCGCGCGAAGTCCTCGAACGCAAGTTCGGCGAATCCCTGAAAGGGGAAGTGCTCGGCCGCGTCATGGAGAACTCGCTGCAAGAAGTCTTCGAGACTCTCGAAGAGAAGCCCCTCCCCTATTCGACCCCCTCCGTCAAGGACGAGCCGGTCCTGGACTTCTCCAAGGACCTCGTCTTCTCCGTCAGCTACGACGTGTTCCCCGAAGTGAAGGTTGGGACATGGAAGGGTCTGGAGATTGAGGCGCCCGTCGTCTCCGTCGAAGACGCCGACCTGGACCGCGAGCTGGAGCAGGTCCGCGACCGCAATGCGGTGGTGATGGACAAGAACGACGGAGCGAAGGTCGCCAAGAACGACGTCGTCACCGTCAACTACTGCGAGCTCGACGAGGGAGCCCTGGTCATCCCCGGCACGGAGCGGCAGGATTTCGTCTTCACCGTCGGAACCGGACTGAACGTGTACAAGATCGACGACGAGGTCGTCGGCATGAAGAAGGACCAGTCCAAGGACATCGAAAAATCCTATCCGGCGGATTTCGCCGACGCCGACCTGGCCGGCAAGAACAAAAAGCTCCGCGTGACCGTAACGGCCGTCAAGGAAAAGAAGCTTCCGGCCCTCGACGACGACCTTGCCCAGGACGTAAGCGAAAAATACAAAACCCTCGCCGACCTCAAGGCGGACCTGAAGGCCGGCCTCGAGAAGAACCTGGACGCCAAGCTCCGGGAAATCAAGGTCAACGCCCTCCTTGAGAAAGTGCTGGAGACCACCGTCGTCGAGCTTCCGGAATCCATGATCCGCATAGAGCTGGAGTCCCGTTGGAGGACCCTCGCCCGCCGGTTCAACGCGAGCCCCGAGCAGTTGCTCGGCATCGTGGAATCCTCGGGCAAAACCTTCGACGGCCTCATGGCCGAATGGCGACCCGATGTCGGGAAGGCCCTGAAAGCCCGCTTCGTGGTCGAGAGGATAGGCAAGGATCTCGCCGTCGAGATCGGCGACGGGGAACTGGAGAAAGAATTCGAGGCCATGGCCGCCTCGATGAGCGTCAGCGTCGATGAAGTGAAAAAGCATTACGAGCGCGAGGACATGAAGGACTACCTTCGGGACGACCTCAAGGAACGCAGGATATTCGATCTCCTTCTCGCCGAAGCCAAGCTCAAGAAGGGCAAGAAGGCGAAATACCTGGACCTGGTTTCCAATAATGGGTAGTTTTAACAGATGAACGAACGAATGCACGGACTCGTGCCGATGGTCGTCGAACAGACGGGCGTCGGCGAGCGGGCCTACGATATCTACTCCAGGCTCCTGAAGGATCGCATCGTCTTCCTCGACGGCGAAATCAACGACATCACCGCCGACCTCGTGGTGGCCCAGCTGCTCTTCCTGGAGAGCCAGGACCCGGAGAAGGACATCAACCTCTACGTGAACTCGCCCGGCGGGTCGGTTACGGCGGGCTTCGCCATCTACGATACCATGCAGCACATCAAATGCGACGTGCAGACCTACTGCATCGGCCAAGCGGCCAGCATGGGCGCCTTGATCCTCACCGCGGGAGCGCCGAACAAACGCTACGCGATGCCTTCCTCGCGCATCCTCATCCACCAGCCCTGGGGCGGGGCGCAGGGCCAAGCCCGCGATATAGGGATACAAGCGAAGGAAATCCTCCGTCTCAAGAAAATGACGATCGAGTATTTCGCCCGTCACACTTCCAAGGACCTGGACAAGGTCGCGGCCGACATGGAACGCGACTTCTACATGTCCGCCGGCGAGGCCGTCGAGTACGGCATCGTCGATCGCATCCTCACGAGGAAAACCGATGGCGCGACTACGAAATAATTCCGGCGGTACCGTAGAGCGTTCCTGCTCCTTCTGCGGAAAGAGCGCCGACATGGCCCGCAGGCTCATCGCGGGTCCGGAGAACGTCTTCATCTGCGACGAGTGCGTCGACGTCTGCCGCAAGATCCTCGTCGAAGAGGACCACGATCTCTCCACGCAGTTCACGGGAGACATACCCACTCCGCGCGAGATCAAGGACTATCTTGACCAGTTCATCATCGGCCAGGACGCCTCCAAGAAGGCCCTTTCGGTCGCGGTCTACAACCACTACAAGCGCATAGCGAACCCCGCAAAGACCCCCGACGACGTCGAGATCGAAAAATCGAACGTCCTGCTGATCGGCCCCACGGGCACCGGCAAGACTCTCCTTGCCAAGACCCTCGCGCGCAAGCTCAAGGTTCCCTTCGCCATCGCGGACGCCACCACCCTCACCGAGGCGGGCTACGTGGGCGAGGACGTTGAAAACATCCTGCTCAAGCTCATCCAGAACGCGGGCGGCAACATCGCCGCGGCCGAGCGCGGCATCGTCTACATCGACGAGATCGACAAGATCGCGCGCAAAGGCGAGAACATTTCGATTACCCGCGACGTCTCGGGCGAGGGCGTCCAGCAGGCCCTGCTCAAGATCATCGAAGGATCGATCGCATCGGTGCCGCCCCAGGGCGGACGGAAACACCCGAACCAGGAAATGATCCGCATCGATACGACGAACATCCTGTTCATCTGCGGCGGAGCTTTCGTGGGACTGGAGAAATTCATCGAGCAGCGCATCGCCAAACATCCCATGGGGTTCGGCGCCGACGTGAAGAGCCGGTCGAACAAGGATCTGCACGAGCTGTATTCGAACATGCATCCGGACGACCTGATCCGTTTCGGCATGATCCCCGAGTTCATCGGGCGCCTGCCGATCACCGTCTGCCTGGAGGACCTCACCCGGGACGACCTGAAGCGCATCATTACCGAGCCCCGCAACGCGATAGTGAAGCAGTACACCGCATCCCTCGCGATAGACGAGGTGGAACTCGAGTTCACCGAGGATGCCATCGATTCGATCGCCGATCTCGCCATCAAGCAGAAGACGGGTGCCCGCGGACTGCGCGCCATCGTCGAACGCATGATGACGGACATCATGTTCGAAATCCCGTCCATCGCCGGCCGGAAACGGGTCGTGGTCACCCGGGACGTCGTAGAGAAGGCTGAAAAACCGGAAGTCCACCAGCTCCAGAAAAGCGCATGAACATCCTTTCGGCCCTGAAAAGCAAGCCGAAATCAGACGAGCTCCCGCTCCTTCCGTTGCGGGAGCTCGTTCTTTTTCCCCATACCATGCTTCCGGTCTTCGTTTCCCAGAAGCAGGCGGTATCCGCGGTGGAGGAAGCCCTCAAACGCGACCGCAGGGTTTTCGCCGCCTGCCGCAAACCCGGCGCCAAGGATGAGGAAACCTACCAGGACGGCTGCGTCGCCCGCCTCGTCCAGCAGCTCAAGCTTCCTGACGGCACCATCCGTGTCCTGCTGGAAGGCGAATATCGCGCCCGCGCGGTCGAGACCACTGCGCGTGATGATTTCTCCTTGGTGCGCGCGGTGCCCCTCGGCGGCGGCGGCGACGATTCGGATCCGGAAATCGCCGCGCTCGCGCGCGCGGTGCAGAAATCCTTCGCCCAATACGCCGAAGTGTCCAAAAAGGTCAACGCCGACGCCCTCGCCGCCGCCGAACGCGCGGAGGGCAGCGAACGCCTGGCGAACCTGGTATCCAACGCGCTGGCCGTCAAGCTCGAGCGCAAGGTCAAGCTCCTCGCGATCGAGGGGGCCAAAGAACGCCTGTCAGCCGTGCTGGAGGCTCTGGAACTAGAAAACGAGATCATCGGCATCCAGAAGAAAATCTCCGGCAAGGTGAAGACCCGCATGGACAAGAACCAGCGGGAGTACATCCTCAACGAGCAGCTCAAGGAGATAAACAAGGAGCTGGGCAAGGACGTCGAGGTCGACGAGTTCAAGGAACTCGAGAAGTCCATCGCCGACAAGAACCCGGGCGAAGAGGTGATGCAGAAAACGCGCAAGGAACTCGCGCGCATGCGCAAACTCCAGGCCCTCTCTCCCGAAGCGGGCGTGCTCCGCGCCTACCTGGAATGGATCGCCGACCTCCCCTGGAGCGAAAAAACCGAAGATTCGCACGACCTCCGCGCGGCCGAGCGCATCCTGGACGAGGACCACTTCGACATGAGGAAGGCCAAGGAGCGCATCGTCGAATTCATCGCCGTACGCCAGCTGACCGAGACGGTGAAGGGACCCATCCTCTGTTTCGTCGGACCGCCGGGGACCGGAAAGACCAGTCTGGGACGTTCGGTCGCACGCTCGCTCGGACGCCGTTTCATCCGCGTTTCCCTGGGAGGCGTGCGCGACGAGGCCGAGATCCGGGGCCACCGAAAAACCTATGTCGGGGCTCTCCCGGGAAAGATCCTGCAGTCCATGCGGAAGGCGGGGACCATGAATCCGGTATTCCTGCTGGACGAGATCGACAAGCTGTCCAGCGATTTCCGCGGAGATCCAGCCTCGGCCCTGCTTGAAGTCCTGGACCCCGAGCAGAACAACTCCTTCCAGGACCATTACCTGGAAGTCTCCTACGATTTGTCCAAGGTCCTCTTCATAGCCACGGCGAATTCGCTCCATACGATTCCCTACCCCCTTCTGGACCGCATGGAGATCATCGAGGTCCCGGGCTACGGCGAAAGGGAAAAACTCCAGATCGCCAAGAAATTCCTCGTGCCCAAACAGCTGGCCGAAAACGGCCTTTCCGGAGCGAAGCTCATATTCAAGGACGAGGCGATCCTTGACATAATCCGGTACTGGACGATGGAGTCCGGCGTGAGGAACCTGGAACGGGAGATCGCGCGCTGCGTTCGCAGGGTGGCCCGGGAAGCGGTGCTGAAAGGCTACGGACCGGCTCCGGCGGAAGGAACGGAAGACGCGCCGCTGGAGCCGGTGGAACAGGTAAAGCCGCTGGAACAGGTGAAGCCTGTGGAACAGGTGAAGCCTGTGGAACAGGTGAAGCCGGTGGAACCGGTGAAGCCGCTGGAATCGTTCCGGAAGAGCGTCGCGCCCAAGGACCTGGAGAAACTTCTCGGCAGGAAGACCCACCGGGGCGACGTCGTCCTTGCCGAGAAGCGCATCGGGGTCGCATACGGCCTGGCGTGGACGGAAACGGGCGGAACGGTGCTTCCCGTGGAATCGGTGCGCTTCGACGGCACCGGCGAACTCATCCTGACGGGGAACTTGGGCGATGTGATGAAGGAAAGCGCGCGCACCGCGCTTTCCTGGCTGAGGAGCGTCGCTCCCCGTTACGCCTTCAAGATCGACGAGATCGCGAAATCCGATTTCCACGTCCATGTGCCGGAAGGCGCCATCCCAAAGGACGGCCCTTCCGCCGGCATCACGTTGGCGGCCTCCCTGCTTTCGGCGCTTTGCAAGACGGCCCCCCGGCCCCGGACGGCAATGACAGGCGAACTGACCCTCACCGGCCGCGTGCTCGCGATCGGCGGCCTGAAGGAAAAGCTGCTGGCCGCCATACGCATCGGCATGGACACCGTGATCATTCCGCGGGCGAACGCCGACGAAGTTTCCGAGCTATCCGAGGATCTGGCGGGAGCTCTCCGCGTGGAATTCGCAGAAACCGCCGAAGAGGCGCTCGGTTTCCTGTTCGGTGACGAGGTCCGAAGGAAGGAAACGGTCCCGAAGCCTGCTCCGTTGAAGCCTGCTCCCCCGAAAACTACTTCCCCGAAGCGTCGCGCAGGATCCTGAAAGTCCGCTCGGCGGTTTTGTCCCATGAAAAAGTCTGGGCCCGCTCCAGCCCGCGCCGTCTGCATTCCTTGTAGGTTTCCCTGTCCGTGGTGAGGGTCACCATCCTGTCCGCCATGTCCTCGCTGTCGCCGCTCTCGAAATACAGGGCCGCCTGGTCGGCGACCTCCGGCAACGACGCGGCCCGCGCGCAGGCGACCGGAACGCCGGAGGCCATGGCCTCCAGGGCTCCCATGCCGAAGCCTTCGTAGCGGGAAGGGACCACCACGAGATCCGCGCCGGCGTACAGCTCGGGAAGGTTCTTCAAAGGGAAATGGCCGGTGAAGAAGATGTCGTTCCGGTAGGGCGACTTCGCGGCCAGCCGCTTCACGGCCTCCGAACCCTTCCGGTCCGCCCCCGCGAGAACGAGGCGGTGGGGATGTTTGGTCCTGGCCTTGAAGATGCCGAAGGCTTCGATGAGGCCCGCATGGTTCTTCACCGGATGGTCGATACGGGAAACGTACAGGATGTAGGGCCGCCTGAACGAGAAGGGCTGGATCAGGACTGCGCTTTCTTCGTTCCTCGGCCGGGGATGGAAGGCATCCAGATCGACCCCGTCCGGGATAACTTCGATCCTGGACTCTTCCACCTTCGCCACCTCGACGAGTTCGCCCTTCACCCACTCGCTCACCGCGATGACGCGGTCCAGGTTACGCAACGAATCGGGAAGCAGCATGCGCAGGATGGCGCCCAGGTGCTCGCGGTTGCTGCGCGGACCGCGGTACGCGGCGAGGTCATGGACGGTGCCCACCGTCGGGCAGGGCGAGCGGCGCGGAATGCGCTTGTTGGCGGCGGGAAAGAAGCAGACCGCGTAGCCCTGCGTGCGTGCGAATTCCGGGTACGAAACCATGTGCCAAAGCGAATTGGCGAAGGTACCGGTCCTCGCGCCCTGTCCGATGAACTCCAGGTCCTCGGCCGACTCCGCGAACGCGAAGCGGTCGAATTCCCAGCCGAACAGCTCCAGGCGGTCGCCGGAACGGGGATGGCGCTTGAGCAACTGGTGCAAGTACACGCCTATGCCGGATTTGCCGCCGTCGCAGGCGAAAGTATCGATTCCTATTTTGATCGCTCGCCTCCGTAACCGGCAGTCATACAGCGTCATGATACCAACGATTCGGCAAAAAGGAAAGCGAGGCGGAGGTGGGGAGGAAAAGTGCCAGCCGGCAGCCGGTATGAAGAGAAGACTTGGCGGTCGGGGAGCTACCGGCTACTGGATTCCGGCTACTGGATTCCTTCTTTTTCGCCATTCCGCTCTTGCGACCCAATCCATAGCGTGATAATATGTCTTCGGTCCCATTTCGAGCCCCATATATGGGGCGCTATATATGAACGTTCAGCTGCCGAAGACCCTGCAACCCGAGTTCCGGAGGAAAGAGTGCGCTGCCCCCATTGCGGTAATTTCGACGACAAGGTGATCGAATCGCGGACCCTGGCCAACGGGGAATCGATACGCCGCCGCCGCGAGTGCAACGATTGCGGCTACCGCTTCACCAGCTACGAGCGCATCGAAGACAAGCAGTTCATGGTGATCAAACGGGACGGACGCCGCGATCCTTTCGACCGGGCCAAGATAGAGAGAGGCGTTCAGCGCGCGCTGGAAAAGCGTCCCGTTTCCCAGATGAGCATAGAGAATATCGTGAACGAGATCGAGGACGCCTCGGTCATGCAGGGAAAAACGAACCACGAGATCGCGTCCAGCGACATCGGCGAGCTCGTGCTGCGCAAGCTCGGGGAGGTGGACAAGGTGGCGTACATACGCTTCGCCTCCGTATACCGGCACTTCGAGGACATGGACGAATTCATACAGGAAATCAAAAAATTGGAGGAGGACGAGTGAGCCAGGATATTTTCCCCGAATGGAAGGGATTGCTCGCGGACGGGTCGTCCCGGGTTGCGGACGCCGGTCTGCGTTCGGTGGTCAAACGCTCGGGCGAAGTTGCCCGCTTCGACCGTAACAAGATAGAAACGGCGATAGCGAAAGCCTTCGCCGCCGCGGGAGCGGCTGAAGCGACGTCCGACGGCCGGGGCAAGGCGGCGGAACTTGCCGACTGGGTCCAGGAAAAGATCGCCCTGCTCATGGCGAAGCGGCATCCCAATTCGATCCCCGCGATAGAGGAAATCCAGGATCTTGTGGAGACCGTCCTGATCGAAGCGAGGGAAACGGCCGTCGCCAAGGCGTACATCCTTTACCGCGCCCGCCATGAGGCGATACGGGACGCCCGCAAGCTCATGCTGGACATCGACGCCACCATGGACGGGTACCTCCGCCGTTCCGACTGGCGGGTCAACGAGAACGCGAACGTCAATTTTTCCCTGGGCGGTCTCATACTCCACAATTCCGGCTCGGTCACCGCCAATTACTGGCTGAAGAACATCTATCCGGAAGCGGTCGCCGACGCGCACCGGAACGCCGATTTCCACATCCACGACCTTTCAATGTTCTCGGGCTACTGCGCGGGCTGGTCCCTGCGGCAGCTCATCAAGGAGGGACTGGGCGGCGTTCCGGATAAAATCAGCTCCAAGCCCGCCAGGCACCTCTCCACCCTCATGCAGCAGGCAGTCAACTTCCTCGGCTGCCTGCAGAACGAATGGGCCGGCGCCCAGGCTTTCAGCTCCTTCGACACCTATACCGCGCCGTTCGTCAAGGCGGACTCGCTTTCCGACGGCGAGATCAAGCAGTGCCTGCAGAGTTTCGTCTTCGGCGTCAATACCCCCAGCCGTTGGGGCTGCCAGGCACCCTTCACCAACATCACACTGGATTGGACGCCGCCGGCCGACCTCAAGGACCAGAAAGCCGTCGTGGGCGGCGTCGAGCAGGACTTCACCTACGGCGAGTGCAAGCCGGAGATGGACCGGATCAACCGCGCCTTCCTGGAGCTCATGCTGGAGGGCGACGCCGAAGGCCGGGGCTTCCAGTACCCCATTCCGACCTACAATATAACCTCCGACTTCGACTGGGAAGGCGACAACGCGCGCATGCTCTTCGAGATGACAGCGCGCTACGGCACGCCCTATTTCCAGAACTTCGTCAACTCCGACCTGGATCCGGGCGACGTACGCTCGATGTGCTGCAGGCTCCAGCTGGATAAACGGGAGCTGCGCAAGCGCGGCGGCGGCCTGTTCGGCTCGGACGAACTCACGGGCTCCGTCGGCGTCGTTACGGTCAACCTCCCGCGGATCGGCTACCTCGCCTCGGACGAAAAAGACTTCTACGGACGGCTCGGAAGGCTCATGGATCTGGCCAAGGATAGCCTCCTGATCAAGAGGAAGGTAGTCGCGCGCCTTTTGGAGGGCGGACTGTTCCCATATACCAGGCGCTACCTCAGGAACCTGGACAACCACTTCAACACCATCGGCCTGGTCGGAATGCACGAGTGCCTGCTCAACTTCCTGGGGAAGGGAGCGGGCATCGAGACCACGGATGGACGGGCTTTCGCGCTGAAAACCCTGGCCTTCATGCGCAAACGGCTCGCGGATTACCAGGAAGAGACGGGGGAACTCTTCAATCTGGAGGCTACCCCCGCCGAATCCACCTCCTACCGCCTGGCCAAGCATGACCGCAAGCGATGGACCGACATCGTGACCTCGGGCGGCGAGGAGCCGTACTATACGAACTCAACCCAGTTGCCGGTCGGCCTTACCGCCGACATCTTCGACGCCCTAGACCTCCAGCAGGAACTGCAGACGGCGTACACGGGAGGGACGGTTTTCCATTCCTTCCTCGGGGAAGCCATCGACGACTGGAGGGCCTGCCGCGACCTCGTGAAGGCGATCGCGCACAACTACCGCATCCCCTACTTCACGATCTCTCCGATTTTCTCCGTCTGCCCGGTACACGGTTACCTGAGCGGGGAGCATTTCGCCTGCCCCAGGTGCAAGCGCGAGAAGGAAGAGGCCATTCTCCGCAGGATAGCCGAGCTGGAAACCGAAAGGGAAGCGGCGCTCGCCGTCTGATAAAATGGAGGAAAAAATGGAAGCCATAATGTCCAGAAGCATAGAACAGATCGAAGCCGAACTCGCCGCGGCCCGGGAGGAACTCTCCCGGGCGGAAGGGACGCCCTCGGAAGTCTACAGCCGGATAGTCGGCTACTACCGTTCGGTCCGCAACTGGAACCGGGGCAAGAAGGAAGAATTCGCCGAGCGCCGCCTATATTCGGCGGACTCATTCCGGAATACGGCCCATTTCGCCGTCCGCGGTCCCGCCAGCGGCGCCGACGGGGCCAGCCGCATCCTCCTGTTCGTGCGCGATTCCTGTCCCGCTTGTCCCGGAGCCAAGGCCGCCGCGGCAAGGCTCGGCATACCGGTGGAACTCGTCGACGCGGACCAGGCGGCGGGACGCGAAACCGCCGAGCGCATGCAGGTCCTGTCCACTCCGACCGCCGTGCTTTTTTCCGCGGACGGCCGGGAACTCGGCCGCGCGCGCGACGCCCGATCCATCGCCGCCTTCGCAAGCGGCGGGCTTCCGGCTGCCGCGTCCATGTAGCCCGTGCTCCGCGTCGCGCTCAGGAAAACGAGCCTCGTCGATTACCCCGGCAGGGTCGCGGCCGTCGTGTTTTTTCCCGGTTGCAACCTTCGCTGTCCTTGGTGCCACAACTCTCCCCTGGTCGAGCCCCGCCCCGCAGGTGAACGGGAAAAACCGGGGGAAAGCGACCTCGTCGACCTCGGCTCGGCCCTGGAATTGATAGAACGCAGACGCTTCCTGATCGGCGGCGTGGTATTCTCGGGCGGCGAGCCCCTGCTGCGCCGCGAACTCGGCGATTCCATACGAAGGGTCAGGGAGGCGGGCCTGCGCGTCAAGCTCGATACGAACGGAACCTCCCCCGCTGCCCTGGAATCTCTCCTTTCCGACGGTTCTACGCGCCCGGACTACGTCGCGCTTGACCTCAAGCTCGCGCCCCGCCGCTACGGGGAGCTTTTTCCCGTCGGAGGTCTTGGGAGTGCTGCTGCGGTCGGGGAAACCGGCCGGGAGCTCGGCCGCTCGGCCGCCCTGCTGGCCGCCTCCGGCGCGGAGCATGAGTTCAGGAGCCTCGCCTTCGGCAGCGGCTTCTTTGCCGCATCCGATATCGAAGCCCTCGCGCCGTTGGTAGACGGGAGTCCCTGGTACTTTTCGCCCTTCAGGCCGGGAGGCTGTCTCGATCCGCTCTGGGACTCCGCTCCTGCGGGTTCCCCGGAGGACGCCGGTCGGCTCGCGGCCTTCGCCCGGAGCCTCGGCAAGGACGCCCGCGTTCGCGGCGAGCCGGGCTAGTCCGCGGCGAGCCGGGCTTCGCCGCCCCGCTCCAGGATCAATCGTTCCGGTCGAATGCCAGCGAAAGCATGGCTTCCGCCGTGACGGCGGCGGAAGGCTCGAATGCGACAGCCTCCCGCGCCCAGGCCGACCAGCCGATGGTTTCAGGACCCCGCAGCCCACGGGAGCGGCAACGGCGGACCAGCCTGGCGGCGCGCCTGCGCAGGCGGAATCCCGGATCGCGGGCGGCCTTGATCAACGGCGCGATGAGGAAAACCGCCAAACAGACCAGCGCCGCCCCCACGACGGGAGGCAGGAAGACGCTCTTCAGGGGCGCTCCGGATGCGCCGGGGACTTCCTTCCGTCCGGTCCCCTCCATCCCGAACACCGCGCGAAGCTGCCGCCCGCTTTCCCTGTCCCCGGAGCGCACGAAGGAGAAGGGGTCCTCGGAGGCGAAAGGCGGAGTCGGCTCCCATCTCGTCCATCGGCCGCCGATCCAGGCTTCCGCCCAGGCGTGCGAATCCACGCCCCGCACTTTTCCCCGACCCGCCTCGTCCAGGGTCAGCCTGAAGCCTTCCACGAGTCGCGCGGGAATGCCCGCGCTTCGGCACAGGAGCACGAAGGCGCTCGCGAAGTGTACGCAGAATCCGCTTTTATCTTCGAAGAGGAAACTATCGAGGGAGTATTCGCCCGAAAAGGGAGAACCCGTCCGAAGCGAATAGACGAAACCGTCACTCAGGTAATCGAGCGCTGCCCCGGCGAACGCGAGGTCCCGAAGCTCGCTGGAAACAGGGGCATCCCGGGGCGATCCGGCGGCTTCGGCCTTTTCCCGGAGTTTTTCCGCCAGCTCGACCAGACGCGCGGACGGCTCCGAGCCGGTTTCAAGGTATACCGGCGGCGGAGGAGCTTCCGGCCCGGCCCCGAAATTCGCCTTTCCGGGAATGAGGTCCGCGACGAGCCCGCGCTCCGCGCTCCGGGGAAAACGGAGGCCGCGTTCCCGGGAGGCTTCGGCCCCGTCCGCCGCCCGGGAGAGCTGGACCGCGACCGTATCTTGTTCCAACGGAACGCGGCTGTAGAAATCCCCGCGTAGAACGAGGCGCAGGATTCCTTCACCGCGCGCTTCCGCACCCGCTTCCGCTCCCGCGGAAACGTACAGAGGCAGCTCCGTCCCCTCCTCGTCGGTCTCACGCCACCCCGATCCGGTCCACAGTCCGAAGGTGGCCGACGCCAGGTAGCGAATCCGCGGTCCGTCTCCCTCCGCATCGAAAAGGACGCCGTCGGAAAGATAGATGTTCCGTTCCAGGCGTTCCGCCCCGATGCCCCAGCCGTAGCCGGGGACGTCCAGCAGGAGGGGAAAGGCGGGCGCGAGGCGCAGAGCGAGCGGACGCAGATCGAGGGGCCGCAGGAGCGGGCCGGAGTCGCTCCCGGGACCGATGAAGGCCAAGGGCGCGGAGAGGACGACGGCGGCGAGCGCGGGCAAGGCGGCGGCACGGATACGGAGCCTTGCGACGATAGCCGTTCCTTCCGGCAGGAATACGGGCAAGGAAAGGGTGAGCAGGGCCGAAACCGCGAGCGCCTCCCCTCGGCCCGCCACGACGCCGTACGAAAGGATGGTCGCGGAAGCGAGCGCGACGGAACCGGCGGCCACGCCCCGGCTCGCCAGGAGTGCGGAGGCCCCGAGGCAGAACAACGCGTACAGCTCGGTCGCGAAGAAGGAGAAGAAGCCGAAGGCCCTCCCCTCCCTCGCGAGGGCGAGCCAGGCTTCCGCCAGGGAACGCTGGGCGACGTTGAGCTGGACGAGCGCAAGGAGCGCGGCGACCGAGCAGGGGACGAGCGCTATCGCCAGACGCGCCGATCGTCCCAAGCCTCCTCCGAGGAAGCCGGAATCGACCCTTGCCGCATAAAACAAGCCGAAGGCGGAAAGGAGCTGGAAAGCGATCGAAAAACCGAGGGGGCCTTCGGCTTTCAGGATGAGGGCCATCAAGGCCGGCGGGAGAGCGGCGAAGGTCAATGCGGCGGCCAGGGTTATGACGCCCCGCGCACGGTTAGCCCGAGAACGCACGGATCAGGTCCTCCGGTCCCCGACGGGGGTCCAGGGCGGTGATCGCCGGAAAACGGTCGTCGCCGCCGAGCCGTTCGGCGGCGGCCAGCGCATACCGCTTTTCCCGATCGGCCGCCAGCGGCGAGGGAGCCGCTATGAGGCGCACCGGACGGGATCGGGAAAGGGCTTCCTCCAGCGCATCGTACAGGGAAAGTCCGCCCCTCGCTTCCGCGATGGGGACGGCGCTGACGAGGATCGCGGAGCGGTCCCCGGAGAAGGCGGAAACGGGAAAGCGGTCGTCATTGAACAGCACGCTCGTGGAGCGCTCATAAACCGCCCGGAAGCCGGCTTCGTCGCTGACTTCGATCCCTTCCTCGTCCCCCCCGAGCACGAATTCGGCGGGGATGCCGACGCCCGCCGCCCTGGCGAGCAGGGAATAGGCGGCGGTGACGGCGAGATCCTCGGCCGCCAGAGCCTCCTCGCCCGCAGCCCCGCCGGGGCGCAGGTCCAGGACAAGTCGGAGGCCGAAGGCGGCGGAACGTCCCGGAACGAAGGCGCAGGGGATACCGGTGGAAGCCCAGCGCTTCCATGCGATGCGGAACCCTCCCCTCCCGTCCTGAATGGGCGCGAGGGACTCGAACACCGTGGGATCGGCCGAAGCCGATCCCGAAGCCTGGCCGCCGGAGCCTTCCGCCAGGGCATCCAGCACCGGCCCGATGCGGACGAGTTCCGGATATACGTGAAATACGTGGGCTTCTATCCGGTGTTCGATCTCCACTATCCTGAAAGGATCCCAGAAAGCGAAGGAGGAAGCGCCGAAGGAATAGACGCCGCGGTAGGGACACGCGATTTCCATCTTGCGTCCCAGACCCTCCTTCGCCCCGAGGGCCAAGGGCAGGGGTACGAACACCCGCGCGAGCGGACTGGCGGAGTGGAAGAGGCAAAGCCCTATGGAAGCGGGGAAAGGCAACCCGTTATGGAGGACGATGCGGTACGAAAGCACATCGCCCTTGGCAGGATGGTCGGTCGAAAATTCCTGGTGGAAGCCGAAGGCCGCCCAGGTCGCGAAGAGCTGGAAAAGACATGAGACCGCGAAAATCAAAGGAATGACGGATACCGCCCGGGAAACCGGACCCGCGAGATCCCTCAAAGAATCAAGGACGAGGGCCAGCGAGACGAAAGCGACGAGGCGCGCGGGCATGACGCGGACGCGCACGCTACAGCCCCGTCGGCTTCGCCGTCTCCGACGTGAGGGCGGCGATAAGCGCGACGGCGTCCGAACCGGACAGTCGCGCCCTGGAGGACAGGAACACCCGATGGGCGAGCGCCGCGGGCGCCACGAATTCCACGTCCTCCGGAATCGCGAAACTCCGGCCGAGGGAAGCCGCTACGGCCCTCGCCGCGTGCTGCAGCGAGACTGCCGCCCGCGGACTCGCGCCGAGCCTGATGTCCGAGTTGCCGCGCGTCGCTCGTACGATTCGCACGATATAGTCGCGGAGTTCGGCCGAGACCGCCACCGAAGCGATCGTTTGCCGAGCTTCCGCCAGGTCTTCGGCCCGGGCGACCTGGAGGACGGACGAGAGGGGACCATCCTCCTTCCACCTCCTGAGTATCTCCGACTCGTCGTCCCCGGAAGGATAGCCCAAGGAGAAGGAGAGTCCGAATCGATCGAGCTCCGCCTCGGGCAGGGGAAAGGTCCCGCCGAAACCCTGGGGATTCTGGGTCGCCAAGAGGAAAAAGGGCGACGGGAGGGAAACGGTACGGCCGTCGACCGTCGTCCCGCCCTCCTGCATGGCTTCCAGGAAAGCGGCCTGGGTCCGCGGCGAGGCGCGGTTCATCTCGTCGGCCAGGACGAAATTGGCGTTGATCGGTCCCGGTTTGAATACGAACTCGCGCGCGGCGGAGTCCCAGACGTTCATGCCCAGCACGTCGCCGGGCAGCAGGTCGGGGGTGAATTGGATGCGGGAGAAGCTGAGTCCCGCGGCTTTGGCCAACGCCAGGGCCAGCGTCGTCTTTCCGACGCCCGGAATATCTTCCACGAGGGAGTGGAGCCCACCCAGCAAGGCAAGGACGGCGAGCCGCACCGACCGCCGGGAACCGACGAAGGCGGCAGAAGCGGCTTCTTCCAGGCGGCGGGCCAGATCCGCCGTCCGGGCTGCCCGCGCTCCGGGGCTCCCGGCATCGGCCACGTTCGTGTTATCCATCCTGCCATCGTACCACGGCGGACGAAGACATGCGAAGGGATTTTCAGCTCGCGCGCCTGTTTCGGGAACGATAAAAAAGCCCCCGGAAGACTTGTCCAGTCTTCCGGGGGCCTCGAATAGCGGCAATAGG
>DPXI01000126.1 GCA_003527485.1 Treponema sp. | reverse complement strand
ATGCGGGAGACGGAGCTGATTTAGGTAGAGTACGATGGTAGTCAGAAGTCAGTAGCCGGCAGGATGATATTTGGAAATGCTGGCTACCGGCTACATTCCGCCATTTTGGATTCACCTTTTTGACTGGTACGCCCATATCCCTTATACTCTTTTCATGGGTATGTTCGATACGTTCATTTTCGATTCGCCGATCACGTGTTCGGAGTGCGGCGAACCTATCGTTTCGACGCAAAGCAAGAGCTTCGGTTCGCTGCTGGATACGTATAGGGTTGGAGACGCCATAAGGGATTGCCGCATCAGGATCGGCGTGGTGGAAGAGCTATGCTGGTGCTCGGTCTGCGCCGACCGGCCGAACCGGAGGGAGACTGTTGCTTGGCTCGTGGTATGGCACGGCATCTATGCCGGCGCCTACGCTTCCTGCGAAACCGCCGAAACCCGCCTCTCCACGGTGGACCGGATGACGCTCCTGGAATGGCATGGCCGCCAGCAGGGAGAGAAGGAAGCGTGGCATCGCAGATTCCGGTCCCTGTACGCGGACCTGGAAGGATGGCACCGCTATGCGATCGCCGAGGACAAGGAACTTTTCCTGAAGACCCCCCTGGGATTCCTCCGCAGCGGTCTGGACAAATACCTTCCGGAAGCGGACCCCCTCGGCGCGCTTCTCGCCGCCCACGAACCTCCCAAGGACGACGGATCGGGCGATCTGTCCGGTTAGGAACCTATCGGACATCCTGAATATCCAATAGAAAGGCCGCCCCCATCCGGGGGCGGCCTTTTTCAATCGTGCGCCAGGCGGGGCGCACCAATTAACGGAATGAAGCGTGGAGAATCGCTGCCGGAGAGATGCCACCCTGGCGATTCCGAGCGTGGAGAATCGCTACCGGAGCGATGCCTCCCTTGCTTCACCGGGCGTGGAGAATCGCTACCGCGATTCTCCGGAGGAATAATCATCCGCTACTGCGGATGATTATTCCCCGACCCTGATATCCTGCCAGGCCTTGTTGTACAACTCCAGGTTCGCGCCGAGGTCTTCCTTCAGCTCGGTGTTGACCAGCGCCTCGGCGGGGTAGTAGGGGGTGACCTTCTGCAGGGCGCGGGCGGGAACGTTCGCCGTGGAGGGGAAACCGAAGCTGTCCACGAACTCGGCGTAGATTTCCGGGCGGTGGATGAAGTCGATGAACTTCAGCGCCGCGTCCATGTTCTTGGAGCCCTTTAGCACGCACATGCTGTCGATGTAACTCGGACCGCCCTCCGCGGGGATGAAGAAGTCGACGTCCTTCTTCTGGTCTTCGGTGATTTCGGCGTACACGACTTCCGCGTAGCCCTGGACGACCCAGAACTCTCCGGCCGCGAAGCCCTTGCCGAAAGCCTCCGCGTCGAACTTGATGAGGTTGGGTTTCCACTTTTCGTTGATGAGCTTCTTGGCCGCTTCGACTTGTGCGGGATCCACGGTATTGACCGAATGGCCGAGGTGGACGAGCGCGTCGCCCATCACTTCGCGCATGTCGTCCAGCATCGTCATCTTTCCCTTCAGATCGGTTCGGGAGAATATGGACCAGCTCTTCTCGTAACTGGGGACTTTGGCCTTGTTGACGGCGATGCCCGAGGCGCCGAAATAATACGGCACCGAATAGTCCATCGCCGGATCGTAGGTGGCTTTCTGAAGCACCACCGGATCGATATTGCCGAGATTCTTGAGTTTGGACCGGTCGATCTTCTCGAGCATGCCTTCGGCTTTCATGATCGACACGTAATCCCCCGAGGGGAAGACGATGTCGTAGCCGGAGCCGCCGGCCTTGAGTTTGGCGAACATCTCTTCGTTGGACGCGAAGGAGTCGTACACGACGTCGATTCCGAATTCCTTCTCGAATTTTTCGATTACCGAATCCGGCGTGTAGTACGTCCAGTTGAAGATGTAGAGCTTGCCGCCCTGGACGGTGCCCTCCGATTTCTTCGCGCAAGCCGAAAACGCGAAAACGACCAGGACGGCGGCCGCGGCGGCCGCTGCAAGGCGGAACTTATTCATGTCCCTACCCTCCGATATTGATCGGCGCTCCATACGGAACGCCGCGGCGATCATTTCGCCGCTATGTACTTCAGGAAATTGCGAAGNNGGACAGCGTGACCGCGGTGAGGAAGCCGGAGACGATGCCGGGCATGCAGACGGGCACTATGACCCTGAGGAGCGTCTGCTTCTCGTTGGCTCCCAGATCGCGGGCCGCTTCTATTATAGAATAATCAAATTCGTCCAGGCGGGCCATAACCATGAGGAAGACGAAGGGAAGGTTGAATGTGGTATGCGCGATGAAGATCGTGACCAGTCCGAGTTTGAGCTTCACTCCCGCGAAGAACACCAAGAGGGAGACGCCGATGATGATCTCGGGGAGTATCATCGGCAGGAAGGTGATGGCCTGGACGTAGGCGCGCAGCCGGAATTTGTACCAGTTCACTCCGATGGCGCCGAGGGTGCCGATAAAGGTCGCGGTGGCGGCTGACGTGAAGGCGATCAGCGCGCTGTTGCCGAAGGCGTGCCAGAGGTCCGCGGAATCGAAGAAGAGCTTCTCGTACCAGACCAGGGAAAAATGCGTCCAGCCCATGCCCTTGGATGCGTTGAACGAATACAGCACGAGCACGAAAAGGGGCATGAACAGGAATACCGTCGTCGCGACGAAGACGGTCTGGGAAAAGGAGAATCGCTTGGCGTTGGCGCGGCGCGCGTGGCGGGCCGCTTCTCCGGTGGGAGGCTTGCGGATGAGGACGAAACCGCTCATTGTTCGCCTCCGCCCGCATCCCCGGTGGAGAGCTTTTCTTCCGCGAGGCGCTGCGCGTCCCTTTTCTGCAGGTTCATCATGACCATGACGCCGGCCGTGGTGACGACGGTGATCATCATCGAGATGGCCGAGGCGAGGGGCCAGTTCCGGGTCTTGGTGAGCTGGTCGGCGATCACGTTCCCCAGCATGTACGAGTCCTTCCCGCCGACGAGCAGGGGGACGGCGTACGCGCCGAAGATGGGTATGAAGGTGAACAGTACGGCGGTGAAGACCCCGCTCTTGATGTTGGGAATGAGGACCTTCGTCATGGATTGGAGCTTCGTCGCGCCGAGATCGCGCGCGGCTTCAAGCAGGGAGAAGTCGAATTTATCGATCGTGGAAAATAGGGGAAGGATCGCGTACGGCAGGTACATGTAGACGAGGACGAGCACCACGGCTTCCTGGTTGTACAGGAACTGTACGTATTCCTTCACGAATCCCAGCCGGTGAAGGACCTCGTTAAGGAATCCGTTGTTACCGAGTATGGCCATCCAGGCGTAGACGCGGATGAGGAAGTTGGTCCAGAAAGGGATGATCACCAGGAGCAGAAGGAAGGTTTGGTTGCGGCTCCGCGCCATGAAATAACCGCAGGGCAAAGCCAAGGCGATGGTGATCGCGGTCGCGATGACGGAGGTCGCAAGCGTCTTCAAGGCCACCGCGGCGAAGGTCGGGTTCGCGAGGGACCGGTACGCGTCCAGCGACCAGATCGGTTGGACGCCCCCGTACAGCCCTTTCTTCAGGAAGCTGTACAGGACGATGATCACCAGCGGGGTCGCGAAGAATAGGGTGAACCACAGGGCCGTCGGGCCCGCATACCTCGTGCCATAGTTCGGGCGGCCGCGGGCGGACTTGGGCGGGGATTCCTTCACGATTCCTTCACCGAGACGATGTAGCCGTCGTCGGCGCTCCAGGAAAGATAGACCGAATCCTTCCAGACGATGTCCGGGCCCTCGTCGGAGTAGACGGCATGTTGTTTGATTACCTTGAAGACGGCCTGCTCCGAGAGGCGGACGTAGAATTTCGTCTGGAAGCCCGAGTAGATGGGTTCGTCGACGATGCCCTCTATCAAGTTGATGTCGCGGCGCTTGGTCGCGGGCTTGTCCGTCGTGATGACGATTTTTTCCGGCCGGACCGAAAAGGCGACGCTCTGTCCGGGGCGGATCTCGTCCACGGTCGTCACCTTGATGCGGCCGAGTTCGGGGATCTCCAGTTCGGCCATGGAAACGTCGGCGCCCGCCGGCGCTCCGTTGAATTTCTCGACGGCGAGCACCTTGCCTTCAAAGAGGTTCGTCTCCCCGATGAAGCGGGCGACGAAGTCGGAGGCGGGGCTCTCGTAGATCTCATGCGGCGTACCGATCTGCAGGACATCGCCCTGGTTCATGACGGCGATGCGGTCGGAGACCGAGAGGGCTTCCTGCTGATCGTGGGTCACGTATATGAAGGTGATGCCGATCTTGTCGTGGATCCGGTCAAGTTCGATGAGCATGTGCTGTCGGAGCTTGGCGTCCAGGGCGGAAAGGGGCTCGTCAAGGAGGAGGACGGACGGTTCGTTGATTAGTGCCCGCGCGATCGCGACGCGTTGTTTCTGGCCGCCCGATAATTGGGAAGGCTTTTTTCTTGCGTGGGCTTCAAGTTCTACGAGTTTCAGGTAATCGCCGACGCGTTCGCGGATAATGGAACCCTTGGCCTTTTTGATGCGCAAGGGAAAAGCGACGTTCTCGTAGACCGACAGGTGGGGGAAAAGAGCATAATTCTGAAAGACGGTATTCGTATGCCGCATGTTGGGCGGCAGCGGAAGCACATCGGTTCCGTCAAGTGTCACGGCGCCGTCGTTCGGCGTCTCGAAGCCCGCGATGATGCGGAGAAGGGTCGTTTTGCCGCAGCCTGAGGGACCGAGCAGGGAAAAGAACTCCCCTTTCTTGATCTCCATGCTGACGTCCTTAAGTGCCTTGAAATCGCCGAACGCCTTGGATACGCGTTCTATTTTGACGTCGCTACCTTTCAATTAAGGTCCTTCAACCTCCCCGACCCTGGTGTCCGAGTCACGAAGGAACGGCGCGAAGCGGGCCCCCCCGGAAGCGCGCCGGATAGCTGCGTTTCGCAGCGAACAATGCGGTTTTTCTTGTTTGTTGTCAATCCGCGGAGGGAAAGTGCGTGCAATTCCTTTCGTGCCCCTATCCTGTTTTCAATGTGTATTGGTATTATGGTGTAGTATACTGGTGCTACAAGGCGGTAAAAAATGGTAACTGCATCCCTCCTGGGAAGGAAGGTCGGCGGCGTCAGGGTGGTTCCGCTCACCCTCAAGATCCTCGTCGTCTTCGTCATCTTCATCCTCGTCTCCAACTTTTCATCCAATTATTTGAATCTTACCCTCAACCGCGGCGAACTCGTCCGTTTGATGAACGCTCTGCTCGTCAAGGAATTGAAGGAGATCTACACATTCTCCTCCAACCAATACGACATCTACCGTTTTTCAGGAAACCTGGATGAAGCCGTGGCCGCAATGGAATCCAACGCCGCCCGCGAGCTCAAGGGCGAGCGATCGCTCGCGCTCGCCGTGAAAGGCGACGGGACGGTTTTCCTCCAGTCGGGAGGCGCCGAGCGATGGGCGGCCTTTCCCGACGCGGCCGCCATCCAGTCCCTGTCCGCCGCACGATCGGCGAATAAAGTTGAAGAGGGGCCGATCTTCCCGGTCATCGAGGGTCGGGAATACTTCGGCGTCTATAAATACAACGAGAAGTGGGATGCCTTCCTCATGCGCCTCGAGGAGCGCGAGGAGTTCTACCGGCCGACCCGCGTCATCATGTATCAGATCGGCGCGGTGATCGTCGTCGTTTCCCTGCTGTTCGCTTTCCTCGGAGTCTTCATCGTCCGCTTCATCCTCCGTTTCATCGGCCGGATCACGGATGCCCTCATGAGAATGCAGGAGTCCCAAAGGCTGGAATTGATCGACCTGTCGGAGGCTCCGAACGACGACGTCACCTACCTCGGCGCTTCCTTCAATTCCCTTTCCTCTTCCATAGACAATCTCATGACCATCTTCCGAAGCTTCGTCACACAGGACGTGGTGCAGCGCGCCTACAGGGAAAAAGAGATCCGGCTGGAAGGGACCCAGAAGGAACTGACCATACTGTTCACCGACATCAAGGGTTTCACCAACATGACCGAAACCCTCGGCAACGATATCATCGCCCTGCTCAACCTCCACTACGACCAGGCCATCCGCCGCATCCACGAACATTACGGCATCGTCGGATCCATCATCGGAGACGCCCTGCTGTCGGTCTACGGCACGCTGACCGAGGGCGGCTCCAAATCCCTTGAAGCGCTCCTCTCCGCGTACGAGATACAGGCGGTCGCCCGATCGCTCCGCGCCGCCATGACGGATCGCAGGGAAGTCATCGAAAAAGAACGCGGGCACCTGACGGCGGCCGAGGAGAAAGTCTTCAAGGCGGTGATGCTCGAAATCGGCGTCGGAATCGACGGCGGCCAAGTTTTCTACGGCAACATCGGTTCCAGCGAGCGGATGACGAATACCGTCATCGGAGACAACGTCAATTCGGCGTCGCGACTGGAAGGGCTGACCCGCATCTATCGCGTTCCGACCATCTGTTCCTCCTATATCGCGGAGGAAGTGAAAGCCGAAACCAACCGTTTCGTCTTCGTCGAGCTGGACACCGTCCAGGTCAAGGGCAAGACCCTGGGGAAGCGGATCTTCTATCCCATCGATACCGAAACAGCCGATGCGGCCGAGATTGAACGGTTCGGAAGCTATTCGAAGGGCTTGGAAGCTTATTACTCGGGAAAATGGGATGAAGCCAGGACCCAGTTCGCGGCCTCGGGCGTCATGGCCGCCTCGGTATTCCTGCAGAGGATGGAAGGTCGGAATCCTCCCGCCGACTGGAACGGCGTTTGGACCATGGAGACAAAATGAGCGACATAGACACCCGAGACCTCGTCGAAACCCAGCGGCGCGACGAGGTCCTCCTCTTTCTGGGCAAAAAAACCGAAAAACTGCGCGCGGGGGGAGGGGGGGCCTACGACCTCATCTCCGAATACCGGAAGACGAGGAAGAACCGGTCAGCCCTCGTTCCCCTTCTGATAATTGCGGTCATCACCGTTTTTATTCTCGCATCCTTCCTGGTGACGCGGTCGATCGACAGCCAATCCCGGAAGGTCGCCGTCGGCATCGACAACTTTCAGGACCTGAATCTACGTGACCTGCTGGATCTGGCCAAGAAAAGCGTTGACGAACTGGATGCTTCGGTACGTGAGCTCGCGGGTGTAGAAGCCTCCCTCCAGTCGGAACTCGACGGCCTGTCCATCGCCAGGGCCGCCGCGCTCTCTGTCGCTGATGCCATGGGCCTCAGCCCCTCCGATCTCTCCAGGCGCCGGGCGGCGATCACGGCCGAGTACGGCGCGAAGCAGCAAGCGCTCAGGAATGCCTATGCGCCCCGCATCGCCGCCAAACGCCAGGAAGTCTCCGCCTTCCAGGAGCGGGTCGCCGCCTATGACGCGGGCAGCCTCGAGCAGGCCAGAAAGCAGCAGGAATCCTTGGACAACGAGCGGCAGCTTTTCGAGCTGGAACAGAAAAAACTCACCGATTTCTACGAAGGCCGCCTCGAGGAGCTCCAGCGGACCCTGAAAACCGAGAAGGCGGACGGCGCGGCCCGGCTGGAATCCGCGATCCGTGACCTGACCAAGCGCTACGAGCGGGAATTGGCGGAAATGGTCGCCAAGTTCAACCCCGTACTCGGCGATGCGCGTTCGGTCGCCCTACTCGCTGCCGCGGATCCCGCCCTTCCCAGGCCGACCGTACCGAGCGCACCGGCAGCGGCGCCGAAGGGATCCCCTATAGGGCTTGAGGCCATCCGTGCGACCGCTTCCCGTTACGATGATCTGCATTACCTCATCGGCCGCCTGCGCGACGTACCGTACATCAATTCCATCCCGCCGGCGCTTGCCGCAGCCGATGCCGCGGGCGCCGAACTCGCGAGAGGGTACGCGGGACTCCTTTCCGAATCTTCGTCCGCTATAGTCCTGCGCGAACAGCGCATAGCCGAACGCGACCAGCGCATCGTCGAGCGCGACCAGCGTATCGTGCGGGCGAACGAAGCCCTCGCCGCGGAGAAAGCGCGGCTTGATAGTTATGCTTACGCCCTTTCCCGTTATGCCCGCGGCGAGTCCGACGCGGGCTTGATCGTCGATGCGAGGGATTCGTCGCGCGTCCTCGTCTTCATCGATCCCGCGTATCAGATCGCCGACGGAATGACGGCGTGGGTGTTCCGCTCCGCCGACGAACCGATCGCGGAGCTTCGCTTTAAAAAAACGGGGGACGAGCTCGTCGCCCGCGTCGAGAAGATGGAAGAAGGCCAGGAAATCCAGCCTTTCGACCGTATACTCCTCAGCCTGTCCGGCCGCGACCTTCCGGAGGTACGCTAAATGATTCGGTTCAAGATTATCCTTTTCTCGATCTGCCTCGCATCGGTCGTCCTCCCTTCCTCATTCGCCCAGAACGTCGCTGCGGGAAGCAGCGGCATGGATGAATTGATCGGAAACGCCGGGATCCAGGTCATCTCAAAAGAACTCAAGGGTGGCAGGACCTCGTACGTACTTTCTTCTGCCCGATTCCCCCGCATCTCGTTCGAAACGGTCGGGACGGTCCCGCTCGCTTCGCTCCGATCGGCCATCGGCCTGCTCGATGTGGTCGCGGGCTGGAAGAGCCTCGTTCCTACGTCGGTTTCCCTGAGCGTCGAAGGCGACGATGTACGCTTGCGCGTGCTCCCCGCCAAGTTCTCTTCCGGCGGACGCGACCTACTAAGCGTGGTGCCCTCCGGCCTTACATTCGTGGTCATGGGAAACTCCGTGGACTATGACTTCCGTTTGAAGGTCGGGACCTACTTCCTCAGGTTGCAGGGACGTTTTTCGGGCGAAGCCGCGCTGATCGAGCGCATGCTCGGCGCGATCAAGGATCCGGCAGCCTACGTGCGTGACAACGACCCTGAATATGTAGCGCGCCGCCTCGGAGAGCTCCAGGAGGCTCTTTCCGTCGCCGTGGACGCCGCGTCCGCAGCGGAAATCCGGACCGCGGATCTGCAAGCCCGTTCGGCCGCCCTTGAGGCGCGCGCCTCCGCGGCGGAAGCCCGGCTTGCGGAATCGGAAGCCCGCCTCGCTTCCGTATCCGCATCGGGCGGCAAACTCGCGGCCGTCGCCGCGGCCCAGCTCACCAAGGGGCTATTCGGTGCGGCCAAGCCCGTTCCTTCCGAAGTTTTCGCGGGAGTCGAGAAGCTTAGGACCGCGACTCCGGCCATCACGTCCACGGAAATCACGGCGAGCCTCAAAGCGGAGGGAATCATAGCCACCGAGAAGCAGGTCAAGGCGGTGCTCGCCGTCCTGTATGGAGAGTTCTGACGGGGGAAGTTCCATCCCCTTCATCAAGGCCCGACCATTGGCCGATACTGAAGGCATGGCGGAATACCGGATGCGATTCTTTTCCCTCGTCTTCTCGTATTTAATGATCGTTCTCGTCGCGCCGGCACGTGCGGCCGACGTGGACGTCATGAATATACTGGACGATTCGACCTTGCGCGCATCCATCGCCGCGACCTGGTTCTCCGAACCTCTTGCCCGCGTACTTGCGAGGAGGGCGGAAATACGCGTATTGCCGAGCGGCGAGCGGGTCCAGGTCCGGGTGGAGAAGGGACCCGCCGAATTCATGGTGATCCTGGCGCGTGAAAAAGAAGGCGCCTTCCCTGTCCATGCGCAGGGAAGCTGGGTGCTCTACCGCAGGATTTCCGACGGCGCGCCGACTCGCGTCCGGATTTTTCCGAGAAGCGATCCTTACATGTACGTGCAGTTGCGCAGCGAAGCCGGCGGTCGCGCGGTGCTCGACGCCGTCGCCTACGGCGGTTACCTCGTCCGTTCCGTCATGCTCCCGGTCGAATTCCCGAAGGTTCTGGAAATGCCCCTGGAACGCATCCTCGCTTATGCCGGCGACGCTTTTCCGCGCAGGTACTTCGAGCCGCACGTACAGGACTATGCGGACGCCCGATCCCTCAGCGCGGCCGTGCGCGGGCGCCTGGGAGAGCTCGTATACGCGGACGACGCTGCGATCGACGAGGCGGGAATCAACGTGCCCATCGCCGACCGGCCGGCGATGGGTTACGGGGACAAAATCGGATTGAACTGTTCCGGCTTCGCCAAGTGGGTCGTCGACGGGATCCTGCGACCCCTGACCGGACGGAGGCTTTCCATCGATGCCTTGAAGAAGCCGCCGCTGGAACGCGGATCTTCTTTTTCCGAACCCTTCGACGCGGATCGCGATCCCTACTTCGGCCTGGACTGGACGAGGAACCTCGCGGCCAGCGCGGGTTCCGTCCTGCGCGGGGCGCGGGGCGCCGACCCCGCGGAATACGAAGTCCGGTCCAGCCCCATCGTTTCGCTCCGCGTGAGCGGGGGAGACGGGGGCACCTCGTCCACCTATCCGGGATACCTGAAGGACGCCGGTTTCCCCTTGGATGGCCTGAAGGCCATTCTGTACGCTTTGGCGGTGGACGATCCGTCATGGTTCTATCTCGCCTCGATCAACGAAGACCGTGGCAGCGAACCGGTTCTCCGGCAGCACTTCCACGTCGCCGTCCTCATTCCCCAGTTCGA
>DPXI01000133.1 GCA_003527485.1 Treponema sp. | reverse complement strand
CTCCCGGTCGAAACCTTCGCGCCTGAGGATTTCCGGCCCGCAAAGATTCAGGAGAAAACGACATGAACGAATCGATATATCTCGATTACAACGCGACCACTCCGATCGATCCGGAGGTGGCGGATGCGATACTCCCCTGGATCACTACCCATTTCGGGAACCCCTCCAGCTCGCACGAATACGGGAGAACCGCCAAAAAGGCCGTCGACCGCGCGCGCGAACAGGTAGCGTTTCTCCTGGATTGCGAAGCGGATGAGATCGTCTTCACTTCCGGCGGAACGGAGTCGAATAACCTGGCGATTTTCGGTTCGCTCCGAGCGGCTCCGGGCGAGCGCAAAGGCATCGTCACTTCCGGTGTCGAACATCCCGCGGTCGCCCGCCCCTGCGACAGGCTTGAGACTGAAGGCTATACGGTTTCCCGGTTGCCCGTGGATGCCGGCGGACAGGTCAATGCGGAGGACGGCATTTCTTCCGTCAGCAGGAATACCGCGCTCGTGACCGTGATGCTCGCCAACAACGAAACCGGCACGATCCAACCTGTCCGGGACCTGTCTCGGATCGCGCACGACGCGGGCGCCCTTATCCATACCGATGCGGCGCAGGCCGTCGGGAAGATCCCGGTGCGGGTAAGCGACCTCGGCATCGACTTCCTCTCGATCGCCGGCCACAAACTCTACGCGCCGAAAGGAGTGGGCGCTCTGTACATACGTCGGGGAAGCAAAATCCGCCCCTTCTCGCTCGGAGCCGGACACGAATTCGGCCTGCGCCCCGGAACCGAGAACGTCCCATTCATCGTCGGACTGGGGACAGCCTGCGAGATCGCCGGTCGGAACATGGCCGAAGTATCCGAGCGCCTGCGATCGCTCCGCGATATGTTGCACGGGCTATTGGTCGCCGAAGTGCCGGGCATCCATCTGAACGGACACCTGAGGGAGCGCTTGCCGAATACCTTGAACGTTTCTTTCCCGAACGCGCTCGGTCGGCGCATTCTCGACCTGTCCCCCGGGATATCGGCCTCCACCGGGTCGGCGTGCCATGCCGGCGTAGATACGCCGTCCGACGTACTGATGGCGATGGGCGCTGACGCTGAAACCGCACTGGGAGCCGTCAGGCTTTCGCTCGGACACGGAATTTCGGAGGAGCAGGTGGAGACTGCCGCGCAAGCCTTGATTCAGGCGTGGAGGAAGGCGAGAACCATATGAAAGCGATAGCGTCTCCCGTTTTTTAAGGAAGCGATCCGTCCATTTCCATCCTGATTGAATACCCGGATGGCGGGATTGAAGCCGATCTCCGAAGGATTCATTTCAGGCGTTTTTTGCCCATGATGGGAAATATATACCCGTCAGCATCCCCAAAACAGTTCTTGGTATTCCAACATCCACGCGGAACTCCGCTGTATCTTCTTTCGAGGTATGCACCTACATTCCGTAACTGAGTTGGCACGGTATCTGCATAATATTCGTGCTTTTCAGATTCCGGATTGGAGGCAATACAGAAAAAGTCCGGGAACATGTGGATATTCGTTCCGGTCGTTCCGTGTGCTATTTTCGCCCGAGCGGGCAACAGGACGAACTGCCTTCCGCTGCCCGGGCGCTTGTCGGGTTTCGTGGAGGGCGTGAAGGATGCGGGAGAGGTTTGAACAAGGGCTGGTTTCGAAACCAAGGGATGCCGGATGAAACGGACGACGGGAGCGACAAACAAAGGACGACCGAGATCGAATCTCCTGGAACGAAATATCTTCGCCTTTTTTGTGTTGATCGCGTTCGTCGCCGTGGCTGGTTTCATGGTCATACCGTTCCAGGAGAAAAACAGGATACGGTTGTCAGCCGAATATGAGGCCTATCAATTCGCGACCGGGCTTTTGCAGGAAGTCCAAACCAAAGCGAACCTTGATTATGAACAAATAGAGGGCCTTACGGGATTCGGCATCTATTCCGTCAACGGGGACGCGATTTTCAGGACAACGCTGGCTCCCTTGCATGTGAAGGATACGGACGTATCGGAAGGGATACGCTTCAGGAATGAGCGGATACGTCTTTTGTTGCGCGTCGGCGGAAAGACGGCGCCATGGAACGGGCACATGCGGCGATCCGCGGAGCCTTACAACGGCATCGCGGGCAATCCGTATTCGGGAAGATATCTGTTCATTGAATATGCCGCTCCGGCCTTGGCAAAGGGCCTTTCTTTCGTCTCCGCCGTTGGGGTCCTGGCTTCTCTGGCGCTCATACTCGCGTTCGCCCTCATTTTCATCATGTTCAGACGCCTTGAGTCGTACCGGGCTGAGGAGTCAAAAAACAGGGAACTCATCAAGCTGGGAGGGGCGGCCCGGACCCTCGCGCATGAAATAAAGAATCCGCTCGCGACCATACTGCTGAGATGTTCCCTGGCAAGGAAGAAGATCGGAGAAAAAAATATGCCGGAATTGGCCGGGATCGAAGAAGAAACGAATCGTATCGCGAATCTTGTCGGCAGGATCCGGGAAATCCTGATCTCCGGAGAAGACGGAAACGAACAAACCGGAAATCAGGGACAAGTCATGGTTATCGTCCCACCGGAAAACGTAAAGGAAAATCAGGAGTCCCCGAAGATAGCTGGGGGAGCCTGCTAATGCTATCCGGGATTCCGTACCAATGGTGGCGCGGACATCGATTTTCCGATGCCGATCTCAATCGCCCTTCGGGATCCCGCCGTAGCCTCCCGAGCGCTGCCCGCAACCGGCGCATTCGAACCGGATGGTCGTACGCTCGACGCTGAACCGGCGGGCAGGGATTTACTTGATTTCCGATAAGCCCTTGCCGTGGGTATGCGCGTGTTCCGTGATTATTAGTCCAGGCCGAGCTGGCGTTTCCGGTTATCGAGCACCGCTCCCTCGGCGCACGCGGCAAGATTGAGCACGCAGGGTACGGTGAGCCGGTATTCGACCAGGGTACCGCGTCTTTCATCATCTATCAGACCCGCTTCCTTCAATTGGGATAGATGTTTGGATGCGACAGATTTGTCGATGCCGACCTCCGCCGCAAGTTCGCACACGCACCATGGCCGTTCCCTGAGTTTCTCCAGGATGAAGATGCGCATGGGGTGCGCGAGCGCCTTGAACATATGCGCACGCAATTCGTATCGTTTCGCTTCATCGCTTGTCATATACATAATGTTGCAAAGTTTTGAAACAATGTCAAGGAATGCTTGACAAATCTTTGAAATGTTTCTACTATTTGCAACAAAAGGAGGCTATATGGATACTTTGATCCTCTACATCGGCGCGATCGTCCTGTTCGCCGTCTCGGCCCTGAAGGACCGGGAAAAAACCGGAAAAGCTTTCATGAAGGGCCTGAAAGCCCTTGAAGGCATCCTGCCCCAATTCCTTGCGGTGCTCGTGTTCGTCGCGATCATTTTGGCAGTATTCGACGCCGAGATGATTTCGCGCTTCATCGGCGAAAAAACGGGGATCATCGGCTCGTTGGCGGCAGGCCTGCTCGGAGCGGTCACGCTCATTCCCGGTTTCGTGGCCTTCCCCATGGCAGGAGAACTCCTGCGCAACGGAGCTGGCACGGTGCAGATCGCGACCTTCGTATCATCCCTGATGATGGTGGGAATCGTAACCTTGCCGATGGAAATCAAATACTTCGGGAAACGGGCGGCGATAGCGAGGAACTCGTTCGCCTTCATCTTTTCCTTCATCGCGGCGGTCTTCGTCGCATGGGCGGTAGCGTTATGAATATCGCGGAAACATTGAAACGGTACCGTGCGGCGATCATCGCGGCGGTGGCGCTGTTCGCGTTCATGGCGCTTTTTCCGGGCTATGCCCCCAAAGCGGGCGCTTCGCTTCTGGAACAGGCCCGGACCATGCTCCTGGTGGTACCGCCCATTTTCCTGTTGCTCGGCCTCATGGACGTCTGGGTGCCGCGCGAGACGCTCATGAAATTCATGGGCCCCGGCTCAGGTTTGAAAGGGCCGGTCATCGCGTTCGCGGTCGGTTCGGCGGCGGCGGGACCCTTGTACGGGGCTTTCCCGGTCGCCGCGATCCTCATGAAGAAGGGAGCGAGCTTTTCCAATATCCTGATCTTCATTGGAGCCTGGTCCACCACGAAAATTCCGATGCTGCTGTTCGAAATGAAAGCCCTGGGATTCCGCTTCGCCTTGGCGCGTCTGGTTATCGACATCCCCGGAATCATCCTCATAGCGTTGGCTCTGAAGGCGGTCGTACCGAAGACCGAAATAGAACGGCTGTACGCGGCCGCAGCGGCGATGGACCTGAAACCGGGCATGCCGCCTATCAAACCTTGAATCCTGATTCTGCATGGAGGTCGATATGAAGATACAGATTCTGGGAATGGGTTGCCCCAAGTGCAACATGCTCGAAAAGAACGCGCGCGACGCGGCCGCCGAACTCGGTCTGCCCTTCGAGTTCGAGAAGGTCAACGATACCGACAGGATCATGGAGATGGGCGTCATGATGACGCCCGCGCTCGCGGTGGACGGTGACGTGAAGAGCGTCGGGAAAGTCCTTACCAAGGATCAGGTCCTGGCGTTGCTCAAGGGAGGAAGATAGGATGGCCTGCAATTGCGGAGGGAATGGCGAAACGAACCTGTTGTACGCCTGTTCTGGCGCGGCGAATACGGGATCCCTTGCGGATCAAGTGATGCGGAAACTGATGCGCGACAAGGCTGGCGCCGGTACCTGCCTGGCGGCGGTCGGGGCGGATCTTTCGGGCTTCGTGCAGTCGGCGCGGGAAGCGACGCGCAACGTCGTACTCGACGGATGCCCGGTGGCCTGCGGCAAGAAAATATTCGAAAACAAGAAGTTGCCGTACGTCCATATCGTAATGACCGATTTCGGGGTAGAAAAAGGCAAGACGGCGATCACGGGCGAACTGATAGAGGAAGTTGCAGTAAAGGTGCGGGAAAAGGCCGGTATTTGACATGTCCGCAAAAACGATGACGCCGAACAAGGTGCTGGGGCTCACTGGCCTGGTTTTCCTGGCGGCGTATTTTACCCCCTTCGATGCGCCCCGCGTCGCCGGCGCCCTTCAGGAAGCCTTCCTGATGCTGAACGATTACGCGCGCCGGCATGTGCTGCTTTGCGTCGTACCGGCCATGTTCATAGCGGGCGCCATCACGGTATTCCTGAACCAGCGCGCGGTCATGCGCTATCTGGGCCCCAAAGCGCCCAAGCTGGTCGCGTACGGCGTCGCGTCGGTGTCGGGCGCCATCCTGGCGGTCTGTTCGTGCACCGTTCTGCCGCTTTTCAAAGGCATCTACAAGAAGGGCGCGGGACTCGGCCCGGCGGTTTCCTTCCTGTATTCCGGCCCTGCCATCAACATCCTGGCCATCGTCCTTTCCTACAAGATTTTCGGCTGGAAGCTCGGAACTGCCCGCATGGCGGGGGCCCTGGTATTTTCCGTAGTCATAGGCCTGCTGATGCAGGCGATCTTCAGGAAGGAGGACGAAGCGCGGCTCGCCGATGAGCGCATGTTCGCGTATACGAAGGAGGACGGCGACCGTAGCCTCGCGCAAATGGCGCTGTACATGGCCTCCATGATCGGAATCCTCGTGTTCGTCAACTGGGCGGACTCCAAGGGCGGTTCGCCCGTCTGGGACATGATCTACGCGGCCAAGTACTGGATCACCGGCGCCTTCGCCCTGGTCCTGGCCTTCACGCTCGTCAGATGGTTCAGGAAGGACGATCTTGCCATGTGGGGAAGCGCGACGCGGGACTTCGCGCTCCAGATCCTTCCGCTGCTCTTCGGCGGCGTCCTCGTCGCGGGTTTCCTCCTGGGGCGTCCCGGCCATGAGGCGCTCATCCCGAACGCGTGGGTGGCCTCGCTCGTCGGCGGTAATTCGATCTTCGCAAATTTCTTCGCGGCGATCGCGGGCGCCTTCATGTACTTCGCCACGCTCACCGAAGTGCCCATCGTGCAGGGACTGCTCGGCAGCGGCATGGGCCGCGGCCCCGCCCTCGCGCTCCTGTTGGCCGGCCCGTCCCTCTCCCTTCCTTCCATGCTCGTCATCGGGGGAGAATTGGGCTGGAAGAAAACGACCGTATACGTTTCGCTCGTGGTGGGCTTATCCACCCTTGCCGGACTCGCGTTCGGGATGATCGCGTAAGGNNCCCATGGTCCTCCCCCAGGTTCCGTAACGGGAGATCCGGGCCGCCGGATCTCTGCCGTCCGCGCCCGTATGGCCTGTCGCTCCGTCCCTTTCCTGCTCGGCCGCCAAGTCCCGCGCCGCGCGGGACATGCCTTCCGATGCTTCGAAGGAAAGCAGCGGAACCTGCCGGGTAAGCGCCTGGATGGCCTCATCGACAGCGGCGCGGCCTTCCTTGAGGATGACCGTCGTCTTTCCGGGCCGCACCCAACGATTTCCGGCGATCTGGGCCCGATACGCGCGGAGTTTTTCAGCGTAGGTAGCGGGATCGACGCGCACCAGGTTCAATTCGTCCAATACTTCACGCTCCAGAGAGGAAAGAAAAGGCGCTCCGACGGCTTCCGGCTCGCCCGACGCGGCCGGCGCCT
>DPXI01000056.1 GCA_003527485.1 Treponema sp. | reverse complement strand
GCCATCTCGGCGAATGCCGATTCGGAGCCTGCCGCGGCCTCGGCGCAACGATCGACGAGTTGCATCGTCTCTCCGAGGACGGCGGAGACTTCCCGGCTCCGGTCGGCGGAAGCTTCGGCGAGGAGACGGATTTCTCCGGCGAGCACCTCGAAGCCCCGGCCGTAGATGCCCGCATGCGCGGCTTCGATCGCCGCGTTCAGCGCGAGGACGGAAGTCCTGCCGGCCACTTCGGCGATAAGCTCGTTCGCGTCGCCGAGGCGTTCCTGCCGATCGGCCAAGGCGCGGGATATTCCGGCGAGCTCGGCGAGCCTGCTTTCGCCGTCGGCCGCGCGGAAGCGGAGGTCGGCGCCCAGGCGCGCGCCTTCCGCGGAGGAGGCCGCCGCCGCTTCCAGTCCGAGGGCCATGGCCGCGACCGCCTCGCGGGATGTCCCCGCGTTCGCGAGCAGGTCCGAGGAAGAATCCGCCAGCAGGGTGGCCATCCTGGCTATTTCGTTCGCCTCGTTACGGGTTTCCGCGAAGGCGCGGAGCTGCAAGGCCGTCTCCTTTTCCGCGCGGGCGGCGGCCTCGGCGATGTCCGAGGCCGCGATCCGGACGCCGCCGAGTCCTTGGGCGAGATCGCGCGCGGATTCGTCCAAATCCCTGAGGGCCAGGGCCGTGCGGTCCATCCGCGAGGCCACGTTCCGGGCGAAGGCGTTGAACGATCGGGCGGCGATGCCCACCTCGTCGGCTCCTCCTTCGGGAATCCTCGCGGAGAGCTGTCCGCCGGCCCGCGATCCGTCGCCGGCGGCTATCGCCGCCAGCGCGCTGCCTAGCCTGGAGAGCGGGGCCAGCGAAACGCCGAGAACGAGCTCGGCGATGATGACGATGAGGACGGCCGCGGCAAGGGCGGTGAGGAGGATCCTGAAGAGGGTCGCGCGGCGTTCGTCGGCCACAGTTTCGGCGATAAGCGAGCGGGGAAGCCCGACGAAGACAAGGCCGATCGGTTCCTCGTCCAGGCCCAGCAGCTGCGTGTACGACGCGTAGTATTCGGTTCCGAGAACGTCGGCCGGGCCGAGGTAGGAAGCTCCCGCCATGGCCGGGGCGTACGCCGGTGAGTCCTCGGCGAGCATGCTGCCCTCCGCGCCTTCCAGGCTCGAGACCACGCGGCGGAATCCTTCTTCTTCCCGGATGAAAAGCGAGGATTCCACGCCGAGCTGTTCCTTCAGCGCCATCGCCATTTCCCTGCGTCCGGAAATCGGCACGAGGTTCCGATCGACGAGCGTCCCTCCGACCGGAAAAACCTTGCCGTAATAGGTCTTGATATATTGGCTGACGGAGCGGGAATCGGCCACGAGTTTCAGCGCGAAAGCCTTGCCCGCGACCCGATCGGCGAAGGCGCCGAGACTCGTGTATTGGAAGGCGAGTATCGTCGCGGTGAGGATGATGCTCTGCGCTACGATAAGCAGCGTGAGTTTTTTCCGCAAACCAAGGATCATGCGGGCACGATACAGGAACTGCCCGCACCGGAAGATGCGTTTCTTGTCAGAATTACGTTAATCCGCTGATAGTCGGGACTTTCCGATGTTCGCTTTTAACCGGATTATGACGGAAGCTTCATGCCCGCGTAATCTCTCATGGCGATAAATAGAATCGCTATGAACCCACTATCCGAATTCTGGATCGCCGTCTTCCGGAACCTTCGTTTCGCTTTGCAGCCGATCGTGAACATACATTCGGGGGCGGTTTACGGTTTCGAGGCGCTCCTGCGCGGCTTTGAGGCCGCCGGCTTCGCGGAGATTCCCGAATTGTTCGACGCCGCGTTCAAGGACGGCGTCCTGTACGCGCTCGACTACCGACTGCGCGAGAAAGCGTTGACCCTGTTCCGGGATCTGGACTGCCGCAAAGGCGCCAAACTGTTTTACAACCTGGATAACCGGGTTACGGAGATGCCGGACTATAGCCCGGGGAATACCATGCTCCTTCTCGAGCGGCTTGGCCTGGAACCCTCCTCCATCGTGTTCGAAGTTTCGGAAAGGCATGAATTCAGCGATTACGCCGCGGCCCGGAAGGTCCTCTCGCAATACAAGAATCAGGATTTCAGGATAGCACTCGACGATTTCGGGGCCGGCTTCTCGGGTTTGCAGCTTCTCTACTTCGCCGAACCCGACGTGTTGAAAATAGACCGGTTCTTCATCGACGGTCTGGACGCCAATCCCCGCAAACGCCTGTTCGCCGAACGCATCGTCAGTCTGGCGCATCTGATGGGCCTGCACGTGGTGGCGGAAGGCGTGGAGACGGAAGGCGAATTCCATGCCTGCCGGAAGATAGGTTGCGACCTCGTCCAGGGCTTCCTCGTCGCGCGGCCCACGCTGGACGTCGCGGAGTTGAGGGAGCGGTATCCGCTCGTCGGAGATTTGGTGAACGCGGACAGGCGGAACGGAGCGGCCGGAAAAAGCATGGATGTCGAAGCCCTCGTGGCGCGCATCGATCCGATCCGGCCGGTGCGGGTAGGCGAGTCGATACTGGATGTCCTTGAGCGATTCCGGCGCGATGACGCTCCGGCCATGGTTCCCGTCCTGGACGGCAATGGAGAGTGCGTCGGAGTGCTCCATGAACGGGATTTCCGGAAATTCGTGTATTCGCCATTCGGTATCTCCTTGTTGAAGCATGCCGCCTCGACCCTGCCTTTCGCCGGGCTACTCTCGCGCGTTCCGGTAGCCGATGCGAGCGCCGAGATCAGGACGATACAGGATCTTTTCCTCGCGTCGTCTATGGCGGGCGGAGTGGTGGTGTACGAAGACGGCGCATATTCAGGATTCCTGGATGCGCGATCCATCCTGGCCGCCGTATCGGAAAAGGATCTCGTGGAGGCGCGCGACCAGAATCCGCTGACGAAATTGCCCGGCAACGCGCGGCTGGACAAATATCTGGCGGAAGCGTGCGAACATGCCGGAACGGCCACCTTTCTCTGTTATTTCGATTTCAATGATTTCAAGCCTTTCAACGACCGCTACGGTTTCCGCCGCGGGGACCGGGTCATCCTCCTTTTCGCGGATATACTCCGGGATTACGCCTCCCGGAACGGGTGGTTCCTCGCGCATATCGGAGGGGACGATTTTTTCGCCGGAATCCCCCATCGCGCGAACGAAAAAGACGATGCGCAGGGTCGCGGGGAAATGGAAGCCGTATTGCGGGAAGTGCTGGATCGCTTCGCGGGCAGCGTCGCCTCGTTTTATGACGAGGCCGACCGAGCGCGCGGCTGGATCGAGACCCCGGACCGCAGCGACAACCTCCGCCGTTTTCCGATGCTCAGCGTGAGCGTCGGGGTCCTTCGCCTCAGCGTCGGGGAAGACGGTACCGACGGGGATGCGTTGCCGTTCGATCAGCTGGGCGAGACGCTCGCCGGTTTGAAGAAGAGGGCGAAGGCTTCCGGAGGTTACTCGTATCGGGAAGCCAACGCCCGGGCATAGAAGCTTATTTTGTTTTCGCCGCGCGCTTGTCCGCTTTCTTCGTCGAACCGGCCTTTCCCGGCGTTTCATCCGGAACCGGAGCGCGCTTCGAATTCAGTTTCGCGAGTTTGTAAGTGGCATCCATGGCGTCGTAGGCAGTCTTGCGTTGTTCTATCTTCGCCTTCAGCGACGCCTTGAGCTCCTGGAGTTCCCGGATCGCCGCTTCATAGGCGTTCACGGCAATAATCAATTCCTTGAAGCCGGGGCTTTGTCCGTCCTGTTTGCCCGTCCATTTCCTTATGCTCGCATATCTCGACTTCTTGCTGCTCATTCCGTTCTCCTCCGGAGAAAATTCCTGCATGATTACCGAATTATTATGGAGGAAGATCCCTAATCGAATGTGAGCATTGGGTTAGTTTTTCGTTAGGACCGGCGGTGGGGCAAGCCAGTTCCGCCGGTCTTTTTCGGTATCGCTATTATTTTCTTATCCCGAACCTGTCGACGATGAAGGGTTTCCCTCCGTTCAGCGTCGCGTCGATTTCGTAGACAGTCGCCGTCAGGGTTTTCCCGTCGATGGTGACGCCCATGAAATTCTGCACGGCGCCGCGGAGGGGGCGGCTCGGATCGGCCTTGTC
Source organism: Treponema sp. (assembly GCA_003527485.1). GTDB lineage: Bacteria > Spirochaetota > Spirochaetia > Treponematales > Breznakiellaceae > UBA12037. Next base: position 65,522 of record DPXI01000056.1, on the reverse strand, counting down.
GGGGCCATGCCGGGCGGCGTGGTTCTCATCGGCCACTGCGAAAAGCNNATGGGGAGCGAACGCGCGTAGATATGGTCGTGGCCCTGGAAGACGAGGTCTATTCCGAGGTCGTCCAGCAGGGGCGCGAATTTCGTGCGGACGCCGTTCGCGGCCGTCATATCGCCGTCGGTCGCATGGTTGGAGGTTGTGTACGGACCCTTGTGCAGAAATACCACGATCCACCCGGCTCCGGCTTTCTTCGCGGCCTTCGCGTCGGACACGAACCAGTCCACCTGGGCCGGAGTCAGATCCGCCCATTCGGGAGAATCCTCGTTCGTGTTCAGGACGATGAAATGGGCGTTCGACCAATCGAAGGAATAGTAGGCGCCGGACACCGTCGCCGATCCCCGGGGAACCTTCAGGTTGAAATGATCGATGAAGGAACTCTTGTCCTCGTCATGGTTTCCCGCGAGGGGGACCAGGGGAAGGGCACGCAGGGTCTCCCGGGAATGTCCGAAGAGCCAATCCCATTGCTGTTCCATCATTCCCACGTCGACCAGATCGCCGTTGATCGCCATGAAGGCGGCATCCTTGAAGATCGCCGTCGCCGCGGCCAGGGTCCTGGAGGCGAGGACGGCTTCGTCCTCGTTCTTGGCCTGGGGATCCGCAAGGTCAATGAAGGTGAACGCGCCGGTCTTCGGCGCGGTGGAGAAGGCGCCCGCATCGCTCCAGAGCTTGCGGGAAGCGTCGCCGACGCGGTACCAGTACGCGGTGCCCGGGGTAAGGCCGACCGCTTCTCCCTTGTGCAGGACTTCCTTGGGAGAATTGGCGGGCAGTGCCCAAGTACCGGTGAAGTTTTTCGCCTTTGAGAAATCGGGAACGGACATCGTCTTCTCGACTATCTGTACGTCGCTCCCGTCGGAAGCTGCCGTCGTATACCAGGTGAAGCCCATTTCGCTCCGGGTGTCGCCGTAGACTGTCGCGACGGCCTTGGCGACTTTTCCGAGCGGCGCCGAGGGATCCGGTACCCTGATGGCTACGGCGCCCGTCGTGGTGCTTGTCGCGCCTGCGGAGGAGGAGACGGCCTGTATGCCCAGTTCGAACCATAGGTCGGAGCTGGAACCGTCGTCCTGGTGGACCTCGGCGGCGATGAGGTTCAGGCCTTCCTTCAGCACGGAAACGGGGAGGGTGATGGTCTCTTCCTTCGGCTTGAATTTGGCTCCCGTGGAATAGGAGACCGCGATCCCCGCGGCTATTCCGCGCCGGATAACCTCCACCCCGTTGATGTAGACGACCGCGCCGTCGTCCGCATGCACGTATACGGACAGGGAGTCGAAACCGGCGAGGCTTCCCGCGGCCACTTCGGTCCGGAGGTAGGTCGTCATGTTCTTGTTGTCCGCGTTAGGACCGTAGCCCACCACCGTGCCGATGGGCAACGTCGGATCGGTCTCCGACACGTCATCGCCGAAACCGAGCGGCGCCTTCCCCCGTTTCCAGGCGGCGTCGGCGAAATCGGCGGACCGCCAGCCGGACCCCAGATCCTTTCCGCTGTCATCGTATTTCCAGACCGCGTCGCGGGGGAGGATTATCGACGATTCGGCGAAAGCCGATGCGGCGCCCGCGAGCGCCAAAACTGAAATCACGGAAACGAGGAAAGCCCGCGCCGTCCATTTTGAGAAAGAATTCACGACATGCTCCTTTCCGGGCGCGGATTAGCCGCGCCCGGTTGTGGACCATGGAAACAGGTGCTGATCAGGAGATGATGCGGCTTTCGTTAGTTTTTCGCATTGCTGCCGCTCACATCATCGAATACTCACCAAATTAAAAAGAGATCCTGTCAATTACATAATGGAAGAGAAGTATCCTCCCGTTTCATGAAACGAATCTGCGTATTCACCAAACCCCTCGACAATTGGCGTTCGGGATCCGGCCACCATGTGAACGAGATCCTCACACGGCTCCTGGACCTGAACGCGAAGGGCGGCGGATTCGATTTCACTTTCGCGCATTACGGTCCGAGCCCGAATCCGATATATTCGCGGGTGAAGGAAATCATCGTATCACGCAATCCACTTTCCTCGGCCACTGTGATGCGCTCCCTCGCGTTCGACCTCATTCATTTTACCCAACTGACCATCTATTCTCCCATCTGGTTCAACGGGGCGCGACGGATGACGGCGACCATGCATGGCGCCGATGAATTGCAGACGGCGGCTGTCCAGAGCGCGGTGAAATTGGCGCACGAACGCTGGGTGGTGCCTTTTTTTGCCAGGAAAATGGACGGGGTGTTTACCGTATCAGAAACGAGCAAGAAATATTTCGTGGACGAATTCGGCCTTGATGCTTCGCGGATATGCGTGGGATACAATGGCTTGTCAGGAACCTACCGTGTTCTGCCCGAGGCGGAAACACTCGCGCCGCGCAAGCTCGGCATACCGGGTCCCTATATCCTGCACGTAAGCCGGTTTTCGGAACGAAAGAACCCCTGGAAACTGCTCGAGGCCTTCGCCCGGTTCAAGGACGCTTCCTCAACCGTGGACCGTTCGGCGAAGGGCTATTCACTGGTCTGCGCCGGAAACGGGTGGGACGGCGCCGCCGTACGCCGGGAGGCCGCGCGGCTCGGTTTCGCCGATAGGTTTTTCTGTCCCGGTTTTACGGAAGAAAGAATCATCGTGGAATTGATGAACGGAGCCCGCTGCTTCCTTTTCCCCTCGCTTGCCGAGGGATTCGGCATGCCCAATGTCGAGGCCATGGCCTGCGGTTGCCCCGTCGTGACCACCGCGGTCTCGGCGATACCGGAAATTGTGGGTGACGGTGCCTTGCTTGTCCATGATCCGACGGATGCGGCCAGTTTGGCTTCCGCTCTCCGAATCGCCTGCTTCGATGAAGGCGCGCGCGCTGAATTGAAACGCAGGAGCGCGCGCCGCCTGCGTCTCTTTGATTGGGATGAATCGGCAAGGCGGCTCCTCGATTTTTTCGACCGCGCGCTTGTTTCCGCGTCTCATCCCGTCAACCTCGATGAAGCGATCAATGCTTTCCCGTCGCGCAATTCAGCCTGATTCCAGTGCTATACTGCAACCATGTCCAGAAAATTGGTAGTGATCCATCCTTTCGACCCCCCGCCCGGTCCGTTGAAGCGGATTCCCGCCGATTACCTGTCGTTTACGATCGATACTTCGCTTCTCCTCGGAGGCCATTGGTGGGGAAGCGCCAAGGGTATCCGTCATGGAGTCTCCGGCGAACGTACCAAGGCGCTGGACCTATCCGATGAGCGTCTGCGCTCGTACGCCCGGGCACTCGCGCCCGCGATGCTCAGGATCGGGGGCACGGAAGCCGACCGGCTGCGTTACAAGATGGGAAAGAAGCCGGTCCCCGGTGCCGCCGCGGCCGAGCCAGCCGCCGCGCCGGGGGCCTCGCGCGGCGGGGAGCTCCCCGACGACGGGAAAGGCATCTCCCACGAATTCGTTCTCCGGAAAGGCTTGTGGAAGAGGCTGCACGAGTTTCTCGCCGCTTCGGGCTTCTCTCTCCTGTTCACCCTGAGCGCGGGTCCCGCCGATCGTGATGCGGAAGGCGACTGGAAAGAAGATAACGCGCGGAGGCTCATCGCCTGGTCACGTCGCAAGAAGTACCCGGTGGCGGCCTGGGAACTCGGCAACGAAGTGAACGCCTTCCCCTTCATCCACGGCGTCCGGAGCAGGGTTTCGGGAAAACGCTACGCCCGCGATTTCGAGCGTTTCGGGAGGATGGCGCGGGAGGCGGGCGGCCGTGCCGCACTGGTCGGACCCGCTTCCGCGGTCTGGCCGCGCATCGGCGAGCCGAATCCCCTGATCCGCGCCCTTTGTTCCAGTCCCGCGGCGGCCTTCCTGGACGCCGTTTCCTGGCACTGGTATCCCCAACAATCCAGCTACGGCCGTTTCGCCACCCGCAGGGCGACCGGAAGGAACATGCTGAGCGCGCGCCGTCTGGATGAGGCGTTCCGCCGCGCCGAAAAGGTGCGCGCTTCCATCGAACTCGCATCCGCGCGGCGGCCCGCCGGCTCGGTGACGGAGAATTGGGTTACCGAGACTGCGCACGCCCTGTACGGGGGAGAGCCGGGACTGTCGGACACCTTCGTCTCTACCCTCTGGTGGCTGGACGAGCTCGGGCTCTTCGCCCGCCAGGGAGTGGCCAAGGTATTCCGCCAGGCTCTGGTCGGCGCCAGGTACGGTCTTCTGGATCAGGACAGCATGGATCCCCGCCCGGACTATTTCGCGAGTTTCTTATGGAAGAAACTCATGGGGCGCCTGGTGATCCCGATTGAGTCCGCCACCGTCGGCGACCGGAAACTCCGAGTTTATTTACATGCGGACGGCCCCGCTCCCGCTGCCGGGCGCACCGTGCTGGCGATAAACCTGAGCCGCCGGGCGGCTGCCGTCGTCGCCTCCGAGTCCCCGGCCGCGACCGGGAAGGTGGCGCGCTACCTGCTCAGCGGAGACGGAGCCTTCGACTCACGCACCGTCTTGCTGAACGGCGTTCGCGCGGGGGACGACCTCGTTTTCGCCTGGAAAAAGATAGCCGTCAGGGATAAATACCGCTTCTCCGCGCAAAAGATCCAGGCGGACGCGGACGGCGTATGTCGGATCGAATCCGAAATCCCGCCGCTTTCGGCCCTCTTCCTGAGATTCGAATGACCTCATTATCGAATTTCTAACCATTTACGCATCGTATCCTTTCCTTCCCGCGCGAAGATGGGCACGCGGGAGGATTATATGCGTATAGCGTATTCCTGCGCCGGCGAGGGTTTCGGCCACGCGGCGCGCATGGTCGCCCTTTACGATGAACTTTCGGAGCGCCACGAACTCTCCCTGTTCGTTCCCCGATCGGTCCGCACTTTCGTGCAGCGGCGGATCGCGGGAAGCGCACGGGTCCCTTTCGGAAAAACGGAAATCGGATCGGTCCCCTGTTTCGCGCTGGAGAAAAAGGGTAACGCCATCGATTACCTGTCGACTGCGAAGGCCGGCATCTCAACGGCATTCGGATTCCCGGTGGCCGTAACTGATTTGGCACGTGAATTGCGAGCAGGCGGGATAGATATTGTCCTTTCGGATTTTGAACCCTTCCTGCCGATGGCGGCGCGCCTCGCGGGGATACCTGTCGTCCAGATGAATCATCCCGGTATCGTGGAGCGTTTCGTTGAGGCGGATCCAAGTTCCTGGACCGCAGGCATCATCTCGCTCCTCATGCAGGGGCCATGGGACCGGCGGGTCCTCGTATCCTTTTACGGCGGGGATGTCGGTCCCGTGCTCAGGCCCTCGCTCGCGTCCAAGGCGGTGGAGGATCGCGGCTTCCTGGCGGTTAATGTGAAGGAAGAATCCCGACCGGCCATCCTGCCTGCGCTGGAGTCCATGCGGGGGTTGCCCTGGCGCCTGTTTCCGAGCCCCGGCGCCGATTTCGATGAAGCGCTGGCCACCTGCACGGCCGTGATCGCGGGAGCCGGACACCAGACCCTGAGCGAAGCCCTTGTCCTCGGAAAGCCGGTGCTGGCGATCCCCCAGGACGGCCAGTACGAACAGTTGCTCAACGCGCGGATGCTGGAACGAACGGGCCGGGGGACCTGGTGCGCGGCGCGGGACTTCCCCGAGGCCCTGCCCCGTTTCCTGGAGCGGCTGGACGATTTCCGGTCGCGCACCTTCGTCCCGCAGGGCTTCTCGTTCTCAGATTCCCGCACCGCGCTAGTCGCCGCGCTCGACCGGCACTTTACGGAACTCGTTCCCGCCCGATCCGGCGATGCCGCGTTCCGACAAGGCCCCAAGGCCGACCGGGCGGCCTCGTGATGAATGGCGCGCGCGCCTGCCGAGTCCTGGCGGCTGAACGCATTCCTTACGAACGATTCATGAAAGTTAACACAACCCTGATTCGATCATAACCGGGACGATTTACGATCCCGGTTATCTTTTATTGGAGGAAATTCATGAAGAAGACAAACCCGATCATCGGCATGCTCGCCGCCGCCCTGCTGTTGCCCGCCGCGGTTTTCGCGGGCGGTTCAAGGGAGTCCGGGCTCGCGACCGCGTATCCTTCGTCCGCCGCGCTCTCCGATCCGTCTCCCGCTGCGGCCAAGTACGTATTCCTCTTCATCGGAGACGGCATGTCGATGAGCCAGGTCAACGCCGCCGAGGTCTACGCGAACGCCCTCGCGTCCAAGGACGTAAATATCAAGAAACTCGGCTTCTCCAAGTTTCCCGTCGCCGGACTCACCACCACGTACGATGCCGGTTCCATCATCACCGATTCCGCTTCCGCCGGTACCGCTATCGCCACGGGTCACAAGACCTTGGGCGGCGTCATCAACATGGACCCGACCAAGACCATCCCCTACAAGACCATCGCAGAGTACGCCCGCGACGCGGGCATGAAGGTCGGGATCGTGAGTTCCGTCTCCATCGAGCACGCGACCCCCGCGGTCTTCTACGCCAAGACCCCTTCCCGCGGCAATATGTACGATATCGCCGTCCAGCTCGGGAAGAGCGGATTCGACTACTTCGGCGGCGGCGGCTTCAACCAGCCCAAGGGCAAGAACAAGGACCAGCCGGACGCGATAGAGCTCGCCAAGTCCGCCGGCTACCGTTTCGTGAACACCAGAGCCGATTTCGATGCCCTGAAACCCGGAGCGGGGAAGGTGCTTGCGGTGAACGCGACGCTGCAGGATTCCAGCGCGATGCCCTACGATATGGACCGCGCGACCGACGACCTTTCCCTCGCGGATTACACTTCCAAAGGCATCGAACTGCTTTCCGATGACGCCGACGGCTTCTTCATGATGGTCGAAGGCGGAAAGATCGACTGGGCCTGCCATGCGAACGACGCCGGCGCTTCGATACGCGATACGCTGGCCTTCGATGCCGCCGTCGCGCGGGCCGTCGCCTTCGCGGAAAAACATCCGGATGAGACGCTCATCGTCGTCACCGGCGACCACGAGACGGGCGGCATGTCCATCGGCTTCGCCGGAACCCAATATACGACCTTCTTCGACAAGATAGGGCCGCAGAAGATGTCCTATGTCGCCTTCGACGCAAAGGTGCTCAAGCCGTACAAGGCGGCGACCGCGAAGGGCGAAGCGAAGCTGGAGGATCTCGTCCCGGCGATCGAAGACGCCTTCGGCATAAACGTCGCCGCGCTCAACCAGATCCAGAAAGAACAGCTCGAACGCGCCTTCATGCGCTCCATGGGCAGCGAGACGGAGCGGTCGGTGAAGGAAGAAGAATACCTTTTCTACGGCGGCTACGAACCCCTCACGGTCAAGATAACCCAGATCCTCAACCAGACGGCCGGTATCGGCTGGACCTCGTACTCCCATACGGGCGTACCGGTGGCGACGTTCGCGAAAGGCGCCAAGCAGGAGCTCTTCGGCGGCTACTACGACAACACCGAGATTTTCGCGAAGCTCGCCGACGCGATGGGACTCAAGGTTACGATGTAGGTTCGAGGATGTAAAAAGGGCGGGGACCGAAGCCCTTACATTTAAAAAAGTATCCAAATGGCGGCGGGGACGCTTCCGGGCGTCCGGCGCCGCTTCGTTTTGTTACGGAGGATCCAATGATGATTTCACGCTTCCTCGGGAGGGATCGCCGCCGCGATCTCGTCTTTGTCCTCGCGGTCGCGCTCGCGAGCGCGGGCCTCCTACTTTCGCCGACCGGTTTCGGCTCGCCGTATCCCGCGGGATCCAGCGAGCGCGCCAAGGCGCGCGTCCTGGTCGTTGACGACGCGAACCTCAAGGCTATCGGTCCGGTGCGGCAGGGGGAACAGCAGCTCGTCGTCCGCGTGCTTTCCGGCCGCTTCTCGGGCAGGACCTTCGACACCCACAACGCGATGATCGGAAAGCTGGAAATGGACAAGTACTTCTCCGTCGGCGATACGGCCTTCGTCGTGCTCGACCTGAGCGCCGACCGGACCGACGTCGCCTACGCCAACGTGATCGACCACTACCGGCTGGACGCGACCCTGCTGTTGTTCGGGTTGTTCGCCCTCTGCCTGGTCGCTTTCGCGGGCTGGACCGGCCTGAAATCCCTGCTTTCCTTCGTTTTCGCGGGAGCCGTCCTGGTCAAGTTCCTGATGCCCGCGATGCTCCGGGGCTGGGCTCCGGTCCCGACCGCCTTTGCCGTGGTCGTCGCCCTCACCGCCGTGACCGTCTTCCTCGTCGGCGGCTTCACCCGGAAGGGACTGGCGGCTTTCGCCGGCTCCATCGGCGGGGTCGCGCTGACCTCGGTCCTCGCGTTCGTCTTCACCCGCCTGTTCAAGATCCACGGGGCGGTGCGTCCCTTCACCGAGAACTTGCTGTACTCCGGTTTCGGCGACCTGGACCTCGCGGGCCTGTTCATGGCCGGCATCTTCCTCGCGTCTTCCGGCGCCGTGCTGGACCTGGCGATGGATATCGCCGCCGCTATGGCGGAAGTGGCCGAAGCGCATCCGGGAATCCGCCGCGGCGCGCTCATCCGGTCGGGCTTCTCGGTCGGACGCGCAGTTGTCGGTACCCAGACGACGACCCTGCTCCTGGCCTATACCGGCGGCTTCACGGCCCTCGTGATGACCTTCATCGCCCAGGGCGTACCGTGGGAGAACGTCATCAACATGGTTTTCGTATCGGCCGAACTCGTGCACACCCTGGTCGGCAGTTTCGGCCTCGTGCTCGTGGCGCCCGTCACCGCGCTGGCCGGGGGCTTCATCCTCACCCGACCGCGAGCGCGATGATGGACATGTCGTCCTGTTGCGGCACGCGGCCGCGGAAGGAGTCCACGGACAGCGGTATCGCCTCCGCCAGGTTTCCGCCGCGCCCGATGGCCTCGATGAGGACCTTGATCAAGCGACCCTCCCCGTATTCTTCTTCCGCTTCGTTCTGTTGTTCGCAGATGCCGTCGCTGTAGGCCGCCAGGACATCGCCGGGATGAAGCCGCACGGCCTGGACGGCGATTTCGATCTGCGCTTCGACCCCGATCGGAAGGTTGAGGTTCTTTCCCTTGAGCTTGGCGGCCTTGGCGCCGCGGATGAGGATGACGTGCGAATGGCCCATGTCGGCGAAGATGAGTTTCCGGCGGGAAGGATCGAAGAGGAAGAAGAACCCGGTCAGGTATTTTTCGGTCTGGAAGGTTTCCAGCAGGGAATCGTTCAACGCCGCGATGAGGCCCCGCAAGCCGCGGGAAAAATCGTACATGCCGAGTATGCCCCAGACCAGGGAAACGATAAGTGCCGCGGCGACTCCCTTTCCCGATACGTCGCAGAGCGCGGCGAAGGTCCTTCCGTCCGCCAGCGCGCGCGAATAGTAGAAGTCCCCGCCGACGCCCTTGGCCGATCGGGACCACGCTTCCATGCGCCTGCCGTGTCCCGCGGAAAGGTCGGCTCCGGAAAGGATGCGTTCCTGCAGCCTTCCCGCCAGCGCGATATCGTCCTCCGTCATGCGCGCGAGGTAATCCGACAGATCCTGCCGCGAAAGCGTCCCCTTGAATTTCCCGGATCCGTCGATCAGGGCGAAATAATCGCCGAGCGGGTCGGAGCCGGCCGTCTCTTCGCGTACTTTTTGCGCGATCGTGAAGAGATCGGCGTTGGCGTCAAAGGCCGGCTTCGCCTCCGCGATCTCGGCTATGAGGCTCCTGCGCAGGACATCGCGGCCGAAGGGTTTCCCGACGAAGGCGAAGAGCTTCTCCCTCACGATGAGGCCCTCGTAGGTTCCTCCGTCGTCGACGACGGCGATCACGACGGCGTCGTCCCGATCCTGGAGGAAATCCGCGAGATCGAGCACGCCGACGTTCTTGCGGACCGTCATGAAGTGCCGGGCGACGCGGAGCGCCGACATCGAATTGATCTTTTCTCTCGCGATCTCCGTGATGGGACCGACTGCTTCGATTGTGGTTTCCATGGTGGCTTCAGTTTCGCGCCGTTTCGTTAGGTTATCGTTAGGCGATACCGGATCGGGAGACGATTAACGAAAATCTCGCATGCCGTTCACCGTTTCCGAACACGTTTCCGTAAGTATCATCGGCATGGAATGGAAATTCGAAGGCTTTGACGCCGATGGTTTCGAGCGCGTCTTTATTGAAGGCGACTTCGACCTGTATTCATCGCCGTCCTTCGCGGCCTCCTTGCGGCGGCGCATGGAACAAGGATCGATCCGTTTCCGCATGGATTGCTCGGGCGTCCGCTATCTGGACAGTTCGGGGGTCGGCGTGATCATTTTCATCCTGCAGGAGATGCGCAAGCGCGGCGGGGAAACGCGTTTCCGCGGCTTGAGCGGAACCGCGCGCAAGGTGCTTTCCCTGACGAACATCCTCCCGCTCCTCCGCGAAGAAGGCGACCGGCCATGAAAAAGAAACGCCTTATCGTGCGGAGCCTCATCGTCGACGAGATGAACGAACTTTTCGATGCGCAGGGCATGCGCTATGTCGAATTCCCGAGCAGTTTCGAACGGATCCGGGAGTACGCCGCGTTCGTTCTTGCGGATTGCCCGCTCGCCTTCCGGGAAGGCACCCTTCTGGAACAACAGCTGTCCGAGATCATCAAGAACGGCGTGAAGCACGGAAACGGCTGCGACCCGGGCAAACGCATCAGGATATGGTACGACCTCAGGAAGCGGGTCCGTTTCATCGTCCAGGACGAAGGGAACGGTTTCCTTGAGCTCGACGCGTGGAACGATTTCTACAGGAAACGGCAAATAGCCCTGAACGAGGAACGCTTCGACGATTTCCTCTCCCTCGCCAGCTGGCGGGGGCCGCGCAGCGACGAGGCGGACGGAGGCAACAGCCTGATCGCCGCCCTGGAGTATTGGAACGGCGGAATGATCTACAACGGGGCGCGGAACAAGGTCGGCGTGGTCCGCTGGTATTCCGGGGGCGGGGAGACCTGAGGGATCCCGGCGGCAGGCCGCCCGGGAGACGCCTATTCCTTCTTCGTCTCCGATTCCGGGCGGGTGTACATGAGGATGATCACGCACGCCAAAAAACCGAAGACGGCCACGAGCGCGAAGACGACGTTGGCTACCATAACGAGCCTCCTGGACTAGCTCACCAAGATAAGGAACATCCAACCTGCGATCGACCAGATGACAAGAGTGCCTACCGTCATCGTAATACCGATCGCGATGCCCGCCTGCGGCTGGAACTTCCGGAAAAAACGGACGAAGCTGATCTTCAATAGCAGCAAGAAGAAGAGGGTGAAGGATAGCATCCCGTGGTAGAAACCCCGGACGTCCAGGGGTTTGCCCGCGGCGGAGAGGCGGGCCATCAGGTCGATGCAGATCCAGGAAATGAGGGCGAAGTAGAAAAGGAAGACGTACCCGCCAATCCGGTGGAGGCGGAGGTACAATTTGGGATTGGGCGATGGGGTCGTTTTTCCGAATACGCGCATCGCCGTCCAAAAATTGAAAAGGGCGACGAAAACCAGACCAAGGGAGAACCAGGTCTTTGTCAACGGATCCATGGCGTTTCTACCTCCTTCCGAAAACGGCTCGCCAATCGACGGATCGCTGGATCAGCGCGGCGGCCATGACGACCAATGACATGGGGCCGAGGAGGCCCGGAGCGGGCGATAAGCCCTTCCCGGCTCCCAGCAGGGCTTGCGCCAAACGGAAAGCCGGATTCAGGCGGATCGCCGGCGCCATAATGGCTTGTGCAGTCGCAGGCGCGGGAATTTGTCCCGAAAGGACCAAGAGCAGGCCGACGCAGAGGGCGCCGGCAAGGTGGGCCTCCTTGTTGTCGCGGAGCAGGAGGCCGACCAGCAGCCCTGCCGCGTTGAAGAGCGTAACCGCCTGCACGAGGGGTGCGGCGATTTCCAGGAGGAGGGCGGGGGAGGGCGGCAATCCGTTCGCCCAGGCATAGAGGGCAAGGACCATACCCATCTGGAGCATATCCATCGCGGAGGACGACAGGACCAGATCCGTTCCTATCGAGAAACCGCCGATAGGTAAATTCCGCAGACGTCCGAGGCGTCCGTCAGAGCGCCGCCGCGCTATTCCCACCGTCGCGCCGAAGAAGCTGGTGAAGGTGAGCAGGGCGATCAAGCCGGCGACTTTCGCTTCCGGCGGAAGGGCGAACAGGACGAAAGGCAGCGACATTAGAAGGGTCAGGCCCAGTTTCAGGGCCAGCGCCCGTTTGTTCCCCAGGCTATCCGTCATTTCGAGCTGGAAGACGTTGGAGGGTCCTGCGGACCGCCGCTCCCGCGCGCTCATCGGGGAACCCCATGCCGCGCGCCCTCGGTATCCCTGCCGCTCGCGGGCATCACTGCAGGCGTCCGCGCAAGCAGCCGCGCAAGCGTCCGCGCAAGCGTCCGCAAAAGGAAGGCGTCGCGCAGGTTTCCGCGCCTCACCTCGATGGTCCTGATCGGGAAACCCTGCCTCACGAGGGCATCCATCAGGCGCGGAACGCCGAAGGGATCGCCGTCGATGACGGCCGAGATCGTATCGCCGTCCTGTTCGAAGGCCCGGAGGCCCGGAAGGGCAGGCCGGTCCACCCTCGTGGGGACCTCCGCTTCGACAAGCACCGTCTGGGTCTTCCTTAAATCCCGAAGCAATTCGCCGACGCCCGCGCAGGCGGCCAGCCTCCCCTTTTCCATGAAGCCCACCCTCGATGCGGTCCCCTCAAGGAATTCGGGATCGTTTCCCGAGATCCAGGTCGTTTTTCCCCGCTCCGTCCTCTCCCGGATTTGGGCGGTCAGCGAAAGCTTGAAGGCGGCGTCAAGGCCGATGCTGGGCTCGTCCAGGATGAGCAGGTCCGGATCCACGGCAAGGGCCTCAAGGATGCCGAGTTTCCTGCGCATTCCGAAGGAGTATTCGGCGACCTTATCGGAGGCCCTTTCGTCCATCCCCGCCAGGTCGAAGAAAAAGGCCAGGCGTTCCTGGATCTCGCCGTCTTCCATCCCATAGGATCGCGCAAAGAAATAAGCGTTCTCCCGGCCGCTGAGGTTTTCCCAGAACACGCTACGGTCGAAAACCGCGCAGCTCCTCCGCTTCATCGCCGGACTACCGCGGAGGCGGGCCGGGACGCCGAAGACGGCAAGGCTGCCTGAATCCGCGGCCTCCGTGCCCGAAAGGAGCCGCGTGAGCGTGCTCTTGCCGGACCCGTTGCGCCCCAGGATGCCGAAGCATTCGCCTTCCGGGATTTCCAGATCGATGTCTTCGACTCCCTTGCCCGGACCGTAGGCTCGGGCAAGGGCGCGGGCCACGATCGCGGGAACCCGCTTCTCCCTGTCGCCGCCCGGCCGGCGCTCCGGTTCGGCTGCCCGCGCGACGGCCGTCGCCTCCATGACGAGGTCCTCACTCAAAGCGCAGCCTCGTTCCGGCGTCGACCGCGACCCGGCCTTCCGGGACCGTCGCGGTTACTTCATACACGACTATCGTGTCGCCTACCGCCACTTCCTGTCCGAGCAGCTTGGTCGTAGCGATATGACGGTGGAAGGGCGGAGCCAGGGGATTGATCTTCCTCAGCGTGACTTCAAGGGCAGCAGGCGTTCGGTTCATCCCCGCTTTCCCTCCCCCGGATCGCCGCCGGGCTTCATGCCGAAACTCAGGGCGGTGTTCCTGAACGTCGCGAGGTCGATGACGGAACCTCCCTTCTTCCTCACCACCAGCTCGACGGCCGAGCGGGCCATGGGGCGGGCGAAGGACGGCACCCGATTCAGGGCTTCAAGAGCCGCTGGTTCCCATTCGATGTCCTCCGGCGCGGCCGGCGCGGCCGGCGCGGGCGCGGTCGGCGCCGGCCCGGCCGTTTTCCCTCCGCCGCCTGCCGTCCGCGCCTTTCCCCGTCCGGATGGCGATGAAGCGACCAGCACGTTCGCGGAAGCAAGGCGGGATACGGCCTCGCTGTTCGAGCCGATCGGGACGAGCTCCTCCCTGTGATGGCCGAACCTTCCCACGACGATGAGGTTCGCCCCCTCCGTCTTTGCCGAATCGACCAGGGCCTGATAGGGCTTTCCCTGTAGGAGATGCGCCTTCGCGGTGCCGCCGAGGGCAAGGCAACGGTCCATCGCCTGTTCCAGGAAAACGGCGTACAGCTTGCCCAGGCCGTCGTCGATTATCTCGTCGTGAAGATCCTGTTGCTTGTCCAGGCCGACTTCCTCCTGCCGCCGGGGCGAAAGGGAACGGCCCATCGCGCCGAAGACCTGCGCGTGGAATGAAGGATCGTACGCGGCGGCCAGGTTCAGTTCGGCTTTGAAGGACTTGGCCCAGGCCAGGGCCTTGGCCATGCCGGCCAACGCTTCCTCGCTGCCGTCGATTCCGGCCAGGAAGCGCGAACCGCCGTCCATGTCAGCGCGTGCGATGAGGACGTCGCATTCGACCAGACTCAACAAGCGCGTCGTGGTGGAGCCCATCCGATCCGCCAGCCTGCCCAGCCCGGACGCGCCGAGTATCAACAGGTCCGGTCCGATTTCCCGGACGAGCCGATGGATTTCCACATAATTCCGGCCTTGCCGGTGCATTTGGGTTACTTCGATCCCCGACCCCTTCGCTTCCCGGAGGAAATTATCCAGGTAGCCGAAGGAAAGGGCCGAGAATCCTTCCTCGATGAGCTGCTCGTGGGCATCCCGGAGCTGCGCGATGACGGCTTCCTTCTGGTACCTTTCCGGCAGTACCGGCTCCATTTCCCTGAACCGGTCCGAATGGAGCCTGGAGTCGTAGATGTGCGTGGCGAAAAGGCGGGTGCCCGGTTCGCGGGCGAGATGAAGGGCGACACGGCCTCCCGCCAAGGAAGCTTCGGAACCGTCAAGACAGACCAGGATTTTTTCGTACATCGTATTCCTTGTGGGACGCTGGTTGTGTTTAAAGCGGGACAGGAAACGCGAGTTTCCCTTCCTTGGCCTTGTCCAGAAGCAGGCAGGGCCGGCAAGGACAACTCTTGTCCTTCAGGGCCTTCCTGCAAATGAAGGGCTTGCCGAGCCCCGCGTCTATTATCCGGGCGCAAAGGAGGGCTTCCACTCCGTTGAGCTTCACGGGGGCGTTGCGGTGAACCTTGGCGAACAGGTACAACGAGTGCGCCAACATCGCCGCGAGTATCATTCCGATTATAGTCGACCAGAAAATGTACATCCTCCGACCTCCTGATGTCCGCACGACGGATGCGTACGCATTTTCCCGCTGTTTATTGCGCGCGCTTCAAACCTTTTCCGTCCTGCTCGGGATAGGGACCCGCCAGGTCGACGGGCGCCGATCGACGTTTGGGGCGATGGAAGAAAAACAGGTAGAGCATCGCGCCCCAGGAAACCGTCGCCACGATCACCGCGCCGATCTGCCAGGCGTTCAGCGCGGGCGCGTCGTACAGGGCGAGGAAATAGGAATCTTCGGGGACAGCCTTGCCGTATTTATCCCTGAAGATTTCTTCGATCCAGTAGGAGAAGGGCTGATCGTCGAAGGACCTCAGCCTTCCGACGTAGGTATCGATATTCCGCCAATCCTCGGTGACTTTCTCGAAGGTCCTGACGACCATGCGCAGGCCGTAAGGTTCCAGGATGAAGTAGGTATAGCCGAGGCCGTAGCGTTGGTAGACGAAGGCTTGTTCGAAATTCGGTTTGCCTTTGACCGACGCGAAGACCGAACCATTCAGGGCTTTCGCATCCAGTTCCCCCGGATCCGCCACCGCGACGGGCGTCTTGGTGCCCAGATCGTACCTGAGTTCGGGTATCTGAATGACGACCATGGCGGCCACGAAGACGAGAAGGAAAACCTTCAGGACCGTGAGCCAGATCCGCTTCATCGAAAAGGCCGGTTTTTCGCGCATGCCTCACCTCATCCGGAGTTTGATCGTTTCAGTCATGGAAAAGTCCCATGACGAGCAGCCAGGTTACGAACGCCATGCAGCCGAGGGTAAAACCGACCCATACCCAGACGGTGCTTACCGCCCATCGGGGGTCCTCGGACTTTTCCCGCAGGGGGTAGGTATCAATGTCGTCTGTCCAGATTTCCCCGGCCTCGTCAGCCGGCGGTATGATCTCCCTGCTCTGTTCCGGGTACTCTCCCAGGATTTTCCGCGGATCGGCGGTTGCCGTTCCGGAATCCGTTCCGTCGCTCATCATACGAACCTCGCTAAAAAGACAACCCGGCGCTGAGATGTTCCACGACAAGACGTTTCTCTTCTTCGTCGAGTTTCGTGCCATAGACGACCATCGTATTCACAACCTTCGGCCAATCGTCGCCCCGGTAATTCCTGACCCTCTGGAGGTCGTGGCAGCCAACGCAACGTCCGGCGATCAAACTCGCGGCGTTTGGGGGGGCGACGACCGCGACCGGCGCTCCGGCCGGCGAGTCGGTGAGTTCGGGGGGCTGCAGGTCCACCATGAGATAGGGCTGGCGTTCGGCGGGGATGTAGAGTTTGTCGTAGGCGGAATGCCGGTTCTCGTCGAAACGCGGACGAGCCGCCTCGCGCGACCACCCGCCCAGCATCACCGTACCGAAGGATAGGAGGCCCATCATGAGGAAGGGCGCGCGGCTTGAACCCTTTCCGTAGTTCACCATGTGCCGCGACAGCAGGTAACCTCCCACGGCGAAGGCCAGCGACCAGAGGAAGAAGGCCCAGGTCATGATCAGCCCCATGCAGAGGTAATAGATGAAATAGAAAACGGCCACCGCGTAGATAAGGGCGTTCGGTACGGAAAAACGTTCGCCTGAGGCCAAGGCCGCGGCTTTCCGGCTGAAGTAGCCGAGGCCTCCTCCCACCATGGCCGCGACGAAAAGGTGCTTGAGCCACCATAGATCTATGCCGGCCTTCACCACGTCGCCCCTGCCCATCATCAGGTTCCAGAACGCTTCGTCCGCGTTGCGCATGAGCACCGCGGAATAGAAGAAGCCGACTATGGGAAGGGCCAGGAAGGACATGAAGGCCACATAGAAGGAGAGCCGCCCGTTGTCCTCGTAGTACGCCTTTTTTACCGGATCGGCGGAATGGAAGTACAGACGGATACCGCACCAGCCCGCGATGAAGAATCCGCCGTAGGAGATGTTCGCGAACACTCGGTGGAGCTGCAGCATCATGAAGGACGGATTGAAGAAGCCCAGCCTGTCCCACCCGAGGACTCCGACCGAAAGGCTCAGGGTTCCTTCCTGGAAATTGCCGGGCGTCAGCATGAAGGAGCCGACCGCATTGATGAAGTAGAATTGGAAAAAGAACAGGGGCGTGAGCAGGGCTCCGAGGAAAAGGTGCAGCTTCTTGTGGCCCCATACGTAATCCCAGAAGAAATAGTGGAAGGTGATAGTTGTCGCGAGCAGGAAGAAAATGAATTCTTCGACTATCATCACCCAGTGGAAGTGGACGAAAAATTGTTCCCAGAATTGGGGGAAGAGCCCCGAAAGGGCGAACACCAGGCCAATCGCGTTGATGGTTCCGATGTTGTAGATGCAGACGTGGAAGAGCTGGGTCCGTTTGGCGAACAGGTCGTGGCGGCGTATCCGGTACCGGTATCCCACGAGTTCGGCGAAGGTCACCATGAAGGCCAGGCCTATGGCCAAGGAAGCGACCGCGGTGTGGAAAAGGCCGAGGAAAGCGATGAAGCCCTTCGCGCTCATGAAGCCGAGTTCGAGGTTCATTTATCGACCTCCTCCAGATAACTCGCGATGCGGACGACTTCCTCGTCGCTCAGGGAGACTTCCGGACGCCGGGCTTCGGCGGCTACCCGCTGGTTCCAGGTTTCGCCCGCGGGGAGGACGAGATCGCGGGGGCTGCGGATATGGCAGCCTATGCATTTTTCGTAGGTGAGGAAGCGGTTCCTTTCGTAGTCCGTGGCCTCCGGTTTTTCCAGCCAACCGTAGACGGTCTGCGGACTCCTGACGCGTTCGCGCATGTTTCCCCCGAAGAAGAAGACCGCCGTCGAAGCGAGGCCGGCGACCAGAAGGAAAATCTGCCATCCGGGGACGCGGAGGGCGGGTCCCCTCCAGCGCACGAACCAGAGATAAGCGATGAAGCCGAGGATTCCCGCCGTGTACGCTATCCGCCAGGCCAGGGGGCTCCCGAAGACGCGTAGCGGCGGATGGTTCAGGAAGATGACGTAGAAGGAAGCCAGGCCTATGCTTATCGCGCCGAGGAGCCAGGGCTTGTCCCTGTGCCTGACGAAGACGTAGGTACCCGCTATGAAGACGAATACGAGTATAAGCAGCAGCTTCGGGATGAAGTAATACCAGGCATGGCCCCCCATCATCGCGATGAAGGCGACGGGCGCCTCCCCCTGGATGACGCGGGCATAGAACCAGCCGATGACGGGCTGGGCGAAGAAGAAAAGGAAGCCCAGGGTAAAGGTCACGTCGGCCGCGAAGCCGTAATAGGCCTTTTCGGTCGGCACCCTGTGCCTCATGTGCCGGAAAGCGAAAACGCCTCCGGCCAGGAGCAGTGTGAAGCTCAGGTTGCCGAAGGACCTGTGCAGGAAAAGTGACAGGAAACTCGGGTTCAAGTAGCCGGCGAGGGAAAAGCCGACCGGTTCGTTGACCGCGGGAAGGGGTACGCCTCCGGGCGTCAGCATGTACGAACCTATGCCGTCCCAAATCAGCTGAATAAGCTCTCCCATTAGGGCGGCAATGAAGCCGCAGGCGATGTGCGTCCTCTTCCGGTGCATCGTCTTGTCCCAGGTCAGGTAATAGAAGTTGAAGAGGAAAAGGACTTCCATGGTGAACAGGATGAATTGGAAGATGAGTGGCCAGAAGAACATGTTCGCCCAGCGCGCCCAGAATTCCGGATACAGGCCGATTATGAGGAAAGGGATGCCCGTGCCCAGGGCCGCGCCGGGGGAGAAGAGTATCATCGAAAAATAGACGAGGCTTTTTGATAACCTGTCGTAGCGCAGGTCCCGCTTCCTGTAGCCTATCAGCTCGAGGATGGGAGCGAGGAACATCCACGCCGTGATCACGGCGGCTATCGGGATATGGGAGAAGGTGAATTCTTCCATCCAAACCCAACGATCGAATACGGGCGTAGGTATTACGGGAAGGTCCATACAAGCACTTCCTTTTTCATAATTACTGCCGAACGATCTGATCCGTATCCCGATTATATGATGGAATCGGACTCGTCGCAAATTTTAGTGAATTCGGGGAACGATGCCGATGCCGGGGAATCGCTTCCATTTCCGCGCGGGTCGAATATAATGAAGCCCTATGGAAAAGAATCGAATCGTGATCGCCGAAAACATGATCATGGCGAGGGGCGGCGCCCTGAAGCTGACCCGCGCCGAGCTTCCTTCCGCGTTCCTGAAATGGCAATCCGAAGAGCGGCTGGAAATGTTCTCGGAGATGAGCCGGGCCGGAGCCGGCTCGGTACGGAGGATGCCGTCTCACCTACCGGTATTGGCGACGATCGGGCAGGGGCCTTTTCCCGTCAATCTGGCCACCCGGGGAATGGGCATGCTGCCGAAGCCGGAAAGGCTGGCGGAATTCACCACTTCGTTCGAAGCCGCCCGACGCGAGGGCGAAGGGCGGGCGCCTGAGGAGACCCTGGCGCGGAGGGCGGAAACGGCGCGGGCCTTTTACGGCGATCCGGCGAATTTCGACCCGTCGATTCTGGGCGGCCTGGAAATATTCGAAGGCCGTAGCGAGGCGAACCTCAAGGCCGACCCGCTGGCGAGCCTGTTGTATGCCGAGCCCGCCCCGAGGTATCTGAGTTTCCAGATCAACGGCGTCGTGGACCTGGTGGACGGCGACGATCCCCGTTTCCGTTTCCTGCTCGCCGCCCGCGAGCTGTTCGCCATGGACGCGTTCCACATCCGCCAGACGCGGTACCCCCACGGCTACCTGTTCTACGTCTGCGAGGTCCTGGACAAGACGCCGGTCGAAAGGCGCTGATCCCTACTCGGCCTCCCCCTCGTTCCAGTGCCCGACCTTGAGGATCTTCTGGTTTCGGTAGCGCACGAGCACGGAGGGATTTCGGGTACAGAGGTCGTCCAGCTCGCGGACGAGGGTCTCCTTGATGATGGCCGCGGCCTTGTCGGGGTCGGCGTGGGCGCCTTCTCCCGGTTCGGCGATCACGCCGTTGACCACCTTGAATTCAAGGAGGTCCGCGCTCGTGATGCGGAGCATCACCGCTGCGTCCTTGGCCTTGGTCGCGTCGCGCAGCAGGATGGAGGCGCAACCCTCGGGGCTGATCACCGAATATACGGCGTTCTCCAGCATGTAGATCTTGTCGCCCACGCAGATGCCTAGCGCGCCGCCGGACCCGCCTTCGCCGATGATGACGCAGATGATGGGGGTCTTCAGCTGGCTGAATTCGCGCAGGTTGCGGGCGATGGCTTCCCCGATGCCGCGCTCCTCCGCCTCGATGCCCGGATAGGCGCCGGAGGTGTCCACGAAGGTGACGATGGGGCGGTGGAACTTTTCTGCCTGCTTGGCCAGGCGCAGCGCCTTCCGGTAGCCCTCGGGACTGGCCATCCCGTGGTTGCGCCGCATGTTCTCCTTGAGATTCCTGCCCTTCTGGTTGGCGATGATCGTCACGGGGCGGCCGGCGAGGAAGCCGATGCCGCCCACGATGGCCTGGTCGTCGCCATGGTACCTGTCGCCGTGGAATTCGGTGAAATCGTCGAAGATGCGCGAGATGTAGTCGAGCGAATAGGGCCGGTCGGGATGCCGGGCCAGCTCCACGCGGCGCCAGGTTGATTCGGTCTTGGAGGACGCCTTCACCTTCGCTTCCACGCTGCCCAGCTCGTCTCCAATATCCAGGCCGCTCTCCGACGCCAGCTTCCTGAGCCTCTCAAGCGCGGAGGCGAGATCCTTGCTAGCCTTCATTCCTTCTCCTCGTCTTTGGACGGCGCGCTGCCTTTATGCAGGTCTATCAGGCGCGCGAGCATGGCTTTCTGTTCAGACCTGGGGACGATGATGTCCACGAAGCCGTGCTCCAGCTGGAACTCGGCGCGCTGGAAGCCTTCGGGCAGGGTCTGGCGTATCGTTCCCTCGATCACCCGGGGACCGGCGAAGCCGATGAGGGCCTTGGGCTCCGCGATGGTCACGTCGCCGAGCATCGCGAAGGACGCGGTCACGCCTCCGGTGGTCGGATCGCAGAGCACGACGAAGAAGGGCACGCCCGCCTTGTCAAGCTCGGCTGCGGCGGCCGAGGTTTTGGCCATCTGCATGAGGGAGAAGATTCCCTCCTGCATGCGCGCTCCGCCGGAGGTGGCGTAGATGATCACGGGAACGCGTTCGCGTGCTCCCTTGAGCAATGCCCGGGCGACTTTTTCGCCCACGACGGAGCCCATGGAGCCGCCCATGAAGTTGAAGGACATCACTCCCAGGATCGCCGGCCTTCCTTCGATCGTGCAGGATCCCGTGATCACCGCCTCCTTCATCCGCGCTTTCGCTTCGGCTTCGGAAAGCTTTTCCTCGTAGCCGACGAGGTCTATGGGGTTGAGCGAACGGAGGTTCGCCGAAAATTCCTTGAAGCTGCCGGGATCGGCGATGTACGCGATCCGGTCGGACGGCTCCATGCGGTAATGGTGCCCGCAGCTCGGACAGGTGCGCAGGGCCGCGGCCAATTCCTGGGCGGAGTAAGCCGTCGCGCAAGCCGGGCACGCGGGTTTTGCGGGTAGGGTCGGATCATCGGACACTTTCGACCTCCTTCTCGATCTCGGCGTAGTACGAGGTACCGAATTCGCCTGACCGGAATTTCGGGTGGTTCACGATCCACAGCTGCTGCAGACGGTTCGTTTTGATGCCTTCCACCCTGAGTTCGGACAGCGCGCGGTTCATGCGCGCCAACGCGAGCGGACGGGAAGGGGCGTGGACGATGAGCTTGGCCACCATGGAATCGTAGTGGGGAGGCACATGGTAACCCTGGTAAAGGAAGGAGTCGAAGCGGACGCCCGGACCTCCGGGCACCTGCAGCTCGGTGATCCTGCCGGGGGTGAGCGCGTTGATGCGGCACTCGACGGCCCAGCCGTCCAGTCTGATCGCCGCCGGATCGATCTCCATGCGGCCTTCCGTGCAGGCGAGAATCTGCTGGCGGATGATGTCGACCCCCGTCACGTATTCGGATACCGGGTGCTCCACCTGGACGCGTGCGTTGACTTCCATGAAGTAGAAGTTTCCGTCAGCCACGAGGAATTCGATGGTTCCCGCTCCGCGGTACTTGAGTTCCCGGAACATGCGGACGGCGCCCTCGGACATCCGCGCTCGCATGGAATCGTCGACTCCCGGCGAAGGGCTTTCTTCGATCAGTTTCTGGTGGCGTTTCTGCACCGAGCAGTCCCGCTCGCCGAGCACGGCCACGTTTCCGTTGCCGTCGGCCAGGATCTGGAGTTCCACGTGGCGGGTGGTTTCCAGGTACTTTTCCATGAAGACCGTGCCGTCGGCGAAGTTCGCCTCGGCCTCCCGGCTGGCTATGGAAATGTTTTCGGCAAGGTCCGCGGCGTTGCGGACGATGCGCATGCCCTTGCCGCCTCCGCCGGAGGCAGCCTTGATGATGACCGGATACCCCAAGCGTTCGGCATCCTTGGCCGCCGCGGCAGGGTCGGATACCGGGCCGTCGGTCCCCGGCGTGATCGGCAGTCCGAAGCGGGAGGCTGTCTCCCTGGCCCTCACCTTGTCGCCGAGCAGGTCGATGACCTCGGCGTCGGGGCCGATGAAGATGAGTCCTTCTTTTTTCACGGCGCGCGCGAAGTCGGCGTTCTCGGACAGGAAGCCGACGCCGGGGTGGATGGCCTGGCAGTCCGAACGCAGCGCCGCCATGATCAGGTTCTCGCGCACGAGGTAGCTCTTGGCCGAAGCCGGCGGACCCACGCAGACGGCCTTGTCGGCCATGCGGACGTGGAGGTTTTCCTTGTCCGCGGTCGAATACACCGCCACCGTCTCTATACCGAGCTCCCGGCAGGTGCGTATCACGCGAACCGCGATCTCTCCGCGGTTCGCAATCAGGAGGCGTTTGATCACCGGTACGTCTCCTTAGGTCCGCTTCACTTCGAAGATGGACTGGCCGTATTCGACGAGGTCGCCGTTCTTGGCTTTGACCGAAATGATTTCGCAGTCGAATTCGGCTTCCAGATGGTTCATCATCTTCATCGCTTCAAGGATGCAGAGCGTCTCTCCGGACTTCACCCGCTTGCCGACCGGCGCGTAAGCGGGGGCGTCGGGAGTCGGGGACGCGTAGAAGGTGGCCACGATCGGGGAGGTGACCATTTCCCCCGCGGACGCGGCGAGGGAGGCCGGGTCATTGGAGGTTTCGATGCGGGCGGGCAGTCCGAGGTGCACGGGCGCGCCAGGTGCGCCTAGCGCACTTTGCGCGCCTTGCGCGCCGGACACACCGAGAGCGCTGAGCGTGACAAGCGTGCCTGCGGCGCCTTGGGCGCCTGCCGCACCCGGTGTTTCCTGGGCTCCGACGGCCGCGGCCGCCGCGATGGCGCGGATGGCCGTTTCCTTGCGGAGAACCAGGCGCGTCGCGCCGTCTTCCAGCGTCAGCTCGGCCAGGTCGCTCGCGCCGAATTTCTCGACCAGCGATATTAGTGTCTTGTCGTCCATTTTGTCTCCTTACAGACCCGAAGGGTCCACATCCGCGTCATAGTCAACGCCCGCGACGTCAAAGCCGTGGGTTTCAAGGAAGTCGTGCCGGAATCCGGCGTAGTCGGCCTTTTCGGCCAAATTGCCCTCGTCTATCTCGGCCATGAGTTTGGCCGTCTCCTGCTGGACGTCGGCGCGCATCTCCAGGTCGTCGATGCGGATGCGGCCTTCCGCGTCGGTCGCGACTTTGGACGGATCGCGCGCGGCGGCGGCGGAATACAGACGGTGCCTGTACAGCCGGACGATCTGTTCGATGCAGCCCTCGTGCAGGCCTTTTGCCTTCATGACCTTGAAGAGGCTGGAGATATACAGGGAAATTATCGGGATCACCGCGCTTGAGCGGGTCACCAACGCCTTGTTCACGCTGACCCAGGCCGCGCCGCCCGAGGCGCGGAGGCGGGCGTCCAATTTTTTGGCCGTCGCGTCCAGATGCTCCTTGGCCCGGCCGATGGTGCCTTCCTTGTAGATGCCCCAGGACAGTTCGGGGCCGATGTAGGAATACGCGACCGTCCTCGCCTCGGGAGCGAGAACGCCGGCTTCGCCGAGCGCTTCGATCCAGAGCGCCCAATCCTCTCCGCCCATCACCTTCACGGTATGGGATATCTCCTCGTCCGTCGCGCTTTCCACCGAGACTTCGGTGAGGGCGCCGGACAGTACGTCCATCGCCAGGCCCGCATAGGGCTTGCCGATGGGTTTGATTACCGAGCGGTACAGGGTGCCGTCGTCCGGGTCGGACCTGACCGGGGAGGCCAGGGAATATACGACGAGGTCCACCTTGGCCGGAATCCCGGCCTTGGCCGCCACCTCGCGTATCGCCTTGATCGCGTCGGCCTTCATCGCGGAGGAGAAGGCGTCGCCGTCAAGGGTCAGTGCCGCCAGTCCCTCCTTCGCGGCTTCCGTATCGAAGGCGAGATTGTCGTACCAGCCGGGCGTGCCCGCCTTCGACTCGCTGCCGGCCTTCTCGTAGGAGACTCCGACCGTGGCCGCGCCGTAGCCGAAGGCCGCTGCGATACGGCTCGCCAGCCCGTAGCCGGTGGAACAGCCGACGACGAGCACCAGTTTGGGAATCCCCGCCGGAACCGGCCCGTCGGACATTTCCTTCCGGACGTAGCGGATCTGGGCCCGCGTCGCCTCCGCGCAACCCTTCGGATGGCTATTGAGGCAGATATTGTTGCGGATCATGGGATTTATTTGCATTCGTGCTCCTAAATTATCGAAAAAGACAGTAGCCGGTAACCGGTAGCCAGTAGGAAGAGGGAGCGGGAATCCGTAAGCCAACTACTGACGACTGGCTACCCTCTTCCGTTTTCTATCTACATTCCCTTCGCGCTGCCGACCAGGCACATCCACTCGGCTTCGGCGGCAAGTTCTTCGCCCACGTAGGCTTTTCCTGCCTGCTTAAGCATCTTCGGGGAGATGCGGAGGTTTTCTATCTCAAGGCGCACCTCGTCCCCGGGACGGACTTGCCTGCGGAATTTTACTTTGTCAACGGTCGCAAGGAAGAAGAGGGCGTCGCTACCCAAAAGGCCGAGCTTGCTCATCCCCGCGCCGCCGGCCTGGGCCATGGTCTCGATCAGAACGACGCCCGGCACCACCGGATAGCCGGGGAAGTGGCCTTTGAAGAAAAAATCCTTCTCGGTGAACTTCCGTCTCGCCACGACGCGTTCCTTGGTGGCTTCGTCGATGGCGTCCACGAACAGGAACGGGTCACGGTGCGGTAAAAGTTGCTCGATCTCGTTCATCATTTTCTCCTCGGTATTCACCACGACGGTCTGCCGGGTTTTTCACCACGAAAGCACGAAGGCACGAAAAATAGGGCTTTTTATTAGTCGTGCTTTCGTGGTGGATCATTATTCGTACTTTCTGAACACTACTACGCCGTTGTGGCCGCCGAAGCCGAGGGAGCCGGAGGCGGCTACGTCGATCTTGCCGGGTTGCGCCTTGTTCGGTACGTAGTCCAGGTCGCACTCGGGATCGGGCGTGTCCAGGTTGATCGTCGGAGGGTAGAAACCCTCGCGGATCGCCAAGATGCAGGCTATCGCCTCCAACCCGCCGCCGCCGGCGATGCAATGGCCGGTCATGCTCTTGGTGGAGGATATCTTCATTTTATACGCGTGGTCCCCGAAGGCGATCTTCACCATCTTCGTTTCGGTGGGATCGTTGATTTCAGTGGAGGTGCCGTGCGCGTTGTAGTATTGCACGTCGCCCGGCTTCAGGCCCGCGTCGGCTATGGCCGCCTTGATGGCCCGCGCGCCGCCGTTGCCGCTGGGATCGGGGGAGGTGATGTGGTAGGCGTCCGCTGTGACGCCGTAGCCGGCGAACTCGGCCAGGATTTTGGCGCCGCGCTTCTTGGCGTGCTCCTCGCTCTCCAGGATCATGATTCCGGCGCCTTCGCCCATCACGAAGCCGTCGCGGTCCTTGTCGAAGGGGCGGCTCGCCTTTTCGGGCGTGTCGTTGCGCTTGGTGGACAGGGCTTTCAGCATCTGGAAGCCGCCGATGGCGAAGGGGACGATGGAGGCCTCGGATCCGCCGGCGACCACGACGTCGCAGCGGCCGGCGCGGATGAGGTCCAGGGCCTGGCCGAGCGCGTCGGTTCCGGAAGCGCAGGCGGTGACCTGGGTAAGCGCCGGACCCTGGATGCCGTACACCATGGAAATGTTGCCGGACGCCTCGTTGCCGATCATGAGGGGGACAGTGAGCGGAAGCATGCGCTTCGGACCGTTGGCGATGAGCTTGCGGAAGGATTCTTCCACTATCTCCCATCCGCCGATGCCGTTGCCGAGCACTATGCCCGTACGCTCGGGATCGCATGCGAGGGCGGGTCGCGCGGCGTCGGGCGCGGGGGCGGCGTCGGCGGCGGGGCGCGCCGGAACGAGGCCCGCCTGTTCCAGGGCTTGCTGGGCCGCGGCGACCGCGAACTGGGTGAATCGCGCCATCTTGCGGGCGTCCTTCTTGTCCATCCAGTTTGAGGCGTTGAAGTCCTTCACCTCGGCCGCTATCTTCACGTCGAAGTCGGTCGTGTCGAAGAGGCTGATCAGTCCGATTCCGCTCTTTCCCGCCTTCAGGGAATCGCGGAACTCTTCCACCGAATTGCCGATGGGGGAGATGACTCCCATACCGGTCACAACTACGCGTTTATTCATTTCATGCTCCTAGATGAACATCCCGCCGTCGACGGCGAGCACTTGTCCGGTTATGTACTTGGAATCGTCCGATGCCAGGAATAGGGCCGCCCCCGCGATGTCCTCGGCCGTTCCCAGCCGTTTCAGCGGTATGTGGTCCATCAACTTTTCCTTGGCGCTCTCCGGGATCGCGTCGGTCATATCGGTGGCGATATAGCCGGGGGCGATCGCGTTGACGCGGACTCCGCGGCTTGCGACTTCCTGGGCCAGGCTCTTGGATACGCCTATTATGCCCGCCTTGCTGGCCGCGTAGTTCGCCTGCCCCCCGTTGCCGTGCTGGCCGACGACGCTGGACATGTTGATGATCGAACCCGTTTTCTTGCGGATCATGTCGCGTCCCACCGTGCGCGCGACCAGGAAGGCTCCCGTGAGGTTCACGTCCAGGACCCTCTGGAAATCCGCCACGCTCATCCGGAAGGACAGCCCGTCCTTGGTGATGCCCGCGTTGTTGACCAGGACGTCGAAGCCGCCGGATTCCTTGAGCGCAGCTTCGATGATCCCTTCTATCGAATCGAGAGCGCCCACGTCCGCGACCAGCCAGTGCAGCTTGCCGCCCGCCGCGGAAATCCGCGCGGCAAGGTCGGAGGGTTCCTTCGTTCCGAGTCCCCAGACCTCCGCTCCCTCGGCCAGGAAGCGATCCGCGACCGCCCTCCCGATTCCCCTGGAGGCTCCGGTAACAAGCGCCTTTTTATTTTCCAGTCTCATAATGATCCTCCAAAAAATCGGCCGCAGTAAAAATTTTGGTTCACCGGCTTATTGCCCCAAATCCGCGACAGCAGTCTCGATGTCGGCCAGGGTACCGCCGGGGAGGCAGGGGGATTCGGCAACGGAATCCTTCCATAATCCCTGCAGCACCTTTCCGGGGCCGGTTTCCAGGGCTTTCAGGCCGCCTTCAACGCCGCCGAAGGCGGCCGCGATGGCCGCCAGCTCGGCGGTCCAGCGCACCGGTTCGGTGATCTGCCTCAGCGCCAGGGCCTTGGCTTCCGCGCCGCCGGAGATGCGTTTGCCGGTCACGTTGGAGAACAGCGGAAGCCGCGGCTCGCCGAATTCGGCCTTTTCCAGGTCCTTCGCGAAGCGGGCGGCCGCCGGAGCCACCAGCGGCGAATGGAAGGGACCGGCCACCTTGAGCCGGATCGTCCGCTTTGCGCCCGCGGCCTTGAAACGGAGCTCGGCTTCCGCGAGGGCGGCCGATGTGCCCGCGACCACAGTCTGGGCGGGTGAATTGAAGTTGGCCGGGTACAGGCCGGTAAGCCCGTCGGCGGTCCAGGCGGCGATCAGCTCCTCCACCTTTTCGGGGGGGAGGCCGAGCACCGCGGTCATGCCGGGAGCCGCTCCGTCGGTCGAGGTCGCCGAAATCTCGTCGGCGGTCTCCTGCATGGCCTTGCCGCGCGCGGCGACCAGGCGGAAGCAGGCGAGCGGGTCAAGGACGCCCGAAACGGCGAACATGGCGTACTCGCCGAGGCTGAAGCCGGCGCAGCCCAATGGCAGGACGCCCCGCTCGGCGAGCGCGGCCGCGGCCGACAGGTTGGCCAGGGTGATAGCGCTCTGGGAGACGTCGGTGCGCTTCAGCGTTTCGGCGTCGGCCGTCCGCAGCAGCGCTTCCATGTCCCGGCCGTTCGCTTCGGAAGACTGGTCGAAGAGCGCGCGGACGGCGGCGCTTGACTCAAGGAGGTCGATCGCCATCAGCGGATACTGGGCGCCCTGTCCGGGGAAGAGGAAAACAGGTTTTACCATACGATGAGGTTCCCGCCGTAGGTGAGCCCCGCGCCGAAGCCCACGGTGAGGATGAGGTCGCCCCTCTTAAGGGAACCCGAGCGGGCCAGCTCGTCCAGTGCGATGGGGATGGAGGCCGCCGAGGTATTCGCGTACTCTTCGATGTTGAGGTAGAACTTTTCCTCCGGAACGCCCAGTCGTTTCGCGGCGGCCTGCACGATGCGCGCGTTGGCCTGGTGGGGCACGATGCGGGTAAGCGCGTCGGCGCTTATCCCTTCCTCGGCCATAAGCCGCTCGATCGTTTCCACGACTATCTTGACGGCGAAGTTGTACACGGCCCGACCGTTCATCTCGATATGGATGGGTTTTTCGACGGTCTCGCCTTTCTTGAAGGGGAAGCGGCCCCCGCCCCGGTGCATGATCAGGTGTTCCGCGCCCGTGCCGTCAGCTCCCAGAAGGGAGCGGATGATGCCCCGCTTGCCTTTCCCCTCGCTCGGGGCCGCGGTCTTCTCCAGAATCGCGGCGCCGGCTCCGTCGCCGAACAGGACGCTGGTCCCGCGGTCTTCCCAGTCGGTGATCCGGGTCAGCACCTCGGTGCCGATCACGAGGGCGCGCTTGCGCGTCCCGACCGTGGCGAGCATGCCCGCGGCGGCGTCCATCCCGTAGATGAAGCCTGAACAACCTGCGGCCACGTCCATCGCGGCCGCCTTGGTAGCGCCGAGAGCCGCCTGGACCAGGCAGGCGGTGGAAGGGAAGCCGAGATAGTCCGGACTCGCCGTCGCGACGATGATGAGGTCCAGGCTGGCGGCGGCTTCCTCCGCGGTGATGCCGTCCTCGGCCGCCAGGCTTTCCAGCGCGCGCCGGGAAGCCTCGATCGCGAGGTCGCTGGCGGCGACCGAATCGTCGGCGATGTGCCGCGCGCCGATTCCCGTGTGGGAACGTATCCATTCGTCCGACGTCTCCATGGTTTTCGCGAGCTCGTCGTTCGTCACCTTCCGCGCGGGCACCGCCCGTCCCGTCGTCCTTATTTCCATTGCCATCGCGTTTCCACCTTTATGACAAAATTAGCATAATGTGTCGAACTGACGGATATAAGGATACCGAACGGAATGGATTTGTCAAGATGACGAAAGGCAGGGTTTCTGTCGAACTCGTTTTGGCGTCCGCTTTCACCCTCCAATGACTTACAATTATGTCTATGGAGGCGGAAATGGGCGCGATGCTTGAACTGGCGAAGATCGAGAAGATCTACGTGAAAGGTTCGAACGAGGTTCATGCCCTGGCCGGGGTGGACCTTTCGATCGAAAAGGGCGAATTCCTGGCGGTCGTCGGCCCCTCCGGGTCGGGAAAGACCACCCTGCTCAACATAATAGGCTGCCTGGACATCCCGACCGCCGGAACGGTCAGCTACGACGGGACGACTTTGAGCGGTATGAAGGAAGACGCGCTCTCCGATTACCGGAAGCGGCATATCTCCTTCATTTTCCAGTCCTTCAACCTCATCCCGGTGCTCACCGTCCGCGAGAACGTGGAGCTTCCCCTCGTGATCGAGCGGAAGCTCGGAAAGAAGGAAATCGCCGGGCGAACCGGGGAGATCCTGGCGGCGGTCGGACTGGCGGGGATGGAAGAGCGCTACCCGCGCGAACTGTCCGGCGGCCAGGAGCAGCGCGTCGCCATCGCCCGGGCCCTCGTGAAGGATCCCTTCATCGTGCTGGCCGACGAGCCGACGGCGAACCTGGACTCGCATACGGCCGAGGAGATCGTGGACCTCATGCGGGAGATCAACCGCACGCGGAACGCGACCTTCATCTTCTCCACACACGACGCCCTGGTACAGAAGCACGCGCGCCGCGTCGTGACCATACGCGACGGCCTGGTGCACGCCGACGAGCGGAAATAGGGGGCCAGGACCATGGGAACCCTATTCAAGATCGCCTGGCGCAACGTCCGGCGGCACGGCAAGCGGACGGCGCTCACCGTCGTCACGATGGCCTTCGGCCTCGGCCTCTTCATCGCCATGGACTCCATACTCAAGGGCATGGACCGCGGCGGGCTGCAGAATATCATCGACCTCACCGATTCCTCCGTCCGCGTCTCGACCAAGGCCTACGAGGAGGAGCGGCGGAGTTCCCCGCTGGAGTACGGGTTGCCGGACGTCGCCTCACTGGAAAAACTCGTGCTCGCCGACCCGCGCGCCCTGGACGTCGCGCCCAGGACCCGCTTCATCGGCAGGCTCTCCAACGGGCTGGATTCCATTCCCGTGCTCGCTGTCGCCGTGGATCCGGAACGGGACGCGCGAGTCTTCAAATTATCCGGGCACGTGGCCGGATCATGGTTCCCGGGCGGAGGGGAGCGGCAGATCGTCCTCGGACGGAAGCTCGCCGCCGACCTCGGCATCGCCTTGGGCGACTGGGTGGTGCTCGCGGCGCGGACGCGCTGGGAGGCGCAGAACGCGGACGATTTCCGCGTGGTCGGGCTCATCGACTCCTCCGAGCCTTCCCTCAATTCCAGCGGCGTCTTCATCTCCTTCGCCGACGCCGAGGATTTCCTGGAATTGGAAGGCTTGCGGACCGAACTGGCCGTTAGCATGGAGCGCCGTACCAACCTGGCCGACGCGATGGGGGATTCGGACGCCCTCGCGGCCGCGATCGGCAAGGCGTTCCCGGACCTGGACGCGCGGAGCTTCGGGGAAGTCGGCAGGGAATTCCTGCAGATCGCGAAAGCAAAGTCGAAGGGAGCTTCGATCATCATCTTCACCATCCTGCTCATCGCCGGCGTCGGCATCGCCAATACGGTGCTGATGAGCGTCTACAGCCGCATCCGCGAGATAGGCGTGCTGCGCGCCTACGGATTCCGGCCCAAGGACATCTCCCGCCTGTTCCTGATGGAAGGCGCGATCATCGGCCTCTCAGGATCGCTGGCCGGCGTCGCCTTCGGCCTGGCGGCGGAGACCTGGTTCGTCAAGGTCGGACTTCCCGTCGACAAGCTCATGGGCGAAGTCGACATGGGACTCCCGGTCTGGGGCACACTGTACGGCGAATGGAATCCTTCCACGATGGCCGCGGCGGTCGTCTTCGGCGTCCTGGTCGCACTGTTGGCCAGCCGCTCCCCCGCGCGCAAGGCGGCCCGGTTGCAGGTCACCGACGCCCTCAGGTTCGTATAGGAGGTCCGCGATGAAATGGTTGCTGGAAATGGCGTTCCGCAACATCAGGCGCAACCGGCGCCGGACCGCGCTCGCCCTGTCCTCCATCGCGCTCTCCGTGATGCTGATGACCTTCATGGGCGGCTTCGTGGACGGCGTGCTGAAGAACATGGTCAAGAACCTTACCAAGAACGAATCGGGCCACGTCCGGATCGTCTCCAAGGGTTTCGAGGAGCGTGAACGCTTCATGCCGGTCGACGAACTCATCACGGATCCTGAGGCGGTGGCGGACGCGATCCGCGCCATTCCCGAACTCCGGGGCAAGGTCACGGCGGTAGCCGAGCGCATCCTGTTCGGCACCCTGCTTTCCAACGGACCGAACACCAAGGTCGCCTTCGGCATCTCCGGCGATCCGGCCGTGGAGGCCGATCTCCTCCGCCTGGCCCCCTCGGTGGTCCGGGGCCGCTACATCGCCGGTCCCGGCGAGGCCATCCTCGGCGAGAAGCTCGCCGCCGACCTCGGCCTCGCAGTCGGAGACTCGCTGCGGGTGGTGGCGACCGGCGCCGACTACGGTCTGCACCTGAAGCGCTTCGCCGTCGTCGGCGTTTTCAGGACCGGCCTGAACCAGCTGGACGGGGGCGCCTTCCAGATTCCCGTCGCCGACGCCAAGGACTTCCTGCGTACCGAAGGCGGGGTCCAGCGCATGCTCGTGATGCTCCGCGACTACCGCGATGCCGGGATAGCCGCCGCGCTGATCGCCGCCGCCGTCTCCGTCCTACCCGGAGGCGGGGACCTCGTCGTCCGTCCCTGGACCGACATAGGCGAGTATCCCCGCCTCATAGGGGTCATGGAAACCATCTACGGCTGGATTTTCGTGGTCATCGCCTTCCTGGGCGCCTTCATCGTCTCCAACATCATGATGATGGTGGTGCTGGAACGGCGCAAGGAAATAGGCATCCTGAAGGCCCTCGGCCTCAGGCGGCGCTGGATACTCGCACTGTTCGTCTCCGAAGGAGCCGCGCTGGGCGCCCTCGGCAGCGCGGCCGGGGCACTGGTCGGCCATGGCCTTTGCGTCTGGTTCTCGATCCACGGTATCGACTTCTCCTCGGCCTTCGGTTCGATCAACTTCCCGGTGGATCCGGTCTACTACACTTCGGCCGATCCCCTGTCGGCCCTAAAGATGTTCGCCATAGGGCTCGCCGTCGCGACGGTCGTCTCCATCCCGCCTTCGCGCCGCGGGGCCACGATGAACGCCGTGGACGCCATCAAGAGCGTCGCCTGAGTATTAAGGAAGGAACCATGCGAATCCGAACCGCCCCCCTCCTCCTCCTCCTCCTCGCGCTTCCAGCCGCGGCGGGAGCCCAGGCCGCCGCGGCCGGCGCTCCCCCTACCGCTGCCGAGATCCTCGCGCGGGTGGACGCCAATGAAGCTTTCGGAACCGTCTCCTATACCGGAACCATGGAGATCGACCTCGGCAAACGCACGCTCGTGAAGGAAATGAAGTCGGTGGCGGAAGGCGCCGGGAAAGCCTTCGTGGAGTTCACCAATCCCGAGGACCGCGGCGTACGCTACCTGAAGATAGCAAAGGATCTCTGGATGTACTTTCCCGGAGAGCAGGAGACCGTGAAGATCTCCGGCCATCTGCTGAAGGAAGGCATGATGGGTTCCGACGTCTCCTACGAGGACGCCCTTGAATCGGATACCCTCTCTGACAAGTACGCGATAGAAGTCATCGGTTCCGAGCAGGTCGACGGCCGCGCCTGCTGGGTACTGGATCTCAGGGCAAGGGTCAGGAACGTCCCCTACGAGAGGCAGAAGCTCTGGATCGACGCGGAACGCTTCATCGCCCTGAAGGGCGAGATGTACGCCAAGAGCGGCAAACTCCTGAAGGAAAGCCGGACCCTGGAGGTAAGGCAGTTCGGCGTACGCTGGCTCGCCGTCGCGGTGCGCATCCAGGACAAGCTCAGGAAAGGCAACGGCACCGTCTTTTCGATGAAGGAAATCGAATTCGACGTCAAGCTCCCGGCCGACCAGTTCAGCCTCCGCCAGCTCGGCCGCTAGGGTAGGATAATGCGGTCGAATCGAAGCCAGAAGGGCTCCCCGCCGGGCTTCCAGCCGGGCGCGGCCCTCGTCACGGCGTTAGCCATCGCGGCCCTCGCCTCCGGCGCCGGGGCGGCGGAACGGGACCCTCGCGGCCTGGACCTCTCGGGCGATGCGACCGCCGACCTCGCCTGGAGCGTCACCGAACCGTTCGCGGCCGGCGTAGGGGAGGGGATCTACCTCGGAGGTATCTCCAGCCGCCTGAACGCCATCGGCGGCGACCGAACGAATTCCAAAGTTGAAGCCTCCGCCATCGCCCGTCTGGCCTGGGGCCCTTCGGTGGACGATGGGACTCTTCCCGCCGTCTCCCTGGAAGTCAAAAAGCTGTTCCTCTCGATCTATACCGACCTCGCCGACATCTCGGTCGGACGCATGATCGTCAATTACGGCCGCGGCGACGTATTTTCCCCCGTCGATCTCTTCTCGGGCGTTGACGTCGACGATCTGGCCCTCGGCCGGACGGGTACCGATGCGCTCCGCGTGCTCGTGCCCCTGGGCGCCCTATCGGGCCTGGACCTCGTCGCGTCCCTTTCCGACTCCCCCGACGACGCGACCGCCGGCGCCCGTGCCTACGCGAACGCGGCCGGCTGGGACTTCGGCCTTTCCGCCTTCCGTGTCGCGGGACCGGCGCCCGAAGGCGACTTCCTGGCCATCGGCGCCGACCTCAAGGGCGACCTGGAGCTCGGGCTCTCCTCGGAGTTAGCCCTGCGCGTCCCCTTTGCCGAGCCCGGCGCACCCTCGGCCCAGTGGATGTTCGGCCTGGATTATTCCCTGGCCGCCGCCTGGTTTCTGGACCTGGAATACGCCTGGAACCTTCCCCTTCCTGGCGCCGCCGCTTTCGCCTTCAACGGCGCGCACAACCTTTTCGCCTCCCTCTCCTGGAAGATCGACGAACTGGACGCGCTCGACTTCCGCGCGATCGCGAACCTTTCCGAAGCCGCCTGGCAGGGCTCCCTCTCCGTAGCCCGCTCGGTAGCCGACGGCGCGACCGCGTCAGCCTATGCGATGTACCGCTCCGGCGATGTGGAGGGCGCGGGCGTTTCCGCCGTCGCGCGTGCGATGTTAGGTATCAGGCTGTCGGTGGCGTACTGAGAGCGCGTCTCCGAGGTCTCCATATCGACCGTCCGGTAGGTATTCGACATTCCGGGCGAATCAACTTTACCCAATAATGACTCCTAAAATGGATATATTCGTGATATTTCTCCATGTCGATATCCTGTATGCCGATATTCGTAAAGCAAGAATGTCGCCTTGTGACGTTTTAATTGGCATGAAAATTGCTAGTAAATGAATGCACAGCACAGGTTCGTTGGAGGATACTATGTCAATTAATAGCGAATCGAGAAGATACGGACGGCCGCTCTCGTCGTTCGCCGTCGTCTCATTGGCATCCCTCCTGCTCGGCGCCTGCGATTTGTTCACTGCAGGCCTCGGGGCCAAGGTGGATCTGGATCCGCCCGAGATCCATGTGTCCAGCCCTGCGCCGAATTCCTATATTAATGATTCCTTCTCCATTTCCGGAACCTCCAGTGACGACGTTGGCGTTTCCTCCATCGTCGCCCGGGTTACCGCTGAAGACGGCTCCGTTCTCGAATACCCCGCGACCCTGGGCAAGGACGGCAATTGGACGGTGGACATGGCCACGGCGCGTTCCAACGCCGCCCGCGGGCTCGGCGACGGCGAACGCCGGATAGAAATCGTCGCGACGGACGGAAAGGGAAGAAGCGCTTCGACGACCCTCGCCGTATTCATCGATACGATCGCGCCGACCGTCCTCGTGACGGTGCCCTCCGGTTACGGCGAAGGCGTGATCGTCACCAGCACCTATCTGAGCGTGAAGGGCGAGACCTGGGACGCGTTTCCGGTGGTCACGGTCGAAGTGGCAGTGCTCGATGCGGGAGGAACGGAAGTCGCCCGGAAGGTCGCCGACGGCACCGCCAGCTGGAGCGCCCGCTTCGTGTACGGCACCGACTTCGTACCGGAAAACGGGGAGTACTCCTTCCGGATCGTCGCCTCCGACAAGGCCGGCAACGAGAACGGAAAATTTTTCCATGTCCAGGACGTATGGGCGGGACTGGCGGCGGGATCCTTGCTCCCCGCCGTCGATTCGATCGGGAAGCTCGATCAGGACGGGACCGCGATCGGGGATCTGACCGACGGCGGTACGGCCCTGCTCGCTGCAAAAACGGACGCCCTCGATTTCTCCGTGGATTTCGACGCGAACAAGCCCGTAGTCACTTTTTCCAACATCTCCTCCGACGCAGCCGTCGCGAACAACATAATCGGCGCGCAAGTCCCCATCTCCGGCTTCATCATGGACGACAAGGAAGGCATCGATACGTCCACCGTGTCGGCCATCGTGCAGGCCGATGCCGGCAACGACGCTTCCGCGGGCGTTCCCGCCGGAAGCATGCCGGTCCGCGTCACGGCGATCGGCGACGGACTGACGGTCAATTTCGAGTTCGAGCTGAAGGACATTGCAGGCGAATACCTGCGGAACGGCCGCTATTCGATCGTCGTATCCGCCAAGGACAAGGGCGGCGCCGGGGGAAGTTCCATGGACGTCCCCTTCATCATAGATTCCTCCGCCCCCGTCATCAGCGATGCGATCCCCTCGAATACTTCGTTCGTGTCCATCGCGGCGGGCGATGATACGGTTGCCGTTTCCACGAAAGCGGAAGACGACAATCGGATCGTTTCGGTATTGCTGGAATCGATGACGAGCGCCGAAGGCTCGACGGCCTTCTCGGCTTCCGCGGTTCTCGCCGACGGCCGCTGGAGCGCTAACCTGAAACGACCTGCTCTCGCCGCGGATTTCTATATCCGGATATCGGCAGTGGACGATTCTGGAAAGAGTTCGCGGTCAACCCTGCATTATTTCGTCGATAACGATTTGCCTGAAATCACGATAACGACGCCCGAAGAGGGTTCCTGGGTCGGCGGTAGCGCTATGACCGCGACGGGAACGGCGGATGACACCGGTTCCGGCGTCGTCGGCCTGCGCTATGCCCTTGTGGCCGGCACCGCCGCCGCGCCGGCCGATTCCGCGTGGTCCAACGCCAATCTATCCACCGTCGATGATCACTTCCAGTGGTCCGCATCCGTTTCCTTCGTCGGTATCACGGAAGGCGCTTATACCCTCTACGCGCGCTCGGCGGACGCCGCCGGCGGCAAAAGCACCGTGGCTTCCCGCGGTTTCATATTCGACAAGGATGCTCCTTCGCTGTCGGAGACCGGGGTCGGGGTAACGGGCTCCTACCTCCCGATCGCCCCCGCGACGACGCTTTCGCTTTCCGGAATCGTTTCCGATTCGAACGGCCTCGCTTCGCCCCCGATCGTGGTCACCAGTTCGACGGGTGCCGGCATCGGCGCCCTCACCTTCAACGCCGGAACGGGCGCATGGTCGGTACCGGTCCTTCCCCTCGCGGACGGCGTCTATACCTATACGATCACGGCGACCGATACGGTCGGCCGGACGAACTCCATCTCCCGGACGGTCAAGTGGGATCTCGAGGTGCCCGAGCTCGCGGTATCCAACCTCGCGGACGGCGCCTTCATCACCTCCGACAGCTACACCATCCGGGGAATCGCTTCCGACTCCTCGGGCCTGGCTGCGGTCGAGTTCAGCCTCAATGATTCTCCCGACTGGGACAGTTGGACGAGCGTCAGCTCGTTCGGACAGAGCTGGACCCATACGGTCTCCGGCATGACCGAAGGTTCGGGACAGAAGATCCGCTTCCGCGCCAGGGACGCCGCGGGGCGCATCGCGACCACCTCCGATATCAATTTCGGCCTTGATCTCAATCCTCCGAACCTTGTCGTTTCCAATAAGACGACCTACAACTCCACCTTCCAGCGTGCCGACTTCACGCTCTCGGGCACCGCCTCCGACATCAACGGCATCAAGCGGCTCCAGGTCAGCCTTGACGGCGGCGCCACATACGAAACCTTCGGCGGGACAACCTCCGATTCCACCTCCTTGAATTGGACGCGCGCGATTCCCGTCCCAGCCTCCGGAGCGGCCGACGGGTTCAAGGCGATCCGTATCAAGGCCGTGGACAACTACGATAAGGAGACGATCGAATCCCTTTCCGTCACCTTCGACAGCTCAGCTCCCGTGTTCACTATCAACAACCTCGTGGACGATCAGCTCGTCACGGCGACGACCTTCGCCGCGAACGGTACGATCTCCGACAACGGCGGAAGCGGCCTCTCCGGCGGCTCCGCGAAATTTGAATATAGCCTCGCTTACACGAACGACGGCAACGATACGAATGATGCGTGGACCGTCCTGACCCTCGGCGCCTCTTCGTGGACCGGAACCCTGAACCTCGGCTCCCAGGGTCTCGACAAGCTCGTCTATTTCCGCGCGACCGACGCCGTCGGAAACGCCAGCGTCGTCGGTTCCGACGCGTCGGCCGATTCCGTCGTCTCGGTCGACGTGGATATGGCATTGCCGACCTCCACCTTCCTCCACGACGGCAGCTCCGTCTGGACCGGAACGGCGTACAAGACGGGATCCTTCGTCCTCTCCGGCGTCGCAAATGATACCCTCGGCCTCCAGAACCTCACGGTCACCGGCCCAGCTAACTCCGGCGTCGGCGCCGGCTCCTTCAGCGCGGTTACCGGCGCCTGGTCCGCGACGGTCGCCCCGACTGACGACGGAACCTACGCGTACACGGTCACCGTCACCGATACGGCGGGACGGACGACCGCGATAGTCCATTCGATCACCTACGACACGACGCCCCCCGAACTGAACGTATCCAACCTTGCCGACGGCGATTCGATTTCGGATACCAGTTACGTGATACGGGGAACCGCTTCCGACTCCTCCGGCTTGGCCTCGATCGAATACTCGCTGAACGACGGCCCCGCTTGGGATGCGTGGAGCGCCGTGGGCACGCCGGGACAGAGCTGGAGCCAGACGGTGTCCGGGCTTGCCGAGGGTTCAGCACAGCAGGTCCGCTTCCGCGCCCGCGACAATGCGGGGCAGACCTCGGAGACGGCCGTCATCTCCTTCGGGCTCGACCTCGCGCCGCCGGTCCTTACGGTAGCCACGATCGACGGTACCGACTTCGATGACTGGATCGCGGGAACCGCGAAGAACGCGGATTTCAATGTTGTCGGTACCGCATATGATCCGAACGGCATCAAAAGGATGGAGATCAGTTACGACGCGGGCGGGTCCTGGACCACGATCGCGACGACGCCTGCCGAGACGACCGATGATACCTCGCTGCCTTGGACCGGGAGCGTCCCGGTCGCCGTGGGCGGGGCCGATGACGGATTGAAATCGATCCGCGTCCGGGCTACCGACCAATACGACAAACAGACCGATGTCCCGTTCGGCGTGCGCTTCGATTCGTCCGCGCCGAGCTTCTCCGTGAACAACCTGACGAGCGGCGACCTGGTGGGCGCGGTGAATTTCGCCTTCGCCGGAAGCATCAGCGACAACGGCGGCTCCGGCCTGGCCGGAGGCCTGTCCGCGGTCCAATACAGCCTCTCCTATACGAACGACGGCAACGATACGAATGACTCGTGGATTGGCCTGACGCTCGGAACGAATACCTGGAACGGAACCATCGCTTTCGGATCGGAGGGCCTGAATCGTACGGTCTGGCTGCGCGCGATCGACCGGCTCGGCAACGCCACGGCTTCCGCCGATATCGCCGCGGACGCGATCACCGGCATCGACGTGGATATCGCCGCGCCGGTTTCGACGATAACCCATAACGGCGCCGACGAATGGGCCGATCCGAACGCCGCCATCTACAAGACGGCGCCGTTTACCTTGAGCGGCGTAGCCCGCGACGGCGCGGCCATCACCGACGGCAACGACGTCACCGGCGTGACCGTTTCCGGCACCGGCGCCGGGATTCCCGTATTCACGGCCTCGACCAACGCCTGGAGCGTGGCTGTCGATCCGTTCGCTACCGGAACCTATGCCTACGTAATTACGGTAACCGACGGCGCAGGCCGGCCGACCTTATATACACGGGCCGTCAATTACGACCTGAACGATCCGACCGTGGCGTTCAACGCGGCGACGGCGACGGCCTTGGCGGGCTGGCAACGGAATCCCGATGAGGATATCCCCGGAAACGCCTTGGTCTCGATCGCCGGAACGGCGGGCGACGTTGGCTCGGGACTGGCGTCGGTGCAGTACTCGCTGACCGGCGGAGCCCTCGATTGGCATACCATCAATACGACGAGCCCGTGGACGGGCACGGTGAGCATCCCGACGGGAAACGCGAACACGCTTTACCTGCGGGCACAGGACAACGCCGGGCGGTCGACGACGCTGGCGCCTGTGACGGTGAGGGTGGATACAGAGGCTCCGACGTTCACGGAGACTAACCGGACCGACGCGTCGTTTTCGAGCCGGCTGCCGGTGACGTTCACCGGCGACTTCCAGGACAACTGGGCGCTGCACGCGACTCAGGCGTTGACGATCACGGCCAAGAAGAACGGCATCGCGCAGACGCCGGAAACGCCGACATATCCGACGGGGACCACGTGGAGCTACGCGCAGAGCGCGGACTCCGACCATAGCGACGACGGCCTGTGGGAAATCACCTTCACGGCCAAGGACGCGTCCGGGCTTACCACGGTGGTCTATCGTTCGTTCCAGATCGATACGACGGCGCCGGCGCTGACGGTGACGACGCCGACGGCGAACGCTTCGGCCGATAGCGCGACCTACGGGATCGTGGGATCAGCGTCGGACGGGACGGGCGTTGGTATGGCAACGGCGGCGAACGACGTGGCGTACAGCCTGAACGACAGTACTTGGCACGACATGACGCTGACCGGTTCCAGTTGGAGCGCCAGCATCAACCTGAACGAGTTCACGAGCGGGCAGGGAGCCCGGACGCTGTACGTGCGCGCGGTCGACGCCCTGGGCAACACCAACAGCCAGTCAGTGGGCTTCTTCCTGGATGACGCCGACCCGATCGTTGCCGAAAGCGGCGTAGGCGCGGCGACTCTGTACACCAAATCCGACATTCCTCTCTCGGGCACCCTGTTCGATACGAACGATGTGGCCAATATCCGGGTGACCTACGTGAAGTCGGGCGATCCGACGGTGAACGTCGCGCTGAATGAGGCGAAGTCGGGCAGCAACACAAACGTGGCCTGGAACGTGACGGTGGGCGTGGATACCGACGGAGCCCTCGGCGGCGACACTACCGGCCTGACGGACGGAACCTATACCTTCACGATCACGGCGACGGATGCGGCGATCAAGACGGCCGTCCTGACGCGGACTGTGGTGGTGGACGCGACCGCTCCGACTGTCCCGGTGATCCTCTCCAGCCCCGGAAGTTACGTGACCGCGAGCCTCGCGGTCAACGGCACGGCCTCCGACGCAACCAGCGGCCTCGCTTTCGTGCGCTACCGCATCGACGCCTTGGCGCCCGGCACGCTGAACAATCCGACGGAGTGGTACGGTACGATCAACGTGTCGGCCATCGGCCAGGGTCCGCATACCCTGTACGTATGGACCGAGGACAGGGTGGGAAATCTTTCGCCCGAAGTCCCGCAACCCTTCGTCATCGACAGGGAAGACCCGGAATTGACGATCAACGTCCTTCCGGCGGCTTCCGCCTACTACAAGAACTCCGACGTCGCAATCACCGGGACCATCGACGACGAGAACGGCACCGATCCGCTGTCCGTTTCCTGGACGCGCGTCAGCCCCGCCGCAAGCGGCTCCCTGTCCGATACCGACGCGAGCGCTACCGGATGGTCAGTCACCCTGCCCGAATCCGCAGGCGACGGGACCTATACGCTGACCTTCACGGCTACCGACGGCGTCGGCAAGACCAAGACCGAAGTACGCACCGTTGTCATCGACAATATCCTGCCCGCGCTCAGCCTTGCCTCTGTCGTCCCCATCATCGCCCCGGTGTACGACGGCGATTCCGAATTGGCCAGCGGCGACGTCAACGGCGCCGTTACGGTCAAGGGCGGCGCCGGCGACGACAACCTGCTCAAATCCCTCGGCTGGCGCCTGGCGCCGACCGCCGAAGCGGCCGAGGACGGCGCTTTTGCGGCGGTGACCGGCAATCTGGCTTCCTGGACGATCGGCTTCAATTCCTTCGACTATCTCGTCACGCCCGCGGCCGACCGTCGCCTGTGGCTGCGCGCCGAGGACCAGGCCGGCAATGTCAAGTACCGCGACGTCCTCCTTACCATCGACCAGGAAACCGACCGGCCGGTCCTGGCCGTCACCACCCCGACGGCCGCCGGCTACGTCGGCGCCAACCATATCGTGCGCGGCACCGTAACCGACGACGACGGCATCGACCTGACCACCCTGCAGCTCCGTTGGTACGGCCATGACGGCACCAACTGGTCCGCCTGGACCATGGTCGACGCAGACGGCGACGACGCCGCCGGCGAGGACGGCACCGTAACCGGTACCGCCACCGACATCTCCTTCACCTTCCCGCTGCCCGCGCTCGGCGCCGACGGCGCCAAGCAGATCGAAGTCCGCGTCCATGACACGCTCAAGGTCAACTACGTGGGCCTCGGCGAACTCTACGACCAGAGCGGCGCGATCGCCTTCACCCAGGATACCGCCGATCCCGTGCCGACCGTCGCGACCCCGGCAGCGGATACCGACGTCTATCGATTCACCCAGATCCTGTCCGGCAGCGTGTCCGACGCCGGCCTCGCGACCCTGCACATCTCGATTGACGGCACCGGACGGACCCTTTTGCTTTCCGGAGGTTCAGGAAGCCAAGCCTGGACCCATGACACGGCCGCAACCTGGGCAGCGCTGTCGGACGGCCGGCACACCGTCACGCTGGAAGCGGTGGACCGGGTCGGCCGCACCGCGACCGTACAGCGTTCTTTCTATAAGGATACGACCGGACCGAGCGTTACCCTGTCCAACCTGACGGCGGGGGCCAGCCCGGCCACCGCGGTAATCACTCCGGATACCATCCGCGGATCGACGGCCGATTCCTATTCCGTCCTTGCGGCTACCATCGCCTACTCCTTCTCCGACGGCACCCATATCGTCACCGGAACGACCGCCGTTTCCTCCGGCTCATGGAGCGTGCCGATTCCCGACGCGGTTTCCTTGGACGAGGGGCCCTGCACCATCACTCTGACCATGGCCGACGCGCTCGGAAATTCCACGACGCCCGCCGCCGTCGGTTTCCGCCTGGACCGGACGGTTCCGGCCATCGCTTTCACCCCTCCGGCTATTTCCTTGTACAACGGCAACTTCCCCCTGTCCGGTACGGTTACCGACGCCAACGACGTCGAGAAGGTCGAATACTTCGTCAACGACGTACTGGTGGAAACCGATACCATCGTCGCCGGAACGGCGGTCAGTCCCGCGACCGCGGCTTGGGGCATCACCGTGGATACCGCGGCCCAATCCGACGGTAACTACGTGGTGAAGATACTCGCCACCGACCGTGTCGGCCGTACTAACCTGAAGACTTTCGCGTACGTTTTCGACGAAACGGCGCCGACCGTGACCTTCGGCGGCGTCAGTCCGCTGGCCGACGGCGGATTCCTGAACGGCAGCGTGAGCGTGAGCGGCAGCGGCGAGGACACCAACGGCCTGGCCGCCGTCACTCCGATAAATTGGGCCGCAACCGCGGATACCGTGGTCGCGGCCGGCGTCGAGGCGGCCGTCACCGCTTCAGGCACGCCCTGGCAGCCTCTCGCCACCGCCTTCGATACTACCAACGGCGGTGCCCATACTTGGGAAAACGCTACCCGGCGCATCTGGGTACGCGTCCAGGACCGGGCCGGGAATTTCGGCTACGCCTACCAGGACCGGACGATAGACCGCGATACCGACCGGCCGGTGGTCAAACTTACTAATCTCGCTCCGCTGGGCGGCACGACACTGAAAAATACCGGTTTGGTCTACGGCACGGTGGGCGACGACGACGGGATGGCCGGCCTCGTGTTCCAGGTGAAGAAGGCTGTAGGAGACGGTTGGACGACCGTGGCTCCCGACGGCAATTCCTGGGAATTCGATGCCCACACCGACTCCGTCGACGGCGACAAGCAGCTGTACTTCCGCATC
The DNA here is from genome assembly GCA_003527485.1 of Treponema sp. Classification (GTDB taxonomy): domain Bacteria; phylum Spirochaetota; class Spirochaetia; order Treponematales; family Breznakiellaceae; genus UBA12037. The sequence continues at coordinate 21,876 of DPXI01000056.1, read as the reverse complement.
GTGGACGCGGTCGGCGGCGCCAGCGGAACCTTCACCACCGCCGACGCGAGCGTATACGCCCAACCGCGCATCCAGACCGGATCCGCCCCCGTGACCTACGCCGACGCCGTGACTCCGATAGCCTTCAAGATAGACACGCGCAACCCGGAAATCGGCGCGACCATCACCGCCGACCGATTCGCGCCCTTCGATTTCGCCGCGGATGCCGATACCATCACTCTGATCAACGCGACCGCCTTCGGCGGATCGTCCGCCCAGTTCCGCCTGCGCGCCACCGCAACCGACGCCAACGGCATCGCCGCATTGAGGGTGACCGTCCCCGGTGCCCTGGGAAGTCCGTTCAGCGCATCCTTGACCGACGGCACCGCCGTTTCCGGCACGTGGACAACCGGTACCATCGCAATCGGCGACTTCGCCGCAGGCGGCTCGGCGGTCTCCGTCGACGATATGCTCGCCAACGGCCGCTACCGTATCGTCACCGCGGGAGCCACGACCTGGGCCGATCTGGCCGTCGAGGCCGGCCCCTTCACCGCGGGTTACGAATTCACCGCCGAACGCGACGGCCTGCCGGCCGACGGCACCGGAACGGTGCTGTTCCTCGGCCATGCCGCCCTGAACGGTTCCGTGGTAGCCACCATTGAAGCTACGGACGCCTCCGGCCTGGCTTCGACCGCCACGCGCACTGTCCTCTTGGACAACACCGCGCCCGCGATCACCTATCAGAGCCCACTGACCACCGATATCGTCAACGGGGAGATAGATGTACGCGGGCTTGCCGACGACGGCTCGGGCGCGGGCATCAAGTCCATCCGGTACCAGGTGGGATACAATTCCGACCTGGATCCGGATTCGGCTTCCTGGCTGAACGCGATCGCCTCGGGCTCGATGTTGACCTGGTCCATCGGATTCGAAGGATCGAACAAGATCGATTCCTACGCCATCGCGGGCGAGGCCTTGGAGAATGACGGCCTATGGGACCTGCCCATCGTCATCCGCGTGGAGGACAACGCCGGCAACGTGTATGTCTCCACCTTCTCGACCTATGTGATCCAGGTCGACCCGTCCGGCGACAAGCCGGGCGCCCTTGTGGTCTATCCGGATCCGGACGAAACGAACCGGGTCATGGGCGGCAAGATCCGCGCCTTCGGCACCGCCGAGGACGACGACGGCGTCGCTTCCGTCTGGATGCAGATCGACGTGAACAACGACGGTCTCTTCAACTCCGCCGATACCGTCACCTACAACCCGGGCACCGGCCCGGTGACCGTCAACTGGTACGACTACAACGAGGCCGGCGACGCCGAGGGGCGGCAGGTTTCAGGATCGGTGGCGTGGAACCAGGTGTTGAACGAATACAACGAGTTCAATCCGAGCGACGCTTCGATAGCCCCGACCGCGATCCGTGACGAACTGCGCTACAAGATACTCACCGTCGGCGATACCGATTGGGTGAGCCTCGGCGCGACGGCGCCGGTGGCGGACGGCGACGAATTCACCGCCACCCGCGACGCGGTCGGCGGCGATGCCGACGGTTCCGGCGACGGCACGGCCCAAGCCCTGATCAAGCGCATCCGCTTCCGGGTGCGCGCTGTCGACGTCAGCGCGACCGCGGTAATCGGCGCCTGGTCCGCTCCGCAGATCATCGACATCGACAAACGCGTTCCGACCATCGGTTCGGGCACCCCGCTTCAACTGTCGCTGAACGGCGTTACCCAGACTTATCAAGCCGACATGTGGGTCAAGAGCGATTTCTCCCAACCGGTCGACCAGCGGCATTGGCGGCTGACGGGCGCCGTGGAGGACGACTCCGGTATCCAGGACATCACCATCACCGACGAATACAACAATATACTCGGCACCCTCCTCTCCGAGCCGAGCTGGTTCATCCAGGACGATTTGGTGAGCCCCGGCCATTACAACTACATCCTGAACGTGCCGTTGGAATCGATCGCGAACGCCTACGGCAATCTTTCCTTCACCATCACCGCAGAGGACTGGAATACGCCGACCATGTCGAATTCCGTCGACATTTCGGTGAACTACGACAACCAGGCGCCGACCATCAACGCATATTCCGGCGCGTCGCCGGTGGTCCAGAGCAACAAGACCTATTCGGTGCAGTCCTCGGTGACCGAAAGCGGAGCGGGCCTCTCACGCGTGGCCATCTACTTCGCCCGCCAAGGGGCTTCGACCGACCGCGTCTACGGCTTGGACGGATCCAAGGCGACCGCGGCCGCGCGCACCGACATTACCGACCTGAGCGACGCCGTCGCCCTCGGCGACGGAGCCGGTATCGACATGGTGGACGGCCTGCCGCGCCTGATGATCACCGGCGCGACCCGCCCGGACACGCGCTCGCTCAGCCACGCTTCCATCAACGGCAACGCCAACATCCGCAAGGGCGGCCTGGTTAAGATAGGCGGTCTGGACCGCGTCATCACCGCGGTTGCCGGCAACACAATCTGGTGGGCCGACGAAGTCCCCGACGAGACCTCAGCGGCCATCGCCTACGCCTTGGTCGTGGACAACCTGTCCGCCTTCTCCGAAATTCCGGTCTGGACCGGCAACACGCTGGACAGCATCACCAACGACGACGGCGACATGCTGATCGAATCGATCTCCAAGGCCGGAGCCCTCTACGAATGGGCGGCGGCCGTCAACTCCAGGATGATCCCCGACGGTCCTATCGAAATCCATTACGTGGCCTACGATCAGGCCGGAAACTGGGCGTCCGGCTCCTTCGCCGCCAACATCCTCAACAACCCGCCGCGCTTGACCAAGGTGTTCCTGGGCACCGACCTCGACGGATCCGACAGCGTCGAGTCCGGTGAGCCCGAGACCCTGGAATACGGTTTCGCGGGCGGCGGCACTCTGGAGGCCGCCGCTTCGGCCCTCTCTTCCGCATTCAAGGCCCGCGGCCGGACTTCGGTGGACATCGAAGTCCTCCAGGGCAACGGCACGCTGCGCTACGTATTCACCGTCGGCGGTACGACGGTGGCCGGCCATAACCTGGTCGCCTTCGGTTCGACCGGCGCGACGACGCCCATCGATATCTCGGCGGGAACCCTGGGTTCCGCGCCGATCGTGGAGGACGCCGACAACGACTTCGTGTTCACCGTGTGGGATTCAACTGAGGAGATGCCGACTAACGCCAGCCAGTCGGCCGTCCTGACGGTGCCTCTGCGTGTGGACGTGACCGACAGCAACGCGCCGTACGCCGGGTTGCTTCCGCTGTACTGGAACGGAGCGGGAGACAATTCGCTGTACGGAAACTCCGCGGCCAACGGCCACATCGACCTGACCAGCACCGGCGACGGGGAATCCGACCTTTCCGGCATCGTCAGCATCAAGGGATCGGCCTGGGACGACCAACGCCTGACCGCCCTGTACTTGTACATCGGCGATCCCGCCAGCGATGCGGACGCTTTCGTCTTCGCACATGCCCCGGCTCTCGAGACCCGGGATTGGGGAGCTCCGGCCCTCACCTACACCCAAGTGGCTACTTACGCTTCCAGTGTCTGGACCGATGAGTTGGGCGACCTCGTCAACGACGGCTGGCAATTCACCGTCACCCGCGACCGGATGGACCTGAACGGCCACCGCGTGGAATGGAGGCTGGACTGGAACACCGCCAAGCTGCCGTTCGGCGCCGATGCCGACATCGTCGTCCGCGTCGTGGCCGAGGACCGGGCGACCGCCCCGTCCTTGCTGACCGACAGTAACTCGGAATTCACCGGTACCGCCGATGCGCGGACATCCGGCGGCTTCTTCAAAGACAATGCGCTGATCGGCCAAGCGGTGCAGGTCGGAATGCCGGTGGTGTTCACCGCCTCCGGCACCGAGGAAGCCTACATTACCTGGGTCAAGGTTTTCGACTCCGACAACGGCGAAGTTACGCTGAACGACGACGTGCCCACCCCGAAAGTCGCCTACCGCATCCTGCGCAACGCCGATCGTGCGCCCGGCATGACTGTGGACGTCGTACCATATATCGACGAGATCGGGATCATGGCTCCGTTCGGCGCCCGGCTTCCCGCCGGCATGACCAACAATGCCGGGGCCTCGATCGCCGGGTGGTACCCGCAATTCCGCGAGAACGCCGGAGTCGGTATCACCGGCTTCAACCTGCCGTATCACGCGACGACGTTCGCCACTAATGGAACGCTGACGATGAACGGCGTCGCGTACAACCCGGGCGACATCACCGGGTTCGCGGATACGACGCGCCGAACGTTGACGGTAAGCATTCCGGACGTTCAGACGGGCGGCTCCATCGTCGTCGGCACGAACGGCGTGTTCTCGTTGAACAACGACAACACGAATAGCCTTGCGTACAACGGTGACGCGAGCGGGTCCGACGACGACCGCTATATCTATATCGACGACATCGCCCCGACCGTACGCATCGCTCCCCTCGGGCGGCGCTACAGCACCGGCCTCGATACCATGCTCGGCCGGATCGATGCCGCCAAGAGCCTGGCCGCGGTGACCGACTACAACGAGAACGTCGTGACGCACGGAACGAGTCCGATCGTGCGCGACGGCCACGTCGAATACGCGGAGAATTCCAATTACTCCGGTATCGGACCGCTCACGTTGACGGCCGATTCGTCGACGGTTACTTTCGCCGGCCATGACCTCGTCGTAGGCCAGATGGTGCAGATACGTTCGCGGCAGACTCCAGCCGCCGTACCTCCGACCTATGATCCGGACGGGGCCGGGCCCAATGCCGCCTATACGGTCAATACCGTCGACAACCATGACGTCTTCTATGTCGCTTCGGTCTCCGGCAACGATTTCACGCTCGCCGCCGAACGCGGCGGGGTTGCCGGCATCTTCACGGCCGTCGGCGAAGTCGTCTATATCGAAGATCCGGACGTCTCCGGTGAGGTCCTGTTGCGCGGCAAGGTATGGGACAACCAGCGCATCTCCACCATCGCGGTGGCGATCACCGGCTTTGATCCGACAGGATCGGCAGGGGACGGCGCGCCATTCACCGTCTATGCGGCAAATGCAGTGGTGCCCAACGCCCGGCTCAATTTCACGATCGACGGTGCCGAATCCACCCTCGATTCCCAGAGCAGGGCTCCGTACGGCCACGTGCTGAACTGGCAACTGGCATGGGATACGGCTATGTTGACGCTCGTTGCCGACCAGGACGCCGTTATGACGATGACCATCACCGATGCGGTCGGCTTGACCCAGGTCGTGAAGCAGAGCCTGGATGTCGTGCCCTACGTGACCGGCGTGACAACGGTTTTGTCTTCCGCTTACCTTTCGAATCCGTCGGTGATCGACCGTTCCGCTCTCGGCAGCTACCCGATCGCAGCCTCCGGCAACGTAGTCCTTGGTGGATTCAACTTCAACGGAGCCGCCACGGTCGTTGAATTGGACGGTACGGGATTGACCCCCGTTACGGGAACGACGAAGAGCCTGAGCTTCAGCATCGGCGCGACCGCGGTCAGCGGCGACCTGATAGTCCGCACGAACGGCATCGATAGCATCAATAACATCAACGACGACATCAACCAGAGCTGGAACAGGAAACCGAACGGCGCCAACAATCCGCTGTTGACCGACGACGTGGCCTTCTCCGTATGGCAGTTCAATACCGTGGTCAGCAATACGGCCGTACGATACCCGAGCATGCGGGTATCGAAGGGAACCGGACAGCAAGTGGGTTTCATCTACGATTCCGGAGCGCAATACGTTCGGATGAACGTGGATGGATCGGATTTCCAGGTTGACATGTCATATACCCAATGGTACGACACTGGATTCGCGATCGATGTCAGCGGACGTCCGTACGGCGGTTCCATGAACGCTGACTCGGGCGGGAACGCTGCATTGGATATGAACACCGTCGGGGCCGGTTGGGCCAACTTCAAGTACTACGCCTGGAATACCCAAGCGGCGCCCGGAACGAACAACAACACCGTTACCAGCGCTTATCAGTCCGGATCCAAGTCGCGGGCCATCGAGAACGCCGCAACCAGCGCCGCCGGTGCACTGTTCAATTCCAATCGGGTGAAGAATCCCAAGCTGGCGACCTACGACGACCTCAGCGGTACTGTTTATGTCTATATGACATACTACGACGATACCTACGGACAGATCCGTTACCGGTACGGGACGGTTTCCGGTGCAGCTGCGACTCCCACTTTCGGTGGCGCGCTGGTGAACCATGCCAACAATAACCTGGGATCAGCCGCAGGATATCATGTCGTCGCCGAAGCGGCCGACGGCTTTAAGCCTGGCCAATACAGCGCGGTCGGCGTATTGAATGACGGTTCGGTCGCGGTCATGGCGTGGTACGACGCGAACGGGACCCGTTTGATCTATAGCTACAACGATGATCCGAACAACACGGGCTCCGATGCCCAATGGCAAACCAACGCCATCGAGATCGATGACGGATTCGCGGGTTGGTATGTGGATCTGGCCGTCGATGGCGATAACGGTATACATATCGCGTACTACAGCTCATCCAACGGCGACCTCAAGTACGTTTATCTGCCAACTTACGATACGACCACCGGTATCGTTCCCGTTACGATCGATTCGTTCCTGTCGGTCGGCACCAACCTTGCTATCACCACGACTGACGACGGCACCAACCAAGTTCCGTACGTCTCCTATTACGCGCCCGCATACACGTCGACGAACTATTCACTACGTACCGCCTGGCGTACAGAGTTCGGGGGCTCGACTGTTCCTGCAGGTGCGGACTCGGATGCGTACACGGGCGATTGGGAGATCATGACAGTCCCGGTGAGCGGAAAAACGCCGAAAGATTTCACCGTAGGCATCGGGCTGAGGGACTTCACGGTCGGTATCCCGACCCCGATCCTGGGCTATGCGACGAATTTGGGAATCGAATCGGCGCAACTCAAGGATTGATCCGGTCTCTCTAAGATCATCGCCCCGGGCATTCCGCCCGGGGCATGTTTCTATAGAATATGGCTTCGCCTTATGGATGGCTCCTCAATACCCGACGCCGTCCACCGTGAAGTAAGCCCGGAAGGCGGCCGCCAGCTCGTCGCGACCGGCGCGGGTATCGCGGACGGCGCGGCCCAGGTCCACCATGGCGCCCTGCAGCGAGGCCAGCCAGAACCGGGTATCGGTAGCCTGGCTGTCGGAAGCGCCGGCCGCCGCGGCGGCCGGCGCCAAACCGGAAGCTTCGGCAAGGCGGGTCTGGGCCTCCGGAGCCGCCAAGGCATACAGCAGGGCGCGGGCGGCGTCGGCATGCGCGGCCTTTGCCGGCACGGCGCCGACGAGGGCGACGGACTGCAGCGCCCGGCGGGCGCCAGCGTCGGCTGCCGGGAAATAGCCGACGGCGAAACGTTCCATGACGGCCGTGGGCAACGTGCGGTGGTAGCTGAGCTCCAGGCATGCGACGGCGCAGCGGTCGCTTTCGATAAGGGAGGCGAAGTCGTTTGCGGTCAGGCGGAACCAGGACGCGTTCAACAAACCACGCTTCCGCCAGTCCAGCAGTTTTTCGAGCACGTCGCGCAGACGCAGGCCGCGGACCAATTCACGGTCCAGGACGCTCCCCGGATCGCCGCTTACGGCCAGGGCCGCGGTTGCGGCCCGGTACGCCTCGATGCCTCCCATCGCCTCGATCATCGCGCCGACGAATTGGAGCATATCGTCGGTCTCGCCGCCGGCGACCAGGATCGGGGCGAAATTCGGCCCGGACAACGCGGCCGCGGCGTTTTCAAGCTCGGCAAGATCGCGCGGAACAACCAGGCCGGCGGCGGCGAAGCGCCGTCGCTGATATACGATTTCGAAGTGGTCGAATTGCAGGGGAAACGCGTAACGGCGTTTCCCGTCGAATCCGGTTTTCCGCAGCGACGAGGGTATCGATCGTTCCGGAGCGTCGGCCAGCTCCCGATACGCGCCCGTGCGCAACGCGACGCCGTCGGCTCCGAGCACCAGGTCTGGTTTGGGCGCGCCGCGGGCTTCCAGCTCGGCCCAGTCCGCGAACTCCGCCATTTCGAAGGCGGATCCGCCGCTCCGGCTCCTCTCTTCGATAAGTTCTGCGATCAAGCGAACCGTACCCGGATCGACGTCCACAAGAGCCGCGAGAGGCGTGCTTCTGCCGATAATGAGCAGGATACCGCCGATGATCGCTCCCAGCGAAAGCGTCGCGCCCAGCGCGATCAGCAACACGAATCGACCGGATCGTGGTCGGGGGAAAACCTCGGGCTTCATGACCGGATCCTAGCACGTTTGGACGGATTGGTCGAATAACCGGATCGGAGGAAACGGCGGATTTGACTTCGGACGTTTGCTTCCCGCCCTCTCTCCTTGACGAATGCCCTAAAATCAGTATCCTTCCGGCATAATACGTTCGGAAACGCGCGAGAGCGCTCGGAGGATCTTCTATGGTAGCCCTGATCGTCGGAATCGTGTTCATGGCCTTCGCCGTCATCGCCGTATTGCCCCTGGGCCTCGGTTGGTGGGCTGACGTGCTCCAGTTCCTTCGGGGTTCGGCGCCCGTGATGGCCGCTTTCATCGGCCTCATCGCCGTGTTCATCGGCGTCGCCGACATCAAGGACAGGATCGAGGCCAAGAAGGAAGAAGAACAGGAAAAGAAGGAAGCGGCCAAGGCCGGCGAATAGCCGCGGCCTATCCCTCCGTCTTGACTTTGTTCGCCGTTTATGGGAATATCGGTGCTTGCCCCGTTTACGCGGTCGCAACCGACGTGATGCCCATGTCGCGCGATCTGAAATCCGTGGTCGGAAAACACCGTCAAAAGGTACACAATGAAGACTGTTTACGTTAAACCCGCCGACGCCGTTCGGAATTGGTTTATTATCGACGCCCAGGACAAGGTCCTCGGCCGCGTCGCCGCGAAAGTGGCCGGTATGGTCCGCGGCAAGGAAAAGCCCATTTTCGCTCCCCATCATGAGCTGGGCGACTACGTCGTCATCATCAATGCGGACAAGATCGCCGTAACGGGGCGCAAGCGCCAGGACAAGATGTACTACCGCTACAGCGGATACATCGGCGGACTCAAGTCCTTCACTTTCGAAGCCTTGGCCGCGCGTCACCCCGAAGCCCCGCTTGAGCTCGCGATCAAGGGAATGCTCCCCAAGGGACCCCTCGGCCGCAAGCTCCTGAAGAACGTGAAGATCTACTCCGGTGCCGACCATCCGCACGCGGCGCAGAATCCCCAGCCCGTCGAGCTGTAGTCGAGAGGTAGCAAGGTGATAAAGAATCTCGGTATCGGAACCGGAAGAAGGAAGACCGCAGTGGCCCGCGTATTCTTGCGCGACGGCAGCGGAAAAGTCGTCGTCAACGGAAAAGATCTTCCCCAGTATTTCGTCCAGGGCGAGCACGCCATGATGGTGCGCCAGCCTCTCATGGTCACCGCCAGCGAGAACAAGTTCGACATACTCATCACCGTCGAAGGCGGCGGTCCGAACGGCCAGGCGGGAGCATGCAGGCATGGCCTCGCGCGCGCCCTTTGCCAAGTCGACCAGACCAACTACACGGCCCTCAGGACCAACGGATTCCTGACGCGCGACTCCAGAATGGTCGAGCGCAAGAAGTACGGACAGGCCGGAGCGCGCAGGCGCTTCCAGTTCTCCAAACGCTGATTCAAGTACGGGCATGACGGTCCTGTCCGTCAAAACGGGAACCGATCCGGAAGTCCTCACGGTGGGACTTTCGGTCGGTTCTTTTTTTTGCTTGCGTGCCGTCTACCTGCGTTCGATGGACGACGCTTCCGCCGTCCTGGTTCCGGGCGCTTCGCTCGGAGATGAGGCGCTGGAGGACCTGGCCCGGGCTTCGGCATGTTACGAGGCGGAAAAGGTCGCACTCTCCCTCGTCGCCCGCAGCGAGCAGGTGTCCTCGCGCCTTATACTGAAGCTTCGCGCGCGCGGCTGCGATCGGGCGATCGCGGAAACGGTCGTCGACCGCCTCAGGGTGCTCGGCCTCGTGGACGACGAACGCTTCGCGTGCCTCTGGCTCCAGTCCCGCATGCGGCGGAAGGCGGAAGGGCGCTCCGCCCTGCTTGCGGGGCTGGTCTCCCGCGGCGTCGGACGCGAAGCGTCGGCTTCCGCACTCGAACGCACCGTGACGGCCGAGGCCGAGGACGCGCTGTTGCGTCGCTTCCTTGAGGAAGAAGGCCTCCCGGGCGGAGGCGGAGATTTCGGCGCGAGGCGCAGGCTCCGCGACGCCGGCTTTTCCCCGCGCGCGATTCGGGACGCGATTCGTCCGGATACCTGAATCCGCAAAGCCGGGACATGAAAAGTTCCTTCCCGGGAAGATTTGTGCTATACTTTATCGAGTTCCAGGATATTCATTGACATTATAGAATAATTTGATATTATGGTTAAAATTGTTCCTGTATTTGTCGATTGACTCGATCCGGAAGGTCCCGAGTTTCAGCGAGGATATGAGCGTGCCGAAAAACGACAAAAAAATACGCATTTTCTCCGCTCTGGAGGTTGCCAATATTTGCGGCGTGGTCAACCAGACCGCGATCAACTGGATCCGCAACGGCTACCTCAAAGCCTTCACCACGCCGGGGGGGCAATACCGCGTCTATGCGGAAGATCTCCTGAGCTTCCTGGAGGCCCGGGGCATGCGCGTTCCGGAGGAACTCTCCGAGCTCATGAAAGAAGAGATCGACTGGAATTCCATCCTCCTCGTAGACGATGATCAGGACCTGAACGATCTACTGAAGCGCTGGTTCGAAAAGAAGCTCCCCGCCTACACAGTCGTCCAGGCCTTCGACGGTTTCGAAGCCGGCCGCGCGCTTGCAGCCAACAAGCCGGGCTTCGTCATCCTGGACATCGATCTGCCCGGCGTCGACGGCCACAAGCTTTGCCGGAAGATCAAGGAAGACCCCGCATTCGGCAAGCCGTTCGTCATCTCCATCACGGGGTTGGACATCCCCGAGGAACGGCTGTCCATGCTGGAAGACGGAGCCGACGCGTTTTTTTCCAAACCCCTCGATTTCGACCTGATGATCTCCACGATTTCCGAGCTGACGGCGAAAGCCAGCAAGGCCGCCGATGCCTAACGAACAGGTCCGCGTCCTTGTGGTCGAGGACGAGGACGCGATTCGTCTATCTCTCCGCGATTTCCTGAAGAAGAAAGGATACGAGGTCCAAGTCGCATCCGATGGAGTCGGCGCGATCAAGCTTTTGCTCGATCATGAGCTTGACATCGTGGTCACCGATTATCGGATGGACATACTCGGAGGGGATTATTGGATCCGCTTCCTTGAGCGTTTCTGCCCGGACCTCCAGGTCATCATCACCTCGGGCTTCCTGAAACCCGATTTCTTCATCCCTTTCGAAGTAATATACAAACCCTTCGATTACGCGGAACTGGAAGCCCGCATCGCCTCCAGGATGGCCGAGTACCGCAAGTCCGGTGCGCGCGATGGATCCGCATAGTCCCGGTCGAAAGAATCCGGCCGCTTTTTCCGCCCGCGCGGCCGGCAGGGTCCAGGGCGTAGGTTTCCGCTGGGCCGCGCGCGATGAGGCCGGACGCCTCGGCCTGAGCGGCTGGGTCCGGAACGAGAGGGACGGCTCAGTCTCCGTTTTCGCCCAGGGCGAGAAGGAACGGCTTGAAAGGTTCGAACGTTGGCTCCGTCGCGGGCCCCCTGGCGCCCGGGTGGTTTCTTTTGAGAAAAGTCCCGCCCAACCGGATCCTGCGCTTGCCGAATTCATCATCGAACCCTAATCCGGCTTCGGATTGACATTTTTCCGGCTTTTCGGCTAGATTCAAGGCGCAGGGACGTCCGGAGCGGTCGTCGTATAACGGTATTACCCGAGCTTCCCAAGCTCGTGACGCGGGTTCGACTCCCGTCGACCGCTCCGGTCGCCCCTGTTTATTAATTCCCGCCAAGTATCTTCCACCCATTCACCTTAAAAAGCTTGTCCCCAGCTCTTGGAAGGGGTAAAATGGTAAGCGTATATGTAATCGTTTCATCATTTACTATCTTTTTCCATAGGAGCCGCATATGAAACTGAGCTTACCGATCGGCGTCGCTTTCGCGATGTCGGTCATCTTGCTGGCCGCATCGTGCGCGGGGGCACCGAAACCCGCGCCGACGCCGCCGGAAGAACCCGTCGCGGCTACGGAAAAGCCGGCGCCGGTTGAGGAAAAGCCTGCGGTCGTGGAGAAGGCGCCCCCGGTCGAAGTCGCGCCCGTCGTGGAAACAGTCGACGAGACGACGCTCCGCTCCTTCGCGGACGCGAAGGAGCGCGCGGAAAAGAACCGCAAGCAGGCTTTCGATCTTGAAGCTCCCGCATACCTTCCCGCCGAGTGGAAGAGTGCCGAGGCGCAATTCCTGGATGGGCGCTCGTTCGAAGCCAAGGCGACCGCTCCCACCGAAGTCGCAGCCTACAAAGGCGCGCTTTCTTCTTATACTTCCGCGGCCGACGGCTTTGAAGCGGTCGCCCGCGAGGCGCTCCCCCTTTTCGCCCGCGATCGCGCAGCCGATCTGGCCAAAGCCAGGAAAACCGCGGTCGATGCAGGCATAGAATCCGTGTCCGCCTCCCGCCTCGCGCGGGCTGACGGAAAGGCGGACGAAGCCGCTTCCTTGTTCGCAGCCGCCGACTTTTATGGCGCGTACGCGGCTTGGAAGGATGCGCGTGAGATGTACGTCATCCTGTACGCCGGAGCCGCGGCCTATTATGTGAAGACCGATATCGACAAGCGCGGGATCGCAGGTTTCGATTCCGGCAATTATTCCCTCGCGACCGGCAAACTGGACGCAGCGCTCGTCTCTTTCGACGGCGGCCGCCTCGCTCCCGCGCGCGACGATGCCGAAGAGTCCCTCCTCCGTTTCCGGCTAGCCCTCGCCAAGGGACGCGAGTTGTACGCCTATGGACGGGGAACCGCAGCCGATGCCGCCCGCGCGGAAGCGCGCGCCCTGAAGGCCCAGGTCGCGGTAAAGGCGGAATTCGATGCCGCCTCCGATTCCTTCGCCAAAGCCCAGGCCCTTTACAAGGCAGAGAATTTCGACGACGCATCGGCAAAGTTCATCGAGGCCGAGCGCATGTTCGCCTCCGCCCGTGACAATGCCGCTATCAAGCGTGCCGCCGCCGAAAAGGCGCTCAAGGAAGCCGCCGACAGGATCGCGGAAAACGAGCGCGCCGCCATGGAAGCGGATATCGTCCTCGAAGGAGGCGCGCGATGAACCGCACCGTCAGACTCGCCTCGATCGCCGCCTTGCTGTTCGCCGTATCCTGCGTCCCCTCGCTGTTCGCGCAAGCCGACCTCATGACCTTGCCGGAACCCGCCGCGACGGCGGTCGACTCCGTCGCCCTGGCCGAGCCGGACGTCTCCATCGGTGATGCGGTGGTCGAGGAGCTCTCGCTTTCCCTCGTCGCATTATGGACCCTCGACCCGGGGGCTCCTTTCGAGCCTATGGAATTCACCTCGATGGCTTCCTACGCTCAGGCTGGTTCCACTGATGCCGCTTCGACGGATGCCGTAACCGCGGCCTCCGAGTCGGAAGGGGAGTGGGTGGAACCTGCGCCGGAACCGGTAATTCCGCCGGGCCTACTGAATAACCAGTATTATCGCGAGAGCATCCGGCTCAAGCGCCTTGCGGATGAAGCGTTCGAATACGGCGATTACGACGCATCCGCGGCTCTTGCTGACCAGTCGGCGCGCGCGGCGATCCGTTCCGACGAGTATATCGTAGAGCGCCTCAAGGCGAAGGCGGATGCGGACGCGCTGGCCGCCGCCAAAGCCGCGGCCGCGAAAGACGCGGCCGAGAGGGAAGCAGCCGCGGAAGCCCGGCGCCTGCAGATGCTTGCGGCCGACAACGCGATCTCAGAGGCGAAGGCGCGATTGGATTGGGCCCTGGGGGTAGGCGCGGATAAAACCTATCCGACCCAGTACGGCGGTGCGTCCTTGGCATACGATGCGGCCGTGGGCGCCCGCGCCCTTGAGGATTGGAACGGCGCCGTCGCGAACGCCCGACGCGTGCTGGACCTTCTGGCCGACGTCAAGGAGCTCGCGCCTCTGCCGCTCACTTATACGGTGAGGTCCTGGGCCGAGCATCGCGATTGCTTCTGGAATATCGCCGGCTATCCTTTCGTATACGGCGACCCGACCAAGTGGCCCATGCTGTACGAAGCGAACAAGGCCAAGCTCCGCAGGCCCGACAATCCGAACCTGATCCATCCCGGCATCGTCCTAACGATCCCAAGCCTGCGCGGCGAAGTCCGTGAAGGCGCATGGGTCAACGGACGGGCTTATTCCCCGCTTCCGCCCAAGCGCAAGTAAAGAACGAGCGCGGAGGCCATGAGGGCGTGCACGTACGGTGCGCGCCCCATGCCTGCCAGCACGGCTTTTTTCGGAACGAGCTCGAAGTCGACGTATTCGTCGTCGTCGAGCTCCTGTTCTCCGGAGCGCATCGTCCCCATTGCCAGAAAAACGTGGACCCTATTCGACATGATGGCCGGATTGGGATTGAACGAGCCCAGCGGTTCGATGGTTTCGGCTTTCCAGCCCGTCTCCTCGATCAATTCCCTTTCCGCGGCCTTGCCCGGCTCTTCCCCTTCTTCGATCACCCCGCCGGGAAACTCCAGGCTCATGTTGCCTTCTCCGTGCCTCCACTGGCGGACCATGAGGAAGGATTCCCCGACTTCCGTTTTTACCAAGGGGATGACGATCGCCCAATCCGGCGCGTCGATGATGGTGAACGAGGATTCCCTTCCGTCGGGAGATCGGCTGCGGGAATCCCGGACGGAAAAAACCCTGCAGCGGTACGCTTCCGATGAAGAAATTTCTTCCCAGCGCAGATGCGCGTCGTTCGTTTGCTTGTCCTTCATGCCGCGACTGTAGCTTTTCTTGATATCCGCGTATATACTCCGCCCGGATGAAGCGTGAAGGCACTACCGTTGTCCTGTTGGCGACGACCGTAGAGGAAGAAAAACAGCGTCTCGATGCTCTGAACCGGAGCCGGTCCCTCGGTTTCCGTATCCTTACGCCGGCCACCCTTCGTGAAGCCGATCTGATTATCTTCGAAGAAAAAGTGGATGTCATCGTAACGGATCTGTCCTTCGCCGACGGAGCCTTCGCCGATTGGCTGAACCTCTGGCCGCGGCCCTTCGTCCTGCTCGCATATTACGGCGAGGAGCCGCGCATCGACGAACTCCTCCGCGATGAGTCATGTTCGGTCGTCATGCGCGACGTCGGCTTCCGTCACCTCGGCGTGCTGCCTACCATGATCCGCAAAGTCCTGAATGTCCGGGAGAGCTTGGATCGGCAGAACGTCCACCTCCAGATCAGCGAACGAAGGTATCTGGAGTTGATACGGTCCCTGCCCGATATCGTATATAATCTTGATAGCGATGGGCATTTCGTCTATGTGAACGACTCGATTTCCCAACTCGGCTATGAACCCGCGGAACTGATCGGCAAGCATTTCTCCCATATCGTCGAAGATGAGGATGTTCCGCTCGTCAGCCGGGCCATAGTCCTTGAAGGCTTTCGGGGGAGGGAAACCGGACCTGAAGCCGCCCCGAAGCTTTTCGACGAAAGGCGATCGGGGGATCGCATGACCCGCAACCTGGAAGTCCGCCTCAAGCATCGACATGACTTCTCTCCCGGCGATCCGGTCGGCAAGGTCGATGCCTACGGCGAAGTCTCAAGCGTCGGATTCGACCTCCCCGAGTACGAAGGCAGTCCTATCGGAACGGTCGGCGTCATCAGGGACATCACCCAGCGCAAACGGGCGGAATTGCTCTTGGTGGAAAGCCTGCACTCAAAGGAGATTCTCCTCAAGGAAATCCATCACCGGGTCAAGAACAACCTGCAGGTGGTCTCCAGCTTGTTATATCTCCAGAGCGGGACCATCGAAGACGAGCGTTCCCGCATCGTATTCCAGGATTGCCAGACCCAGATACAGTCAATGGCTATGGTCCATGAGCAGCTGTACCAATCGGAGAGCTTGCAGTCCATCGACATCCAGTCATTCGTCGTGTCCCTCCTGGACTACCTCTTCAAAATATACGATGTGGATTCATCCAGCATCGCCTATGCCGTGGATTGTGTGGATGTCTTGTTCGGCATTGACCAAGCCATGCCGATAGCTCTCATCATAAACGAACTCGTTTCCAATTCGCTCAAGCACGGGCTAGCACGCAGCAGCGGGAACATCGACGTCCGCTTGAGCGGTTCCGAAAGGGGCCAGTTGCGGCTGGAGGTCTGCGATTCGGGAGCCGGCATGCCGGAAGGTTTCGAGTTCGATGCGACGGGAACGATCGGTATCCAGATCGTCCGTGCGCTCGCCGCTCAGCTCGGCGGCTCCGTCTCCTGGGAAAATGCTCCGGGCGCGCATTTCGTTGTCCTATTTCCCCATGTCCCCGCGCCTGTATAGCGCGTCCGGCATCCTTCTTTTTGACAAGCGCCGACCCCTGCCCTATGCTTTAGTCAGACCACTGAAGCAAGGAGGTTCGTTATGGCGATCATTACGATTTCCAGGGAGATCGCGGCCCTCGGCGACGAGACTGCGAGCGAATTGGCGAAACTGCTCGACTATCGCTTCGTGGATAAGGCTTCCCTCGAACAGCGATTCGCTACCTACGGATTCAGCGAGCGAAAGCTGGAGAAATTCGATGAGAGGAAACCATCCTTCTGGGCTTCCCTTTCGCAGGATCGAGACGATTATCTCCATTACTTGAAAACGGCGATGTACGCCGAGGCCATGGAAGGCAATTGCGTGTTCATCGGCCGCGGAGCAGGCGCCATTTTCAAGGACCTTCCCGGCGTAGTTTCCGTGCGCCTCATCGCCCCCATGCCTATCCGCATCGAGCGGGTGAAAAGTTACTTCCGCTGCGACGACAAACGGGCGCGGCAGATAATCGAGCAGAGCGATCACGACCGGGCCGGGTTCCACAAGTTTTTCTTCGATTCCGACTGGACCTCACCCGACAACTATCAGTTAACCCTGAATACCGGTTTCATGCACCCCTCCACCGCGGCGGAACTCATCAAGGAATTACGCGATCTCTGCGTCACGACCGAAGCGGACGCGAAGAGCCGCAACCGCATCAAGGATATGGCCTTGGCCCAGGCGGTCGTCAATCGGGTGCTGTACGAGAAGAAGATCCCGATCCATTTCCTTGAGGCAAAAGTCGACGACGGAGCTGTGGTCCTCAACGGAGTCGCGAATTCGCAAGCGTCGGTTGAGGCGTCCGTAGCCGCGGCCAAGGAAGTTCCCGGTGTTCGGTCGGTGCTCGGCGAGATACAGGTGGTTCAGGAATACAGCGTCATGCCGTAGGCGTGGACCGGAGGTTCTTCGCTCCGTCTCACTTGCCCCCGAAGCGCGTCGGGCGCTATCATGGATGCGAGGAGTATCCATGAACAGAGCCGACGCGCTTTCCCGTCTTCATGAATTCGACAGAGCCCACCGTCTCATAGCCCATGCGTCATCGGTCCTTCAATGGGACCAGGAGACGGGCATGCCGCCGCGAGCCGTCGTGGAGCGTTCCGAACAGTTGGCTGCCTTGGAAGCGGTGGCCCACGAGCGGGCAACCGATCCGCGCATCGGGGAGTTGCTCGAGCGACTCGGTTCGACCTCCTCCGATCCCCGCGGCGACGATTCCCTTCCCGGGCTGGAGCGTGATTTTCTCCGCGTGCTCCGCAGGGAATATGACAAGGACGTGCTGCTTCCCGTCGAGTTCGTCGCCTCCTGCGCCAGGGACGAGGGGCTTTCCCAGGCGGCATGGATCGAAGCGCGGAAAAGGAACGATTTCGCATCCTTCGCCCCCCATCTGTCCCTCATGCTCGACCACGCGAAGGAAAAATCGCGTTTATGGGGATTCGGCTCCTCGCCTTATAACGGCCAATTGGACCTCCACGAACCGGGCATGGACGAGCGCGCGATCGCGACCTGCTTCGACGCGCTCAGGCCCCGGCTTTCATCCCTGGTGGCGCGCATCTCGGCTCGGCCCGCGCCCGACACCTCGTTCCTGGATCAAGAATACCCCGTGGAGGCCCAAGACGCGTTCGGAAGAGAACTGCGGACCGATCTCGGTTTCCAGAGCGACCGCGGCCGCCTGGACCTGAGCGCGCACCCGTTCACCACTACCCTCGGAGCGGACGACGTCCGTATCACGACCCGCTACGAACCAAGGAATCTCCTGTCCGGGCTCTTTTCGACCGTCCACGAGACCGGGCATGCCTTGTACGAATTGGGCTACGGCGACGATTTGAGGGGGTCCTGCCTTGCCGACGGCGCATCGATGGGCATCCACGAGTCGCAATCGCGCCTCTGGGAAAACGTCATGGCGCGCAGCCTGCCGTTCTGGCGGGGGCGTTACGCCACCTTGCAGGCCCGCTTCCCAAAACAGCTCAACGGCGTGGACCTGGAAGCCTTCTATAAAGCCGTCAATGTCGTCCGGCCTTCCCTCATCAGGGTAGACGCTGACGAGGTAACCTATAGCCTCCATGTGATCCTCAGGTTCGACCTGGAGCGCCGCCTGTTCGCCGGTACGCTGGAAGTAGCCGACCTTCCCCATGCCTGGCGTGAAGGAATGAAAAAATACCTGGGCGTGGAACCGGCCCGCGATTCCGACGGCGTCCTGCAGGACATACATTGGTCGATGGGCGCCTTCGGCTATTTCCCCAGCTACGCCCTCGGCAATATCTACGGCCTGCAATTCTGGCGCGCGCTCAGGCGGGACCTGCCGCGCATCGACGAATCGATCGAGGCCGGGCGGTTCACCGATCTCCTGGCTTGGTTCCGGGAAAAGGTTCATTCCAAGGGGAGACGGTCGGATCCCGCCGAGTTGCTGGAAGCGACGACGGGAGAGACCCTCTCGGCGGATGCGTTCATCGAGTACTTGGAACGCAAGTACGCCGATGCCTATTCCCTCTGAATCCCTCTCCGCCGGACGAGATTGGCTGTACGCCGCCGCGTTGTTTCTTGGCGCGGGACTCACGGTTCCGACTTTCGCCGTCTTCCGACGCGAACCCCGCAGGACTCGGCGTGGCGGCCTTTGGTCGGTATCCTGCGTACTGCTTGCGGCGGCCGCCGCCGCGGCATCCCGCTCTTTCATCTATTTCGGAGCGGTCCCGATCGCCGAGCCGTCTTTGTTGCGCACTTCCGCGGCTTTGGTTATCCTTTCGTCGTTTTCCCTTCGTTTCCCTCGGGCTATCGGCTTTCCCGTGGTTGTCGCGTCGGGGGCCGCTGTCGCGATTTTCGCGGCGGTTTTCCTGTACCTTCTGCCCTGCGCCGCCGGGAGTCCGATAGGCCTGATGCGCGTGGATTCCGGGCGGAGGGCGGAAGTCCGGTTCGAAGGTTCGTCGACTGCTTTCCTGGAGGTTCCTTCGTCCGCGCCCGCGGAACTACTTCGGCTGGAAGCTTTCGAGGTCGATTTCAACCGCGCTTTTCCTCTCGTCGGAGGTTCCCGCCGGATGGCGCTGTTCTCCGTCCGCGGCGCGTCTTCGGCGCCCTTGCGCGGGGGCCGGGTCCCGGTCTCCCTGACCGATTTCTTCCGGTCCGCATTGATACCGGGAATCCGGAGCAGCGTCCTCACCGGCGAAATCGATCCTTCCGCCATGCATCCAGGGACTCGCGCGTTCCTGCTCATCCAGGAAGGCGAGATCATCGCGCGAATCGTTCGTTGATCCGCATTCTCCGCTTCAAGGCGGGACGGAAAGCAGCCGATGATCTGCGGGTATGATGGTAACGCTCTATAAAACGGATAAAACAGGTAAATTGCGATTCTTCACGGTGCATGACCTTCAGCGATCGCTCTTGGAAGGTTACGCCCTGACGGTGAATGTTTCCGTCGGAGATGCGGCGGGTAAGGACCGGTTGATGGAATTCGCCGATGCGGCCGAGGCGGAGCGTTGGATCGCCCGCACCTTCGCATCCAAGCGCAAAGACGGATATTCGACCTTATACCGCTACGGATCCGAGCGCACCCTTCCTGACCGGGCAGGCAAACGCCTTGGGCTCAAGGCTGGCTAAGAACGTCTTTCGAACGGGATGCGAATTGCCGGAAGAAAAACCAGCCTTTGTCCAGCACGGAAAGGCCGACGACGCCTCCCGCCGCGTATTCCAGATAGGGGAGAATCCCCCGCAGCCCGAACGGAGAAAAGAGCCTGAAAGCCTCAATCGCGAAGAGGACCATGGTAGTAGCGATCGCTACCTTCCCGAACAGGCTCGCCTTCGGTTCGACCTTTCGGTTCTTGATGAGAAGGCCGAGCATGCCGAATCCCTGAAAAAACAGCCGGAAGACGATGACGATGAATAGCCAGGGCGGGAGCAGGCGATAGACGACGTAGGCGATGGCTACGACGATCAGGAGCGCATAATCGCTCACCGAGTCCAGCACCTTGCCCATGTACGTCACTTGGTTCCTGGACCGCGACAGCTTGCCGTCGATGAGGTCGGTCATGAAGGTGAGGACCAATACGGGAAGGAGTATGGGCCCGACCGCAAAGTTCTTGCCCGCGATAATGAGGAATAGTATGGAAGGAAGCATGCTGATCCGCAGGAGGGTCACTTTATTGGCGATATTGACGCGGGTGAGCCGTTCTTCGCTCCCGACTACGACGAAAAGATCGGAAGCGAGGACCAGAAATACTATGATTGCCAGATGGAATATTATCTGCGTGAGCAGGTAGATTGACAGGAAGGGAATCCCGAACCCGACGGCAGCGCCGGCCACCTCGAATGCCGCTCCTTCGATGACTCCGTATGTTGCCGCGGTTGTTACAATGGATGCAAAAAGAGGGGTTTTAAACGGAGCTTCCACGAATTCCCCCAAATATTCGAGGAATACTATTACTTGACATGCCCATTGTCAAACCCCATACTCGCCGCATGAAATTGGCAGATAAAGTCACTGCTACCCGACTTGTTTTGGCGCCCTTTTTCCTGTTGGTGTATTTCCTTCCCAAATGGTTTACCTTGCCCGCCGTCTGGACGGTGCCCGTATTGTGGGTGCTCCTGGTGATTGCCGAAATTACGGATCTTCTTGACGGACATATCGCACGGGCTCGGAACGAGGTAAGCGATTTCGGTAAACTATTCGATCCGTTCTCCGATACCCTCGTACGCATCACTTATTTCCTTTGCTTCGTGGCCGACGGGATTCTTCCCGTCGTTCTGTTCGCCGTGGTCTTGTACCGCGAATTCGGCATCCTGTTCCTGCGCACCCTCATGATGCGTATGGGTATCGCCATGGGCGCGCGGTCGGGCGGCAAGGTGAAAGCAGTCGCGTATATGCTCACGGGTGTCGGCGCCCTGGTCGCCTCGAGCCTCGTCCGGCTTGGCGCCTCAGTCGAAGCTTTCTCCGTTGCTCGGATGGTCGCGATCGGGCTGTTCGCAGTATCGGTGTTTTTTTCCCTTTCTTCCTTCGTGGACTATTACCGCGTCTTCAAGAGTGCCCGTTCGGATTCCTGAAAATAGTCGGGCTTGCATCTTGCACCTTCTCCATGGCGTCGATGATGACGATGCCGCCTTTCAGGGAAATCATAGACAGCAGTTCTGGAATGGCGGTGATTACATCGTTCTTTTCATCATGGCCGGAATCGGCGTTTTCCGGCGGCTTCGTCATCTTTTCGATTTCCTTTTGTCCTATTTATGTTCGCTCGGCCTGCACCCCTCTCCTTGAACGCTTGACATTCATGGGGGCTCTGTTATATTTTTGCTCTCGTCGCCAAACAAGAATCTCGACTGATTCAAAGCAAGGCGGTTACCTTATCGTTCTGCAAAGCGCCTTTTGAGGGTGTTTTATAAAGATAGAAAAAGCGGTTGACAAGTACGCGGGAAGCGTGGTAAGGTCCCGCTCGCCGCCAGCGAAGCAGCAGAAAGTTGCGGAGCGGCGGGGTGCTGGCACGGATGTTGCTAGCAGTTCAGCGCGAAGCCGGCGGGGCGGA
>DPXI01000098.1 GCA_003527485.1 Treponema sp. | reverse complement strand
ACCCATGCTTCGAACGTGGCGATCATCGTATCAACGATTCCCATCCTGACGACCTTTTTGGCATCGATTCGGGAGAAGGCGGCGCGCATGTCACTGCGCCATACCGCGTCCCTGGGGATTTCCTTCTTCGGTGTTTTGATCATCGTTTTCGGTTCCGGTACCTTTGCCGGCATGTCGCCCGCGGGCGACGGAATAGCCCTTCTCGCAGCCCTGGCATTCTCCTGCTATACGCTCTTTCTCAGGAAACTCGGAGGCGCGGCGGATGGATTACGAACCGCCCGGAAAACCGTGACATGGGGCGCCCTCTGGACCGTGTCGGCGGCTTTGCTGTTCGGTGATTTGCCGGTACTTTCGCAGGTGTTCAAGCCGGAGCATGCGCCCCACTTCCTCTTCCTGGGCCTCTTCGCTTCCGGTTTCTGCTTCATTCTCTGGAGCCGCGCTGTCGCCGATCTCGGACCGGGCGCCGCCAGCAAGTACATTTTTTTCGTGCCTGTCATTTCGATCGTACTTTCGGCGGCGTTGCTCCGTGAGGCCGTGACCCCGGCGAAAATCGTCGGCATCGTCCTGATCATCGCCGGTTCCCTTCGTGATGGCGCTCGGGACCGCCGGGTTATTTGTCCGACGGATATACCCGATGCGCGCGCGGTATGATATTCTGCGCTCGTAGCCGATATGATCGCCATGGAGGTCGGATATGTATTTCAAGAAGATGATCGGCGAACGTTGTTATTTGTCCCCGATCGATATCGATGATGCGGCCAAGTATACGGAATGGCTGAACGATATGGACATCGTCCAATATCTGTCCCTCGCTCACATGGTTATATCGATGCAATCCGAACAGGAAGTCCTCAAGAACCTTTCAAGGGACCACAATTACGGAATAATCGAAAACACGGAAAACAGACTGGTGGGCAACTGCGGACTCATGGATATCGATCACATCAACCAGACCGCGGAAGCGGGAATATTCATCGGGGACAAGGAATTCCTCAACAGATCATTCGGCAGGGAAGCGTTATCCCTGCTCATCGATTATTCGTTCCGGTATCTCAACCTCCAGAATATCATGCTTCGGGTTTATTCATTCAACGAAAGGGCGATCAAGTGCTACGGCAACATCGGATTCAAGACCATCGGAACGAGGAGAAATGCCATACGGCGAAACCTGAAGGTTCATGACTTCATCTTCATGGATATCATTCCCGATGATTTTTATCGAAGCTACGCCCCCCGGTAATCCGATCCATGGACACGACTTTCGTTACCTGCCCGAAATGCCGGTCTAAAAATTGGAACGATATCCCGAACACAAAAGACCTGAACACGACGAGTTTCAAATGCAACCGCTGCGGCTACGTCATCGTTCTGGGCGCCTGCAGCAAATGCAAGGCTGAAAAGGCCTGGGAATTGCTGGTGGGAATCCAGGAAAAGGGAGCCCAGCGTCCCATGTACCGGTTCCGGTGCAAAAATTGCCGGAGGGTGATAGGCATACTGCTGCAACCGAAATGACGAGGGCGCTCCCGGAAACCCCGGGTTCCATGCGGCCCCGAGATATTTTCAGCGTTCCTCCATCCGTTTCCACATCCGCGCCGCCTGTTCCCGCGCCTTCGCGGCAATGCGGGTTTGGTCGAAGAGCGCTTTCCTGTCGCGTACGACGAAACGTCCTGCGACCATGACCGAACCCGCCGAGCGGCTGGAAAGGCCGAAGGCGATATGCCCGGCGACGTTGTCGCCCGAGAGCGGGGTCGGCTCGTCGTAATCCCACAGGACGAGGTCAGCGGCGGCGCCTTCTTCGACCCTGCCGAAGACGCGGGGCTCGGCATTGCCGGAGGCCGGTCCCAGCGCGGCGTAACGTTCCAGGAGCCGGTTGCCGCGGTCCAGGCAGACGAGGAAGTCGCCGGGCCACCAGGGCCCGCCGCTCTCGCGGTGGCGGAAGACGGCGAACTTGAATTCCTCCAGCATGTCCGCGCCCATGCCGTCGGTGCCGAGTACCACGTTCCGGTGCTTGGTCAGCAGGGTATTGTAGCCGACGCCGTTGTTCATATTGCTGCGCGCGTTGTGGGCCAGGAACCCGTCCCGTTCGGAAAGGAGCTCCACCTCGCTCTCCGACAACCACAGGCCGTGGCCGATGATGGTCCTTCCGTCCAGGAGGCCCGCCCTGTCCAGGCGGACCAGGGGATCAAGGCTGAATCGGTGGCGGGAATCGACCGCGTCGTACTTGTCCTCAGCGACATGGATGTGCAGGCCGCGTCCCGTGCTTTTCACCGCGTCCGCCAGCAGGCCGAGCGTCGCGTCGCCGATCGTGAAGGGCGCGTGGGCGCCGATGCAGGCTTCCGTGAGTACGGCCTTCCCCGCCGCACGGTCCGCGGCGATTTCCTTCGCGAATCGGACGTTTTCCGCCACCCCGGCGCGGGCGCCTTCAATACCGTTGCGATCGGTGGTTTCATAGCAGAGCAGCCCGCGCAGGCCGACCTGTTCGTAGGCCTTGCGGATGACCGACAGGCTGCCTTCGATCGCCTCGGGCCCGGCATGGTGGTCCACCAGGCCCGTCACGCCCGCAAGCGCGGCGTCGGCGCAACCGGCCAGGGCGCTCGCTTCTAGGATGGGGAGGTCGATGGCCCGGTCGAGCCGCCACCAGAGGTTCCTGAGCTGCTGGGCGAAGTCCTTGGACGGCTGGATGGTGACGAGCAGGCCGCGCGCCAAGGCCGAATACAGATGGGTGTGCGAACAGACGAGGCCGGGCGAAAGGAAACGGCCTTCCCCGGCGACCCGTTCCGCCTGCGGATTGAGCGAGGAGAGTCCCGGTCCGATGGCCGTGATGAGGCCTCCGTCGGCGGAGACGTCGGTCGGCGCTGAAACGGAAGGCGGATTGAACGAAAGGATGCGGACGTTCTCGAATACGGTCATGCGCGGCCTCCGATCAGGTAGGAGTGTTCGGTCAATACTGTTTTGGCGAGGACGAGCAGGGGATCGGCTGCGGTGGCGTTCCACTCGGTCCAGGATGCTTCCCGTACTACGCCTTCGTATTCGGCGCGGTACGCGATCGACGGTTCCGCGGTCGCCGCGGGCAGGAAGACGAAACCCGCGTTCTTCGACCTGTCCAGGGAGGATCGGTTGTTGAACAGCGTCGGCTTGTGCCGGTAGGGTTCGTCCTGGAAGGGGCAGAAAAGGCCGCAGTTGCCGCATTCGTTGCAGAGGTAATCGACGTGGAGGATCTGGAGCTGCTGGCGGAAGGGGGAATCCTTGTCGCCGCCCTTGAACGAAGCGACGGGTACGGCGAAATTCGCCCGGTTCGGGCATACCTCGGCGCAGCGCAGGCAGGCGGTTCCGCAATTGAGGCAGCGTTCGGCTTCGCGTTCCAGGAAGCGGGGGTCATCTGCGGGAAGAGCCGGGAGCAGCTCGCCGCGGCGGGCGAGTTTGGCCCGGTCGATTTCCTTGACAGGCCGCGCTGCCTTGGAGACGCGGATGCCCGCCTTCGCCATCATGGCGTAGGCCGCGCGGTTGCCGTCGGCTTCCGCCGCGATGATGGAGGCCGGTCCACGCCGGGCGTCGCCGCCGATGTACAGATCCGGAACGGTGGTTTCCAGGGTTTCGGCGTCAGCCTCGGGGCGGCCGTCGGCCCCGACCTTGATTCCTGCGGCCTCCAGCCAAGCCCTGTCGGCGACCTCGCCGACCGCCGCGACCAGAAGGTCGCAGGGCAGTTCGAAGGTCTCCGCGGAAGGAAGGGGCGCGCGGCGGCCGGAGGCATCCTTCCCGCCGAGCGTCATCCTGCGCAGTCTGAGGACAGGTGCCGTGCCGCCCGTGCCGGGGCGCGCTGATTCGGGCAGGGTAAGGTCCAGGAGGATCGCTGACCGCGCGGCGGCCGGGTCGGAAACGGCGCCGGCCAGCACCGCTGCTTCCTCCATCGCGATACCGAATTCTTCCTTGTCCGCGGGCATCTCGGCTCGGGTGCGCCGGTAGGAGAGCGCGACCGACTTGATGCCGGGAATGCGGGACGCGACGCGCACGGCGTCCATGGCCGTATTGCCGCCGCCGGCGACAACCAGGTGCCTGATGCCCACGAAGGGGCTTGTTGCGGAGCCGGGGCCTGTAGCCCCGGCTCCTGCCGCTCCTGCGGCGGCGGCAGCCTCGGCCGCGGAGGAAGCTTCCAGGAATTCCAGGGCGTCCATCACGCGGACGCCGGAACCCGACAGCGGCAGTTCGCGCGGCACGGGGGCGCCTGAGCCCACGAAAACGGCGGTGAAACCCTGCGCCCTCAACTCTTCGACGGAACTTACTTTCGACTTGAAAAGAAACTTGACCCCGAGTTTCCTGATTCGCTCTACGTCCGAAGCCAGTTCGGCGCGGGCGATGCGGAAGCGGGGGATCACGTTGGCCGGGGTGCCTCCCGGTTCGGATGATTTGTCGAAGACGGTGACCGGAACGCCTTCCAGCGCGAGCCGGTGGGCGCAGGCGAGGCCTGCGGGACCTGCGCCGATGACGGCGGCCTTGAAAGCGGTCGCGGCGACCTTGAAATTGGTCGCTTCGACTTTCAGGGCGGTCGCGGCGGCGACGGGCCGGTCGGCAAGAAGCATCGCGCCCGACGCCTCCGCGGTCCGAACGACGGCGAGTTTGGCGGCTCGGATTTCGACCGGGCCTTCATAGTCGTTGCGCGCGCAGACGGGCTGGCAGACATGGTCGCAGAGGACGCCGGTGGTGAAGGGGAGCGAATTGTCGGCCAGGATGGTCGCCATCGCATCGGCGAACTTGCCCGCCGCGCCCTGGGCTATGTAGTTGGGCGCGCGCTGCTTGGCCGGGCAGGCCTGGACGCAGGGAGCGTGGAAGCAGTCGAAGGCCGGCAGCCTTTGCGCTATCTCCGTCTTCCCGTTTTTCCATTCTTTGCGGTATTCCGGCCGCGCGAGTGCCGCCGCTGCGAGGGCGGCGAGCTTTTTCCCGTCCGGCGCGCCGTCGCCTGCGGAGGCGGCGGGTGAAGAAGCCAGGGCGGCGGCCGCTTCCCTGGCGACGGGGATCATGCGCAGGTAACCGCCCGGCTTGAGTATGTCGGTGGCGATGGTGATCGGTCCCGCGCCCGCCTCGATCAGGTCGCGGGCATTCAGGACGGAGGCGCCGCCGCAGTAGGAGAAGCGGCGGGGAAAGTCGGGAACGGCTTCCGCCAAGCGGGCGGCTAGGCGCACCGTCAGGGGGAAAAGGGAGCGGCCGGACATGTAGCGTTCGCCGCCGGGGAGGAAGGATCCGTCGTTGGCGTTGGCCAGCGTGTTGGACAGCTTGACGCCGAATTGCCGCCCGGCCTTGCCTGCGCATTCGCGCAGGTTCTTTATGAGCGAGAGGGCATCCTCCCATTGGAGGTCGTGCTCGAAATTACCGCGGGTCAGAACCACCTCGTTCCAGCCCGTCGCGTCCAGGATGCCCCTCGCCTCGTCGTAGCCCAGCAGGGTCGGGTTGAGTTTCACGAAAACGTCGAAACCCTTTTCCGCGATCAGGTAGCGGCCGATGCGCTCGATCTCCGCGGGAGGGCAACCGTGCATGGTGGACAGTGTGACCGAATGGACCGGGGAAGCAGGCACGTCGGCGGCCAGCGCGCGCACCTTCGCCCGGGCGGTCTCGCCGAAAGCGGCCGCGAAAGCGGCGCTTTCCGTGAAGGCCGCAAGCTCGGCGACCATCCCCTTCCATTCCGCGGCCGTGGCGCCTGAGGAAGGCGCGCGCATGCCTTCGATGAAGGCGTCCATGCGTTCGCCCTTTATGCCGTCCAGGGTATAGCCGACGGACATGTTGAAGACGAATTCGGTCGGCTTGGACGACCAGATCGCGGCCAGGAGGTTCACTGCTATCCAGCCCCGCAGGTATTCGCCCCGCGCCTCGTCCAGGCTGAGTTCCGTGGACCACTCGGTGTTGTGGCCCTCATCCAGCGCCATGATGCACGGCTTGTCGATCTCGAGCGCGTCGTTCTGCTGCACGGTCTTGAGCTCGAAGACGCGCGAACCAGCCAGGTAGGAGGCAACGATGTTCGGCGCGATCTGGGTATGCGGGCCGGCGGCGGGTCCGACGGGGAGGCTCACCCGTTTCCCCATGACCGGCAGTCCCGGGCTCTTCGCCTCCAAGGCAAAGGCCTCCATGAAGGCTTCTTCCGGTATGCCGTAGATCGACCGGGTAGCCGCGTATTCGCCCGCGATCCGGGCGAGGAGCGTCCCCAGGTCCGTCGTCTCCATCACCTTGCTGCTCATGTGTACCCCCGAATGAGGAATGCGCCGGCCATGGCCGCGGCCGCTGCTGCTGACGCGGCCGCTGCTGCCGCACTGGCCCCGGCTCAGGCGATTATATCCGGCATTCGCCGCCCGGGGCTACTAATTTGCGGGAAGGGGAGACGCCTGCGGCCGGAAAGGAGTCAGTTCAGCGCGCGGGCCCGGCTCGATCCCCCGAACCCAACGCGAACGATGACGCGGTTGACGATGACACGACTTTTTTCTTGACAGGTTCGAACAAGTCGATCAATTATAGTTGCATGCAACAAATCAGCCCTTGTGAAACACACACTCAACTACGGGGAGCGGTAAAATGATCGAAGTGCCGGCGATACTTCGCGGTCCGGCGCCTTTCGGAGCCAGAACCGCGCCCAACAGATTCTTCGCCCAGCCTATGGAGGGGAATGACGGGGAGAACGGAGGCTGCCCGTCCGACCGGACCGTGGCCCGGTACGCCGCCCTCGGCCGCGGCCTTTGGGGCGTCGCCGTTGTCGAGGCGTCTTCGGTGGTATCCGACTGCCTCGCCCGAGTGAACCAGCTCATCCTGGAAGGGCGCAACCTGGACGGTTTCAAGCGTCTGGTCGGCGCCTATAAGGAAGCCAACCCGGACGGCATCCTGCTCTTCCAGATCACGCATTCCGGCCGCAAGGGCCTCGGCGGCACCGTTCCGACAACGCTCTACGAACCGGGTCCCGCAGGCGCGCGTCTCCTTGATACCGCTGAGATAGACGATATCCGCCGCCGCTTCGTGGCCGCCGCCCGCATCGCCGAGCAGGCCGGAGCCGACGGCATCGACTTCAAGATGTGCCACGGTTATTTCGGAGCGGAAATGCTCCGCCCGGCCAATAACCGCGCCGACGGTTGGGGCGGATCCTTCGGGAACCGCACCCGCTTCCTTCGGGAAACCGTGCCGGAAGTCCGCGCCGCCGCAGCGAGAGCCGATTTCCTCGTCGGCGCCCGCATCTCCATGTACGAAGGCATCCGGGGCGGATGCGGGACTGCCACGGCCGACGAGCTCGTGGAGGACCTGACCGAGATGGGACGCGTGGTCGAATTGATGGCTTCCCTCGGCATGGACTACGTCAACGTCTCAGCGGGCATTCCCGGAGAAACGTCAGAAATAACGCGGCCCGTCCCGCAGGGGCGCTGGTTCTACCTGCAGCATATCCGGTATTCCAAGCTCGTTTCGGAGCTCCTCGGCGCTGCCAGCAAGACCAGCGGGAGGAGGAAGCCGGCCGTCATACAGTCCGCCTTCTCCATCCTGAAGGCGGACGCCCTGGAACTGGCCGCCGATTGCGTCGGGCGCGGCTACTCGGATTTTGCCGGGTTCGGCCGCCAGGAATTCGCAGATCCTGAGACGCCCGCCAAGCTCCTGCGCGGGGAGGAGCCTCGCTGGTGCGTCTGCTGCTCGGGCTGCACGAAGCTCATGGTCTCCCAGGTCAACGACGGCTGCTCGTTCTACAACGAATATTACAAGAAGCTTCTGACCGCGAAGCCGGGGGTCTAGGCTGATGCCGAACGTCGAGCGTAAAGTGACCGTGTACGACCTCGCGCGGGAGCTGAAGCTCTCGCCGAGCACGGTCTCCCGCGCGCTCGACGGATCCGAGTTGGTGAGCGAGGCGACCCGTTCCCTTGTGCGCGCCGCGGCCGACCGCTTCGGCTACAAGCGGCGGACGATAAAGCGGCCGGAATCCCGGTCCATCATGACCATCAAACTCTATCTCCCGGAAAGCCGGGACGCCTATGTCCATTTGTTCTACGATGTCGCCGAACTGATCGACGGCATCCAGCGGGGATTCGGCGACGTCCGCGTGAACATCCTGACCTGCCTCAACGACGGATCAGATATCTCCTTCGCAGCTAAAAAGACCGGCGTCGTGGACGGCGCGGTATTCGCCTTCACCGAGGCCGACCAGGATCTTTACGATCGTTACGCCGACCGGAAGGTTCCGTTGATCCAGATCAACCGTGTACACCCGGAGCGCGACTACGTGGCCGTGGACAACCGCCTCGGCATGGAAACCCTCCTCCGTCATGTCGCGGCGGAAAGGGGGACGGTCAAGCCGTGTTTCATCGGCTTTTCTCCGGTCGCATACATATCCCGCGAACGTCGGGCAGGGCTGCTCGGCGCCGCTTCAAGGCTGGGCATACCGATGGTTGCGGATGATTGCTTCGAGTTCGATTCCATCCCCCGTATCGACGGCGCGTTCGTGCGTTCACTCCGCGAGCGGGGATATGATGCGGTTTTCTGCTTCAACGACCTGGTCGCCGTACATATATATAACCGGGCGATGCGCGAAGGGCTTGAAATCCCCCGCGATTTCGCGCTGACCGGCTTCGACAACTCTCCCGTGCTGGACCTTGCCCCGCGCCGGATAGATACGGTCGAATTTTCCGTGAAGGAGCTCGGCTTCCGCACGGGAGCCTGGCTCAAGAGGCGCCTCATCGACCGTTCGGACGAAGCCGTGCGCATGACTTTGACCGGCGATTTCGTGCGCGGCGAGACCATCTCCGGGCAGGACAAAACAGGAGCGTCATGACAAGTCTTGAACCGCTTCGCGTGAATGGCGTCGATATCCCCGTCGACCGCTGCGGCGTGCTGGTAATCGGCTCCGGGGCAGCCTCCCTGGCGGCTGCCGATAGGCTGGCGGCTTTCGCTGCCGCCACCGCCGCCACTACCGCCGCCACCGCCGCCGCCGCCGCTACCGCCGCTACCGCCGCCACCGCTGCCGCCACCGCTACCGCCGGGCGGCCGACGATCGCCTCCGACATCGTCATCGCCACCGAATCGCTTTTGGGGGGCACTTCGTTCAATACCGGATCGGACAAACAGACGTACTACCGGCTCTCCCTGGCTGACCGGGCCGGGGATTCGGCGTACGGGATGGCCGAGGCGCTCTGGGAAGGCGGGGCGGTGCACGGGGATATCGCGCTGGCGGAAGCGATGGGGTCCGTCGAGGCGTTTTGCCGGTTGGTATCCATAGGGGTGCCCTTCCCGATGAACGAACACGGCGGATTCGTCGGCTACAAGACCGACCATGATCCGCGCAAGCGCGGGACTTCGATAGGACCGTATACTTCCAGGGTCATGGTCGAACGCCTGCGCGCCGAGGTCCGCTCGCGCGGCATTCCGATGCTGGAAGGCCTCCATGCGGTGGCCCTCATAGCCGATCCGCCCGAAACCGACGGCGAAGGGCGCGTCGTCGCGAACGGCAGGGCCTTCGGAGCCTTGTTTTTGGACGAATCCCGCCTCTCCGGGGCTTCTTTCGGTTTGCGCGTCATCGTCGCGGATTCCGTCGTATTCGGAGTCGGAGGGCCCGGCGGCCTTTATGCGTCGTCCGTGTACCCGGAGGTCCATTCCGGCGCCATCGGCTTGGCGATCGAAGCCGGAGTGCCGTGCGTCAACCTCACGGAGAGCCAGTTCGGGCTCGCCTCAACGGGTTTCCGGTGGAACGTATCGGGAACGTACCAGCAAGCGGTGCCGCGGTACGTTTCAGTCGGACCCGAAGGCGGGGAGGAGGAATTCCTGACCGGATTCTTCCCGAGCGCCGGAGCGCGCGATTCGGCGGTCTTCCTCAAGGGCTACCAATGGCCATTCGATCCGCGCAAGGTCTCAGGCGGCGGATCGTCCCTGATCGATCTCCTGGTTCATCGGGAACGGGCGGTACGGGGCCGTCGTGTGTACATGGATTTCAGGCGTAATCCCTCCGGTTGGGATCCCGCCGCCCTGTCCGCGGAGGCCCGCGAGTATCTTCGGCGCTCGGACGCGCTCGGCGGGACGCCGCTGGACCGGCTCGTGCGGATGAATCCCATCGCCGCGGAGCATTACCGGAAGCACGGCATCGACCTTTCGCGGGAGCTCCTGGAAATCGCCATCTGCGCCCAGCACAACAACGGCGGCCTCGCCGCCGACGCATGGTGGGAGGCCGTCGGCATGGACCGGTTTTTCCCCGTCGGTGAAGTCAACGGATCGCACGGCTTGTACCGTCCCGGCGGCGCAGCCCTCAATGCGGGGCAGGTCGGCGCACTGCGCGCGGCGCGGCGCATCGTCGGCGCGTACGGCGTTTCCGATCTCCGCGATTCCGATTGGCGGGCCGCCGCCGCGTCCGTTTCGCTCCGGCTCCTGACTTTTGCCCAGGGCGCCCTCGGAGGGGACTCGGGATCCGAAACGCTCGCAGCTTACCGCGACGAGTTCCGGAGCCGGATGGATCGTTGCGCCGGCATCATCCGCCCGGCCGCCGAGGTCCGTCGCGCCGCGTCGGATGCCCTCGCCCAGGCGGGCAGGTTCGGCGCCGTCCGCATCCAAAGCAAGGAGATCCTTCCCGACTATTTCCGGTGCCGGCACCTCGCGCTCGCGCACGCCGCGTACCTTGAGGCGGTCGCGTCCTACGCGGAAGCCGGGGGAGGTTCCCGGGGTTCCTGTCTCGTCGCGGGCGCGGGCGGCGAAGCTCTGCATCCGTCGCTTGACGCTTCCTGGAACGCTATCGCCGAAAATAAGGAACTGCGGCAATTCCTTCAAGAAGTCCGTTACTCGGACGGATCCTTCCGCACGCGGTGGGAACCGCGCCGGCCGATCCCGGAAAGCGATGATTGGTTCGAGGACGTCTGGCGCGTTTTCCGCGAAGGAAACATCTATAAAGCGAAGAGGAGCCTTGGCTAGCGATCAGGCTAGCCGCATTCATTATTCGTTTCCCTATTTGACCAGATATCCGCCGTCAACAGGGATGACGGCTCCGCTGACGTAATCGCTGGCCGCCGAAGCGAGGAAAATCGTTATGCCCTTGACGTCGGCTTCGGTTCCCCATCGCCCCGCAGGGATTCGTTCCGTAATCTGCCGATTGCGGGTCTCATTGGCAATCAGGGCGGAATTCATTTCGGTATCCATATACCCGGGCGCGATCGAATTGACGCACACGCCTCGTCTGACCCAATCGTTGCTCATTTCCTTCGTCAATTGCATGACGCCTCCCTTCGCGGCGGAATATGCCGGTATGGTTTGACCTCCGAAGAAACAGGCCATGGACGCGACGTTTATGATTTTCCCGTATCCTTTTTTGAGCATTATTCGGCCGGCCAACTGGCATTGGATGAAGACCGCATGCAGGTTGATGCTCAGGACTTCGTCCCATTCTTCGATCGGAAAGTCCTCGGCGGAATGGCGACGCTGTATGCCCGCAGCGGTGACCAATATATCCAGGTCGCCGCCCAGCGGTAAAAGGGCTTCCTCGAAAGAGGAATAGACCTCCTTCCGTTCCCTTAGATCGGCCTTCACTCCATGGCAACGGAACCCTTTTCCGTTGAACTCTCCGGCAGTCGTTTTGACCTGATCGGAAGATCCTATAATAGATACTTCGCAACCTGCCTCAAGAAGGGCCTCGGCCATCCCATGACCCAGGCCCCGCGTACCGCCGGTTACGATTGCCTTCTTGCCGGAAATTTCGAAGAGCGAACTGATCATGACTTCCTCCGCTGATGTTTAATCGAAAAGCAAAACCATTTTTTTGACTTTCGGATCCGGGTGATCCATATAATCGAACATCCGATCGATTTCATTAAAATTAATGAAGGTCGTCGCAATTCCGTCCAGGTTGAATCCATTATTGGCCATCTTGTCGATGACAGGCTGGAACTGGTAGCAGGACATCCTGGAACCGATCAAGTCAAGCTCCCTGATATCAAGCATGGCCTGAGAAATGGATTCATTTTCGGTGGAGAATCCAAGGCTGACGATACGTCCGGCATTGCGTATCAATCCTTTTTCGAACAGACTGGTCAACGAGCCCGGAAAACAAGCGGAATCGAACGCGACGGTTGCGCCCTTGCCAGCAGTTATTTCCCGGACACGCTCGATCACATTTTCTTTGGCGTTATTAATGATGAAATCGGCTCCGTACTTCTTTGCGCGTTCCAAGGTTTCCTCGACCCTATCGCAGCAAATGACCGTACATCCAATGTTTTTGCATGTCTGCAATATTATCGATCCGATAGTGCCTGTGCCGAGTATGAAGACGATATCGTCCTTTACGACCTTTCCCCTTCCCGTGCAATGCGCGCCGATCGCATAGGGCTCAACGAGTGCGGCATCCTTGAACGGAATATGATTCGGTACGATGTAGAGATCGTCCTCCGGAACGGAAAGATATTCCCTGAAACCTCCGTCCGCGCTGCTGCCCCGCACCTTGACGGTTTCGCAGACATTCTTTCTTCCGATTCTGCATTGGTAGCAGATTCCGCAGGTGATTAGCAGATCCGCTACGACATGGTCGCCGACCTTGACCTTTGATACCCTGGAACCGACTTTTTCTACGATGCCCGCGTTCTCGTGGCCCGGAATCCGGGGGTAGATGGTATTCGGATTCTTTCCGTGATAGATATGATGGTCGGAACCGCAGACTCCTGCCGCTTTCATTTTTACCAGAACTTCATATTCGCTAGTCAATACCGGTATCGGAACTTCCCGAATTTCATAAGCATGCGGCGCAGTGACTATCACCTCTTTCATTTCAATCTCCTCCAAGTTTTCCATAGTCGATCATTTAAGGAGTATGCAGGGAACCGTCCGGGAGCCGTGTCTGAGTCCATTTCACGACAGCGTCATCGCACGGATATTTTGCGGCTTCTCTCTCATCTATATCGATTCCCAGTCCGGGCTTGTCGTTCGCATAAACGTATCCGTCCTTGAATTCCGGCATTCCGGAAAATACGTCAAGCAACGCGTCCTTGGGTCCTTTCAAATCATGCAGTATGAAATTCGGAGGCTCGGTACCGGACCATTCCTGTATGCCGAAATTACGAGAGGCGATATCAAGATGGATATTAGCCGCATGTCCTAGGGGCGACATGTCGCCGGGACCGTGCCATGCGGTCCTCACACCGAAATTCTCGGCCAGAATCTGCAGTTTCCTTGTCGGCGTAATGCCTCCCAGCTGCGTGTTGTGGATCCGTATGAAATCGATGAGATGATCGGAGACTAATAATCTCCACTCGGCGGGATTGTTGAAAAGCTCACCGAGCGCCAGCGGTATGCTCGTTCTGCTTCGCAATCGCGGTAACCAGTCGATTTGTTCAAGAGGAAGGATATCCTCCAGGAAAAACAAGTTATACGGTTCAAGCGTTTTCGCGAGTTCGATGGCGTCGGACGCGGCGATTCTGCCATGGACGTCATGGATTAACTCCACCGAGCGACCGGCCTTGACGCGAATGGATTCGAATAAATCGGCGGTATCCCGGATATACTTTCGGGGATCCAAGTATGCTCCGGCGATGGCTCCCCTTGGTGCGTTCAGTGGCCCATCACTCCATTTTCCACCGTATCCGCCGCATTGGCAGCGAACGTGCGTGATTCCCTGTTCCCTGAACTTTAAGATGTTCTCATAAATTTCGCTCGCATCATTTCCGTCGGCATGACGATAGACGGGAACTCCTTTTCTGCACTTTCCGCCGAAAAGGTCATACAACGGCTTGCCCGACAATTTACCTTTGATGTCCCATAACGCCATATCGATACCCGAGATGGCGTTGTTTTCGATAGGACCATTACGCCAATACGCATTTTGATGCATGAGCTGCCAGGCTTCTTCTATGTCTCCGACATTCTTCCCGATGAGAAGCGGTTTCAGGTATGCTTCTACCAGCAGTTTTACCGCCGAATGACGGTACGAAAAAGTTGCGCAACCCAATCCGTAAAGACCTGGTTCAGTTGTCTCCACTTTTACGACTATAAGATTGATCCCTTCCGGCGCGGTGCAGATGGTTTTGATATTCTGAACCACTACGTTCATTCATTCCATCCTGTCGATCGCCTGCTGAAGATGCTCGATCATATATTTTCTGGCGTTCTTGGCGTCTTTTTCCATTATTGCTTTCAGAATTACCGTATGGTAATATATTCCGTCCTTGAAACCGAAAACATCAACTAAATATGTGTGATCCTTCTCAGTCGTATCGAATACTTGCTTCAGTGATTTATAGATCAAATGGTTTTTTGAAGCCTTGGCTATCGCTTCATGGAATTGCACGTCTTCTTTCATGAATCCGACCGGATTCCCGATATTCGTCTTCATTCCTTCCAGATGAAGTTTTAATTCTTCGGAATCTTCTTCCGAGGCGAATTGAGCAGCCAGATTGCATCCTTCGGGTTCTATAAGTTTTCTGAATTCCAATACCTTTTTCAAGTCATCGCAATCCGCCCTTGTTATTCTGCTCTCTTTTTTCCCCAGAGCCGTAAGGTCTTTATTCCTGACGAACGTTCCCTTGCCATGGAAACTTTCCAATACCCCGATCGCGATGAATTGTTGAATCGCAACCCTCGCGCTCGCCCGGCTTACGCCTAATAGCTCGGTCAGTTCGTGCTCGGATGGTATCTTGTCGCCGACCTTCCATGAACCATCTTCGACGCATTTCCTGATGTATTCAATTACCTGCTGAACGACTGATAGTCTCATGATTTTCATTTCCGTGTTCCTTATTCCAAGTTCCATGCCGTAATGATGCTCAAAAACTCCGACATCCTCAAGGCCAGAACCTAAAGCTGCCATATTTCCGTTCTATCCATACTTCGGCGGCGAATTACGCTCCCAAGTAGGCCTTTTTGATTTCCTCGTTCGCCAAAAGGTTCTGGCATGTATCCTGAATGACAACCTCTCCCGTCTGCATCACATACCCTCGGTCTGCGGTCGATAGCGCTATTTTGGAATTCTGCTCAACAAAAAGTATCGTAGTCCCTTCCCGGTTGATATCGTTGACTACCCTGAATATCTCCTTCACGATGAGCGGAGCCAGACCGAGCGACGGTTCATCGAGAAGAAGGATTTTCGGTTTTCCCAGCAACGCCCTCCCGATTGCCAGCATTTGTTGTTCACCTCCGGACAGAGTGCCGCCGAGCTGGGTCCTTCTTTCGAGCAAGCGTGGGAAGCGCCTGAAAACGTCTTCCATATCTTCTTTTACTGCCTTCGCATCCTTCCTCAGGTATGCGCCGACCATGAGGTTTTCTTCGACGGTAAGTTTCGAGAATATTCGGCGACCTTCAAGGGCTTGAATCACACCGAGACCGGCAACCGCATTGCCGCGCATGCCCTGGATCTCTTTGCCGTTGAATATGATTTTTCCTCGTATGCCGGTGGGCTTCGTAAGCCCCGAGATGGTCTGCAATGTCGTAGTCTTGCCAGCGCCGTTCGCGCCTATCAAGGTCACCATTTCACCTGGATCGACATAGAGATTGATTCCCTTCACGGAATGAATATTGCCATAGGAATAATGGAAATCGACAAGTTCCAGAATAGGCGCCATACTATTCGCCTCCCAAGTAGGCAGTAATTACATCCGGATTATTCTGAACTTCCATCGGAGTTCCTTGGGCTAGCAATAAACCATTGCTCAATACATAGATATAGTCGCTAACTCCCATAACTAGTTTCATATCATGTTCTATGACGAGTATCGTGACTCCGAGATCAAGGATCTTCTTCAAAAGTATATCGAGTTCTCCCTTTTCCTTTGAATTCATACCCGCGGCGGGTTCATCCAGAAGGATGAGCTTGGGATCGCTTGCCAACCCCCGAACGATTTCCAACAAGCGCTGTTTCCCGTAGGACAGGCTGGCAGCCGGATTTAAGGCATCTTCCTCGAGTCCAACGAACTCGAGCCATTCGTGCGCTTTTCTGAAAGCGGATCTTTCTTCCTTCCTCTGGGCAGGCGTCCGGAACATATCCGAAAGATAGCCTGATTTTAGCCTCGGATGCATCCCGACCACGACGTTCTCAAGTACGTTCATTTTCCTGAAAAGGTTGATGATCTGGTACGTGCGCGATATGCCCTCTTCATTTATCTGGTAAGGCTTCTTCCCCTGAATCTCCTTTTCGTTGAAGATGACTCTACCGCTGTTAGGTTTATAGACACCGCTGATGCAATTGAAAAAGGTTGTCTTTCCCGCCCCGTTGGGACCGATGAGGCTCGTAATCTTGTTGGGAGCGATGTGGAGGCTGACCGCATTCACGGCAGTAAGGCCGCCGAATTTAATCGTCACCTTATCAGTGGTCAGCATGTCATTCCCTCCCCTTATCCAGCCGATGTCTGGAATGGTTTTTTAAAAAGCCCTTTCCTAGAATGGCTATGTCCCTGAATCCACCGTACAAGCCGCCCGGCAGGGCGACGATGACGATCAGCATCAGCACACCGTAAATCAGGACCTGGTAATCTTGGAAGGCGCGCAATGACTCGATGAGCAATTCGACCGAAACCACGCCGAAGATTGGACCGAGAAGCGAACCCGACCCTCCGAATAGGAGCATGGTGAGGAAAAGAACGGACTGTCTCTGGGTGAAGGTATCCGGGTGTACATAGGAAGCAAGGTGAATGTACATCGCTCCGGCGAACGCCGTATAAAAGGCGCTGGTCGCGAAGGCCATAACCTTGTATTTTCTTACGTTGATGCCCATACCGTTGGCTGCGTGGGTATTTTCCCGGATGGCGGTGAAGGCGCGTCCTGTCTTGGAATTCACCAGGTAATATTTGGCTCCGAGGAATACGGCTACGCAGATTAGGCCAAAATAATACCAAGCTGCATTGGTTCTGAAAACATAGCCGAAGATGGAGAATCGTTGGGTGAATAATCCGTTGAAATTCTTGGTTATTCCTCCGGGAGAATGTATCAGGAACTGGTATACGATTTCTCCGAATGCGATCGTCGATAGCGAAAGGAAGTGGAAGACCAATTTGGATGCCGGATACGCAAGCAGGGCCCCGATGAGCGCCGCAAGGCTGGCGGAAAGGATCATGGTGAGCAGGATGGGCAAGCCGAAGGTGTTGTGCAGGATCGCGGTCCCATACGCGCCGATTGCGTAGAAAGCCGCATGTCCGAGCGAAATCTGTCCGCAGTACCCGAATACGATATCAAGACCCGATACGGCAATGATGTAAACTTCGATTATGCAGAAAAGTAACAGCGTATATTCCTGTCCTCCAGCCAGAAGGGGAATGAGCAAGGCGACTGCGGCAAACGATATATTCAACAATGTCCTGTTCTTCTTCGGTCTATTCGGCAAGTCCATCGGTCGTTTCCCTCCTATTCAATTAACGCGGAATTCCGGGCGTTTCAAACATCCTGGATGGCGCGCTCATTGAAAATGCCCGTGGGTTTCAAGAACAGGAAGATAAGAAGGATAATGTACGCGAAAAGATTCTTGTATACGGAGGATACATAGCCCGCGACCAGGGTTTCCAGCAGCCCCAGCAGTATCCCACCCAGGATGGAACCGTACATGTTGCCGTAACCGCCCACTACGGCGCCGGAAAATCCCTTCCTGCCGATGGTCGCGCCCAGTATGGGAAAAACGCCGTACATCGGACCGAGCAGCATTCCCGCTATCGCGGCGAGTCCTGCCGAAAGGCCCCAAGTAATTCCGGTGCTCAGGGATACGTTGATGCCGCAGGATTCGGCCGCTACCGAGTCCATGGCGGCTGCGCGCATGGCTGTACCGAGTTTCGTCTTCGTCATGAAGAAGTGGAGCAGCACCATGGCGACGAGGGAAGTTCCCAGACAAAGTAGGGCTTCCGGTTGAATATTCGCGGCCCAGACCTTCACGCTCGTCACGTTGAATACGGAGGGATAAAAAAGGGTAATGGAACCGTAGCCCAACATGAGCGCATTCTGGATAATATACGATATAGCGATTGTAGCCAGAACGACATATATGGGCATGACATTCTTGTTCAGGAGTTTCCTGATGACGCCCTTCTCAAGTAACATGCCCAAGAAAAAGGCGCACAGGATGGAAAGCAAGAATGAAACGGCGAACGGCAATTTAAGTATGTGGTAGAAAGTAAGTCCCAAATACGCCCCGACAGTCATTATATCACCCTGCACGAAGCTCATGAGCCCGGAGGCTTTGTATATCAGGCTATATCCCAGAGCTATCAATCCGTAGATACTGCCAAGAACAAGCCCGGCGATGATAAGGTTCAATAACATGATCGGGTCTCCCTTTCAGGAATTTCCGTTTATGCCCAAAACGAAAATCGCCAACGGCCAATTAGTCACGATCGTATCCGCGATCAAAGCACGGGTCGAACGAAGCGTTCCAACCCGCGCCTTGATGCTGTTCGAACCGCTTTTACTGTGCGTTGGCGGTTATTTTCTTATATGAGTCATATCCGCCTTTTTTGAGCCAATCGCTCCAAAGGACGTTCTTTCCGTTAACCAGGATGAACGCGTTGAAAGTGTTGTATGCTTCCCTGTTTCCCTTGGTGAAATCCATGGTGCCGCCCAGGCCGGCAGCAATGACTTTGTGGGTCGCCGCGGCAAGAGCCTTCGAATCATTGGATTTTGCCAGCTTGGAAGCTTCCCACATTGCCATGACGGTGTCCCATCCTCGATACGCGGAGTCGGTCTTCACCATATTGCCATATTTCGCTTTGTATCTTTTCAGGTAATCTGCCATGTAGGGAATATCGCAGTCTTCGGGTGTCTTGTAGGTCACGTAGGGATTGGCGAATGCGATATAATTGGAAGCTTCGGCCCCCGCGACATCAATCTGGGAATCCATGAAGGATTCTTTGTTGAATATGATACCGTCGTATCCGGCCTGTCGGATTTGCTTGACGAGAGGCCCCCCGGTTTCGCCGATGACCGAAATGAGGATGCCGTCGGGCTTGGCTGCCAGCATCTTCTGGATTTGCGCGGAGTAGTCGGTATCGCCTACGTCATAGCTTTCCTTGGCGACGATCTTGACGCCGATCTTTTCCAGCTCCTCCTGGAATTTTTTTGCGGTGGAGAGGGCGGCGTCTTCTTGTCCATGGAAAATCGCGATCGACTTATATCCGATTTCAGTGACGAGCTTGGAAGCGATAGGGACCGCGTTGTTGTTGTTCATCGCGGCGCGGAAGACGAAAGGCCAGTCCTGCGCCATCCAGGAAGGAGCCGTGCCGCAACCGAAGTGATAGATGCCGGCGTTATTGAAGAACGGAGCGGCGGCGAGCACTTCGCCTGAGTTCATCGAACCGATTGCCGAGTCGACCTTGTCCTGCGAAATGAGCTTGTTCGCAAGCTTGACGGCTTCCTCCGGAGAGCACTGGGTATCATATACGATCAGTTCCACCGGGACTCCATTGAATCCGCCATTGGCGTTCACATGCTCGATACCGAGCACTACGCCGTTCCGGGCTTCAATACCATAGGCCGCGTTTCCGCCGGTTATGCCGAAATACGCGCCTATCTTGTAGGTCTTTGCCGCAGGAGTCGCCACTCCCTTCTCAGCCTCGCCTGCAGCGAATACAGAACCCGCCGACATTGAAAGGGACAGAATAACGATCAGCGCTCTCTTCATCTTTGCCTCCCTTATTATTTCCGTCGCACCGATAGCGACGTCTCAGACGAAGTTCATCAAGTCTCGGCGTCTTGAATGCGACCCCTTTTTAATCTACCTCCCGAACGATGGCGCCCAAGCGCTTCGCTTCATGGACCGTCGGAGCGATGATGTGGAGAAACAGTCCATCACTGGAAAGGTTCTTTTTGATCAGCCGGATATCCGGCTCATCCAGATCGCCCCATATGATCAGGCGTTTCTTCTTCTGAATCTTCTGCAGATACGGAATCATTTTTACCATGCAAGGGCCGCCGACGTCCTTGTTCACCTCGATCGCCTTGAGCTCGTCCTTGGCCAGGAGCGCATCCAGAATGAAGAAGGAAGAAGGATGGAGGTGGATTGCGGTATAGCTCTTCCCCTGGCAGATGCATTGTTCGGCTTCTTTCAGGAACTCCGAGTACATCGCGGGCGACATCAACGCCGAAAGGTCTTCCTGGTACCAGATGCTCGGCCCCGGGCAGTATACGTGGTAAAAGCCGAGCGCGGTTCCGCCCTGGAACGGGGGAATAAGCGCATTCTGCGCGTCGATCACGAAGCGGAACGCTTCAGCGATCCGCATGAAGAATTCCTTCATCCTTTCAGGTTCATCGTTGAGCGCAAAGACCATTTCCGTCTGGCCCATGAGCGCGCCGGCCACAT
Source organism: Treponema sp. (assembly GCA_003527485.1). Lineage (GTDB taxonomy): Bacteria > Spirochaetota > Spirochaetia > Treponematales > Breznakiellaceae > UBA12037. The sequence continues at coordinate 268 of DPXI01000098.1, read as the reverse complement.
CCGAAGGTCCGCGCATGATGGGCATTCCGACGGGAAACCGGCCTTTTGAAAGATCGACCAACGCGGTCGTGAATTCCAGATACTTACGGAACCATGGATTCTCGGGATCGACGCGGACCTTGTCCAGGTCACCGGGGAAATTCAACCAACGCTCGCTTGTGAAACTCGAGTCTCCCGCGCACACTCTGCAACCGAGTATCGCCTCCATCCAGGGGATGCCGGTGTAAGGTTCGGCGGTCCAGAAAGCATCCTGGCCCGCAAGTTCGCT
>DPXI01000125.1 GCA_003527485.1 Treponema sp. | reverse complement strand
GAAGCTTCCGGGGAAGGATCCGCCTGTAGCCCACTGTCCGGGCGCGGCCGGGCGCGGCCGGGTGCGGGCAGGTGCGGGCGGGTGCGGCCGCCGACCCGCCGACCCGCCGACCCGCCGGCCCGCTCACAGCCGGGCGAAACAATCCTTGATGATCTCGTCGACGGAATCCAGTTCGAATCCCAATTCAGCCAGACGGCCGCGTTGCTCGCTCCCGTTCCAGTCCATGTAGGGATCGGAATAATGGTCGCGCAGGAAGGCGAAAAGGGCGTCCTCCGCCTCCTGGGGAATGGTGACGAAAAACGCGCGTGAGGCTCCGCGGCTTTTGGCCAGGACGCGGCGGATAGCCTGCCGAACCTTGGAAAGGAAGCGTTGTTCGTAGACGTCGTAGGAGCGGCCCGAAAGCTTGCGCAAACGGTCGGAGACCGAGCCGCTCGTGATGGCCCTTTGCGGCACGGCGCGGACAGGTTCGGGCGGCGTCGCGATGGCTCTCCGAGGGGTGACCGACGGCGGTGCGACCGGCCGTGGCGCGGGCGACGGCGGCGCGTGTGGCCTCGCCGCGGGCGGCATGGAAGGCGTGCGGGGCGCGGAGATTGCCGGGAGGCCGGGTGCGGCCCGGNNGGCCCGGCGGATGCGTTGCCGGGGCTTGGCGATGGCGGGGTGGGCAGGACCCTCGGCAATCGTCGGGACCGCGAGGACCGACTGGGCCGACGGGGCCGACGATGGCACCGATGGTGTGCCTTCAAGCCGGGCCTTGAGACGGGTCCAGGCGCGCTGGAGGTAGAGGTCGCCGCGGATCGAATAATAGTAGCCCGTGATCAGTCGGGATGAAACGGCGGTCAGGATCTCCTCGTCGCGCCGTCCCGAGCGCATGCCCTGCCGGATGAGCTGGAGGACGTCGTAATGCGCGGTTCCAAACTTGCGGGAATACAGGAAGAGTACCCGTTCGAAAGCGGCGTCGCCGACGGCGTTCCAATATTTGAAGCAGAAGGCCAGGGTACGGTCCTCCACGCTCGTCAGGACCGGGGGGATCTGGATGCGCGACAGATCCGCGGCGGAGAACCTGATCCGTGACAGGTCCATCAAGGCGGTCGCGCTGGGCCTGGACCGCGCGGCGCGGCGCTCGGCGGTCCGGCGCTCGAAGGCGCGGCTGCGTTCACGCTCCATCCTGCTGTTCCTGGCCACCGCGTCTTCGCCGATCGAGGCCCGGTCGCGGGCGACGAGGATTTCCCGGCGTTCCTCTTCCTGCTTTTCCCGTTCGGCCTTCCTGCGGCGGCGCTCGCCTTCCACGACATCCAGGGATTCTGTAAGGTAGGCGCGGACGAGATCTTCGGCGACGGCCATGGCCGGCCTGCAGTATTCCAGGAGGTCGGCGTAGCGGCGGAGGCGTTCGACGGCGGCGATCGCCTCGAAGCGCTCGCGCGGGAGCATGGCGAGGATGGCCTCCGCAGCCTTGATCGTGGAATAGGCGTCGGACGGGTCGAAACTCCCGGCTTTCAGGGCGACGTACTTGATCGTCCGCTTGACCCGTTCCAGAAGACGTTCGCCGAGCCGGGCATATGCGGAGGAGAGCAGGGCGGCAAGGATCGGATCCCTCAGACGGTAGGCGCGCAGCACGCGCTCGCGGAAATCGTCGTCGGGGTAGCGGCCACGGAGGCGGCTGTCGTACAGGTTCAGCGCGTCGGCGGGACGTCCCGCGGCGCGCATATCGAAATAGCGCTCGATATCGGGATCGTGGTCGGGACGAAGCGATGGGTATTCGGCGCGCAACAGCTCGACCTGGATCTCCGCGAAGCTCACGGCGGGATTATACGACGAGTCGGGAGCTTCCGCAATCGCCGTTCTTGGCACGCTCCGACGATTCGATGCTATACTTCCTGGACGGGGGAACCGCATGGCCGCACTGGAACGCTATATTCTCGCGCTTGATCAGGGAACCACGACGTCCCGCTCGATCGTATTCAATGAAGCCGGAGCCGTCATCGGCGTCGCGCAGAAGCCGTTCCGGCAGATCTATCCGAAACCCGGCTGGGTGGAACACGATGCCGACGAGATCTGGGAGACCCAATACACCTCGGCGCTCGACGCGATAGCCGAGGCGCAGATCACCGCCGACCAGATCGCGGCGATCGGGATCGCGAACCAGCGCGAGACCGTGGTCGTATGGGAAAAGGACAGCGGCAAGCCCGTCTACAATGCCATCGTCTGGCAGTGCCGCCGTTCCGCGGACATCTGCCGCGAATTGGCCGCGCTCGCTCTGGCGGACACGGTGCGGGACAAGACGGGACTCGTGCTGGATCCGTATTTTTCGGGAACGAAGCTCATGTGGCTTTTCCGGGAGCTTCCCGGCCTGAGGGCGCGCGCCGAAAGGGGCGAGATACTTTTCGGGACCGTCGATTCCTGGCTGCTGTACAAGCTCACCGGCAGGCACCGCACCGATGCGACGAACGCGTCGCGGACCATGCTGTACAACATTCGAACCGGCGTCTGGGACGAGGAGCTGTTGAAGGTCCTCAATATTCCGGAGGCCGTGCTTCCGGAAGTCATGCCCTCTTCGGGGCCGCTCGGAGAGACGAAAGCCGGACTGTTCGGCCGGGCCATTCCCGTAACCGGCTGCGCGGGCGACCAGCAGGCCGCCCTTTTCGGCCACGCCTGTTTCAGGAGCGGGAACGTGAAGAGCACGTACGGAACGGGCTGCTTCACCCTTCTCAATACCGGCAGCGAAGCCGTGACCTCGCGGAACAATCTCCTGACGACCATAGCATGGAGGCTGGGAGACGAGGTCACTTACGCCCTGGAAGGCTCGGTTTTCATCGCGGGAGCCGTCATTCAATGGCTGCGCGACGAGCTGGGGCTCATTTCCAGTTCAGCCGAATCGGAGACGCTCGCGCGCTCGGTCCCGGATTGCGGCGGAGCGGTGGTGGTACCTGCCTTCGTCGGCCTGGGGGCCCCTTGGTGGGATCCGGACGCGCGCGGCGCGATCGTCGGACTGACCCGGGGGACCAACCGCGCGCAGATCGTGCGCGCCGCGCTGGAGAGCGTCGCTTTCCAGTCCCGCGACCTCATCGACGCGATGCAAGCCGACTTCGGCAAGCCCATTTCGGAAATGAAGGCGGACGGAGGGGCGGCGGCGAATTCCTTCCTCATGCAATTCCAGGCCGATCTGCTCGGGAAGCCCGTAACCCTGAGCGAAGTGGTCGAAATCACCGCCCTCGGCGCCGCTTACCTGGCGGGGCTTGCGGTCGGTTACTGGGACGGGATGAAGGAGATCGAGGCGAACTGGCGCATGCGGCGGCGCTTCGAACCGAAGATGGACGCCTCGGACCGCGACGAGCGGGTGGCGAGATGGCGCCGGGCGGTGGCCGCGGCGAGGTCTTTCCGGTGAAGCCCGTGCGGACGGCTTGCAAACTCCGCCGGATGCGGCATAGTTAGTCGGATGGAAATCCTGTCCCGCATCCGCGTCCTCCTCGTATTCCCCGACGACGGCATCATGTCCGACGTGGCCGCCGCCCTCGCCGCCTCGGACGAGCCGGTGGAGACCGGACGCGCCCATTCCTTCGCCGACGCGATGGACGCCCTCGTCGCGGCTCCCTTCGATATGGTGCTCAGCAGCCTCCGCCTGCCGGACGGAGAACCGGGAAGCATTCCCCTCCGTTTTCCCATGATCCCCTGCATCGCGGTGGGCGATCCCTCCGAGTCCGCGGCCCTGGACGCCTCCCTCGAGGCCGGGCTCGTGGACTACGTACTGGCCGAAGGCGATTGGACCGCCGCCCTCGGGCCGTACCTCCACCGGATCTGGCGCATACGGCGGAGGCTCGCCGTCGATATGGGCTACCTGTCAAAGCGCTACCAGGATCTCGTGGAAGCCCTGCCGGACATAGTCTACGAATTGGACCTCGAGGGGCGTTTCAGTTTCGTCAACCAGTCCGTCCGCATGCTCGGCTATGCGCCCGAAGAGCTCATCGGCCAGCATTTCAGCGTCATGCTTTTTGAAGAGGACGTCCCGCACGTCAGCCGCGACCAGGTTCTGAAGCTCTACGAGAAGAACCGTACCGGCGCCCGGAACGCGCCCAAGCTCTTCGACGAGCGGCGCGGGGTGGACCGGAAGACCGAAAACCTGGAGCTCCGAATCCAGCGGAAGGCGGGGACGGCGCCCGCCGGCAGCGAGGTGATCGCCTCCGTCATCTCCTACGGCGAAATCGCGGCGGCAGGAGCGTACCGGAGCGTCGGCGAGCGGAAGGAAAAGGTCTTCGTCGGAACCGTCGGCATCATCCGGGATATCACGCTGCGGCGCAAGTCCGAGGACATGCTGCGCAAGATGTACCAGGCTGTCGACCAGAGCCCCGTCTCGGTGGCCATCCTGGACCGCGACCTCAATATCGAATACGTGAATCCTTCCTTCTTCGGCCTGACCGGAACCGGACCCGACCAAGCGATCGGACGCAAGATAGGCGAATTCCTCGGGGCGGCTTCGGATCCGGCGACCTACGAGGACCTGACCGCTTCCGTGCGCGCCGGCATCGACTGGACGGGGGAGCTCCGCTGTCCCCGCGTGGCGCAGGATCCTTTCTGGAGTTCGGTGCTCGTCTCCGCCATCCGCGCCCCCGCCGGAATCATCACCCATTTCCTCTGCCTCCTGGAGGACGTGACGCGCAAGCGCGCGCTTGATGAGCTTCTCAAGCAGGCGAAAGAAGCGGCGGAGGAGACCAGCCGGGCGAAAAGCGAATTCCTGGCGAACATGAGCCACGAACTCAGGACGCCCCTGGCGGGAGTGATCTCGCTTACCGACGTGCTGCAGGCCGATAATCCCCGCCAGGACCAGACGGACCGGCTGAAGGCCATCCGCGTTTCCGCCTCTTCACTGCTGGACATGCTCAACGATCTCCTGGACCTTTCGAAAATCGAAGCCCGCGCGGTGGTCCTCAAGCCTGAGGACTTCGACCTGACCGAATGGGCTTCCGCGACGCTCGCGCCCTTCAGGGCCCTGGCCGAAGAGAAAGGTCTTTCCTTCGCCCACCGGATCGACGACGGCGGCATCCCGAACATCAATACCGACAAGGGCCGCGTGTCCCAGATCGTCTCCAACCTCACGTCGAACGCGGTCAAATTTTCTTCGGAGGGAGGGATCGACGTACGCTTTTCGGTCAGGGCGAAGGACGGCATGCCCGCCCTCTTCGTTTCGGTCCGGGATACCGGCATCGGGATTTCCGGCGTCGACCAGCAGAAGCTCTTCAAGCATTTCAGCCAGGTGGACGCCTCGCTGTCCAAGCAATACGGCGGAACGGGCCTGGGACTCGCGATTTCCAAGGAGCTGGCACTCAAGCTCGGCGGGGACGTCTGGGTGGAAAGCTCGCCGGGCGTCGGCAGCACCTTCTCCTTCTACGTTCCGGTCAAAATAGCCGGCGAGGTCGTCGAGGCGGCCCAGGAAGATTTCCTGCCCGCGCCGCGTCCGCTCGCCCTGCTCGTCGCGGAGGACAACCCCGTCAACCGCGACTACCTCAGGTTCTTCCTGGAGAAGGCCGGACACAGGGTCGTGCTCGTCTCGGACGGTTACGAAGCCCTCGCCGCCCTNNCCGGTCATCGCGCTCACCGCCTTCGGCGTAGAGGATCTGGGCGTGGAATTCAAGAACGCGGGCTTCGACGCCCACGCCACGAAACCGATCAACGCCCGTTCCCTCGTCGCCCTCATCGACGAGACGGTGCGCAAGAAGGAACGCTTCGACCTTGAGAAGATCAGGCGGCAGCACGCCGCTTCCGCCGACGAATTCAAGCGCCTGCTCATGGTGGCGTTCCAGGATTTGCCCAAGCGAATGAGCGAGTTCGAAAAATGCCACGGGAAGGACGACCAGGAAGGGGCCGTCACGGCGCTGCAGGGCGCGGTGACCATCCTATCGGGCCTCGGGGCTGTCCGCGCCCTCCAGCTGGTCAAGCGCTA
>DPXI01000118.1 GCA_003527485.1 Treponema sp. | reverse complement strand
AGCTATACGAAGGCGTACACGGTGCTGAGCGGGCATCTCGACCGTACGAGCGTGAATGCGGTGCCGATCTCGATCACGCTGACGGATGCCGCAGGGAACATGATGCTGACACCGTACACCACCATGCCCGCGTCGAGTCCCGCGATCGACGCGAACCGGCCGACGGTGACGGGTGCGACGCTCTCGCTGACGACGGACGGGAACTCGGACGGGATCGCGGCGATAAGCGACGTGCTGACTCTGAACTTCACGACGGGCGCCTCGGAGACGGGCTTGGTTGCGACGACAGTGAAGGTGAATGAGCAAGACGCTCTTGGTGCCCTGGGCGGGAGCGGAACGAGCTATACGATGACGTACACGGTCCTGGGTGGGCACACCGACCGGACGAGCGTGAACTCGGTGCCGATCTCGATAACGCTCACGGACGCGGCGGGGAACACGATGGCGACGCCGTATACGACGACACCGGTGGCGAGCCCGAAGATCGACGCTACGCGGCCGACGGTGACGGGAGTCGCGTTCGGCACGACGACGGGTACCCTTAAGATCGGCGACACGATGACGATGACGATCACGGCGGGCGGTTCCGAGGTGGGCATGACGGCCGGGGCTATCAGCGTGAACGAGACTGCGTACGAGGCCGGCAGCTTCGTCGACAACCTGAACGGTACGTACGAGGTGACGTACAAGGTCGCGGTAGGCGACGACGTCGCGGAAGGCGGGCAATGCACGGTGAGCGTGATGATGAGCGACGCGGCGGGGAACGAGCTGGCGGCGGCCTTCGCGACGGCGCCTGCTGCGAATGTGACGCCGACGATCGACGCGACGCGGCCGACGGTGACGGGAGTCGCGTTCGGCACGACGACGGGTACCCTTAAGATCGGCGACACGATGACGATGACGATCACGGCGGGCGGTTCCGAGGTGGGCATGACGGCCGGGGCTATCAGCGTAAACGAGACTGCGTACGAGGCCGGCAGCTTCGTCGACAACCTGGACGGCACCTACGAGGTGACGTACGAAGTTGCGGAAGGCGACGATGTCGCGGCGGACGGGCAGTGCACGGTGAGCGTGACGATGAGCGACGCCGCGGGGAACGCGATGGCGGCGGCCTTCACTACGGCGCCGGCCGCGGCGGTCACACCGACGATCGATGCGACGCGGCCGACGAAAATCCCAGTCCCCGATACGCCGACGTACGGCCTCACCACCACTTTCACATGGTCCAATCCTGTGGGGCGCGATTATTCGGATGTAGTGGTGTCGTATACAGGAACAAGCTCGGGCGACAGCGCCATAGTGGCATTTAACGCGACGAATATTCAGATTACTCTCGCGGCCGGAACGTACTCCTTCATGATGTACGGGTTGGATGCCGCCGGAAATAGGTCCGCGGGTGTAGCTTGTGGTGCTAGTATCCCGATTTCAGCCATTCGTACCCGCGGGATCTCCCTGATCCCCGGCATGAAGAAGCCCTCCGGTCCTGCTTCCTCAGATACTCCGACGGGGGTCGGTATCGCGACCGTTTTTGGCTTCGACCCAATCCGGTCCATATCCAAACCATCCGCGCTTGCCGTGAACCTGCTTCCTGTTGGAGGCCCTCGGTATTCCGCCTTCATCGCCACGAACGTCGCCCGCTTCGTACCGCTTGAAAGTACGTCCAAGGCGACCGCTACGTCGGCAGCAATGAAGTCCGCGATCCCGCAGACAGCGGTTCCGGAAGTGGCTATCGAAAATGCAACCGGCCTGGAATCAAAGGGAACCGAGTGGGGCGCAAATCCTGAAACGACGCGACAGCTTGACGGGTCAGCCAGCGATGGAATCCCCGCTTCCTTCCTTCCCCCCTCCGGCCTGCCCGCCCCCGGGGACGCGGGTCCCCGCGGTGGCGATTCCGATTCCCTCGCCGCGAGCGAGGTGTCGCTTGCCGGACCGGCGGCTGCCGATCGCACCATTCCCCTTCTCGCCATCGTCTCCATCGCGGTTGCGGTATTGGCGCTCTCAGCAGGCTTGGCTCTTTTACTTCGCGCATGGCGCGGAAAGGGCGCAAAGAATGCGGTATAGTCTGGATATCCTGATGTTTTGTTTTAAAATCTCCGAAAATACGAGGTCGTCATGAAAAGATCACTGTCCTTCGTCTTCATCCTGATCGCCTGCAGTCTTGTCGCCTTCGCCGTTCCCTTGACTGCCTCCTGGGTCGAAGGCGACGTATCCGTGAAGACGGGTGCGGCCTGGAAGGAGCTTTCCATGGGGGACAAGGTCGACAGCGCGTCGTTCGTTCGGCTCTCGTCCGATTCGATGGCGGAATTCCTGGCGGGCGGACGGCGGATATCCTTGTCGGCCGAGGGGACCTACAACCTGGACGATCTGCTGAAGAATATGGCGGCCAAGCAGGCGGACGGGAATTCGGCGGCGGCGAAGATGTCGCGCATGGTGTCCGGCGAGAAGCCGCGGTCGACCGTGGTCGCGGGAGTCCGCGGCGACTTTGAGGGGGCGCCGGCGGAGACTACCTGGGCAGAGGACGAAGCGGGGCCCGAGGAGCTCGCGGCGGACGCGCGGGCGCAGGTCAAGGCGGGTGCGTACCGGCAGGCGGCTACCCTGTTCGCGGAAGCGGCGGGGGAGGCCCTGGGCGACGCGCGCGACGAGTACCGATACGGGCAGGCCTGGTCGCTTTCCATGGACGGCGACGCGATCGGCGCGATCAGGGCGCTCCGGGATATACCTTCCGCCGGTCCCTGGGCGGGGCCGCGCGCCATCCTGCTCGCGCGGGCATATCTGGATTCCGCGGCTCCGGCCAAGGCGGTGGCCGTACTCGCCGAGGCGCGCAAAAACGCACCCTTCGTTGCGGACGAGGAAGAGATAGTCCGCGCTCTGGAGGCCGAGGCCAAGGCGGCCCTCGCTTCGAAATAGGATTTTTTTAGGGGGGGGCCGTGGATATCGTTCCCGAAATCGCCCGAAGGCGCGCGTACCGCTCGATCTCCTCCGAGGCATTGGATCCGGCAGCGGTCGCGCGGATGTTGGAGGCCGCCACGCTGGCTCCTTCCTGTTACAACAACCAGCCCTGGCGCTTCATCGCCGTCTCCTCTCCCGAGGCTTTGGCCGCCGTCCGTCCGCATCTTTCGGAAGGCAACGCCTGGGCTACCGAGGCGCCCCTGCTCGTGCTGGTCTGCACCAAGCCATCGCTTGATTGCAGGCTGGAGGAAGGTCGGGATTACGCGCTTTTCGACGCGGGGCTGGCTACCATGAACCTCATCCTGCAAGCCGAAAGGGAGGGCATGATCGCCCATCCTATCGCCGGATTCAATCCGAAGAAAGCCAAGGCCGCCTGCGGGGTTCCCGCCGATTTCGTGCTCATCACGGTCGTTGTCTGCGCCAAGCGGGGAGAGAACAAGCACTTGGTCGAGTGGCAGTTGGAACGGGAGAAAGGCGAACGCCAACGCAAACCGCGCGAGGCCGTCGTCTTCGCCGATCGCTGGAACGGGGAAGCCTGAATATCGCGCATTGATTCAATTCGTCCAATTCGGTACTATTCTCCAGAAATTACGAACGTTCAAGCGTCCGTCGCCGTCGGGAGGAGTCCATCATGAACGCCGTGGAACTGGAGAAGGCCTACGATCCCAAGGGCTTTGAAGACAGGATCTATGCCATGTGGCAGGAACAAGGGGCGTTCCAGCCCTCCGCTCCCCAAGCGGGCAAAAGCAAGAATCCCTTCGTAATCGTCATTCCTCCGCCGAACGTCACGGGCGTCTTGCATATGGGCCACGGGTTGAACAATTCCCTGCAGGACATCCTGGTCCGTTTCCACCGCATGAATGGAGAACCCACGCTTTGGGTGCCCGGCACGGACCATGCGGGCATCGCCACCCAGAACGTGGTTGAGCGGCGCCTTAAAAAGGAAGGAAAGACCCGCCACGATCTCGGCCGCGAGAAATTCGTCGAGGAGACCTGGAAGGTCAAGAACGAGCACCACGAAGTCATCTCCCGCCAGCTCAGAAAGATCGGCGCCAGCCTGGACTGGTCCCGCGAGCGCTTCACCCTGGATGAAGGCCTGTCCCGGGCGGTCCGCGAAGTCTTCGTGACCCTGTACGAACGCGATCTCATCTACAAGGGCAATTACCTGGTCAACTGGTGCCCTTCCTGCGGCACCGCGCTTTCCGACGACGAGGTCGAACATGAAGACCTGCCGGGCGCGATGTACCATATCCGCTACCCGTACGCCGACGGCGTGACCGCTGACGGGAAAGGATACGTCGAGCTGGCCACGACGCGGCCGGAGACCCTGCTCGGGGACACCGCCGTCGCGGTCCATCCCGAGGACGAGCGCTACGCCATGCTCGTCGGAAAATCCGTGCTCCTCCCCCTGACCGGCCGCGCCATCCCCGTGGTCGCCGACTCCTACGTGGACCGGACCTTCGGCACGGGGGCGGTCAAGATCACTCCCGCCCACGATCCGAACGACTGGGAGGTGGCCAAGCGCCACGACCTGCCTTCAATAAACGTCCTCACGCCCGAAGCGCTCATGAACGAAAACGTGCCGGAGAAGTACCGGGGCATGACCGTGAAGGCCGCGCGGGAAGCCGTGGTGGAGGACCTCAAGGCCGCAGGCCTCTTCGTCCGCGAGGAAGCGATCACGCACGCCGTGGGCCATTGCTACCGCTGCCGCACCGTCATCGAACCGTACCTCTCCGAGCAGTGGTTCGTGCGTATGAAGCCGCTGGCGGAGAAGGCCCTGAAGGCCTGGCGCGACGGCGAGATAGTTTTCTATCCCAAGAAGTGGGAGAACACCTACGAGCACTGGCTGACCGGCATCCGCGACTGGTGCGTGAGCCGCCAGCTCTGGTGGGGCCATCGCATCCCCGCCTGGTTCTGCGCGCATTGCGGCAAGACGGTGGTTTCACGCGAGGATCCCCTGGAATGTCCCTACTGCAAGTCCACGGAGCTTGAACAGGATCCGGACGTCCTGGATACCTGGTTCTCCAGCTGGCTGTGGCCTTTCAGCACCCTCGGGTGGCCGAAGGACGCGGCGGACTTCCGCAAGTTCTATCCTACTTCGACCCTTGTCACCGCCTACGACATCATCTTCTTCTGGGTCGCCCGCATGATCATGGCTGGCCTGGAGTTCACCGGCAAGGCGCCTTTCCGCGACGTCTACATCCACGGCCTCGTGCGCGACAAGCACGGCCGCAAGATGTCCAAGAGCCTCGGGAACGGCCTTGATCCCTTGGAGCTCGTGGACGAATACGGCGCCGACGCGCTGAAGTTCACCCTGGCCTTCATGTGCGCCCAGGGACAGGACCTGCTGATCGACAAGGAATCCTTCAAGCTCGGCTCCAAGTTCGCCAACAAGATATGGAACGCAAGCCGCTATATCCTCATGAATCTGGAAGGCCGCGAGCTGGTCGCTGCTCCCGCGCTCTCCGGCACCGACCGCTGGATCTACGCCCGGCTTGACGCCGCCGCGCGGACAATCGCCGACGCGCTTTCGGGTTACCGCTTCAACGACGCAGCCCAGGCCGCCTACGAATACTTCTGGAACGATTTCTGCGACTGGTACGTGGAAGCGACCAAGCTTTCCCTGCGCGCCGACGATTCGGAAGCGGGGAGGGCCGAGAAGGACCGGGCGACGACCGTGCTCCTCTCGGTGCTGGAAGAATCCCTTCGCCTGCTGCATCCCCTGCTTCCCTTCGTGACCGAGGAAATCTACGGCAAGCTCCCGAACGTCCGGGGGATGCTCATCACCGCCGCCTACCCCCGGAGCGACGACGGCCGGAGGGACGCGAAGGTCGAAGCGGACTTCGCCGCCGTCCAGGAACTGGTCCGGCTCGTACGCGCCCTGCGCGGCGAATGCGCAATAGCTCCGGAGCGGAAGATCCGCGTCCTCGTGCGCCTTGAGGGTTCCTTCGCTTCGGCCGATGCCCTGCAGGCGAACGCCCCGCTGGCCGAGCTGCTCGCGGGAATCGCCGCCCTCGAGTTCTCCCGCGACGCCGCGGCGACCCGGCCGGCCGGTTCCATCGGCGTAGTCGGCAAGGGTTTCGAAGCCTTCGTCTTCATCCGGGAGGCGGTGGATCCCGCCCAGCTCGCCGCCAAATTCGCCAAGGACATCGAGAAGGACCGGAAGTTCCTGGCCACGCTTGAGGCCAAGCTGGCTAACGACAACTTCGTGAAGAACGCTCCCGTGGAACTCGTGGACGCCGAGAAGGGAAAGCTGGACGAGTTGTTGCGGCGCATCGCGAAATTCGAAGCGTACGCCCGGGATCTGGCGTAAGGCAGGAAGATGAACACGGAGGAGATGCTGAAGCTCAAAGGGATGCACATCGCTCCCTACATGCAGCTGGCCACCGCCCTCATCGGAAAGATCCGCGAGGGCGGCGGCAACATGTTCCGCCATCAGATCGATACGATGGCCATACTCCTCGACTACGGGTATATAGATTCGGTATTGTTGAAGGCATCGGTGGTGCACGACCTGCTTGAGGACGTGCCCGAATTCAACCACAACCTCCTGCTCTCGATCGATTATGAAAGTCCGGCCGTCTATAGCCTCGTGCAGGAGGTTTCCCGTCGCAGCGACGAGACGAAGGCTGTATTCCTGACCCGTATCCGCGAACAAGGTTCCCGGTTGGCCAAAACCCTGAAGGTCGCCGACCGCATATCCAACATGATCTCCCTCGGCTTCGTCACCAACGCCGGGTTCATCGAACGATACACCGAAGAAACCGAACGCTACATCTACCCCCTCTCCGAGGAAGTGAATCCCGCCATGCACCGCGAACTCGTCAGCCTTGTCACTTCCCGCCGCGCTTTCCTCAATAATTGCACCTTCGGGTGAGGACGATTCGACGCGGTATTTCGCATCCGATGGTTCTTCTGCACATAGATTGACATAGGCGGCATTTTTTCGTACTGTTTCAGCACAATTTTATAGATTCAGGGGGTTCCGTCATGAAAGTAGCGATCAACGGCTTCGGCCGCATCGGCCGCCTCGTGTTCCAGGCCATCGTCGAGCAGGGGCTGCTCGGCAAGGACAAGATCGACGTCGTAGCCGTCGTCGACGTCTCCACCGACGCGGCCTATTTCGCATACCAGCTCAAGTACGATTCCATCCAGGGCCGCATGAAGGCGAAGCTTTCCTCCAAGAAAAGCGATCCGTCCTCCTCCGAAGACGACATGCTTGTCGTGAACGGCCACGAGGTCAAGTGCGTGATGGCCGAGAAGGAACTCAAGAACCTTCCCTGGAAGAAGCTCGGCGTCGATTACGTGATCGAGTCCACCGGTCTTTTCTGCAACGAGAAGGCTTGGGGCCACCTCGAAGCCGGCGCCAAGAAGGTCATCATCTCCGCTCCCGCCAAGAGCGCCGACGAGACCAAGAAGATCCCGATGTTCGTCATGGGCGTCAACAACGAGAAGTACGACGCTTCCAAGCATGACGTCGTCTCCAACGCCTCCTGCACCACCAACTGCCTGGCTCCCATCGTCCATGTCCTCCTGAAGGAAGGCGTCGGTATCGACAGGGGGCTCATGACCACCATCCATTCGACCACGGCGACCCAGAAAGTGGTGGACGGGGTTTCCAAGAAGGATTGGCGGGGCGGCCGCGCGGCATCCAACAACATCATTCCGTCCACGACCGGCGCCGCCAAGGCCGTCGGCGAGGTCCTTCCCGAAACCAAAGGCAAGATGACGGGCATGTCCTTCCGGGTTCCCACCCTGGACGTTTCCGTCGTCGACCTGACCTTCACCGCCGCCCGCGACAGCTCCATCGAGGAAATCGACGGACTTCTGAAGAAAGCCTCCGAGACCTACCTCAAGGGCATTCTCGGGTACTGCGACGAGGAAGTGGTTTCCACGGACTTCATCCACGATGAGCGTTCGTCCATCTACGACAGCCTCGCCACCAAGCAGAACAACCTGCCCGGCGAGAAGAGATTCTTCAAAGTTATTTCCTGGTACGACAACGAGTGGGGCTATTCCAACCGCGTGGTCGCGCTCCTGCGCCACATGGCCAAGTAAGCAGGCCTTATCGTGACCCAGAAAGGCTCCGTCCCCCGTGGTCGGGGCCTTTTTATTTGTTAAGGAGAAAACCATGATCAAGACCGTGAAAGACGTGAACCTCAAGGGCAAGCGCATCGTCATGCGCGTCGATTTCAACGTTCCCATGAAGGACGGCAAGGTCCAGGACGATACCCGCATCACCGCCGCCATACCCACCATCAAATACGCGCTGGAGCAGGGCGCGAAAAGCATTGTGCTCATGAGCCATCTCGGCGATCCCAAGAAGGACATGAAGAAGGCGAAGGAGAAGGCGGAGAAGGACGGCAAGGCCTTCGACGAAGCCAAGTACATCGCCGGCAAGCACCGGATGGCCCCCGTCGCCGCCTACCTGGCCGACAAACTCGGCAGGCCAGTCGTGTTCGCGGGGGAGGATTCCTGTTTCGGGAAGAAGGCCTTCATCGAGGGCCAGAAGGACGGGACCGTCGTGATGCTGGAGAATACCCGCTTCCACAAGGAAGAGACGAGCGAGGAATCGGCCGAGCGCGACAAGCTCGCCAAGGAGTTGGCGACCTACGGCGAGATTTTCGTGAACGACGCCTTCGGCACCGCCCACCGCGACCACGCTTCTACAGCCTCCATCGCCAAGTTCCTCCCGATCTCGGTCGGCGGCTTCCTGATGGACAAAGAAGTGAAGTACCTGGAGCCCATCGTCACCAAACCGGCCAAGCCCCTGGTCGCCATCATCGGAGG
>DPXI01000134.1 GCA_003527485.1 Treponema sp. | reverse complement strand
CCCCTGGTCGCCATCATCGGAGGGGCCAAGGTATCCTCCAAGATCGCCGTGCTCGAAAGCCTGCTGAAGAACGCTTCCGCCCTCGTCATCGGAGGCGGAATGGCCTACACCTTCCTGAAGGCCCAGGGCCACACGATCGGCAAGTCCCTGGTGGAGGACGATCAGCTGGAAACGGCCAAAAGCATCCTGGCCGCGGCCAAGAAGCAGGGCGCCGAGATCGTGCTCCCGGTGGATCACGTGTGCTCGGACAAGTTCGACGCGGCGGCCGCGGCGAAGCCGGTGGACGGCCTGGACATCCCGGCTGACCTGATGGGCATGGACGTGGGGCCCAAGACGGTCGCGAAATACAAGGAAGTCCTCGCCAAGGCCAAGACCATCGTCTGGAACGGCCCGGTGGGCGTCTTCGAGTTCGAGAATTTCGCCAAAGGCACGAGCGAGGTGGCCAAGCTGGTCGCGGAAGCGACCGGCCGCGGCGCGATCACCGTCGTGGGCGGCGGCGATTCGGTGGCGGCGGTCAACAAGTTCGGCCTGGCCGACAAGATGAGCCACGTCTCCACGGGCGGCGGCGCCTCCCTTGAGCTTCTGGAGGGAAAGAAACTTCCCGGAATCGAGGTTTGCCGCTGATTCCAGCGCCTGAATCCGCCGCGGGTCCCGAATTCGAGCCCGCGGCTTTACAGCATCCGACCATCGCGATACACTTTTTTTACTACCGGAGGTTCTTCCATGCGCAATTATTTCATCGCCGGCAACTGGAAAATGCACAAGACCCGCGCCGAATCCGCCGCGCTCGCGACCGCCCTGGTCGCCCAGCTCAAGGACGGTAAGCATAAATACCTGGTGGCGCCTTCCTTCACCTCCCTTGAGACGGTCGGAAAGATCGTCGCGGGATCCAATATCCTTCTCGGCGCCCAAAACATGGCAGCCGAAGAAATCGGCGCCCATACGGGCGAGGTTTCCGTGCTGCAGCTGAAGGATCTCGGCGTCCAGGTGGTCATCCTGGGACATTCCGAGCGCAGGCACGTGTACAAGGAAGACGACGCGCTCATCAACAAGAAGGTGAAACTCGCGATCAAGCACGACCTGGAGGTGATCCTCTGCGTCGGCGAGACCCTGGAGGAGCGGGAGTCCGGGAAGGCCGAGAAGGTGTGCGAGACCCAGACCGAAAAGGGCCTGGACGGCGTCAGCGCCGCGGAGTTCGAAAAGGTCACCATAGCGTACGAACCCGTCTGGGCCATCGGCACCGGAAAGACCGCTACGCCCGAAGATGCCGATTCCATTCACGCCTACGTACGGAAGGTCGTCTCCAGGCTCTACGGAGCGGAAGCGGCCAAGGCAGTATGCATCCAGTACGGCGGCTCGGTGAAGGCGGACAACGCGGCCCAGCTCATGGCCAAGGCCAACATCGACGGAGCTCTCGTCGGCGGCGCTGCCCTCAAACCGGAAACCTTCGTCCCGATCGCCAAGTTCGGCTGACGGGACGCGTATTGAACAAGTCGCGCCGTTGCTTTATCATTCGCGTTAGTCCGCGCGGATGCTTCGGCGCGTCGCGGCTTATTGATTTTCGAATGGAGTCGCAAACATGGGTCTGATCGGCATATTGCTCCTGGTCGTGTTCGTCTTGGTTTCCATACTGCTCGTCCTCATGGTTCTGGTGCAGAACGAGGACGGCGACAGCCTCGGCGGCATCTTCGCCGGCGGTAGCGGTTCAGCGTTCGGCTCGCGTTCGGGAAACGTGCTCACGAAGACGACCTACGTCCTCGGCACCCTTTTCCTCCTTTCGAGCTTCGGCCTCGCCCTCATCAACAGGACTCCCGGCGATACGGGCGTCGAAGCCGCCGCCAAGAAACTTGAAGCCGGCTCCTCCGCGGAGTGGTGGAACCAAGAAGCCCCCGCCTCCGCTCCCGAAACGGCGCCCGTAACCGAAATTCCCGCCGACGCCCCTGCGGCGCCCGCCAATTAACGTGCGGAGAGCGGGAACCGATGCTGCTGCATGAGACGTTTCCTGCGAGCCTGATCAAGGTTCCGCTCGAGGCGGAGGACAAGGACGAGGCCTTCGAGGAACTGGTCGCCCTTTTCTGCCAAGCCACCGGGAATCCGGCGCGAGACGAAATCCTCGCAGCGGTCAAGGATCGCGAGGCCAAGATGTCCACGGGCATCAAGAAGGGCATCGCGATCCCGCACGGAAAGACCAACGCCGTGGATCGCGTCTACGGCGTGCTGGGCGTCTCCAAGAAGGGCGTGGATTACGACGCCCTGGACGGCGAGCCCGTTTACCTGCTGTTTTTGATGCTCGCGCCGCAGAAGGATTCGGAGAAGCATCTCCGTCTCCTGAAACGGCTCGCCGAGTTGCTGGACAATCCGGCATTCTATACGGATCTTGTATCGCAGAAGGACGCCGCATCCGCGCACGCCGTTATACGCAAGTTCGAGGACGTGCTCATCGCCCTTGATTAGGCATCATAAAGCTGGATTCGCATGGCCGAAAGCGACATTTTACAACATCTGCTCGCAATTGAGGACGAAGCCTCCTCCTTGGTACTGGAAGCCCAACGCGAAGCCGATCGCCGACAGTCTCTGAGCGAGGAGCGCGAGCGCGAATCGTACGAGCGCCGATATGCCGAGAAATCCGCCGAATTCGAGAAGGCGTACGTCGAAGCCGCGGCCGCGGCCAAAGACGATTACGAAGCGGAGCTTTCCGGATGCCGCGACGAGCTGAGCGCCAGGCCGATCCACGAAGAGCGATTCCGTTCGCTCGCGGACCGGATCCTCTTCGGGACGCGCTGAAATGACTTCCGGCGGTGAACGAGCCTATGCGTACGCGAAAGCCTGCGGCATCCTGGGCAAGTCCTTCATCGCCAAGCGCGCCTCGCGCCTGAAAGCGGTTTCCCGCCCCGCCGATCTTGATCGTCTGGTTTTCCCCGAATCCCCCTTGGACCTTCCCGAACGCGAGTTGTCCGCCAGGATAGAACAGCGGATCAGCGCGCGCGCCGCGTCCCGTATCGTAAAGATCGTGTCCGTATTCGCCGAGCCGCAGGCCGCCCTCGTGCGCCTCGTCCGCGCCTACGAAACCGCCGACCTGAAGACCCATCTGGCCGCGTTCGCCGCGGGCGATCCGCAGAGTCCGTCCTTCGTGGATATAGGACGCTTCGCGACGGTGAAATTCGACGCCTACCCGGATCTTCCCCGCATGGTGGCCGGTACCGAATACGCTTGGTTGCCGGAAACACCCGCGGCCTCAGCGATCGTCGATCTCCAGTCGGAATTGGATATTCGCTATTACCGGAGCCTTTGGAGCGAAATACTGTCCCTGC
Source organism: Treponema sp. (assembly GCA_003527485.1). Classification (GTDB taxonomy): domain Bacteria; phylum Spirochaetota; class Spirochaetia; order Treponematales; family Breznakiellaceae; genus UBA12037. The sequence continues at coordinate 45,651 of DPXI01000134.1, read as the reverse complement.
CCCGACGCGACCGCGCGGGTTTCGAGGAACTCACCGCGGAGGAGATCGCGCTCAAGAACGCCGCCTGGACCCTTCGACTGAGGACCTACTATGCCGCGCCCGTCGAGGAGATCGAAAAACGCCTCGTGGAAGGCGCGCGTGCCGGCAAATCCCTTACCGCGGACGCCCGGGCCGCGTTTTCGCTGTCCCTGGATGCCCGGGACGAGTGGCGCGGCTGGAAGCGGGAGCGGTTTCTGAACCCGGCGGTCTCCGGTGAATCCTGGAAGCTCGATCCCAGGCATTTCCAGAACGAAGCCGCGAAATACCTGTACCGAAAAGCCCGGCTCCTGTTCCGCAGACGGCCGTTCGCGGTGGATTCGACCGCGTGCTTCATCAAGCTGATGCAGTTCGAAGAAGAACTGCTGACCAGCGTGGCCGAGGCGGTATCGCTCGGGATCTCCGCGGATGACGTAGTCAAAACCTTGGAGGCCTCGGCATGATCCGGCCCCGGCGGATGAAGAGGGTGGAGCTCACCGTCCTGGAACGGGATGTCGACCGTGTCATCGAGGCGCTCGGGAAACGGGGCTCAATCCACCTCTCGGATGAAGCCGCCGGGGGCGAGGCCGGGAACGGAAAGAAAGAAGGAGCATCCAAGCCGGCCGGACCCACGGCCGCCGATCGTCTCCAACGAATAAAGGATATCGCCGCCGGTCTGCGCCTCGCCCTTCCCGGGGAACCGGGAGCCGATACGCGGCTTCCCGGCGCCGAGGATGCGGCTCTCCTGGACTCCATCGCCCTCCGGGTCGACTCGGTGACACGACGCGAAGCCGCGGCGATGGAGGACGCAAGGAGGATCTCGGAAGCCGTTTCCGAGGCTTCCGCCTTCGAAAATCTTCATGCGCCTTTTTCGGACCTGGAACAGCTGTCCTACCTGACACTCCGTATCGGCCGTATCGAAGGGAAGAAACGGGAGGACGCGGTCGCTTCCCTGAAGGATCGTGCCCTACTTATACCGCTCGGAGACGGAGACCGTCTCATCGCCGCTTCTTCGCGCAAGGGCCGTTTCGCGCTGGACGCCGAACTCAAGAAAGCCGGCTTCGTCCCCCTCGCGGTACCGGAAGGCTTTTCGGGAATCCCCGCCGACATGCTGGACGGAATGCGTGCGCGTCTCGCGGCTACCGAAGCGGCGGTGGAGGAATTGAAAAGCGAACGGCTGGCGTTATCAGCCGAAATCGGACCTCTCCTCGGCAAACTCTGCGAGTCCTGGAGGATGGCGGCCGCGGTGGAATCCCTCAAGGCGGGTTTGGAATCCACGCGGAGCGCCTGGCGGCTGACCGGCTGGGTTCCCGCGGCGGAACTCAGATCCCTGGCTGCGGAACTCAAGCGCATCGCCGATGGACGGGTCGCCATACGATCCTTCGATCCCGACGAGGTCGCCTCGGTGACGGAAGGACGGGAGAAGGTCCCGGTTTCCCTTGAGCACGGACGATTCGTCGGGGGGTTCGAACGCCTCGTGTTTTCCTACGGCGCACCTCTATACGGCACTTTGGATCCGACGCCCGTCGTCGCCGTTTCCTTCACTATCCTGTTCGGTCTCATGTTCGGCGACCTCGGCCAGGGCGCAGTCCTGCTGCTGCTCGGTTTCCTTGTAGGACGCAAGGGAAAATCTTTTTTTTCGTCATTCTCCCGCTTCTCCTACCCCCTGATCGCCGTCGGGCTCGCTTCCATGGCCGTAGGGTTCCTGGACGGGGAAGTCTTCACCGACGACGCCCTGCTCATCAGGCCGACCCGCTTCGTGACGGGACTGCTCACCGGCCACCCCGTGGACCGCGTGCTCCACCTGATGCCGGAAAAGGGGAGCATGGACAAACTCTTTATGTTCTTCGCCTTCACCGTCGCGGTCGGGGTCGTCCTGAATTCGATCGGACTCCTGATCAACATGGTGAACCAGGCCCTGCTCAAACGCTGGGACAAAGCCCTGTTCGCCAAGACGGGCCTGGCAGGCGCCAGCCTGTTCTGGTACGCCCTCTTCCTGGCCGTCCGCCTGGCTCTCGGAGGCTCCTTCTCCTGGTTCGATGTGCTCGGACTCGCCCTTCCCGCGGCCGCCCTTTTCCTCGGGCCGGCACTGTGGAGGCTCATTTCCGGACAGCGTCCCGTCCTGGAGCACGGTCTCCTCGTCTTCTTCATGGAAGGTTTCGTGGAGCTGCTGGAATCGGTTTCTTCCTACGTTTCCAACACCGTCAGCTTCCTGCGCGTCGGGGCCTTCGCTCTTTCGCACGCCGTGCTTTCCTTCATCGTCTTCACGCTTTCCGGGATGGTCGCTTCCAATGCGCCGGGCGGGCCGTTCTTCGCCTTCCTGGTGGCCGTGTTCGGCAACGCCGTGATCATCCTGCTTGAAGGCTTGATCGTGGCAATACAGGTGGTCCGTTTGCAGTATTACGAGTTCTTCAGCAAGTTCTTCACGGAGACGGGCGTCGAGTACGCTCCGTTCCGATTCCGCAGGGAGGTCAAGTCATGAAACGCAAAATGCTTCTCATCGTGCCCGCGCTCCTGTGCGCCGCCGCGGCGCTCTCCTTCGCCCAGACCGGAACGGCCGAGGGTGCCGGCGCGGCCGTCGCCGCGGCTGGCGCCGTTGCCCAGTCGCCGTGGAAATATTTCGCCGCCGCGCTTTCGGTCGGCATTTCCTGCATCGCAGGCGGCATCGCGGTCGGCCAGATCGGAGCCGCGGCGATGGGCGCGATGAGCGAGAACCCCGAGCTTGCCGGAAAGGCGCTGCCGTATGCGGGCCTTGCGGAGGGCATATGCCTCTGGGGTTTCCTGGTGGCCCTGTTCATCCTTCTCATCTGACGGGTGCAGTACTTCTTCATCGGGGAGAGCGAGCTCGCGACCGCGTTCCGTTTTGTGGGCGTCGGCAGCGCGCCGGTCTCGACCATCAAGGAAGCGCAGGCCGCCTTCCGTCGGGTCACCACGGGCTGGATCGAGGAAGCGGGTTCAGTCCTGCCGTCCTCCCTCTCCGTGGAATGGCCCGAGTCCGGGAGCTGCAGGGTGCTCGTGCTCACGGAGGAAGTGGCGGACGGGCTGGGCGCCGAGCTCGCCGATTGGCAACTTGCGGGAAAATATCCGCTGGTGGTGGAGCTGCCCGGACTCATGGGTAGGATGGAAAGCAGGAAGACTCTCGTGGACGCGATTCGGGAAGCGATAGGCGTGCGGGTATAGGCGGAAGACGCGATATGGAAGAATTGCAATCAAGCGAAGTCCTTGACCGGGAAATCCTGGAGGACGCTCGGAAAAAGGCCGATCGCGTGCTACGCGCCGCGGATCAGGCGGCGGCCGCGGCCGCCGCGGCGTGGAAGGCCAAGGGCGACGCGGATATCGCCGCGCTCGGCAAGTCGTACGCCGCCCGTTCCGCCTCCTTCCGTTCGGAGACGATGGCGCGCGTGCCCTTGGACGTGCGGCGGGAACGATCGGCGCGATCGGAACGTCTGCTCACCGAGCGGATGTCCTCCTGGCTTTCATCCTTGCCCCGCCGGAAGCTGCTTTCCTTGCTGGAAAGGAAGCTTGTCCTCGCTGCCGGGATATTGGCGAATGAAGCACTCGCGGAGGGCGCCGTGGTTTCCTTCAGCGGCATGGACGAGGGCGAAGCGCGTGCCTTGCTGGACCGCTTTTTGCCGGACGCGGATTTGCGTCTTGCGGACGCCGCGGACAGCTCCGGTCCCGCATTCGGCCGTTTCGACGCGTTCCCCGCGCTCCGCATCCAGTCGGCGGATGTCGTCATACGCGCGAGCGTGGCCGACATCGCGGAGGAAGCCCTTTCCGAACAACGCGCGGAACTTGCGGCCGCCCTGCTCGGCCAGGAGGTCGTCGATGATTGAAGGCAGGGTGGCTCGGGTCTCGGGACCCATCGTACGGGCGACCGGCCTCGGCGGCGCCGGCTTGTACGACGTGGTGGAAGTAGGTGAACAGAAACTGATCGGCGAGATCGTCCGGCTGGAAGGCAAGGATGCGGTCGTCCAGGTCTACGAGGACGTGACCGGCCTGAAGGTGGGCGCAAAGGCCGTGTCCACCGGCAGGCCCCTGTCGGTGCTACTCGGACCCGGCCTCATCGGCACCATCTACGACGGCATCCAGCGGCCGCTGGAGGCCTTGTTCCGCGCGACGGGCGCCTTCCTGCAGCCCGGCGCCCGCGGCGATCCCCTGGATCCCCTGAAGAAGTGGCGCTTCGAACCAGATCCGGCGGCCGTCGCTCTGCTGGCACGCGGGGAAACCCTGCCGTCCGCGCCGGGGACTCCGCTGGGTTCGGTCCGCGAGAGCGAGTTGGTCGTCTGCAAGATCATGGCGCCCCCCGGCCTCCGTGGCCGCCGCATCGTGTCCGTCATGCCCGCCGGCGATTATCTCGTTTCTGACTCCGTCGCCCGTACGGACGCGGGAGAGGACGTTACTGTCGCGCAATGGTGGCCGGTCCGCGTTCCGCGTCCCTTCGCGCGGAAGCTGCCGCCGAACGAGCCGCTGGTGACCGGCCAGCGGGTGATCGACATATTCTTTCCGCTCTCCAAGGGCGGGACGGCGGCCATCCCGGGCGGCTTCGGTACCGGCAAAACGATGACCCAACACTCGGTGGCCAAATGGTGCGACGCCGACGTCATCGTCTACATCGGCTGCGGCGAACGCGGCAACGAGATGACTGACGTGCTGACCGAATTCCCCGAAATCGTCGATCCGCGGACGGGGCGTTCCTTGATGGAACGGACCATCCTCATCGCCAACACCTCCAACATGCCGGTCGCCGCGCGCGAGGTTTCCATTTATACGGGCGTGACCCTGGCAGAATTCTACCGGGACATGGGCTACCACGTCGCGATCATGGCCGATTCCACGAGCCGCTGGGCGGAAGCCCTCCGCGAACTCTCCGGGCGCATGGAAGAGATGCCGGCGGAGGAAGGCTTTCCCGCCTACCTGCCGACCCGGCTGGCCGAATTCTACGAACGTGCGGGCCGTGTGGACACGCTGAACGGCGGGATCGGCTCGGTCACCATCATCGGCGCGGTTTCTCCCCCCGGCGGGGACTTTTCCGAACCGGTCACCCAGCACACCAAGCGCTTCATCCGTTGTTTCTGGGCCCTGGACCGGGATCTCGCGAACGCGAGGCATTACCCGGCGGTGAGCTGGATCGACAGCTATTCCGAGTACGCGGACGAAGTCCGTACCTGGTGGGACCGGGTCAATCCTGCCTGGCCGCGCGCCCGCCGCTCCGCCCTGGACCTGCTGAAGCGCGAGCAACGGCTCGCCGAGATCGTCCGCCTTATCGGCCCGGACGCCCTTCCGGACGATCAGCGGCTGGTGCTGTTGACGGCCGACCTGGTGAAGAACGGCTTCCTGCAGCAGAATTCCTTTGACGAGGTGGACATGTTCTGCGCCCCCGCCAAGCAGGTACGGTTGCTGGAACTCATGATGAATTTCCACGAAAGGGCGGCCGCCTGCATAAAGCTCGGAGCGCCACTAATCAAGATAACTTCGCTTCCCATCCGGGAAAGGCTCGCGCGCCTGAAAAGCGACGTTGGGAACGAGGATTCGCTGGCGTTGGTCGAATTCGAACGGGAGCTGAAAAACTCCTTCGACGAGCTCGAGCGCGGCTATCGCTCCGAGCGTCCGATGGAGGCATTATGAGGGGAGTCGAATACCGGGGGCTCACGAGGATAGAAGGACCGGTGATCATGACTTCCCGGAGCGCGGGGGTCGGATTCGGCGAGACGGTGGCGGTCTACGGACGCGACGGCGGCAAGCGCCTGGGCCAGGTCGTCGACCTGTCGGAAGATTGGGCTGCAGTCCAGGTCTTCGGTTCCAGCTCGGGCCTCTCGGCCGACGATTCGCGGGTCGAATTCCTGGAACGGCCCATGGAAATCCGCGTCGGCGCCGGTCTGCTCGGCCGCGTCTTCGACGGCCTCGGCCGCCCGTCGGACGGCTATGCGGAGATCTTCAGCTCGGACAGGCGCGACGTGAACGGACTTCCGATGAATCCCTATGCCCGGGCCTATCCGCGGGACTTCATCCAGACGGGCATTTCCGCCATCGACGGGATGAACACCCTGATCCGCGGCCAGAAGCTTCCGATCTTCTCCGGCAACGGCCTTTCCCACAACCGTCTCGCCGCCCAGATCGTCCGGCAGGCAAAGATAAGGACCGCCAGCGAGCCTTTCGTAGTCGTTTTCTGCGCGATGGGCGTCAAGTACGATGTCGCGCGCTTCTTCCTGGACGGGTTCGAACGTTCGGGAGTGCTCTCCAACGTCGTGGTCTTCCTGTCCCTTGCGGACGCGCCCTCCATCGAACGCCTCGTGGCGCCGCGTTGCGCGCTGACGGCCGCGGAATACCTCGCCTACGAGCGCAACATGCACGTGCTCGTGGTGATGACCGACATGACCAATTATTGCGAGGCTTTGCGCGAGGTGTCCTCGGTGCGCGGCGAGGTACCCAGCAGAAAGGGCTATCCCGGTTATCTGTATTCGGATCTCGCTTCCTTATACGAGCGCGCCGGCAAGATCGCGGGATCGACCGGTTCCATCACACAGCTGCCCATCCTGACCATGCCGAACGACGACATCAGCCACCCCATTCCCGACCTGACCGGCTACATCACCGAAGGCCAGATCGTGCTGGACCGGGAGCTGGCCCAACGCGGCATCTATCCGCCCGTGGCGGGCCTGCCGAGCCTGTCCCGCCTCATGAAGGACGGGATAGGGGAGGGAATGACGAGGGAGGACCACAAGGACGTCTCCAGCCAGCTTTTCGCCGCCTATTCGCGCGTCAAGGCGATACGCAACCTCGCTTCGATCATCGGAGAGGAGGAACTGTCCGCCGCCGATAAGCGCTACCTGAGTTTCGGGGAAATATTCGAGCGGGACTTCCTTGCCCAGGACGAATTCGAAGACCGGAGCATCGAACGGACCCTGGAAATCGGCTGGAAGACCTTGTCGGTGCTTCCCCGGGACGAGCTGCTCCGCGTCAAGCGGGAGTATCTGGAAAAATACCTGGATAAGGCTGGAGCCGAGACCGGCATCGACGAATCCGACCTGAACGAGGAGGATCCGGACGACGCCCGGTTCAGATCGGCCCAGCAGCACGCGCCCTCGCGCCCGTAAGCCGGCAGGAAGAAAATGGCACGGGAGACGATCGCGCCGACCAAAAGCAACCTCATGCGCGTCAAGGAGCGCCTCGCGACCGCCGAGGAAGGTCATGACCTTCTGGACCAGAAGCGCGAGATCCTCGTCATGGAGCTCATGCGGACCGTGGAACGGGTGAAGCTTCTGGAGCGTGAGCTGGACCGGCGCATCGATACGGCGTATCCGGCGCTGAAGCGCATGCTCGTCACGGTGGGCCGCGAGAAGGCGGACCGCCTGGCGCGCGGGGTCCGCTACGATTTCGACATCCGCGAGCGGCGCGAGACGGTGGCGGGCATGGATCTGCCGAGCCTGGAAGTCAAACTGCCGACCGTCGAGCTGAAGTACTCTCCGGCAAATTCGTTTGCGGAATGCGACGAAACCGTGCTAGAATTCTTCGAGCTATTGAAGATACTTACCGAGACTGCGGCGGTGCGCACCGTCGCATGGCGACTGGCGCGGGAAGTGAGGAAAACCCAGCGCAGGGTGAATGCCCTGGAAAAGCTGGTGATTCCCACCGCGCGCGATACTATGACGTACATACAGGCGTCCCTGGAAGAACGGGAGCGCGAATCTTTTTTTTCGAGTAAACTATTAAAAAGGAAGGCCGGGAAAGGATGATGAAGCCGCTTTTCTCGAACATCGTCGTCGCCGTCTCCGGATCGGACGCGTCCATCCATGCGGCGAAGTACGCCATCATCATGGCCAAACTCTACCGTTGCCGGCTCTCGGCCGTGTACGTTGTCGATACTGCTACCATCCGTCAGCTGACGCTGAGCAAGATCTTCGTTCAGGAGGAGAGCGCCGAATACGAGCGCAGCCTGGAGGCGAACGGCGAACGCTACCTCTCTTTCGTGGACGAGCTCGCCAAGGCGAAGGGCGTAAAGATAGAGAAGGAACTTCGGCGGGGCGCCATCTATACTGAAATCCTCGGCGTGGCGGATGAAAAGAAGGCCGATCTGATCGTGCTCGGCGGGTGGGAAAAGGACAGGAGCGCGCGGGATATCATCTCGCACGCCCATCGCGAGATAATGGTGAGCGCCCGATGCTCGGTTTTCGTCGTCAAAGAACCCGAGATCGACCAGCTCTATAAACAGGCATAGGAAATAAACCGATGAGAATCGCACTGATTTACGCCCTTTCCGTCCGGGGGAAAAAGGATGAACGCGTCACCGCGCTCGCCAGGGGCATGGAGTCCATGGGCCACAGGGTTGACCAGCTGGATGCCTGGACCGAGGACGGATCGCGTCTTCCCGGCTACGAGTACATCGTCATCTACGCCGAATCCCTGTCCCCGATCAGCTCCAAGCTGGCCGAGCGGCTCCCGAAGATCCTTTCGTCCGCGAGTTCCCTCGTCGGGAAGAAAGGCGCGGCCTTCCTGCGCAAAGGCGGGCTGTTTTCCGGAAAGGCCATGGGAAACCTCATGCGCGCCATGGAAAAGGAAGGGATGTGCGTGAACTGGTCCGATTCGATCGCGAGCCCGGAGTTGGCGGAAGCGATCGGGAAGCGGATCGGGGCCTGACGGGAGCGGTTCGGACCCGCGCCTGAGCGCGCGCGGGCGAACCATTTTCCTTTGGAAAACTACTACGGCATACTCGGAGTCGACGCCGACGCCTCCTCCTCGGACATCAAGCGGGCTTTCAGGGAACAGGCCAAACGCGTCCATCCGGATATCGCCGGCGACGAAGCGCATGCCGCCATGCGCCGGCTCCTCACCGCCTACGAGACGCTTTCCGACATCGACCGCAGACAGGAATACGACCGCGCCTACTTCCGCTTCGTCCGGTCGGATCCGCGATGGAAGGAAGGCAGCTTCGATTACCGCTCCTTCCTCAAGGAGAAGGGCAATGATCCGGCGAGCCAGGCCAAACTCCTCTTTTTCGACCTGCTCCATCTTGAGGAGGACGAGGCGCTGGACATCTGGCGGCGCAACGGCGGCCTGGGTTTCCGGCTCGACGAATACCTGGATCGGGAGGACTGGATGGACTGCTCGTTCATCCTCGCCGAAGAGCTGGATTCGCGCGGGGAATCCTACGAGGCCTTCCGCATCCTCCTCGAGCTCATCGCGGAAGAACGGAAGCGTCCGTATTTCCGGCACTTCATGGGCGAGGTCGATGCCCTGGTCAAAGAGATCGCCCGCGTCCGGCTGGCGAGCCGCACGGGGGACGACCTGCTCGTCGAGTGCTTGGAGGGCTTGCTTGACATGGGATATTCTCGCAAGGAAGAAGCCCGCTGGCTCAGGACCATCGCGGAAGCGCTGGAGCGCCTTGGGGATGGACTCGGGGCGGCGGTCGCTTTGAGGCGGGCGATCCGATTGGACCCGTCGCTGCCGAACGTCGTGCAACTCAAGCGGCGGCTCGGGATTCAGGAGAAAACGATATGATCCGGCTAAAGAACGCCGCGCAGATAGACGGAATCAGGACCTCGTGCCGCATGCTCACGGCCATGTTCAAGGAACTGAAACCCCTGGCCGTCGTAGGAACGGAGACGAGGGATCTGGATCGCTGGGTCCGTGACTGGATCGCGAGGGCGGGCGGGAAACCTGCCTTCCTCGGCTACATGGGGTATACGGCTGCCCTTTGCGTCTCAATCAATGAAGAGGTAATCCACGGCCTGCCTTCCAGGCGAAAGATCGCGAACGGCGACCTGGTCTCCCTGGACTGCGGCATCGACCTCGGCGGCTTTTTCAGCGACAAGGCCATTTCGCTCATCGCCGGAAAGGCGAGCGAAGAAGCCTCCCGCCTCATCCGGGTGACGGAGGAATGCCTGTACCGCGGTATCGCCCAGGCTACCGCGGGGAACCGCGTGCACCAGATAGCGCGGGCCGTGACGGCGCACGCGAAAGAGCACGGTTACGGAATCGTCCACCAGTACTGCGGCCACGGCGTCGGTTTTTCCCCGCACGAGGATCCGCAGGTGCCCAATTACGTCAGCCCCGGCGCGAATCCCCGCATGGGGGAGGGGCTTGTCATCGCCATAGAGCCGATGATCAACGCGGGTACGGGGAACGTCGAGGTCCTGGAGGACGACTGGACCGTCGTGACCGAGGACGGCAAGCTTTCGGCCCATTGCGAGCATACCGTTGCGATCTTCCGCGATCATACGGAGATCCTGACCGCCGACTGAAGCGCGGGCAGGGCGGACGTAACTTTCCTTAGACATCTTCGTTTAAAATTCGTATTTTCAACCCACAGGAGAATCAATAATGAAATTGAACGAACGATTGTCGTCGAGAAGCTTCTTCATCTTCAATCTCGTCCTTCTCGGCGCCATTTTCGGATTTTCCCTAGCGTTCCTCTCGTTCTCTTGTTCCACTCCCGGCGCCAATAAAACCGCTCACGCGGAGGCGGCGCCGATAGTCGCCCTGCCGCAGGACGCCATCTCGGTGGCGGAAAGCCTGCAGACGGCGTTCCGGTCCATCGCGGACCGCACCCTCGCGGCCGTCGTTGAAGTCAAGGTCACCGAAATCAAGAAGCAGCAGGTCCCCCAGTTCAACGGGATTCCATGGGAATATTTCTTCGGGAATCCCGATGGCCAGGGTCAGGGGGACGGGAACGGCGGCGGAAGCGGCAACGAGCGCGAATTCCGTTCTCAGGGGCTCGGCTCGGGCATGATCGTGCGCCGCGACGGGAAAACGCACTACGTGCTCACGAACGACCATGTGGTCGGGACCGCCTCGGAAATAGTGATCGCGGTCAACGACGGACGGGAGTTCCCGGCCAAGCTCGTCGGCAAGGACACCCGCAAGGATCTGGGTCTGGTTTCTTTCGAGTCGGACGAAGCTTTCCCGGTCGCCGTCTTCGGCGATTCGGATGCGGTGCGGGTAGGCGACTGGGCCATAGCCGTCGGCAGTCCGCTCGGGCTCGTTTCCTCGGTCACCATGGGAATCGTGAGCGCGGTGGGCCGGACGGGCGGACCCGCGGGAAACATCAACGATTTCATCCAGACCGACGCCTCGATAAACCAGGGCAACTCCGGCGGCGCCCTCGTCAACATCAAAGGCGAAGTGGTCGGAATGAATACCTGGATCGCCAGCAGCACCGGCGGATCGGTCGGACTGGGTTTCGCCATACCGATCAACAACGCCAAACAGGCGGTCAACGACTTCATCACCTCGGGAGCCGTCAAATACGGCTGGCTGGGAGTATCCCTCATCGACGCCGACAAGAACGTCGCCAAGGACCTGGGCGTCGAAGGCCGGAAGGGAGCTTTGGTTTCCCAGATGTTCCTCGGCTCCCCCGCCGAAAAGGGCGGCATGCTTCCCGGCGACTTCATCGTCGCTCTTGACGGGAAAGCCGTGAAGGACAGGAACCAGCTGGTCCTCCTCGTCGGCGATCTCCGCGCCGGACAGAAGGCCGTGTTCTCCATCGTGCGCAACGGAAGCGCCAAGGATATTGAGGTCAGGATCGAGGAACGGAAGGATGATGTGGCGGCCGAAAACGCCAAGCTCTGGCCCGGCATCATCCTGATGCCGATTTCCGACGAGCTGCGTACGGCCGCAAAGCTCGCGGATGGGGCGAAAGGACTTTACGTCGTGGAGGCCATCGCGAAGAGCGCCGCGTCCACCATGGGCGTGCAATCGGGCGACCTCGTCGTGGGCGTGAACGGCAAGGCCGTGAATAATCTTTCCGATTTCTTCGCCGCCCTCAACGACAAGTCGAACAAGGAGCTTTGGTTCGAAGTCATCCGCGGCGACGCCAAGATGGAGACCATGCGTTACAAGCGGTAAACGAGGTCGGAGGAAGCCGCGGATCCGCAGATCCGCGGCCTCCGGCCTTTTTTTATTGCGGGATATCGTGTAGAATTCTCCCATGCAGAAGGAATTCCTCCCCTACGATGCAGTTCGGAACAACGCGATCAAGCTTGCGCATAGGATACATGCGGACGGCTTCATTCCCGACGTGATTTACGTATCCCTTCGCGGCGGCGCCTATCTCGGAAACGTCATCAGCGAATACTTCAAGATCGTGCGCAAGGACGCCCGGCCGGTCTACTACGCTGCCGTGGTCGCCCGCTCATACACCGACGTCCGCAAGCAGGAACGCGTGATGGTGGACGGCTGGACCTACGATCCGGAGCACTTGCGTACGGGCGACAAAGTCCTTCTCGTCGACGACATCTTCGATTCGGGCCGGACGATCAACCGCCTCGGGGAGATCATTCTGGAGAAGGGAATCCCGCGGAAGGATCTCGTCGTCGCAGTGCACGACTACAAATACTTCGTGGACAAGGAAGACCAGCTTCCCATCCATCCTGACTACTGGTGCCGCAAGCACGAGCTCCATATGGCCGACGAGGATCGCTGGATCCATTACATGAGCCATGAGCTCATCGGCCTCTCCAAGACGGAGCTTGAGGAGCACTATTACAAGGACGATCCCGATTTGCGGAAAATCCTTAATGCCATCAAGTAATTTCCATCGATAAACAACGGGAGGAAGTCCGCCCATGCCGAAGGTCGCCGCCGCGTTCGCCGCATTCTTGATCGCTCTCCTTCCGCTCTCAGGCGGCGCCGAGGAAGATCGGCGTCCTTCCGGCGTCCGTGTCCTTGCGACCAATGCCGAAGGCGGCGTTTTCCCCTCCGAGAGAAGATTCTGGTTTGCCGTTCCCGAAGGCGAACGGTTGCGCCTGGTCTTGGACGGCGTCCAGACCTACCTCGGCGCGGGTCCCGCTTCCGCCCAGCTCGCCGCGAAGGAAGGCGAGGAGCGCCTCTACGAACTCGTGGCCGAAAGGCTGAGCGCCAATCCCGAGGACGTCCTCTTGGAAACGAGGGGTTACCAGGTGGTCGTGGACGCGGCGCCGCCCGCTTCCCCTGTCCTGCGGGGAAGGAACGACGAGAAGTCCGTGTGGACAATCGCGGTAGAAGCCGATCCCGCGGTCCGGGTGGAGGCCGTGGTTGACGAGGACGGCGTCGTATCCCAGCGGGGAAACCTGGGGGAAGGGTTCAGAAGCTCCGCGCGGAGCCTGAACGTCGTAGCCTGGACCGTCGATTCCGCGGGCAACTGTTCGGATCCTGTCGCCTATGCCTTCGAGCCTTTCTCCCTGCTGATAGCCAACCCCTCGGAAGGTACCTGGGCAAACCGCCAAGTCCTTTCCCTTGATGCCGAAGGCGCGCATGAGCTGTTTTGGACCGACGACGGATCCGATCCGCTGGGACCCGCCGGGCGGAGCTGGAATGGTCCCGTTCTGGTCGATAAAGCCGGCGCGGTCCGTCTGCGGGCAGCCGCACGGACTCCCGACGGTCGCGTCGCCTCGGCGGAAGTCAGCTACAGCGTCGAGGAGGACGGCGCCAAGGCCGAGACAGGTATTTCCCCATTGTTGGAGAAGGCCCAGCTGACTCCCTTTCGGTCCGAGATGAAGCTGCCGGTCCCCGCCTCCCAGCGCTGGGACATCACGGCGGACGGCGTTTTTACCGCTTCATCCGAGCTGCGCTTCCAAGGCGGAGGCGATGTCGTCCTCCGTCCAGTGGCTTTCGTTTCCCGGACCGTCGCCCTGCTTCTCGGGGACGGAACGCGTCTGCGTCGCTACGCCTACCTTCTGGAGCCCCTATCCGCCGTTTCTTCTCCGTCCCTTTCAAAACAGGGAACGAAGGCGGTCGAGTCTGCCGTAGCGGCCGCGGCTGCCGGCACGGATCCGGTCGAAATACAGATGCGTCCGGCGCTCTACGGCGCCGGCGCATCGCAGGTACTTGCCTGGCCGAGACGGGCACTTCGTTTCCGTTACCGCGCGCCGGGCGACGGGCTTTGGCGGGACGCTTCCGCGCCGGTTCCTGTGGGAACGGCAGGCGGTACTTTCGAATGGATCGCGGATAGGGGAGGTTCTTTTTCAGGACCCTACTCGATCAGCCTGGATTCCGTTCCCGCGGCTCCCGCCGATGGCGCTCTGAACTTCACTGCGGCACCCGGATCCGCGAACAGGGAACGGGTGCTGGTCCGCTCTTCCCCGGCCGCCGAGCGAACGGCTTTCCCGATCACCTTCTCCCCTCATGGCAAGAAAGACCACGGGCCCCGCGGCCGCGGATATTCAGCGCTTCTGGAAGGCGGAGCCGAGCTTGTCCTCGACGTATGCGACGGAGAAGAGCTTGAATGGAACATCTCCGGAACGCCGTTCCTCATCGACCGGCGTCCCCCCGATACGCCGCGGCTTTCCGCCCCGCCTTCCGGTTCATGGCTCGCAGAGCCGCCCCTGTTGAGCCTGGAGGGCGAAGGGATAGTCACCGCGTCGATCAAGTCGCTGCGGAGCGACGGATCAACGGAGGAGATAACCTTCGATAATGCAGTCCTTCTTCCTCCTTCGGCGGAAGGACCGGTGCGGTACGCCGTAAGCGCCTTTGCGACCGACGCCGCGGGCAACCGGAGCGGTACGATATCCCGCGATTTCGTCGTGGATTCCTCCACCCTCCATGTGCTTGGGTCCGCGACCTCAGGAGGACGCGACGGCTCGCGCGGGCATCCGTTCGCGACCCTCGATGAAGCTTTCGCGGCTTCGCGCTCTTCGTCGGTCCGGCGGATACTGGTTTCGGGAACCACCGTCTTGAACGCCGCCGTCGAATTGCCCCGGTCCATTGAACTGCGCGGCGGATATTCCGGTGATTGGATGAAGGTCGATTCCACCTCCACGGTGGTCGTGAAGGCCGGCTCGTCCATCCATGCGCGCGGTTCGGAGATAAAAGCTTACGGCTTGGAACTCTCGGGAGAGCCCGCGGAGGGGCCGCTCCTCCTCTTATCTGAAGGAGCGCGCGTCGAGCTTTCCGATTCGACCCTTTCAGGTGCATCCCTGCTCGTTTCCCTCGAGAATTCCCGGCTGGAGCTGCGCGATTGTTACCTCAAACCCGCGCCGCGCCCTTCCCGCGCCTCGGTCGCGATACGATCCCGGGAAGGGACGCTTTTGGCAGTCCGCGTCCGGATGGAAAACGAACTCTCGCCCTTCTCCGCAACGATGATCGAGGCGAAGGGCGGCAAGATCGAGCTGGACCGAGTCGTGCTCGTGGCGATCGCCAAGGACAGCGCGACCGGCGCGTCGCTGAGGGATGCCGACTTCGTCGCCAGGGAGGTGGACGCGAGAGCCGAAGCGTCCACCTACGCGTCGGCATTGGATTCATCCGGCGGCCGGGCGGAGTGGAAAGGCGGATCCCTCGCGGCCAAAGCCCGGGACGTGGCATTGTTGTCCCTTGACGCCACGCCCGCGGTTCTCGGCAACCTGCGCGCGCGCGTGGACGCTTCGGGCGTTTGCCGGGCGGTCCAGGCGCGCGGCGCTTTTCCCTCGATCGAGACCTCCTCGTTCACGGCTACGGGCTTGGCCCGCGGATCGGAAGCCTTCGCCGGCGCGCGCCCCCGCGCGGCATCCATCGCTTCCAACACCTTCACCGGCTTCGAATATCTGTGGGAACGGGACTTCCGCGCCGCCGATCAGGCCGCCTTCGATGCCGCATTCGCGCCGCCCAGGCGTCCGAACGCGGTGATCCGGGACGGGGCCGGCTGTTGACCTTGCGCCTTCAGGCCTTTTTCGTTTTAGGACTCTTCGTCGTGTCCTTCTCCATCGCCGCGTCCTCCTCCTTCGCCGCCGATGTTTCCTGGCTTGCCTTCCTGCCCAAGGCGGAGCGCGCCAAAGCCGTTTCACGGATCTCAGCCATGGATACCTTGCGCGCCTCCATCGCGGAGGATCGCATTCGGTCGGTAGTCGAGGAGCATGCGTATGCCGCATCAGCCCGCGCCACGGCGGCGGACCTGGACCGGAGCGGCGGCGAGTCCGGGCGGGAGTCCGGGCGGGAGTCCGCGATCGCCCGGCTCGGCGAGGCCCGGCGGCTCCGCTGGGAAAGCGCGGCGGAGATTTCAGGCGAACGGTACGGCAGGCCGAGTTCAAAAGGTTTCCGCACCGCGGCTTCGCGGGAAGCGGAGGCCGTGGAAGCCGGGAAGGCCCTGTCCGCCCTCCTTTCGCCCCGGCTCAAGGGAGCCACGACCGCCGCCCTCCTGAAGGTTGCGAAAGCGCTCGAAGACCGGATCGCCTCCAGCCGCACCTGTCCGCCGCGCGCTTTCGTCGCCCTGCGCGAGGCGAGCCGCGGCCTCGATCAGGCGTCATCGCGCGCCTGGCTGCTCGCGCTCTCCGAAGGCTCCCCGGAGACCCTCGCCGCTTCCGCTTCCCTGAGGACAGCTGCTTCGGCGAACTCCGTCTTTTCTACCGCGCTTGAGTCCTTCGCCCTGGAACTCGCCTCTCGCACCGCGCTTTCCGACGCCCTTCCCGCTGCCGCGGGCGCTGCCTGGTACGTCGATTTCGCGGCATCGCGCGTTAAGGGCATCGGCGGGGGCGCCTTCGTTCCTCCCGACCCCGCCGCCCTCTCCTCGCTCGCGGCTTTCCTGCGCCGCGTCGCCGAAAGCGGGACGGAGACCCTCGCGGCATTCCTGGCTGAAGACGGAGAGTTCGATGCCGCCTTCTCGGAGGCCGTGTCCCTTTGCTGGGTGGCCTGGACGCGTTCCGGCGATCGATTCTCCGCCGATCTGGGCTTGGAGGGAGCGATCATCAAACTCGCCCTGGAAAAGGCTTGGGCGGCGACGGAGGGAAGGGACGTAACCGGAACGGCGGAGAATCCGGAAACGGACGACGAGGCGGCTTTCGTCGATTGGGATGCCGTACTGCGGGCCGAACGTTTCGCTGTGGAAGCGGAATCCGCGCCATCCGATTCCGCAGTCGCCGATGAGGCGCTTCTGGACGATTTTTCCGCCCTGGCGGACGATCCGCCGGCCTTGTCGGTAATCAAGCTTGGGCAACGCCATGCCGCTCTGAGGGATCGGCTCGCGACCGCGTACCGGAAATCCGTTGACGCTTCCCTGGAAACTGCCCGAAAAGCAGCGCAGGGTGCGATACGGGGTGAGCCGCTGCCTGCAGCGGAGGCGGCGACGGCAGCGCAGGCGGCAGCTCAGGCAGCAGCGCAGGCGGCGGCGCAAGGAGGCGGAACCGACTTCCGCTTCATGCTCGCCGACGGCGGGAACGGAGTCGTGCGGAATAACTCTGAAGGGGTGGATCCTTTCTCCGCTCTTCTTGTGGCAGCCAGCATCTCGGGAATGCCCCTCGCTCCGGGCATACTCGCCAAGGCCTTCCCTCCGGGCGACCGTTTTCCCGCCGTCGTCGCGACCCTGCCGTTCCTCTGCTCGGGCGATGCCCCGTCGGGAACGGAGTTGGCTTTGCTTGAAAAGTCAGCTGCCTTTTCGTCGAACGTCATTGGAGGGAATGCGGGATCGAATGCCCGCGCCGCCTCCACGATCAGGCTCGTCATAGGAAAACGCGCCGCGCTGATCGGCCTTCCGCTTTCCCTTTCCGCGGCGGTTCGGGATACGCGTTCGCTTGTCGCATTCCTCGCGACGGCCGAGCGCCTGGCCCGCATCCAACGCGAAGGAGCGGCTCCGAAATGATCCCCGATCGCCGAGCCCGATTTGCGGTATCAGCCTGCCTCGCGCTCCTTTTCGCCGGTTGCGACCGGGAGCCTCCCGCCGCCGCTCCGCAACTTCCGGTGCCTCCGACGGTCCAGGAGGCGCCGGGCGATGCTTCGACCCATTCCTTCGATTTTCCTCTCGCTGCCGCGAGTCTGCATCGCGTATCGCTGAAAAGGCTTGCGCGCCCCTTCCCGTCCTCGATCGCCATTTCGGGAGCGCGGATCGAAATCCGTTACGGCGAGGAAAGCGAGACCCTGGTGATCCTGGGCGAAGGTGGGGGCAGAACGGAAGTCGGAACCGAAGTCGGAACGGAAGTCGGCGACCCGTTGGTCCATTCCGTGGGCGCTTCCCTCCAGGCCCAACGCGGAAACGACCTATACCGGGCGGATGGCCTTGGAGTCGTCAAGGAGAAGGCCGTTTCGGCCGGGCTTGAAGGAGAGACCGTCGGGTCACCCCCGCCGCTCCGCCGCGACATGAAGCATTCCGTCGTCGCCGGCCCCGTCCTCTTCTCGGATCTCCTCCTGTTCGCAACAGACGCACCTTCCTTCATCGCGGTAGACCCCTCCACTTTTGAGACCGTCCTGGAGCGACCCATGGACCGCCCCGCGTACGGGCCCTTGGTGGTTCTGCCCGGGGAAATGCTTCTCGGAACCCTTCACGCGGACGGCAGTTTCGGCCTTTATTCGCTGAGGACGGATGAGGAGCCAGGCGTTCCCGCAGGTGTTCCCGCAGGCGATATCGTGGAAGCCCTGATCGCGCCCCCTGCACAGGCTCTCCGGGCGATGGAGGGAAAAACCGCGATGCTCATGTCTTCGGATGACGAACTCCGTTTCGGAAGGATCGATCCGTACGGACCGCGGACCGCGGTGGAACGTTCCAGGCCCGCCCTGTTCCGCGTCCGCATCGCCGATGAGGGACCGTACCGGCTCTACCTGGACGGCGTCGGCGGAAACCCCTGGCTGGTCGCGGTTTTCGAACCGGACGGAGCCTTCCGCCTTTCCAACATCGATTACCTCGGGGCGGAGAAGGTTGTGGAGACCGTTTTTTCTCAAGGCGACTATTTCGTCAGCGCAGCCTTCCTCGGAGAGGCGGACGCCGCCCTTCCCGCCGCGCGCCTGGTTGTGGCGCCGCGCCGATGAGCCTGGTCTGCGGACTGGACGAAGCGGGCCGGGGTCCGCTCGCGGGACCGGTATGCGCCGCCGCGGTCATCCTCGGTCCGGACTTTCCATTCGCACTGTTGAACGATTCCAAGAAGCTGTCCGAAAAGAAGCGTGAGACCGCGATGAGTGCGATCTATGCTGGAGCCTTCGCCTGGGGCATCGGCTGGGCTTCCTCGGCCGAGATCGACAGAATCAACATCCTCCGCGCCAGCCTGCTGGCTATGGAGCGCGCCTTCGCCTGCATGCGCCTTCCTGACGGCCTCGGCCCAATCGAGGCGATAGCCGACGGACTTTATTCGCCGCGGCTGGGCATCCCCTGCCGCGCCCTCGTGAAGGCGGACGCGACCGTCTACGAGGTCATGGCCGCCTCGATACTCGCCAAAACGGCCCGCGACCGGATGATGGTGCGATATTCCTGGATCTATCCCGAGTACGCCTACGAAAAACATAAAGGCTATCCGACGAGGGAACATCTCCTCCGGATAGCCTCATTCGGACCGTCGCCTCTGCAACGGCTCAGTTTTCGCGTCTCGTCGCCCGCCCAAGGCGAGCTGGACTTTTAATCCTTATCAGGTCCTGTCCCGCGATTCGTCGCGGCGTACGGATTTGACCGTCCGGGCCTTGCGGAACGGCTTGCCGATACCGCCGGCGCCGGCGCTCTTCGGTCCGCCGTACGAGCCGCCGGGTTTTCCCGAACGGATGAATTTCTTGCGCGGGCCGGCATCCCCGGAAAAGGGCGGCCGGCCGGAAGGCCCGTACGTCGGCGTCCTATCCTGGCCGGCGCCGAAGCGCGGCGCTTCGGCTCGGTCGTGACGGTCGTGGTGGGCCGGGCGTTCGCCGGCGCCTTGATCGCGGTTGAAGGGGCGGTAGGCGCCGGGGCGGTCCCGGTTGGCCGGTCGGTCTCCCGCGGGCCGGTCGCGGTTGAACGGCCGGTCTGCCGCGGGTCGGTCCCTTGAATCCTGGTCCCGGCTGAAAGGCCGGTCGCCCGTGGGCCGAGCGCGGTTGAATGGCCGGTCGCCGGAAGGGCGTTCGCGGTTGAAAGGCCTGTCGCCGGAAGGGCGTTCGCGGTTGAAAGGCCTGTCGCCGGAAGGGCGCTCGCGGCTGAAGGGCCTGTCGCCGGAAGGGCGCTCGCGGCCGAAGGGCCTGTCGCCGGAAGGGCGCTCAGAGAATTTCCTCTCCTCGCGGTCGCCGGAAGGACGTTTCTCGAAAGGATTGGCCTTCCTTTCTTCCCGGTCTTCCCGTTCCCGAGGGGCGCTTTCGCGTTTTTCCGTTCCGGAATCGCCATCGCGCTCCCGTGGAGCGCGGAAGGTCGGCGACCCGCCCTTGTTTTTCTCGCGTACGGCTTTTTCCATGACTTTCAGGGATTCGTCGAAACCCTTGAGGAAGCTTTGGAGATCGTCCGCGAAGAGCACGACGGACTGCCGGTCGAAGCCGCCCGTATCCTTGTTCTTGCTTTCGACGATGTTGAGGTACAGGTCGCCGAGTCGGTTCTCCTTCACGTTGAAGAAGTACGTCCTGTTCTGAAGGGAGACGGTCGTGGAGTAAAGTTCTCCGCGTATGCCCATAAATTCCTTTCCTTTCCGCGCGCGCGTCCTTTCGGGATAGCTCGTCGACGGTTCCGGAGAGACGATACGCGTATCGTCTTCCCTGGAGATTCTAAAGATAATCGACCCAATACGCAAGGAGAGACGGATTCGCCCCTCTTCATCGCATCGAATCGGCTTCCGTGATCATGGCCCGTTGCCATTCCAGCAATTCCCGCTCGGCTTGCCGGTCAGCCCCCGCCAGGTCCGCCATCAAGCGGAATACGGGCTCTGTTCCTGACCCCCGCATCCAGAGGAAGGCGCGTTCGTTGCCGGAGGCGTCCAGGAACAGGATCTTGAGTCCGCCTTTTCCGGCCTCGGAGAAGCGGACGATGTCCCTGCTTTCCTCCAAGCCGTTGTACGCTATCGCTTCCCAACGGGCGAAGCCGAAGCGGGCATGTAGATGTTCCTTCCGCGTTTCCCATTCGCGTCTGAAGATTTCCGCATACCGATCTTTGAGAAGGCCATGGTCGGCCGTTTCGATTTTCATGATGGCTTCGCTTTCATAGGCGCTCGTCGTCGTGAAGGCGGGGAGGGTGGCGATCGCGTCCGAAAGGGAGAAATCCCCGTCGTAAGCCGTTCCCGCTCCGGAGAGCCCGCACCAAAGGTGGAAGAAACCGGGACGCCCGGAATCGTCCCTGATGGTCAGCAGCTTGAGGAGGGCGAAGACTGTGTCGATCGGATCCCTGACCGCGGACGGATGCGTGATGTTCCCGCCCGCCGCCCCTTCGCCGAGTATGCGGACCGCGTAGCCGTTTTCCCGCAGGCGACGTGCGAGGCCGACGACGTTCGCTTCGCCCACCTCCGCCCTGAAGACCGAGGCGCCGAAGGCGCGGGCGATGCGGTCTATCCTCATCGAGGTCGGGTCGTTGACCGCGACGGCGACCTTGTCCAGCGCGTTCCCTTCCGGATCGTAGCGCAACTCGCCGGTCCAGACCAGGTGGGCGAGTTCCGAAACGCAGCAGAGAGCGAAGACTTCCTGGGCTTCCAGGCTTCGCGCCGCGCCGGCCGCGTCGTCCCAGACGACGAGGTTGCCCCGGTCCCCGTCGCAGTCGGGCATGTAGCCGAGCATGAAGGAGGGATCGGAGGCATGGAGCGCCTCCAGCCGGGATCTGCAGCTTTCCAGGGATTCGCCCTCCGGCACGATGCGGTGGGCGATGGCTCCGGGCGTATCGTTGAGCGCGTCCACCTTGACGCCGAGGCCTTGCAGGAAGTCGACGTCCATGGAGAGCGTGCGCGCCGAGCCGTTGAAGTCCACGACGATTCCGACGGGGCGTTCCGCCACCCCGCGTTCGATCCGGTCCAGCATCATATCCTGGACGGCGATTTCCGCCGAACCGGTGACGACCTCGCGCGTGAAAAGAGTGTAAGCGGAATTCGAGGCACGCTTGGCCTGAAGGCAGGCGGTATACACGCGCTCCAGGTCCTTCGTGTCCGCCCCGGCCATGAGCGCGGCCGCGGCGGCTATCCGGTCGCCGCGGGAAACGCGCGCGCGGAAGTCGGATATGAGGCTTGCGGCTTCCGAACCCGGAAGAACGCCGCCGTCGGCGAGCCCGAACTTGAGCCCGTTATGCCCGATGGGATTATGGCTGGCGGAGATGAAGGCGAATCCGTCGGTTTCCGGTCGGCTGCGCGCCCATGCCATGATTTCCGGCGCTGAGACGATGTGGAGGAAAGAAACCGCGCAACCTTCGGCGATGAAGGCGCGGATCATCGCGTCGGCGATCGCCTGTCCCGTGGGCCTGGAATCCATGCCGACCAAGATGGAA
The DNA here is from genome assembly GCA_003527485.1 of Treponema sp. GTDB lineage: Bacteria > Spirochaetota > Spirochaetia > Treponematales > Breznakiellaceae > UBA12037. The sequence goes on along the minus strand of DPXI01000134.1, from coordinate 23,582 downwards.
GGAGCCCGTCCCTTGGAGAGCGGGCGGAGGTAGGCGGCGAAGGCGGCGGCGGCGGTCGCGGCGATCACGGTCATCGAACCCGAAATTTTCGTCGTGATGCTTTCTTCTTGCCGGTCGGCCGCGAAGACGGTACGCCAGCCCGAAGCCGACAGGATGAGCGAATCCAGGGCGGCATCGAGTTCCGCCTCGTCCGGCCTCGCGGCGGAGGTCGCGAGGGGGACGCAGTCGGGATCGCCGACGGGAAGACCCGTCAGGGGGTGTCGAATCATCGCCATCCTATTCTCCATCTCATCTTGAGCGTGGTATACTTTGCGTGGCGTATGTAGCCTTGCACGCGGGGAATGGTACTATAGCGCATTAACCGCGTACGTTTCTAGTCGTCGCTTCGGCCCGATCAGGCAGCTTGGTTTCGACCTCTTGTCGAAAAACTCTAAGTTTACTATTGTAGTCATATATGGAAGCCAGGACCTATATCCCCGTCGATCTCCCCCCTCCCGGTTCGACCGTACTCGTCGCGATGTCGGGCGGGGTCGATTCGTCCCTCGTCGCCGTCCTCATGGCGGAACGGGGGTGCCGGGTCATCGGCGCGACGATGAAGGTCTACGACGCTTCGATCGAATTTCCTGAAGGCACGGGCAATGGTTGCTACGGTCCCGGCGAAGCGGAGGACGAGGCGGCATGCAGGCGGATCTGCGCGTCGATCGGCGCGGAATACCACGTGGTCGACCTCTCGGCTCCCTACGCCCGCGAGATCCTCGGTAATTTCAAGTCCGAATACCGTTCCGGGCGGACGCCCAATCCCTGCCTCCGCTGCAACCCGCTCATGAAATTCGGCCTTCTCCCGCAGGCGCTGCGGGAAAAAGATGTCGCGTTCGATTACTACGCGACGGGTCATTACGTCAGGCAGGTGGTCGAAGCGGGCGATCCCGAGGCGGGGATCTGGCTGGCTCCTGCCGCGGATCCGAAAAAGGACCAAAGCTATTTCCTTCAGCGCCTGGGACAGGCGGCCCTCCGTACCGCGCGCTTTCCCCTCGGAAACCTCGCCAAGACCGAAGTCCGCGAGCTCGCGCGGGAACGGAATCTGGAAACGGCGGACAAGAAGGACAGCCAGGATTTCATCGCGGCCGAGGATTACGGCCCCCTGTTCGCCGACGAAGGCGTTCCCGAAGGGGATATCGTAGACGAGAAGGGGAAAACCCTCGGCAAACATCGCGGCATAATCCGTTATACGATAGGCCAGCGACGCGGAGTCGGCTTGAGTCTTGGCGCCGAGCCCCTGTATGTGGTCGGCCTGGACGCGGAGTTGAACCGGGTCGTCGTCGGTCGGGAAGGAAGCCTTTTCTCGCCTTCCCTTACCGCGGCCGACGCGGTCTGGGCTCCCCGCTTCGGCACCGAACCCTTCCGCGCCCTGGTCAAGATTCGGCTCGCGTCCAAAGCCGCTCCCGCCTCGGTTATCCCTCTCGGCGGCGGAAGGATCCGCGTTGATTTCGACGAAGGCCAACGCGCGGTCGCGCCGGGCCAGTCGGCCGCCTTCTATGTCGCGGCACGGATCGAAGGGGATGAGGCCGCTTCCGTTGACGGCCGGTCGCCTCGAAGCGCGATCCTCGCGGGCGGCGCGGTGATCGAAGGCGCCGCGCGGTGATCGAAGGCGCCGCGCGGCCGACGGCGTAGAATCGGGTTGAATGAGCGTCTATAATTCTAGAGCGAGCGGAGGAACCGATGGAAAATAAGCGGATCTACATGGACTACAACGCTACTACCCCGTTGCGGCTTGAAGTCGGTTCCGCCATCGTCAAAGATCTGGAGATTTTCGGAAATGCGTCGAGCATGCACGAGGCCGGACGGGCCGCGCACGCGCGGGTCGAGGCGGCGCGCGAGTCCGTCGGAAAGCTCATCGGCGCTCCGGCCGAACGGATCGTGTTCACCTCCGGCGGCTCCGAATCGAACAATACGGTCTTTCAGACCATGCTGCTCGCCGGCGAAGGGCAGAATCGGAACGAGATCGTCACTACCGCGATCGAGCATCCCTGCGTGATCAATTCGGCGGAATTCCTGCGATCCCGCGGGATGAAAGTGACTTTCCTGCCGGTCGATCCCGACGGCAAGGTCCATTTCGACGAACTGCGCGCCGTCGTGAACGAACGTACCCTGCTCGTCTCGGTGATGCTCGCCAACAACGAAATCGGCACCATCCAGGATCTCCGCGCCATTTCCGCGATCGCGAAGGAGGCCGGCGCCTGGGTTCACAGCGACGCGGTGCAGGCAGCGGGCAAGGTGCCCGTCGACGTCGACAAGCTCGGCGTCGATTACCTGACCCTGTCGGCCCATAAGATCTACGGTCCCAAGGGAGTCGGCGCCCTGTACGCGCGTAAAGGCGCGCCCTTCGAGCCCTTAATCCGCGGAGGCCACCAGGAACACGGACTGCGGGCGGGTACCTACAACAACATCGGCATACTCGGCTTCGGCGTCGCCGCGGAACTGGCCTTCGCTGAACTCGCCTCCTACGGCCATGACTTGGCGCGCCTTCGCACGATTCTTCGGGACGGTTTCATCGAGCGCGTGCCGAACATCAAGATCAACGGCCATCCGCGGGAAGTCCTGCCGAATACCCTCAACGTCTCCTTTCCCGGAGCCGAAGGGGAATCCATACTCCTGCACCTCGACCTTCTGGGCATCCAGGCGTCCACCGGTTCGGCTTGCGCCTCCGGAAGCCTCGACCCCTCGCACGTGCTGATGGCGACGGGCGTTGGTCCCGAACTCGCCCACGGTTCCATCCGTTTCAGCCTCGGCCGGGACACGACCGAACAGGACGTTCGCTACGTGCTGGATACCGTCCCCCCCATCATCGCGCGCCTGCGGGCGATGTCCACTGTAAATTAGGCCGCGGAGCGGCTCGCGAGGAGTTTTCTATGTCTGAATGGCTTTACTCGAACATGGTCAAGGACCACTTCATGAATCCCCGCAACGCGCTCATGGAAGACGAAGCCTCGTTCCCCGCCGACGGCAGGGGCATGACGGGTAATATCAAGTGCGGTGACCAGATGCTCATCCTGCTCCGGATCGCGGACGACAGGATCGTCGACTTGAGGTGGAAGACCTACGGCTGCGCGAGCGCCATCGCATCCACGAGCATGCTTTCGGAAGTGGTCAAGGGCATGAGCCTGGAAGAGGCCTACCGTATCAAGCCGGAGGATATCGCCAAGAAGCTCGGCGGCCTCCCCGACAACAAAGTCCACTGCTCCGTTCTCGGCGACAAGGCCCTTCGCGCCGCGATAGACGACTACCTGCAGAAAACCGGGCGGGAAGGCCTCTTCAAGGAAGAATCCGTCGTTATCTGCCAATGCCTGGGCATCACTGACAAGGATATCGAGACGGCGGTCAAGTCAGGATCGCGCACTTGGGAAGATCTGCAGAATGCGACCAAAATCGGCACCGTCTGCGGAGGCTGCAAGGACAAGGCTTCGGAGCTGCTGCACGGGTTCGTCCACATCTACGGGGAATGATCGGCCCGGGCGCGTGAAAGGATCAGCATAACGTCCCCGAACGAGAAGCGTTTGGCTGCCCTGTCGGCCAGCGCTTTGATAGGCCGCGGCGCGGTTCCCGCCGCCAAGCCGCCCCAGGTCACGATCTTTTCCACGCCGAAGCCCTCGGATTCCAGGAGGGCCCGGATCGTGGAGCGGGAAAACAGATACAGGTGGTCGAAGATTGCCGACCTCCAGGCGGAGCCGAACAGGCGCGCCTGCAGGCCGTCGGCGTTCGGCGTCGTCAGCAGCAGGATCCCGTCCTTCTTCAGCACGCGAAGGCTCTCCCGCAGGAAGGAGCGCGGCTCGTTCAGGTGCTCGATCAGGTGGGAAGCGTGGACCAGGTCGAAACTACCGCCCGGATAACGCGCCTCCTCGATCGGGAGGCTGCGGACGTCCAGGCATCGTTTCTCGCGGGCCCATGCGGCCGATTCACCGCAAAGCTCGACTCCCGAGCAGTCCCAACCGCGCGCGCGCAAGGTCTCCAGCAGGGCTCCCGTGGCGCAACCTACATCCAGGACTTTCGGCGCCGAAGGGGCGGCTTTCTTGCGGGCTTCCGCTTCGATCCGGTCGAAACCGGCATCCGAGAGGGCCAGCTGCTGCAGCCGCAGGAACGGCGCCTCGTTGGCGAGCTCGTAGGCCAAGTAATCCTCTCCGTGCCGTTCGCCGTATCGCGCGCGGACCTCGGCGCTATCGCTCTGGGGATTGCTCTGCAGTAAGCCGCAGTCCGAACAGCGGACGAAGCCGAAGCCTCCGCAATCCAGATCCGGCAGGAAGTTCCGGCCGCCGCACAAGGCGCAGGGGATGAAACGGGCCGATTCCGTCGCCCGGGGCGTAGACCAGGTCTTTACCGAATCTCGTTTCCTCGGGCGCATCAGGGTTCGATCCTTATTCGACGATGATCGAGAAGGCGGAACTCCGCTCGTTCCCCACGGCATCGCGCACGGTGATCTCGATGTGCGCGCGACCCCGCGTCAGCCTGGCCTCGCCCAGGTCGTAGGCGGGTACGTGCTCGTAGGCTGCGGCCGCGGGCGACAATGCGATCCTCATCACCCGCAGCGCGCCTTCCACCGTCTGAATCGTCTCAAGGTGCAACGCGCCTTGCTCCGAACCGTTGACCACGCAAATGATGTGCTGAGGCGCCAAGGGATAGGCGACGGACCGGTCCTCGGCATCCACCGCATCCACGAGGATGCGATAGCTGCCCTGACGGACGCTTTTTACGAGAGCCGCGTTGACGGGGATGCCGTCGCGGCCGATCAGGAGGACAGATCTGAGGACGGGCGGCTTTTTGTCCGCTACGAAGGGGATGATGAGGGCGGGATTGACCCATTTGCGCCCGGAACGGTCCAGGATGGAGAAAAAAAAGCCGGATTCGTCCGTCCATCCGCTTTTGCCTGCTCGTCCCAGCACGGAACCCTTCTCGACCACCGTCTTTGCGTTTTCCGCCTCAAAGTCGGCGAGTCTACCGTAGACGGCAACGATGCCGTCGGCATGGTCCACTGCGATCCAGGAACCGAGGGGGGAGGGAAACCCGTCGATTCCGTCCTGCGGCCCCCGCGCATAGACAACCTCTCCCGCATCGGCGGAACGGACGGTGCCCTCACCCGAAAAACCGTAGCCGACGGAAGGTCGTCCCGCTTCGTTCTGACCGAAGCTGGAGACGCCACGGGTCTCAGGACTGGGCCAATCCATGGCGCCGGCCGCGACCGCCGATAAGGCGAGGAAGAGGAGCGTCGTGCGGGAAGCCTGGGTTCTCCCATTCATTGCGTTACCTCGAAGAAATGGAAATCGCGGAGATTCTGGAATCTCCGCCGATGAATAGACGGTTCCCGAACCGGCGCAGGAATGATACTTCGCTCCGGAAGGAAGCGCGCGCGAAAATTTCGTCGGGCATCCTGATCGCGACAAGGGCTTTATCCTCGCCCTTCGCCGTCAGCAGAAACATCATCCCATCATCGCCTGTTCCGTCCAAGGCCGCTACCGGGGCGCCGATATCCAGGACATAGCTCCTGCGCGTCGAGGGCTCGTACACGCCGAGCGAGTCGTCCCGCTCGAATACGACCCATTTGCCGCCGCCGACGAAGGCCGTCTTCACCGGGCGCCGGAATGCTCCCCCCAGGTATTCGTGGTGGGCGACCTTGAAGGAACCTCCGGATTTCTCCAGATAAAGGAAGCGTTGCGGATCGATTCCGGAGACGAGGGCGATCGCGTTCCCGTCGTCCGACAGCTTCGCGGCCAGGATGACGGGAAGGCGGGAACCGCCGGGTTCGAAAGCGAAAACGACGGAACCCTTCGCGTCGAGCACCTGGATGCCGCCGTCAAGAAGCCCCACGATGAGCGACCCGCCCGCCGCGTCCGCGCAGGTAATCTGGGAGGTGAAATCCCGGTTCCAGGCTACGGTTCCCGCGGGATCGATCGCGGCGATGGAATTCTGCTCGGGACCGACCATGAAGGTTCTTCCGTCGGCGAACCAGGGATAACCCCGTTCGGCCGTCTTCGCGACGGGGAGTCCGTGCGGATCAAAAATGGCGACGCCGTCGGGGACGGCTTCGTACGCGGACCAGGCCGTGTCGGAGAGCGCCGTGTTTCCGCCCGCCGCGCGGACTATTGAGAACAGGCCTTCGATGTCGAAGTAGCCCATCGTCGCGCCGTTCCGGAACGGGATCAACGGATCGGCCGCCTCGGCATCCGCCGAAGCGCTCCTCAGATCGCGGATCCATGCAGGGATCAGCACCGTCTCGGTTCTCACCGGGCGGGAGGCGAGGATGAGGTAGGCTGCGACCAACGCCGAACCGAGCAGTATCCAGTTTTTCCGCTTTTTTTTCGGCATCGCTTCCTCGTTGTTATGCTTGCCAGGGATGGTATATAGTATCATTATAACTGTCAACTTCGGGGGTACCGTGATGGGAATCGATATGGATGCGCTTTTCATCAAAGCCCGGGAAGCCGCAGCGCGCTCCTATTCCCCCTATTCACGCTTCCGTGTCGGCGCGGCCCTGCTGAGCGAAGACGGCAGGATCTTCGTCGGAACCAACGTCGAGAACAGGTCCTTCGGTTTGACCGTCTGCGCGGAGCGGAGCGCCGTCTCGGCGGCGATCGTCGCGGGCGCCCGCCGCTTCGTCGCGATCGCCGTGTCCACCCCGGATTCACGGAGCCCGGTCGGACCCTGCGGTGCCTGCCGCCAGGTTCTTTCCGAGTTCCTGGATCCCTCCGCTCCTGTCCGCTTCGGCGGCGAAGGCGGCGAGGGCGGCGGCCTTGTCGACACCACCATCGGGGAGCTCCTCCCTTTGGATTCCCTGCACGATCTGGCGGGGGGGAAGAAAGAAGAAGGAATCCAGTAGACAACAGGAAGCGGGGAAGAGGTATCTTGCCAAGTCACCCGGCAAGATTGTCCTTACCCGGCTACCGGTTACTGACGCCTGTTCCTCCCTCCCGAAGCCTTCGCAGCCGTATGCCTTCACTTGACATATTATGCGGTTCATTGCAATATAGTCCCGTCAAATACGGAAATAAGTTCGAGGAGACCATACATGGATGACGATATCCTTACCATAGAAGAAGTAGCGAAGTACCTGAGAGTCTCCGAGCGGACCGTGTATGACTGGGCGCAGAAAGGCGAGATCCCGTCCGGCAAGATCGGCACCGTGTGGCGTTTCAAAAAGGCCGAGATCGAGAAATGGGTGAACGATCGCCTGTCGATGAACCGCATGACCCCCCAGTTCGCTTCCATCCAGGTCCAGAACATCATCTCCCCCGACCGCATCCTTTTCCTGAACCATGGATCCAAGCGGGATTCCCTGCTGGCCCTCGCCGACAACCTGGCGAACGCTCCCCAGGTGAAGAATCGCCAGGAGCTCGCCTCCGAGATACTGAAGCGCGAAGAACTCATGAGCACCGCGATCGGGCGGGGCATCGCGATACCGCACGTGAGGCTTTCTTCGGTCACGGACCTCGTGGTTTCCGTCGGCATCAGCCAGTGCGACGTCGTCGATTTCCAGACCCTGGACGATCAGCCGGTCCGGCTCATGTTCATGATCGCGGCGGCCTATAATCAGCATGCCTACTATCTTCAGACCCTCTCGTATTTTAGCGCCAAGCTGAAGAACAAGGATCTGCGCGCCGCGCTGATCGCCGTCAAGACGCCGGCCGAGGGCTACGCGCTGTTGACCGGCCAGGACTTCTAGCGGATTTCCGGCGGTGGCGGACCCGATCGGGAGAGATACCGACAGCTTCCTGAAAAGCCTCGGCTTTCCCGCCCTCCGGGTCCATGAGGCGTTGCGCCATTTCGATTTCAGCATCGCGTCCCGCCGCATACTCGTCATCGGACCGATGGGTTCGGGCAAGACCGAATACTCGGCCCGGCTCTGGCGGGACGCGCGGGTCGCCTCACGTAAGGGCGCGGCGGTCGCGGCGCTCACGACGCGCCTGGATTCCCAGGCCAGCCTTTTCCGCGCCGACGAGGGGCTCGGCGACGCCGATCGCCGAAACATCTTCTTCGTTCGGTCCCGGCTCGACCGTGCCCGTTTTCCCGACTACCCCGAAGACGCGCTGGCTTTCCGCGGCGGTTATGAGCGCTGCGGCGACAGGATCGCGACGGTCCGGGATTCCTTCGATCTGGAGGCTCTGATCCTCGCGCACCCGGAGACGGGCACCTGGGTCGTCGACGAAGCCGCCTTCTACGACGAACGGATCGCCTACCTCATGCGCAACGAATCGGAGCGGAGGGGCCTCGTGTTCGTGTGTCCGACCCTCATCCTCAACTTCAGGCGGGAAATTTTCAATCCGACCGCTCGCCTGCTGGTGGAGACGGCCACCGACGTCTATCCGCTTACCGCCTACTGCGAGCATCAGGATTGCATCGAGGATTCCTTTTACACGTACCGTTATTACCTCGTAGGCGGACGGGAATGCCCGGCCCTGTATTTCGATCCCCTCATCATCGTCGGGGGCGACCGGGAGAAAGACGATCCGCGCGAACCGAACTATTGTACCCGCTGCGATGCCCACCATTACCTGCCGGGCAAGGAATATACCTTTTTCACGCTGAAGCCCCTGGGGGAAGCGGCCGGTCGGGGCGATCTGTCCCCGTTGCGCGAAGAACTTGCCCTGATGCACGGAAATATCGAAAAATCCCTGCTTTTCGGCGCCTTTCGCCGACGCTATCTGGACCGGGAGGACCCGGTCAACGAGAATATGGCCGCGCTCGAAGTGCCGTGCATCGCGGAACGCGCTCTTTGCTATCTATTCGCGGAACAGAATCTCGTCTCGGCGGATCAGACGCGCAGCCTCGCGAAGGATCTGGATCTGGATGCCGATTACCTTTCCCGCCGCCTCGCGGACAACCGCCGCCCCATCCCCTTCTGAGAGGAGGTTCCGCTCCGGTTCATCATTCGAAAAGGATGCCCAGCCATTTCATGGGATCGGCGACGTTTTTGCCTATCATGCCGAAGGGAACCTTCGCCGTCGTCTCGCCTACCATCCATTTACGGTTTTCGAAGGTGAACCGCGCTCCTTCCCCGTCCAGGTCCGCCAGCAGCATCGCATGGCCGTATTCCTTGGAAACCATGATGGCCGCATCGATGTTGGCTCTCTGCAGGAGTATCGCCGCCAGCAGGGCCCGGCTGTCGCAATCGCCTCGCCCCTCCGTCGCGGCGCTCACGAGGTCGACGAAATCGCTTCCGAGCAGGTCACGCTCGTACGCGAAAGATTGAGTCCAACCGAGCACTCCCTCGGCGAACTCGCGATCGGCCGACACGCTCCCGGACGGTGCGCCCCGTGCGGCGCCTTCCGCCGAACGGGGCCCTGAAGATAGCTCGCGTTCCACCGCGAAGGCTATGCCCGCCAGGCGGGGGAACGCATCCCTGCGCACCGCGCGATAGAAGCGTCGCCAGGCATCTTGCCAGACTTCCGTTCCCGCGTAGCCGCGCAGCACCGAAAATTCCCTGTCAACAAGATATTTGGCCGCTTCCTTGTCCGAAGCGTCAATGAAGGCGGTCTCCCGGAGTCCTGCGACCGGGATTTGGATCTTTCCTTCGCCAGGGTAGGCGAAGGCGGTGATCGGGCCCGGCTCGTTCCGGTCGGCGGGGGCGGGGGCCAAGGAATCGAGGGCTGAGAGGTGGAATTTGTCGTACCCTTCGGTGCCGGCCACGCCGTAGGCGAGGGCGACGAGATGTCCGCTCTTGGTGCCGGGCGCCTTACCCGCATCCGCCCCGATAACCGGCAACTCGACGCAGATCGCCCAGCCTTCGGCGGGGCCGGATGGAGATACGAAGGAGAGTTCGAGGAGCACGGCTTCCTTCCCACGGTACATGAACGGACTGGCATCCCCCTCCGATAACAGCCTCTTGGCCACATCGGTCGCCAGTTCCGCGACGGATGCGTAACGTCCGGGTTTATAAGCCACCAAGTCGAAATGGAGGGGCTCGTCGAAATCGGCGATGAAGGAAAACCGGTCCCTTCCGTCGCCTCCGGAAAAGGCGTAGCCCTCGGGAAGATCGAGGGCGAAACCCCAGGTCGGAGAGACCAGGGGCTCGGCATGGACGGCGGTCCGACAAAGAAACAGGATCGCTAAAAGCTTCAGGAAGTGAACGCTGGACGATGGTCGCATGGTACTACTATAATCGGCATCGGCTTTCTCCGCGAGAGCGAGCCGTGGAGCCGCCTATGAAAAATCTGCCCGTAGTGTACGAGGACGAAGAGATTCTCGTCGTCGACAAGCCCGCGGGCCTCGCCGTCCAGGGCGGCGAGCGCGTGAGCGTCGCCCTCATCGACATCCTGGAGCGGCAGCTGTCGTTCCGACCTTTCCTCGTACATCGTCTGGATAAGGACACTTCCGGGCTTCTCATCGTCGCGAAAACCCGCGAAGCCGCGGCCGAGTTTTCCCGTCTCTTGGTCGGGAAGGCCGTCCGGAAGACCTATCATGCCGTCTGCGCCGGATGCCCCGCGCCCATGCTTGGGACTATCCGGGATCCGGTGAGCGTCCGGGGCGCGTCCAAGGAAGCGGAGACCTCCTATCGCGTCCTCGCCTCCGCGGAGGGGTTCAGCCTCCTGGAGCTGGATCTGGGGACGGGAAGGATGCACCAGATCCGCATCCATCTCGCGGGAATCGGCAGTCCCGTTCTGGGGGACGATAAGTACGGCGATTTCAGCCTCAACAAACGTTTCCGCAAGGACCTCGGCCTGCGCCGCTTGCTGCTCCATGCGCGCCGCCTTTCCATCCCCTCGCGCGCCGGCGGGACATTGGACCTCGTCGCGCCTTATCCCGAGCATTTCCGGCCCTATCTCGCAGGTTTTGACGAGCCCCCCGCTTGCCTTTGACGATCTACGGTCCTAAGCTGTATAATGCCGGCATGATAGAACTGTATGTTCGTCGCGCCTGCATCCGGCGGCCGACGGATCCGGCCGCCGGCGCCTCGCCGGGCGGCGAGAATCTCGAGTACTGGCTATCCCGCCCGACGGAGGAACGGCTCGGAGCCGTCGAATTCCTGAGGAGGCAGTACTATGGTCGAAGCGCCGCGGGACTTCGTCGAGTTGTTTCGGTCGCTCGCCGCCCATAAGGTGGAATACCTGGTGGTCGGCGCGTATGCCGTCGCCTTCCATGGCTACCCCCGGTTTACCGGCGATCTGGATATTTTTTCAAATCCCGATCCGGATAACGCCCGCCGCCTTCTCGCCGCTCTGGACGAATTCGGGTTCGCCGGGCTCGGTCTCGTTCCGGAAGATTTTTCCGCACCCGATCGGCTCGTCTCCCTCGGCTATCCGCCCGAACGGGTGGATATCGTCAGCGCGATCGACGGAGTCAGCTGGAAGGAGGCCTGGAAAGGCCGCTTCCCGGGGTCTTTCGGTGGGGCGGAAGTGTTTTTCATCGGCCGTGCCGAATTGCTCAAGAACAAGCGCGCGACCGGACGCCCCCAGGACCGGATAGACGCCGACGCGCTGGACGCCGATAACCTTATGGCGCCGCCTCTGCCGCCTCTCGGAGACGTCGCGGTGCCTTGATGCGGCGGCTTGACACCAAACCGCCTTTTTCCCATGATGCAAGCGCGTATGGAACAACATTCCTTGACCAGAGCGTACCTTGAGACCCTGTCCAACGGCGATCTCGTTTCGCTTGCCGATCGCTACGGTTTGGATATGCCGAGTGAGCTGAACCGCCGCTTCGTCGTCGAGGAGCTGCTGGAAGCGAGCGCGGATGTCGATTCGGCGGAAGTCGAAGACGGAGCCTTGCGCGATGAGGACGGTGAGGAAGCCCCTGAGGGAATTCCCGAAACCTATAACGAAACTTTCGTAAACGTCCTGCTCCGGGATCCCGTCTGGGCGTACGTTTTCTGGGAAATCAAGACGCAGGATCGTCAGGCGCGGGAGCACGAGGCGGATTTCGAAGGGTATTTCCTGCGCGTCAGCGGACCGCGAGGAGCGAAAGCCGGAGGGGTAGAGTCTTCCTTCGTCGTTCCCGTCGGCAAGCTGGATGACGCTTGGTACCTTTGCCTGCCCGGTGAAACTGGTTGGTATCGTATCGACCTCTGCGCGGTCATGGGAAAGTCGGAGGACCTCCTCGCCTCGTCGCCTCCGTTCCGCGTGCCGCGAGGAAGGATCGCCGTTTCGGAAACGGACCTTTCCGTTACCGCCGCCGAGATGCTTGCGCTTTCAGGCATCTCCGAACTGCGCGTGTTGCAGGCGGTGGATCGCCAGTCACGCCTGCCTGCCCGCTGCGAAGCTTGAGGTGAACCGCCGATGACAAATCCGCATTCGATCGCGCTGGTCCTGCATGCGCATCTTCCCTTCGTACGGCACCCGGAATATCCGCGCTTCCTTGAGGAACGCTGGCTTTTCGAAGCTATCTCCGAGTCCTACCTTCCGCTTCTGCGCGTGTTCGAACGGCTCGACGCCGACCGGATACCCTTCAAGCTCGCCATGTCGTTCTCGCCGACTCTCTGCCAGATGCTCGCCGACGAGTCCCTGCGCGCACGGTATCTGGAACACCTGGACCGGCTCATCGATTTCGGCGCGAAGGAGGTTGACCGGACTTCCGGCGACCCGGAAATGAACCGCCTCGCCCGATTCTATTACGACAGGGCTGTCGAGGACCGCCATCTCTACGCCGAACGTTACGAGCGCGATATACTCAGGGCCTTCGATTTCTACCATAAGAAAGGGCGGATCGAACTGCTCACGACCGCGGCGACGCACGCGTTCCTGCCGTTCTACGCTTCCTGTCCCGAAGCCATACAGGCCCAGATCGAGGTGGCCCTATCCGTCCACCGGGCCGCCTTCGGCCGGAATCCGCAAGGGTTTTGGCTGCCTGAACTCGGATGGTTTCCCGGGGTGGACGAGTACCTCCGTTCCTACAATTTTGCGTATACGATAGTGGATACCCACGGCCTCATGTTCGCGGACCCCGTTCCCGGGAAGGGGACCTTCGCGCCCGTCAAAACCGCCTCGGGACTGGCCGTATTCGGTCGCGACCTCGCCGCGTCCAGGGAGGTCTGGGATGCCGAAAACGGGTATCCGGCCGACCCTGCGTACCGCGATTTCCATCGGGACGTCGGATATGAGCTTCCTTCCAAAGACATGGAAGATTTTCTGGAAATCGACGGCGTCCGCACCGCGACGGGCTTCAAGTACTGGGCGATTACCGGGCGGGGAGCGGAGAAGAGGATCTACGATCCGGACGAGGCGATGATCCGCATGTTCGACCATGCCTCGGATTTCCTGGATTCCAGGGAACGGCGCGCCGAGAGCGCCTTCGCGATCACGGGGGAAAGCGGCGTATCGCTGTGCGCGTATACCGCGGAGCTGTTCGGCCATTGGTGGTTCGAAGGTCCCGCCTTCATCGAAGAACTCTTCCGCGAGGGAGCGACACGCTCCTCGCTGGCCTTCGTTACCCCTTCGGATGCCCTGAACTCCTCGGGGCCGCTCCAGACGACGACGCCGGAACTTTCCACTTGGGGGTCGAACGGGTACGCGGAAACCTGGCTGGACGCGTCGAACGATTGGACGTATCGCCATATCATGCGGTCGGTTTCCAGGATGATCGAACTCGCCGAGCGCTTCCCCGACGACGGCGGCCTGAAGGAACGCGCGCTCAACCAAGCGGCCAGGGAGATCCTGCTCGCACAATCGTCCGATTGGGCGGTCATGCTCAGGAACAATAATTCGCCCGAATACGCGAGGCGGCGGATCGAAGAGAGCGTGGCCAACTTCACCAATATTTACGATTCTCTTGGGGGGAACTACATCAGCACCGAATGGCTGACGAACCTTGAACGCCGGCACAACCTGTTCCGCGATGTGAATTATCGGGTGTTCCGCACCAAGCGCTGAGCTTCGCCTTCCTACTCCAGCTTCTGGATTTCGTCGATCCTTTTCTCAAGGGCACGGGAGGCGAGCAGGGCCGAGGTACCCTCGCGGGCCGGATCGAAGCGGGGATCCATGTCCAGGACTTCTTTCCAGAGCCTGAGGGCCTCATCCGGGTTTCCGTTCGCGTATTCCTCGAGTCCCTTGAGGTAGAGCTCGTCCACCTTGCGGGCCCGTTCCGCCCTTCCGCCGTCGCCGAAGTCGAAGCGCGCGGCGAGGCTCACCCGGTTGAGCGGCGTGAGCTGGGTGAGCAGGTCGAGGGTATAAGTGACGTCCAGGTCTATCCCTTCGAGCGCGATCCCGCTTCCGACCGAAAGGCGCAGGTTCGAGGATCTGTACAGGAGGCCCGCGCGCATCGAGAGGAACTTGGTGATGGCGGCCGAGGCGCCGATGGCTGCGTAGGGACGTTCCGAGAGCGCGGGATCCATGAGGTTGATCGGTACGGAAAAATCGAAGGCGGCGAGAACGGGGCGGATCGGCCGATACGATACCGCGGCCGTCGCGACCGTCGGCATGGGTTCGTCGAGGGCCGGTGGGCCGAAGTTGCGGATAACAAGGGCAAAGGAAGAATTCCTTTCCCTGGCGTAGTAGAATTTAAGAAGATTGAACCGGGTGAGCAATCCGAAGTCGGCCATCGCCGCGAAAGTCGATTGGGATGCGCCGGAACCGGGCACTACGGTGCCTTCATTGTCGGAAAAATCGGGGACGAATCGGTAGCTCCCCTTCAGGTTGGCGCCGAGGGATATCCCCGAAAAATAGTAGCCCGCCAGGAGGTTGTAGGAAGCGTTGAGGACTGCGGTCGTTTCGGCGTAGTACCCTTTCGAGGCTCGATTCCCGAAGGAATCGGTTTCGGTGAAAGGCAGATACAGCCATTTCCCGCCGACGGCAAGGCCGAGGGCGTTCTTGCGGGTCGCGAATACCGCACCTTCGACCTTCGAGTCCTGGATCCAGTTGTTGTGGAAGAAGGCCAATTCGGTAACCGGGAGGGTGGAAGAACCTGCGGGATTCCATTCCAAAAAGGAGGCGTCGTCCGCTACCGCTGCGAACGCGGTGCCCATCGCCTCCGATCTGCCGCCCATCGGGACGTTCAGGGAGGGGAGGGCCGTCAGGCCTTCGTTCACATCGATGCCGTACCACTCCAGCAGCTCCGTGATCGTCGCATAGGGAACTGAGGGTACGTCGACCGCGCGAGCGGCGATAACGGGGAGAATCATGAACATCAGGAGGCCTAATTTCGCCCGTTGCATGGTATTCCTTAACAGTATATAGCGCCGGCGTCCCGCTTTCTACTATACAGAGGCCATGATCGAAGTCCGATACTATACCGAGATGGGTACGAATAGCGCATGATCCTCATCGCCCGCGATCGGTCGCGGACAATTTTCGCCGCGATGATCGTCCTCCTCCTGGCGATCGTCCAGAACGTCCATGCGGGCGGTCGGAGGGAGGATCGTCTCCCGAAGGCGGATCAGCTCATCTCCGAAAGGCGCTACAATGAAGCCATCCTTGCGCTCACCGCTTTTATCAAGGAAAATCCCGAACGCTTCGACGAAGCCCAGCGGCGTCTCCAGCGCATCGTCCGCCTTCGCGACGAATATAATTTGATCGCGGGGGAACTGCTCGACGTGCTGGTCAACGATCCCACGAACGACGAGCGGAAGCTCGCGATGATCAAACGACTGGAAGATCTGGAAACGACGCCCAACAGGGCCGCGCGCGAATTTCTCAGCCGTACCAAGGATACTGCTCTCTTTACCTTCAACCGGGCCCAGTTCGATCGGATCATGGCGGAAGGCCGCGCACTCATCGATGCGCGCAGCTGGGCTGACGCGGCCAAACGCTATGCCACCGGGTTTACCCTGTACCGCGACCAATTCGACGAAGCGGCATACGGCCAGCTGGTCGTCTCGCGCGTGCTAGGCGGGTTGGGCTCGGTGCAATCGGAGATCGGCAAGTTCGATGACAGGATCGCCCGCCTGGAAACGGCGATCGCCGCTTTCGAGGCCGTCCTGAGCCAGAACGACGGTTCGGCGGGCATGGACTCACCTCAGGCCGCATACGATGGGGCCGAGGCCGTCCTCCTGGAATACGCCGCGATGCGGAATGCCGTCGCGGCGGCGGGGCGCGCCTTCGAGACCCAATTCCTGCTCCTTCAGGGATCCGACAAGGATCTCGGGGAGAGCTCCTTCCTTCCTTTCGCCTACCGTTTCGTGCTCGGACGCAAGACCGAGATCCGGCCGGAAGGCGTGCTCGGCGCGATGGATACCCTATGGATCGAAGCGGCCAACAGGGCGCAGACCGCCGCGATCGCCGCCGCGGACCGGAGCTATGCCCGGGCTCTTTCCCTGACCGAGGATGCGGAGAGGGAATCCGTCGCGCTAGCCTTCGACCGATCCTATGACTTCGCGGAAATCGCGCTCAAGACCATCGGACTCTGGTCGTCGGTGGCCGGCGTCGAAGCGAGTCCTGTTCTCACGAGCTACGGAAGGTCCATCGTTGCCGGAAAGCCGCCCGCCTTCCTCCGTTACCGCACCCTCGCCCGTGCTTCCCGGTATCTCGCTTCCGCCGCCCGCGACGGCCTTTCGCTCGCTTCCCTGCGCACGCTGGCCCTCGAGGTTCCCGCGTCCTGGGACTCCGGCACCCTGAGCGCGGACGACGCGCTTGCGCGGACCGATGACGACCGCCGCGGCTTCCTGGACCTCGCCGGAAAGATAGGAGGCGAGCTGGACGAACTGGACGCCTACGCCCGATCGGTCGACGCGTACCGTACGGCCCAGCTTGTCGGGACCGAGTCCGCGCAATACCTGGAAACCGCGCGTTCCTCCTTGAAGGCCATTCTGGACGGAGCGCTCGCCGCCGAGGGCGATGCGGCCGTCTTGCGCCACGAAATATCCTCCGCCGAGCTCGAGCGCGTCCTTTCTTCCCGACGGGACGAATACGCCAAAGCCCTGGCATTGCTGCAAGGCGAAAAGGACGCAAGCGGAGCGACCGGGCCGAAGTTCCCGGCGGAGAGCATCCCCTTCTTCGTCGCCTCCGACACGGCCATCGTATTCGACCTTCGGGCCGCGGCCGCCGCGCTTTCCGATATACGGCGGGAGAATGAGCGCATCTCAACCGATCCGCGCATTATCGCCCT
This sequence comes from Treponema sp., assembly GCA_003527485.1. Taxonomy (GTDB): domain Bacteria; phylum Spirochaetota; class Spirochaetia; order Treponematales; family Breznakiellaceae; genus UBA12037. The sequence goes on along the minus strand of DPXI01000134.1, from coordinate 6,566 downwards.
GGATAAACGGACCGGTGATGCGGGAGCCGGCCTCGCTACGGTGCAGGCTTCGATCCGGACTTCCCTGACCCAGGCTCGTGAGCGGGTATCGCAGGCGGCCGCCGCGCGGCAGGAGGGCGACCGGCGCTACGAGGAAGCGCGTTCGGCCCTTACCCGTCTCAACTTCGACCTGGCGCGGGAGCGGCTCCAGCGTTCCGGAGAGCGGTACGACTTGTCGCTTTCCATCCAGGAATCCGCTTCGCTTCGGGCCGATCGTGATCGCCGGCTTCTGGCGCTGTCCGCCGAGATTTCCAAGACTGAGAACGAAGTGGTCGTCAGGGACGTCCGTCGCCTCATTACCCAGGCCAAATCCTTCTATTTCTCAGGTTCCTTCGATGTTGCCGAGGATTCCCTCATACAGGCGCAGAACCGCTGGAGGACGACGAACGTCGAGGATGAAAGCGAGGTGGCTTATTGGCTCACCCTCGTGCGCGGAGCCCTCTCCATCAAGACCGGCCGGACCATTCCCAAGACCGCTCCGCTTTACGCGGAGATGAGCCAGCTTCTCAGCTTCGCCCTGCGCGCCTTCGACGAAGGCAAGGCGCTGCTCGCCGCGCGGCGGAAGACCGAGGCCCTGGCGCGTTTCGAAGAGGCGAAATCAAAACTCCAGACCGTCCGAATCGTTTTCCCCATCAACCAGGAAGCGGGACTCCTGGAGCTGCGCATAGATCAGCTGATCGATCCCGACGCTTTCAACGCGGCGTTCCGCCGGAAGGTGACCGAGGCCCAGGCCAAGATGAAGGCGAGTCCTCAGGAAGCGTATTCCGAGCTGCAGGACCTCGCCGAAATAAATCCGCGCTTCCCCGGACTCAAAGCCGCCATCGAAAAGGCCGAGATCGATCTCGGCCTTCGCCTGCCGCCGCCCGATACACGGTCACTGACGCGCTCGGACGAACTGGTGCGCGCCGCTCGCCGCATCGTGGACGCGAACACGCGCAGCCAGTTCCCCGTCGCGCTCGAACAGCTCAACGAGGCGCTCAGGCTGAATCCCAACAACGAGCAGGCGGTTACCCTGAAGGACCGTATCCAGACCGACGTCGGCGGCCTGGCCGCGGTCGTCCTTACGAGCGCCTCCGAGAAGGACTACCAACGGGCTGTCCAGGAGCTTCAGCAGGGAAACACCATCGTCGCGCTGGCGATCGTAGAGCAGCTCCTGCAGGATCCGCGGAACAAGAACTCCCCGCGCATACTCGAGCTCCAGCGAAGGATCCAGGCCCGCCTATGAGCTCGACCGTCCGCAAGCCGCTCCTGGCTTTCACTTTGTTCCTCTTCGCCATATTCAGGGTATCCGCGCTCTCCGACATCTATTGGGAGACTCCGGTTCCCCTCGCGGAGGGGAACGGTCGATTCCCGATCGCGTCCTACCGCGACGGGCTTGCCGCGGTAGTGTGGCAGGAGACCGCCGTCGGGGAGGACGGTGCCTTGCGAGTCCGCCTATCGATGGCATCCAAGCGGGGCGATGCCGACTGGCGCATCCGCAGGTCTTTCGCCGGACCCTATATTTATTCGGGAAACGAGCCTTCCGTCGCAAGCCTCGCCATCGACGGGAAGGGGCGCATTCTCATCGCTATCGCCGCCTCGCCTTCTTCGACCGAAATCCTCGCTTCCGGCGACGATGGCGCGAGTTTCTCCCGGGCGGTCCTCGATGGGGGATCCGAAAGTTCCATAGCGCCCCGCCTTTACGTCCGCGCCGACGGGGGGTACATCCTTTTCGCAACGCGCGGCCAGGACCAATCGCTCACGATCCATGCTTCGAAGTCGGAGGACGGCGTGGTATGGTCTCCTTTCGCTCCCTTCGTGGATGAAGCAGGGCTGAGGCTCAATTTCCTCCCGACGCACGCCGCGGCCGCGGGCTCGGATTTCGTGGTCTTCCAGTCGCTGTCGTCCGGCGTCCGGCCGACATTCCAGCTATACCTCAAGCGCAGCGACGACGGGGGCGCGACCTGGTCCCCCGCGCGGCTGGTGACCTCCTTCGACGATCCGTTCTCACAGACCCGCACGCAAGCCGAGAATTTCGACAACCAACGGCCGCACCTGTCGGTGCTCGGGGATTCGCTGTTCCTCGTTTGGGAACGCCGGTCCGGTTCCGCTTCCCCGCAGGTGTACGCCGCGGAGATCGCGGGGGACGGATCCCTGCTCGGAGAGGTCGACCGCGTAAGTTCGGCGGGCTCGTATTGCAACAATCCGATCGGTTTCGAATTCGACGGGGAAGCGTCGATCGTGTGGTTCGACAATAGACGCGGACAGAACCGCGTCTATTTCGCCCAGCGGAGCGGCATCGTATGGCAGGAAAGCGACCTCTCGGGCGCCCGCGGCGACGCCGCATTCGCCCGGCCCGTTCCCACCCCCGCGGGGCTATTCGTGTTCTGGCAATCGACGGCTCGGGGGACGGACCGAATCTACGTCGCGGGACCGGACCGTACTGTCGAGGCGCCGATACTCGCGGCGGAAAATTTCGAAAGCGGGAAGGCCGTCAGGCGGGACGTCGCTCGTTTCTCCTGGAAAGCGCCTGAAGACGCCTCGGGCATCTCTTCCTATTCATTCTCCTGGAGCATGGATCCGGGAGCGGAGCCTCCGCGTAACGCCATGTCCACCGATGCGACGACGAGCGCGGAACGGCGCGCCCCGGAAGACGGTTCCTGGTATTTCTCCATCATCGCCAAGGACTTCGCAGGCAACTGGTCGCGCCCCGCGCGCATAGAATTCGTGCGGGATACGACCCCTCCTCCAAAGGCCAACATCGTCCCGCCTCCCCTCGATGAGGGCGGTTTCCTCGCTTCCAATACCTTCTCCATCGAATGGAACCCTCCGCCCGCCTCCGACATCGCCTCGTACGCTTGGGATCTTGAATACCTCGCCCCCCTCGATTACGCAGCGCTCTGGGGAGACGCCGAATTCCAGACGGAGGCCGCCGCGCGCTTCCCGGCGAAGGCGCCGACTCCCCGCGCCCTGGGTTCCGCGGTCACCGCTTCCTTTTCCAACCGCGACGACGGAATCTGGCGTTTTTCCGTGGCCGTCATAGACGAGGTAGGGAACATCGGCGAGGCATCCAGCTATTATATGAAGGCGAACAAGTACGTACCCTACACCTACATCACCTTCGCCGACGCCTTGCGGGATGATCAGGGCACGCTGACGCTCAAGATCGTCGGCCGCGGCTTCTCCGTGGGCGGGCTCGTCGAACGCATCTTCCTGGACCGCGACGGGCGCGCTCCGTACGACCGGGAATTCCTGTTGGAACGGGGCGAATACCGGGTCGTATCGGACCGGGAGATATCCGGACTCAGGGTCGAGGACCTCGAGGCCGGAAGGTACCGGATCGGCCTCATCCATCCGACCCGCGGCATCCATGTGACCGCGCCCCTCGTGAATGTCGACGAGTCGGGGACCGTCAAGTTCGGAGATTTCTCCCAAGAATGGGAGCCTTCCTGGATCGTCGCCCAAAAGAGCCGGTTCGTGTTCGACTCGGTCGTTCTCGTGCTCGCCGCGGTCCTCGTTTTCGGTCTCATCGGTTTGTTCGTATCTGTTCGCGGTATCGGCGACGTCCTGCGCGAGGGCATGGCCGTCCGCGACGAAGTCGCCGCTCTCATCACGGGGGATCTCATGCCATCGGAAAAGAAAAAACGGGCCGCGTCGATTCGCAAACGAGGAATCAGCCTTCGCCTGAAACTGGCTACTTTCACCACCATCCTCGTCGTTATGGTCGTCGTCATCGTATCGCTGCCTTTGTCGCTTCTGATGACGCGCACCCAGGAAACGACCCTCCTCCGCGGTTTGAAGGACAGGTCAAAAGTTCTCCTGGAAAGCCTTGCATCCGGAGCACGAGCCTACCTCCCCAGCCGCAACGTTCTGGAGCTCGGATTTCTCCCCGCGCAAGCATCCGCCATCCCCGAAGCCCGATACGCGACGATCACCGGTTTCGGTTCCGACGCGACAATTTTCAGCGACCATATCTGGGCGACGAACGATCCGGCCATCGGATCGAAGATCGATACGGCAGCCTTCCAGGCCGGCGTATCGCGCCTGCAGGATCCGCTGACGCCCCGCCTTGTCGGGATAGCGAAGGAATTGGACGATCAGGCCAGGTCGGAGGTCGGGGAGCTGTCGGCGGGAATAGCCGGCTTCACGCAGGAAGCCCTCAAACTCGCGCTCCGCACCGATGCGGCGAGCGTCCGGGCGCGTGACGACATCCAGACGACGACCCGGGAACTGGAAGCCCGCCTCAATGAACGCTTGACGGCAATCGCCTCCGAGATCGGCTCCGAACCCGAGTTCTCGTTGGATCAGATATCTCCCGAAACCCGGACCTATATCTTCTTCAAACCGGTCATGTACCGGCAGGGCTCGGAGGACCTATTCTTCCGGGGCCTCGTCCGCCTGGAAGTGAGCACCGACTCAATCATCGCCGAGATCGCCGCAGGGCGCCGCGAGCTGATCCGGATCACCAGCATCGTCGCCCTCATCGCCGTGGGGATCGGCGTCATAGGCGCTTTGTTCCTGTCCATGATCATCATCGGTCCTATCAAGAAGCTCGTCGGTCACGTACGCATGATCCGGGATACGGAAAATAAAGCGGATCTCCAAGGCAAGGATATCGTCGTCAAAAGCAAGGACGAGATCGCGGAGCTCGGCGATACGATCAACGACATGACCCACGGACTCGTAAAAGCCGCCGCTGCCTCCAAAGACCTGACGGTCGGAAAGGACGTCCAGAAAATGTTCATTCCGCTGGAGACCGACGAACGTGGACGCAAACTGACCACGGGAAGCACCATCACGGACGAGGCGGAATTCTTCGGCTATTACGAAGGAGCCAAGGGCGTCTCGGGCGACTATTTCAATTATCTGAAATTGGACGACCGATACTTCGCCGTCATCAAGTGCGATGTTTCCGGCAAGGGCGTCCCCGCCGCCCTCATCATGGTCGAGGTGGCTACCCTTTTCCTGGATCATTTCAAGAACTGGACCAACAACGCGGCAGGGCTGAACCTGGAACCCCTCGTCTATCGAATCAATGACTTCATCAATTCGCAGGGCTACAAAGGCCTGTTCGCCGCCTTCACCCTCTGCCTGCTCGACACCAAGTCGGGTCTGGTCCGGTTCTGCAACGCCGGCGATACTCTCGTCCATTATTACGACGCTTCCGAGGCGCGCATGAAGATCCTGACCCTTGCGCAGACACCGGCCGCGGGACCCTTCCCGAACGAGCTGATCGAAATGAAATCAGGATTCCCGATGCAGACGCTCAAACTCGATTCCGGTGATTTCCTGTTGCTTTACACTGACGGTATCGAAGAAGGCAAACGGTATTTCAGGAATTCCTCTCAGGAAATGATCAGTTGCAAGGAACCGGGCATAGCCGACGGAGCCGCCCATGACAACCATCAGAAGGGCGACAACAACGAAGAATTCGGATATCCGAGGGTCGAATCCATTCTTAACGCAGTACTGACCGGAGGGCGTTTCGAACTCGTCAAGCATCACCCCGCCGATCCCTCCGAGCGGCTCTCCTTCGACTTCAGCAGGGGCGACCGGTCGTTCAAGGACGGGATCATGGCCCTCGTAGCAATTGAGCGCATCTTCCGCTTTTTCAGGGATCCGAAAGCGGGAGAAGACTCAAAGGTGCTCGTCGACCGTAAGGTCGACGCTTTTCTGAAGGGGTGCTTCGAACAGTACCGCACCTACTGCTCCCGGACGAGAGATCATGGCGAATTGCCGGAATACATGTACTATACCAATATCCGGGAAGACGATCAGTACGATGACCTGACCATTCTCGGGATCAAGAAGAAGTAGGAGGTTCCTGTGACTTTTTCGGAAAGGATGCGAAATTGGGTGGAGCAGGGCGTTTCGGCGTCGAAGCACCTTGCGGAGAAGGCGGGCGCCGCGGCGCAAGATGCCGGTGAGAAAGGCGTCCTCAAGATCGAAATCATGCAACTGGAATCGCAAGCCCAGAAGCTCGTCGCCCGCCTCGGCTCCGAGGCTTACGCCCTCCTTGTCGAACAACGCAAAGCGACCATTTCCTCAGAAGATCCCTCGATTCGGGGTATTCTCGCTGAGGTAGCGTCGATCCGCGCAGCAATAGAAAAGAAAGAGGCTGAATTGCATCAAAGCATCTGAAATGTCCCCGAAAGGCTTGAACATTATTACGGGTGGTGATATATTCACTTTTACCTTCAAGTGCCTGATCTACCAGCCGTAGAAACCCTTGTTTCAAAAGCTATACGCGGATCACTTCAATGGATGGATGTAGGACTGAAACGCTTCGGCGTGCGGTTCTTTGATCGTCGGTCTTCAAGGTGCGCTTTTGCAACCTAAATAAAGTTTGAAAAGCGCTTGATCTACAAGCGGGAAGCGTGGTAATGTCCGCCTCGCCGCGAGTGATGCAGCAAAAAAGTTGCGGAGCGGCAGTCGACTGGCACGGAAGTTGCTGGTGGGCTATGCAGCGCGAAGCCGGCGGGGCGGATGCCGAGCCGGAAGGGCGCGGAGGTCTTTGGTAATATAGGGAAGGGAAGGAAGCAGCGGAA